>NZ_JBFUFX010000035.1:0-1169 GCF_056403215.1 Mesorhizobium sp. P2_H9 | reverse complement strand
CGACGATGCCGGCACCGACGGTGCGGCCGCCTTCACGGATGGCGAAGCGCAGCTTCTCTTCCATGGCGATCGGCACGATCAGCTCGACATCGACCGTGATGTTGTCGCCCGGCATCACCATCTCGGTGCCTTCCGGCAGCGACACGATACCGGTCACGTCCGTCGTGCGGAAATAGAACTGCGGACGGTAGTTGGTGAAGAACGGCGTGTGACGGCCACCTTCGTCCTTGGTCAGGATGTAGGCTTCGGCCACGAACTTCTTGTGCGGCTTCACCGTACCCGGCTTGGCCAGAACCTGGCCGCGCTCGACACCTTCACGGTCAACGCCGCGCAGCAGCGCGCCGATGTTGTCGCCAGCCTGGCCCTGATCGAGCAGCTTGCGGAACATTTCAACGCCCGTGCAGGTCGTCTTGGTCGTCGGACGGATGCCGATGATCTCGAGTTCCTCGCCGACCTTGACGATGCCGCGCTCGACGCGGCCGGTGACGACCGTGCCACGGCCCGAGATCGAGAACACGTCTTCGATCGGCATCAGGAACGGCTTGTCCAGCGGACGAACCGGGGTCGGGATGTAGGCATCGACCGCAGCCATCAGCTCGCGGATCGCGTCCTCGCCGATCGTCTTGTTCGAATCTTCAAGAGCCGCCAGCGCCGAACCCTTGACGATCGGAATGTCGTCGCCGGGGAATTCGTTCTTCGACAGAAGCTCGCGCACCTCGAGCTCGACCAGTTCGAGCAGCTCGGCGTCGTCGACCTGGTCGACCTTGTTCAAGAACACCACGATCGACGGCACGCCGACCTGACGGGCAAGCAGGATGTGCTCGCGGGTCTGCGGCATCGGGCCGTCGGCGGCCGAAACGACCAGGATCGCGCCGTCCATCTGCGCGGCACCGGTGATCATGTTCTTCACATAGTCGGCGTGGCCGGGGCAGTCGACGTGGGCGTAGTGGCGGGCAGCCGTCTCGTATTCGACGTGCGCCGTCGAAATGGTGATGCCGCGGGCCTTCTCTTCCGGCGCCGCATCGATCTGGTCGTAGCGCTTGTATTCGCCAAAATACTTGGTGATCGCCGCCGTCAGCGACGTCTTGCCATGATCGACGTGGCCAATCGTGCCAATGTTCACATGAGGCTTGTTACGCTCGAATTTACCTTTTGCCATCTTTTGCCAT
>NZ_JBFUFX010000034.1:0-1574 GCF_056403215.1 Mesorhizobium sp. P2_H9 | reverse complement strand
GCCTAGACCGTATGATCGTTCATTCGAGGTGGCCCGCCCCCGGGGTAAGCTGAAGACGGGGATTGCTTCGGAAGGGCCGAAGCCGAGCCCCAAGCTTAAGCGAGGGCGGACCATGCAGGAGAATAGCGAACTTTTCGTCGGACTGGATGCTTCGAAGCTGAAGATATCGGTTGCGGTTGCCGCCGGCGAACGGACGGGTGAAGTGCGCTTTTACGGTGACATCTGCGCTGAACCGTCAACAGTGGCGTCGATGGTGGCCAAGCTGGCGAAGCGAGGTGCCAAGTTGCACTTCTGTTACGAGGCGGGTCCGACCGGCTACGATCTCTATCGCCAGATTATCGGTCTGGGCCATGAATGCACAGTCGTGGCGCCGTCGCTCGTTCCCAAGCGACCAGGCGACCGGGTCAAAACGAACCGTCGCGATGCTGTGAGCCTTGCCCGTCTCCATCGCGCCGGCGAGTTGACGCCCGTTTGGGTTCCGGACGTTGTGCATGAGGCCGTGCGCGATCTGGTGCGAGCTCGGGAAGGCGCCAACGACACGTTGAGGAAAGCCCGCCAGCAGCTCCAATCCTTTCTGCTTCGTCATGGCCAGATTTATACTGGCCGATCGCCTTGGACCCGGGCCCATACGCGATGGCTGACAACTCTGACCTTTGCCCATCCGATCCATCACATTGTGCTCGCCGAATACATCCAGGCAATCGAGGACGCTACCGTCAGAGTCAATCGACTGAGCAAGCAGGTCGCCGAAGCAACAGCTTCTTGGTCGATGGCGCCCGTCGTCGAGGCTTATCAGGCGATGCGGGGCATAGCGTTTCTCGCGGCCGTTACCTTTGTTGTCGAGATCGGGGACGTGCGGCGCTTCGAAACTGCTCCCCAGCTCATGGCCTATCTTGGCCTTGTTCCTTCCGAGAGTTCGACAGGCGAACGGGTTCGGCGCGGCGGTGTTACCAAGGCTGGCAATATGAGAGCGCGCCGCGTGCTGATCGAAGGAGCGTGGGCTTATCGCTTCCCAGCCAGAGTGAGCACCGACATCCAAAGACGGCTGGAGTTGTTGCCGAAATCGGTGCGAGAGATCGCTTGGAAGGGACAGGTCAGGTTATGCGCTCGCTATCGAAAGCTGATCATGGCCGGCAAGCTGAAGACGGTCGCCGTGACCGCGATAGCGCGAGAGATGGCCGCATTTTTATGGGCCATCGGGCAGGAAGTCACCCCTGCCGCCGTTGTGTAATGATGCCCTACTAGGCGGCCAGCACAGGAGAACGTCACCCAGAACATGCTCATCTGCTGTTGTGCAAAGCTGGGGACAGGACCCCGGTGGGGAAACCTCGTAACACCTATGTGGCAGACCCCAGGTCCATGCCCGATCCTAGACAGAGGCAGCCCCAGACGAACCTACGGAAATGCGGTACTCAACCCGCGCATAAGAGTTTGCCAGCCGTCGTCTAAAGTCCTGTCTCCTACTTTGCACATCTGCTTCGGTATTTTGGGTTTCGTCTCAATTGACGGAAAGGAAAATAGTCATGCCGAAGCCACTTGATCACGATCATAAGAGGTGTTCAGTCCCGGCATTT
>NZ_JBFUFX010000033.1:0-1697 GCF_056403215.1 Mesorhizobium sp. P2_H9 | reverse complement strand
GTGCGGCCCTCGACGACATTGCCATTGAGGACCAGGTTCACCGCCTGGCCGGTTGCCGTGTCGATCAGGCCCGAAGGACCTGCCACCACGCTCAGCCCATAGATCAGCGTGCCGGCGCCATCGGCGCCGAAGGCCGAGGTGAAGTTGGCGGCGAAGTTCGCCGTCGCGTCCGTCGCAAGCACCGTCTCGTCGACCGTCAGCACAGGCTGGGTCGCGGCCGAGGCCGAGATCGAGGGACCATCGTCCTTGAACACCAGGTTCTGGCCGATGTCGACCGAGGCCGTTGCCGAGTCGCCGTCCTTGTCGGTGATCGTTGCCGTCACCTTGATCAGGTTGTCGGCGCTGAGGGTGGTGCTGTCATCGGGGTTGGCGGTATTGGGATGGACCACTGCCCTCTGCTGATCGAGTGTCACGTCGCCATTGGCGGTGTTGACGGTCAGCGTGAACACCAGCRCGTTGCTGCCGGCCGTGCGGCCCTCGACGACATTGCCATTGAGGACCAGGTTCACCGCCTGGCCGGTTGCCGTGTCGATCAGGCCCGAAGGACCTGCCACCACGCTCAGCCCATAGATCAGCGTGCCGGCGCCATCGGCGCCGAAGGCCGAGGTGAAGTTGGCGGCGAAGTTCGCCGTCGCGTCCGTCGCAAGCACCGTCTCGTCGACCGTCAGCACAGGCTGGGTCGCGGCCGAGGCCGAGATCGAGATCGAGGGACCATCGTCATTCAAAGTGATTGTCAGCGTGCCGGGTGCCGTCGAGCCGTCGGCGTCGGTGATGACATAGCCGAGGTTGACCGTCGCGTTGTTCTCGTCGTTCGGACCTTGGCTCTGAAGCACGTTGTTGAGCAGCGTAACATGATAGGCGCCGGTCGCCGGGTCGGTGATCTGGACCTGGAACAGCGCAGTGCCGATACGATCGCCGCTGCTGGTCGTCGCTGTCAGCGTATTGGTGCCGGCGTCCCAGCTGTAGGTCACGTTCTCTTGGCCGACCGTGCCTGCCGTGCCGTTGAGGGTCGCGAACGAGAAGCCGTTGGCGCCGGCGCCGTCGCCGCCGACACTGCCGCCCAGCGTGCCCGAGAAGCTTGCTTCGCTGCTGGCGGGACCGTCGGCATCGCCGACATTGGCATTGATGTCGCCCGTCGTGCTCGCCGGATTGCCGCCGGCAAGCCCGTCGTCATCGACCGAAGCCGCGGCCGTGCCGCTCGTCGGCGTATTGGCGTCCGTCACTGCGAAGCTGATACCGGCCGTCGACGTGTCGCCGTCGCCATCGGTCACCGTATAGGTTGCCGAAGCCGCGCCCGTGCCAAAAACGGAACTGTCAGCGGTGAAGGAGTAGTGGCCGTCAGCCATGACCTTGATCGAGCCATCGCCGATATCGATCGTCTGCGAGTAGCCGTCGTTGCCAAAGACCAGCGCCGTGGCGCCGATATGCGTCACCGTGGCGCCATCGGCGCCGGCGACGAAGTCCAGCGTGCCAGTGATGGTCGCACCTTCGGCAACATTCTGCGAGGCTTCATCATGCGCCGTCGGCACGTCGTCGGATACCGTCACGTTGACCGTGCCGGTTGCCTGGGTGCCATCGGTATCGGTGGCGACTACGCCGACATGGCCCAGATTGACCAGGTCGTCGAGATTGATGCCGGGATGGGCATCGTAATTGTTGTTCAGCGTCGCCGTCACCGTCGCCACGTTGTTGGCAAC
>NZ_JBFUFX010000032.1:0-4283 GCF_056403215.1 Mesorhizobium sp. P2_H9 | reverse complement strand
GCAAAGTGCCTCTAGGCGTCGGTGAGCCGCACGGGTCGGACCTCTTGTGTTGCCCCAATTGCGGCATTTCCGACACATACGAGAACGTCATGCTTGAACTCGACCGGCGCACTGCCGAAGCACTTTCCCGCGCGCTCTGCCGACCTGTCAGACAAGAGGCCAAGCAACCTGCTTTGAAGGTCTATCGTTTCGCCCTTCTCTCTCCGACAGCAGGATCCGAGTCGACAAGGAGCGCAACTATTGACGAGGACATGAGAGTGCGGGGTAGGAAGGTCGGTGGTCCCTTCCGCGCTTAAGGGACGGCGCCCAAGGGCATGAAGCGGCCGGCCACGCAATGGATCAAGCCGGGCCTCGTTGTCACTGTGAAGCACCTGCGCGGCGAGGAAGACCTCAGACATGCCTCACTGCAGGATTTCAGGGAAGAGGGGTAGCTTCAAACCCGATCGAACTGGCCGACCGACGACACTCCCAGCGGCAACTGTTCCAACGAATCCTATCCTGCTCGAGCCCCATCTAAACGCCCGGTCACGGCGGCGAGGAGCTTTTCTTCGTCAGCCAGGCCGGCGCCAAAAGCATTGATTATGGTCGCCGCGAGATCCTCGGCATCACTGGACGAACGGTCGACTTTCCGTTCCTCGCAAAGTCGATCAAAGACACGTTGGCAGATTTGCAGCTCAGATGGGGAGAACCCGGTGGGTCGAAGGCGGTTCAACATCAAGGCGCACTCCCGTGTGGAGCAACTGCGGTGAGAGAAAGGCTTCGAGCGGGATGTAAATATCGTGCCCGCCAGGAGTCAAGAGGTACGAAAACGCGATGAGAAAAATTGCCTCGTCCATCTAACCGTCGAATGCGGAACCTTTGACTCAACCATGACTTGTGTTGATGAGGGAATAAGGGTCAGGTCGATGGCTGACGAAAAGAAGAGCCCTCAAGGGGCAGAGGAATTCGTAAACTCACTGGCGCTGAAAACGGGCGTTACCGAGCAACAGATTCGAGACATCATTTCGATGGTTGGCTATGATCGGTCCTCGATAATCAGAGAAGCTCGGATCATTGCCAAGGGTAAGGACGACAATGGCCGTAGCTAGAGGGCTGTCGGCGATAGCCAACTGAACCCCTAGCGCTTTCTGGTGGCGGCGGAAGCGCTACACTAGGGCGTTGTCCGCCCGCTGCTATCGCCTAGGCTGCGAGCAATGCCGCGTGCTTCAGGGCCATGAGGCCATGCTGAAGACGGTCAAGGATATCACCGGAAAGGATGCGCCGTTCATCCGGTGGAATGGGACAGGCCCCGGTGCGGCCCACTACGGCTGAGTAGTGTCCCGCCCAATGATCCGGTTGATTATGCTCTCGTCGGGTTCGTGGTCGAGCAGGTCCTGAAAGAGCAACTTGATATGTTTCGGCCAATGCTCTTCAGCCAGGTTCGTCTCTTTAACTGATTTTCTGAAGGCTTCGCGCACGATATCGAAGTCCAAGGCCGACACGCGGCCTTCTTCACGGTTCTGGTCCATTGATAGCTCCCGAGAAGGCGGGAGCACCGAAGTTGGCTTCCAAGCACCCGTGTGCCGTACAAGGCGGGCGACAATTCACGGTACGCTTTAGTGGAGGATTAGCGAGTCAATTCGGCAGGGATCTGCTAGCGGTGGCTCTAACCGTTTTCGCAGCCTATCCCGTCGCCGTCTCGGTCGAGGTCATAGATATCCGTGCCGACGACAGTGACCGGCCCGCGCACGTATGCGGGGCCATTGCCCTTCCCAGAAGAGCAATCAACATCGCTGGCTATGGGAACACAGGCGCCCGCCTGGGACGCGCGGCAAGGTTCTGCGCTGTTGGATAGCGGTCAGCCAGAACGCGCGCTGGCGGCCTGCGCGCTTGGTGATTTATCCACAGGCAATCCCCAGCCGTCGACGACAGGCAATTGCTCGACGACAAACGCGCCTTCCTGATCTAACATTAGGGTGGGCTTAATTGCCCTTGACCACTCCAAAAGCACTCAGCCCGTTGCCGCTCCTTTGAGATGACAGCGGGCTTTTTTTGTAACAGCCTGGTAATGCGTCCTAAGCCTTGTCGACCAGCGGTGTCTTTCGCTTCGGCGGCACGTAGGCGGTCACCAGCCTCACCGTGTCGGCGTTGACAGTGACGGGGACGCCCAAGTTGATGGTGACCGTTCTCGCGTCTGCGTCAATGTGGGTGACGTCACCGATAAGCTCGACCTTCTGCCCGCTGCTCACGTTTGGTGACGTGTGCACAATTGAGTGCGGTTGGTGATATGACGGGATCAGCACGCTGACCCTGTCTTCCGTCACGCGTTTCCGTATCGTCGCGGTGATCGCGACCTCATCGCCCACTTTGATGCCACTTGCCATATCAACGATTCTGGAGCGGCCGGCGCCGGCGTCAAGATGAGCGGAACCTAATATACGCCGCGCGCTTATTTGCTCATGAGCACACGCGGCACCGACTTCCTGCACAAATGGATCTCCAACAACGTCCCCGAAACGGTGGGCGCCGACATCCTCTCAGTCGCCGAACTGACGCAAAAGCTGTTCGCTGATGCCAAGGCGATCGGCATTAGCAGTGTCGAGATCGAGGAAGACACGGGGAGCGTCTACGAGACAATTCTGGACGCCATCGTGCACCGCGATGGCGGCTTGGCGACCTGGCCGTAGCGGCGCTAGAAATGGAGGTGACGGCGCACTGCCATCACGCGCCATGCAACCATAGCCAGGTGCTGGATCTGTCGAAGCTGCGCGATCGGTTCGGGCCGGATGCTCCCGCAATGGCCGATGACCTCATTCCGAAGCTGAAATGTGCGAAGTGCGGCGGCAAGCGGGTCGGGCTGATCTACACGCCGGACTCGCGGCCGAGCGCCTATGCCAAGGCTTAGGACGGTCCGTGACCGGGATCACGGAACCTAACGCCTGGTTCCGCTTTAATGGCCCCATGAGCCATGACGCGCGGGGGCGTGACGGCGGACTTAGGGGAGCGATCGCATGACCGGGATGCCGGTGACAACCTACATCGTGAGCGTTTTTGAGGCGCCGCACTGGCGGACTGTCTTGACCACGACAGACATAAACCAGGCTCTGGCCAAGGCAAAGGAAATCGGCGACCAGGCGCGGGTCGAGCGGCGCGTTCAATACGGTGGATGACACGCCGTCAAAACCCGATTCTTGCGCAACCTCACCCCGGCTCCGCCGGCCACCAGCAGTCCGCCGCGTGCCCCCACGCGACGGACCTCTGATGGCGGCTACATCCCAAAGGAATCAACCGCTTGTAGTTGAATTGTGAACCGCGGGATCGCGTTAGCCTATGGCGTGATCGCGGAAGCCCGAGGAGATCGGCGACAAGGTGCGGGTGGAGACGATCACGCCGAAGCCGGAAAGGCGCTAGCTGAATAGCAGGTAGACACCCATGCCGGCCATCAGCAGGCAAGCGGCCATGCCGATCATGTCGCGCTGCCGGCAGCGCCAGACGGCTGCAGCGATCCTAAGGTCAGTGGCGGGTGTTTCGATCGGCGAGTTTTACCGCTTCGTCKATTTGTTGACGCAGCCGGGTAAGGTCATCCAACCGAAAATCAAGCGGAAGTTCTGCCCCGCTTTCCAATCGCAGAAAGATGGCAACAGTGCCGTCGTCTTTCATGGTCAATTGCGTGCTCTTTATAGAAATTTCCTGCAATTTTGGTGTCTTTTCTGCAGGCAGAGTAGCGACGAGCTTTCCCATCTCGGCCGACAGGGCAGCGATTGCCAACGGAACGCATTGCGCGGAGAAATCGAGTTGGAATTTCTTTTTGTCGACTGAGCCAAATGTGACAGAGAGTGTGCCGGCTGCGGCGTCGATCCCGGATGCTAAAACTACATGCAGAACCGGAGCCTTCATAACGATCTCTGCCATGGTGCGTCCTCGCTCATTCGGTTGCACCAAATCACCATCGCAGCGCTGGCACAAGGACTCGCCAGGACGTGCGTGGGGCAGGAAGCGCGAGGCGCTTGGCCGGTGGAGGTAAGAGGCCAGCGCCAAGCGAGGCTAATGAGCATTCATCTGGTTGATGTCCCGCAACGGATCATTTGCGGTTGGCATCGGAATTGCTTCGTTCGTCAAAATGGCGGGATACCCATCGAGATGATCGAAAGCGCTCCTCGGATTGCCTGCAAAAGATGCAAAGTGCCTCTAGGCGTCGGTGAGCCGCACGGGTCGGACCTCTTGTGTTGCCCCAATTGCGGCATTTCCGACACATACGAGAACGTCATGCTTGAACTCGACCGGCGCACTGCCGAAGCACTTTC
>NZ_JBFUFX010000031.1:2500-7682 GCF_056403215.1 Mesorhizobium sp. P2_H9 | reverse complement strand
TCGCAGACGCGAGGTCGTGGCCCGTTACGCTTGTGGCTTCGGGGCCGTCCGAGTGTCGCTTACGCGGCTCTCTTGAATTCTCACAAGGGCTTTCTCAGAAGCAAACTGCTTCGCCGCCAGCGGCGCACCGCCCTCGTTCGTGAGGCGTATATAGTCGCCACCCATCCAAACTGTCAACACCACTCAACCATGTTTTTTCGATTTCTCGTGGAGATATCCACGGGGCCGAAATTCGTGAGTTGGCTTGGCTGAAATTGTGAGTGGTGTTCCGCTGCCTATCATTTCAATTGAGGGCTCGCCACCCCGAGGCGGCGGGCGCGTGCAATCGGCTTGAAAGTCGCCTGCCTTGCCTGGGGAATTATCGGACAGCCGCGCCGCCCTGGGCAGCGTTTCAGAGCCGGCTTTCCARCAATTCCGCCGTGATGTTCCGTCGGCCGACGAAAAAGATGCCCAGGATCAGGACCTGTTCGCCCTCGACCGCAAGGGCAATGCTCACGGCGCGCCAGTAGCCGATGATCCGCCGCCCAGGCATGATCTCGACCCGCTCTGTGCCGCGCTGTGGAAAAGTCGACAAGCCCAGTCGCGGATGCCGACAATGAATTCCAAGCGATTCGCCGGCGACGCGCGGTCGGCTGTGTCGTCATAGAGCCGTTCGAGTTCAGCTTCCGCCTTGGGACGGAAAGACCACCCGGTACTCCATTGCCTACCTGGCTTTCGCCTGCTTCGCCCGGTGACGCGCCTCGAGCCGCGAAAAAACCGTTTCCGCAGGAATGCCCTTGGCCGGATCCTGCTGGAACTCGCTCAGGCACGCCGGGATTTTCTCGCGCAACCATCTTTCCCGCTCCGCTTCGAAATCCCCGAGCATTCGCAGGCCGGCGCGAACAACCTCACTAGCATGTTGTAGCGGCCTGATTCGAGCCGCTTCCTGCTCTCGTAGTGGACGTTCAGGGCGTAGTTGGGCATGGCAACCCCCTGAAGAGATGGTGCCGATCAGGACAGCAATAGATAGCATTGATTAGCAGTATGCGCGCATACGGTTTCGCTCGGTCGCCCGGTTCTGCGGCAATGCCACCAGCCACGATCGCGCCGGCGCCGATCGAGATTCGTGCCCAGGACTATCCGCCACGACTCTCGTCGCATGCAAACGCGGCGGTTGCCGCGTTCGGCCGAGTCGGGAGCAAACCGGCAGCGCTGGAGTGTGATCGCAGATTGCGAACGCGCCGGAAGGGTTGAGACGATCCTTCGGGTTCCGATTCGTGAGTAAGGCGCTTAACGCAAAACGGCCCGCTCGATGCGGGCCGTTTTTGGATTTGGTTTCGGGGACAGGATTTGACTTTTTGGTCCCGCGGCGTCGGCTTGGCTTCTTGCGGGCCTTGTAACTTGTAATGAGGACAGAATTCGCCTGGTCGCCGGCCTTTGAATAGCAAAACGGCCCGCGCGAGGCGGGCTCATTTGTATTTGGTTGCGGGGACAGGATTTGAACCTGTGACCTTCAGGTTATGAGCCTGACGAGCTACCGGGCTGCTCCACCCCGCGTCAACCTTAGAGGTAAGTTTTACCTTACCGGAATCAAGAGCCACCAAATGAAAGGGCCGCTTGCGCGGCCCGTGTTCCCGTTGGCGGGCCTGTTCGTAAGGAGAAGATTTCACTGACATCCGATTGGATGTGAGTTCAACGTGCGTTTAGCAGACCTGGCAGCGACCTACTCTCCCGCGTCTTGAGACGAAGTACCATCAGCGCTGGAGCGTTTCACGGCCGAGTTCGGAATGGGATCGGGTGCAGCCGCTCCGCCATAACCACCAGGTCGGCAAAACGCACGTTGTTCGAGAAGCTTTTTGAGCGATTGGCCGCGACAATGCATCAGGCGTTACGCCTTTGGCTCTGTCGGAGCTGTTCGCTGGTCTTTGTCGTGCCTGTCACCTCGGCGCAATCCAAAGGATTGTCGCCAATCAGTGAGCATAAGGAATGAGAACGATCAAGCCGATCGAACTATTAGTACCGGTAAGCTTCAAGCGTTGCCGCTCTTCCACACCCGGCCTATCAACGTGGTCGTCTTCCACGGTTCTCAGGGAATACTCGTTTTAAGGTGGGTTTCCCGCTTAGATGCCTTCAGCGGTTATCCCGTCCGGATATAGCTACCCTGCTATGCGGCTGGCGCCACAACAGGTCCACCAGAGATCCGTCCATCCCGGTCCTCTCGTACTAGGGACAGATCCTTTCAATATTCCTACACCCACGGCAGATAGGGACCGAACTGTCTCACGACGTTCTGAACCCAACTCACGTACCGCTTTAAATGGCGAACAGCCATACCCTTGGGACCTGCTCCAGCCCCAGGATGCGATGAGTCGACATCGAGGTGCCAAACAACCCCGTCGATATGGACTCTTGGGGGTCATCAGCCTGTTATCCCCGGCGTACCTTTTATTCGTTGAGCGATGGCCCTTCCACGCGGGACCACCGGATCACTATGACCGACTTTCGTCTCTGCTCGACTTGTCAGTCTCGCAGTCAGGCAGGCTTATGCCATTGCACTCAGCGACCGATTTCCGACCGGTCTGAGCCCACCATCGCGCGCCTCCGTTACTCTTTAGGAGGCGACCGCCCCAGTCAAACTACCCACCATACATTGTCCCGGACCCGGATAACGGGCCGCGGTTAGACATCCATAGTAATAAGGGTGGTATTTCAAGGTTGGCTCCACCTGAGCTGGCGCCCAGGTTTCAAAGCCTACCACCTATCCTACACATGCCACTACGAATGCCAATGTAAAGCTATAGTAAAGGTGCACGGGGTCTTTCCGTCTAACCGCAGGAACCCCGCATCTTCACGGGGAATTCAATTTCACTGAGTCTATGCTGGAGACAGCGGGGAAGTCGTTACGCCATTCGTGCAGGTCGGAACTTACCCGACAAGGAATTTCGCTACCTTAGGACCGTTATAGTTACGGCCGCCGTTTACTGGGGCTTCGATTCAGAGCTTGCACCCCTCCTCTTAACCTTCCAGCACCGGGCAGGCGTCAGACCCTATACGTCGTCTTGCGACTTCGCAGAGCCCTGTGTTTTTGATAAACAGTCGCTACCCCCTGGTCTGTGCCACCCTCCTCTACTTGCGTAGAAAAGGGTCACGCTTCTTCCGAAGTTACGCGTGCAATTTGCCGAGTTCCTTCAGCATAGTTCTCTCAAGCGCCTTGGTATACTCTACCAGTCCACCAGTGTCGGTTTCGGGTACGGTCTATAAGGAGGAGCTATTTCCTGGAACCACGCAGCAGCCCTTTCAATCCGATAAGATTGGACTACCTCAATGATCCGTCACTTCCTCCAGGCCCACGAATATTAACGTGGTTCCCATCGTCTACGCATTTCTGCCTCGACTTAGGGGCCGGCTAACCCTGCTCAGATTAGCTTTAAGCAGGAACCCTTGGACTTTCGGCGGGGGAGTCTCTCACTCCCCTTACGTTACTCATGTCAGCATTCGCACTTCTGATACCTCCACCACCCCTCACGGGTATGGCTTCATCAGCTTACAGAACGCTCCGCTACCGCTTGGCCCTTGCGGACCAAACCCTAAGCTTCGGTGTATGGCTTTAGCCCCGTTACATTTTCGGCGCAAAGACCCTTATTTAGACCAGTGAGCTGTTACGCTTTCTTTAAATGATGGCTGCTTCTAAGCCAACATCCTGGTTGTTTTGGGATCCTCACATCCTTTCCCACTTAGCCATAACTTGGGGACCTTAGCTGTAGGTCAGGGTTGTTTCCCTTTTCACGACGGACGTTAGCACCCGCCGTGTGTCTGCCGACTAGTACTCCCAGGTATTCGGAGTTTGGTTAGGTTTGGTAATCCGGTGAGGACCCCTAGCCCATCCAGTGCTCTACCCCCTGGGGTATTCGGTCGACGCTCTACCTAAATAGATTTCGCGGAGAACCAGCTATTTCCGAGTTTGATTGGCCTTTCACCCCTAGCCACAAGTCATCCCGAACTATTGCAACAGTTATGGGTTCGGTCCTCCAGTAAGTGTTACCTTACCTTCAACCTGCTCATGGCTAGATCACTCGGTTTCGGGTCTAATGCGACGAACTGAACGCCCTATTCAGACTCGCTTTCGCTGCGCCTACACCTAGCGGTTTAAGCTTGCTCGTCACACTAAGTCGCTGACCCATTATACAAAAGGTACGTGGTCACCCAGGACGAACCTTGGGCTTCCACTGTTTGTAGGCAATCGGTTTCAGGTACTCTTTCACTCCCCTTGTCGGGGTGCTTTTCACCTTTCCCTCACGGTACTAGTTCGCTATCGGTCATGCACGAGTACTTAGGCTTGGAGGGTGGTCCCCCCAAATTCAGACAGGATTTCACGTGTCCCGCCTTACTCGAGGACGATTGATTGCATTACGCGTACGGGGCTGTCACCCACTATGGCCCTACTTTCCAGAAGGTTCCGCTTGTCTCTCAATCGCCACTGGCCTGGTCCGGGTTCGCTCGCCGCTACTTCCGGAGTCTCGGTTGATGTCCTTTCCTACGGGTACTTAGATGTTTCAGTTCCCCGCGTTCGCCACTTTACCCCTATTTTATTCAGGGTAAGTTACCTATTATCGATACTTGGAAACCACAGCAGCAAGTCTGCGCGATCTCAAAGAGATCGTCGCTTAACACTCAATCCTTTTGGGATTTCGCGTCGCCCTGCTGCTCTGATTTTCCAAGTACCTTAGGTGGGTTTCCCCATTCGGAAATCTACGGATCAAAGGGTATTCGCACCTCCCCGTAGCTTATCGCAGCGTATCACGTCCTTCATCGCCTGTGCATGCCAAGGCATCCACCAATTGCCCTTAAGACACTTGATCGTTCTCATTGCCAATGCCCACCCGCGCAATCCCGAAGGGATTGTCGCTTCAGCCTTCCCCTTGCGAGGTTAGCGTCCGCGCAATCCCGAAGGGATTGTCGCTTCAGCCTTCCCCTTGCGAGGTTAGCGTCCGCGCAATCTCGAAGAGATTGTCGCCCGGAACAGATCCTGTGCAGGATCCGATCCGATGTCATTGGCACAAAAAGACCAGCTTCTCGAGATCGGTTCGAGGGTGCGGTTAGGCAAGCCCATCATATGCGGGAGATTGAGCGTCTCCCGCGACAAATCACAGCCTTTCGGCCATGAAGTTCGAACAAATCTTCTCTTTACGATGTCAAACAGAAC
>NZ_JBFUFX010000030.1:0-8599 GCF_056403215.1 Mesorhizobium sp. P2_H9 | reverse complement strand
GGCCCCGGTCGAAGCGAAATCCGACGGGGTTGGCACCGGCGGCCTGCTGATTGCCTATGCAACGGATCCGGGCGCCATCGCATTCGACGGCAACGGCGTCGACAGCCCCTACTCCACGGCACTGGCCAGGCACCTGACCGAACCCGGCGTAGAAATCCAGAGCGCGCTGACGCGTGTGCGCGGCGAAGTGACCGAGACCACGCAAGGACGGCAGCGGCCCTGGCACAACGCCTCGCTGGGACGCGAGGTCTTCCTTGGAAAACCCTCCGCGGAAGCGGCGCCTGCCGAAAAGCCTGTCGCCGACGCATCGAAAGACACCACGACGACAGTTGCGCCCGTGGCAACCAATGATCCTCCGTCCTGGGAAGTCGAACAGCGGCTCTGGGACGAGGCTTCCAAGCGCAATTCCGTTCCGTTCTACGAAGCCTATCTCGACCAGTTTCCGAACGGCCGCTTCGCCACGGTGGCGCGGCTCAACATCGATGCGTTGAAGGACCCCAATGCCCAAAACAAGCAGGTCGCGGCACTCGACACGAGTCAGGCGAACGCCAGTTCCGGCTCTGCCGTGCGCACTTCGGTCGGTGTTTCGGACGAGGTGAAGCAAACGCCCGGCACCGAGTTGACGGAAGCTGCGATCGGTCTCGATCGCCAGGGCCGCATCGATCTGCAGTTGCGCATCGAAGCCTTGGGCAACGAACTTGGCCGTATCGACGGAAACATCGGCCCGCAGACCCGCCAGGCGATCGGCGTCTGGCAAGAGAAGAACGGTCTGCCGCAGACCACCTATCTGACGCGCGAGCAGCTGGCGTTCCTGGTGATCCAGACGGATCCGATGATGGATCAGGTCCGCGCCAGATACGCTGCCGATCAGGCCCGTGCGGCGGCACCGAAAAAGCAGGTGGTGCAGAAGGTCCGCACACAAAAGCCGGTGGCGCAGAAGCCTCGCAAGAAACAATTGGTTGTTCAGCGCCACCGCGAGACCGTGGTGCGAGAGGATGAGCCGCCGCAGAACAACAACGATTTCCTGACCAAGGCGCTGATCTTCGGCACCGGCGTGGCGGTGGGCGGCGTGCTCAAGAACTGACCGCCGAAATCCCAGGGCGGCCTCGAACCGAAGGTCGAGGCCAGCGAGATCCGGAACCGATTTGGACAAAGAGATCGAGCCCCATTTCGATGATCTCGAGATGGGGCTCTATGTCACTGTTTGGGCACGATCTCTCCGACGACCAGATTCACTATTGCGTCTTTATCCGCATTTCCACCCGGCGGTTGGCAGGATCGTAGGGGTTGGGGCTGCGGGGATTCTTTTCGCCCAGGCCGATCGCGTTGATGCGGCCGGCCTCGACGCCGCTGGCCGTCAGGAAGGCCGCCACCGATTTCGCGCGGCGTTGCGACAGGCCCTCATTGTAGGGCACCGTGCCGGTGGCGTCGGTGTAGCCCTCGACGACGAAGTCGAGGCTGCTCAGCCGGCTATCCTTCAGCGCCTTGGCGAACTCGCCAAGTTCAGCGCGCGCCGTCGTGTCGAGCTCGGCTGAATCCAGCCCGAAATTGATCAGCATATCGAGGCTGGTTTTTTCGGGCGGCCCTTCCTTTGCCTTGGTCTTGCTTTTGCACTCGTCCTCGGTGCCGACGCATATGCCACGCGCCTTGCCGAGGTCGGCCGCGCCGGCAAAAAACTTCACGATGTCTTCTGATTTCTGAAGCGGATCGGCGGAAGCGTGGCTCGACAAGAGCACGACCGCCAACGCAAAGGCTGAACTGCCATACTTCATAACGGTTACTCCTCTTTGAGCATCCGGTTTCATTAGAGCCGGATCCATCCCGATCGGATCGGGACGGGGCTCCAACTTTTCTGTTTGACCATGATCTTTTCCAAAAACCGGTTTCCACTTTTTGGGACCATGGTCCGGTGATCCACCATACCAAATTCCAAAGCCGCTGTCTGTGAACAACCTCATGGATGCGGCAGTGGCCGATGCTACCCAGAGCAACGGACAGAGACTTGACCCGCGCCTCGCCGGAGGCTTGAGTGCTCGGTGAGGAAAAAATAACAGCGATGGCCAACGGGCTCCAGTTCAAAACCGCGCGCGATCTCTTCGCTGCGAACGCCGCTGCCGCCCGCGACATGACGGCCGTTCCCACCGACCAGCCTTCGCTTGAGTTTTGCCGCCTGCTCCTGGCGGGACGGACACCTGAAGAGGCGATCACCTTCTGCGCCTACCTTTTGCCTGACCGGGCCGCGATCTGGTGGGGCCATGAATGCCTGGGCCACCTGACCGAACTGCTCGAAGAGCAGGACCGCGCGCTGCTGGCGCTTGTTCAGGACTGGGTCAGCGATCCGTACAATCCAGGCCGCCTCGCGGCAGTCGACGAAGCGGCGGCGGCACAGCAGAGGACGCCGGCCGTCTGGATTGCGCTCGCGGTAAAATGTCATCTCAATGGTTCTGGAGTGGAGCGGACAAATGGGTCGAGCCCGCGGCCGCTTTCCGCCGCCCATGCCGTCAATGCCGGGATCTTGACCGGATTGGCGCGGGTGGCGATCGCGGACCGCTCCTCCGTGCTGTCAGCCTTTGTCGAAATGGGCATCCAGCTGGCCGAGATCGAGGCGCTGCGTTAGGCAGAGCCCTAGCATCACTTGCAGCCACCTTGCGCCCATCTACCCAGCGCCACCTTGAAGCGCGTGCCCAGCGGGTGCTGCAGCCGCAACACCGAGACGTCATTGGTGACGTAGGTCTTGGCCTGGTCGCACAGCCGCTCCTCGGTCCATTGATGGCAGTTGCTGCATTGATTGTCCCAGACGGACTTTTCGAGGCCTTCGACCGGACTGAAATGCGGCTTTCCCTGGATCAGCTGGGCGATGCTCTTGCCGTCGATCGCCGGGTCGCCAAAGTTGACCGGAACGTCGAAAAGGACCGGTGCGTCCGAGCCCAGCTTGGGGATTTCCTGGCGCAGCTGTTCCAGCGCTGCCTGCGCGTTGGCGTCGGAGGCAGACGACGTGGCCGCGCCGGCGCCATTGCTGCGCGCCGGCGAACCGGTCTCGGCCGCCGCGGCGTCGGAATCGCCGACGATCAGCGGTGCATTGAGATCGACCTTGTGAAGGACGACTTCGGTTGTCAGCGAGACGTTGATCCATGGCCGCTGTTTGCCGGCGGTGGCCTTGAACACTTCTGATGTAACCCGGTTCATCGTCTCGGTGATCGAGACGTTGGCGTCGCCGATATGGGCCAGCAAGGCTGCCGAGAACGGCGAATGTTCGCCCGATCCGTCATAGGCTACCTGGTTGGGGCTGGCGGCGAAGGCGACGAGCGTACCGGCGCCACCGTTTTCGATCGGGATTTCGGCCAGGCCGCTGCTTGCCGCGCTGCCGGTCTCCTTGGCCAGCACGTCGGCCAGAGGATTGTCACGGCACGCATCCAGGAACACCAGCCGGATGCCGGATTCACGCGACATCTGCCGCAAGATGAAATCCACCTGCACGGCTTCGAAGTCGAGCGAGGTTTCGTCCTCCAGCGCGGCATCGACAGGCAGCAGATAGTTGTTTCCCCCGACCTGCAAGCCATGGCCGGCATAGAAGAAAAGCGCGATATCAGCGCCGCGCACCTGCTTTGCAAATTGCGCGATCTTCTCCTGCGTCTGCGATTTGGTGAGATCGAAGCCGGAGACGACTTCAAAGTCCAGGGTCTTCAGGCGATCGGCCATCGCCTGCGCGTCGTTCACCGGATTGGGAAGCGCCGGCGCGTTCTGGTAGTGGGCATTGCCGAGCACCAGGGCGATGCGGCGTTCGGCATTGGCTGCGCTCAAACCCCAAACCAGCAGCAGCACGGTCAGACCGATGCCACGCAGGAGGCCGCTGCCATTTTCAATCAGATTGAAACGCACCGTTACGACAAATCCCTGTTCAGTTGATGAGCGGCGTGGCGGAAAACTCGATGCGCCGGTTCAACGCCTTGTTCTTCGGCGTGTCGTTGGCCACCACCGGCCGTTCCTCGCCGTAGCCGGTGGCCGCGATCTGCGTCGACGGAATGCCAGCTGCGATGATCGCGTCGGCCACCGCCCTGGCGCGCCGCTCCGAAAGGGTTTTGTTTGCCGTGGGCGAGCCGTCGGAATCGGTATGGCCCGACACCTCGACCTTCAATTTCGGACATTTGCCGACGACGTCGACCACCTCGGCCAGCAACGGCCGGCTCTTTTCGTCGAGCCGCGCGCTTGCCGGGCGGAAATAGATGGCTCCGGTGCGCGAAAGCACCGCAAACCGGTTCATGCATTCGTCCTCGCTGAAGGTCGTTTTCGCGGCGTCGGTAGCGACCGGTCCGACCTCGGTTGCAGCACCCGCAGCTGCCGCGACGGCCGGCGGCGGCGCCTGTTTTGCGCCGTCGGCAGTGAAGACGAAATCGAAGGACACCGAAGCGGTCGGCACGATGCTGCTGACATTGGCGGCCTGCTGCAGCTTTTCGACGTTGGGGAGCAGGCCAAAATCCTCGACATGCACCGCGACCGGGGCGTCCGAAGCGATCGACACCATCGAGTCGGTGATCATGGTGACGACGGCAGTGGCGACAAGGTCCTTGTCGACGCCGTGCAGGCTGAGCCGGAACGGAATCTGCGCCGTCATCCGCCGCTTCGTCGCCAGATCGGCGAAGGCGGCAGGATCGACTTTCGCGGTCACTTCGGCTGTCGGGAATTTGAAGGTCTCGAAGAACAGGAACCGCATGCGGACATTGCGGAGATCGATGCCGGTGTCGACCGAGTTGAGATCGAAGGTCACCTTGGCGGCGCCGTCCGCTGTCAACGTGCCGGAGAGGTTCCTGATCTTGTTGGTCTCGACAATGGTGTTCTTCTTCACCGATTGGTAGGTGAGGGTCGAGTTTGCCGGGTCAAGCGTCCAGTTCGGCTTCGCATTCGCCGCTTCCGGTGCGAGCAGCAACAGCCCGAACACAGCGGCGACCAGAGCAAGAGCGCTGACGATGCGCCGGCCCTTCAAAATCGACCCTTGCTGCCGAAAAAATCCGACGACCTCGAACATGGACGCCCCCGCCTTAGGACAACAGACCTCAGTTCCGATCACGGCGGTCGAGCGCCGTGACGCCGGCGAGCATAGAACATATGATTCGGCTTTGCGAGTAGCTCCGCCAGCCAGCCCAGGGAGAAGACCCTTCAAAAACCTGTCATCGCCGGCGGACGAACAGGCGTAGAATTAAGAGGCACCCTGCGCAATTGCGAGCGTCTCGGTGGAGCCCATCGAATGTATGGATGTGCCAGATTCGGCGATGCCCGCGCCGCGCAGAGAACGCCCACGGGTTTCTTTTATAGCCTTCACTATATTAGTATATTAGCGAATTCTTGACAATTGCTCAAGGCTCTGGTTTCCTGACATATTAAACAAAGTTCGTTGCGTTTTTTACGGACGGTGTTCGCATGTCGACCCTGGTTGTAGCGGACCCGCGGGGGGTCTATCTCGCCGGTCTGGAGTGGGTTCTGCGGGGGGCTGGACATAGTGTTGTCGCAGTCTGCCACCGCACGATTGAGGTTCTCCCCTTGGTGGAGCGCCATCGGCCTGATCTTGTCATCATAGGGTTGGATGTTGCGGACCGGCAGGCGGCCGGTCTGTCCTCAAGGCTGAGAGCCACCAGCAGCCCTCTGGGCATCATCTATATCCTGCAGCCGAACGGTGGGTTCGACATCAACGAAATCCCGGGGTTCGATGCCGACGGCCTGCTGATGGATGGCATCAGTCACCGTTACCTTGTCGAATGCGTCAACGCTGTGGCAGCCGGTCGAAAGTGGGTCGACAACCACATCCTCCAGCATCTGCTGGTGCCGAGACCGCTGCCTCAACCCGCGCCGAAGCTTACTGGGCGCGAGACGGAAGTCGCCGGCCTTGTGTCACGCGGCCTGCGCAACAAGACCATCGCGCAACAGCTGAATGTGTCCGAAGGCACGGTGAAGATGCATCTGCATCATGTCTACGCCAAGCTTAACCTCGGCAGCCGGGCGGAACTAGCCTGGGTGGCGCATGGCAAAAGCGCTGGCCATCCGGAAACGGCTCGCATCGACCTGATCTGACCCCCATCTTTCAGCACCATTATGAGGCTTTGCGCCCCCGTAGACGCCTGCGGCTCGCAAGCGGCTGCGGTCAGCAGCACCCGTCAGGTCTGATATATCGAAGGATATACATCGTTCGATCAGGTTCGGACATTAACCGAAATACTATCGAAGCGCCAATGGACGCGTCCTCTCACCCGGCGACACACTGCCAATCGAAACCGCAAATTCAATGCGCGTTGGGGGGTAGACCCGGGCGGGTCATTTCGGCGCTACTGGATGTGCGGATCGTTAGATTCAACCTCACCAGGGGACGACGACCATGACCGCGACCATCGACATCAACGGCACGTTGATACTGGATCAGAGTTCGGGGCTGACTGACGGCGATACCGCGGTAAGCAACGACCTCACTGGGCTTTCCTCTGCTTTCAAGACGTTTCTGAACGGCCTCGCCGGCGACCTGCAACTGTCTGCCGGACAGCTTGCCTATGCCGACGACGTCGAGGCCGCGGTCTCCGGCGCGGGCCTTGTCACGGTCAACCCGGACGGGGGGACGATCAACAAGCTGTTCTTCTCCGATGCCAGCGGCGATCCGCTCGACGGCGACCAGGTCATCTTCGGCGGCAACCCGCTGCAGACGGTCGATGGCGACAATATCTATCTCCATTCCTATGCGAACGGGACGATCGTGCTGGCGACAACCAGCCCAACCGAGGGTGTCGGCGATGTCGTCGCCGCCTTCTACCTGAACGCGGCCGGTGACAGTCTCAGCGCCGGCATTGAGATGGTGACCTTCGAGGCCATCGCCCATCCAGATACCACGAGTGGCGACGACCAGATCGACTGGACCGACGTCCTCAACGTCTCCGCGACCGGATCCACATCCTTCAATTTCGACATTCTCGATTCCGGCAATAATCTCTTCGTGGTGGTGGGCGAAGCGGGCCTGGGGTTGACGGTGAGCGGACTGCATCCGGTCATCAAGGCCGACGGTGGGCTCGACAATTCGGGCGACAACATCAAGACCAGCCAGGGCGGCGACGGTGCCACCATCGGTGTCAACAACCAGATGTTCGACCCGGGTGAGACGGCCGTGTTCAGCTTCGTCTCCGGGCAGGCCGTAGGCAATTTCGACGACATCGACAGCATGAACTATGACGACTTTATCGACGTCACGGATGCCACGATCTTCATCTCGCAAACCGAGGGTAGCCCGGGTACCAACTTCACGCTGACGGTCGGGGCGTTCAGCGCCGGTGGCGCGGGGACCAACCCCGAAGACGGCCGCAGCTACATCGACAATGATCTTCCCGACGCCGGCCCCGATCTTGGAAATGACGCCGGCGACAGCGCGCTTGCCGACGATGCCTCAGTGACGATCCTGCGCGTGGTTGTCAGGGACGGGAACGGGGCGGTCGTTACCGATACCACCACAACGAACAGCGTCGTCACCTTCAATGCCAACGGGACCGCAACGGTCCAGGGGCTGAACGATGCCTATACGGTGCAGTGGTTCACCGACAACAGCGGGACACAGGCGGTCGAAACGTTCAACCGTTTCCAGGTCACCGGAAACGTCGGCAAGTTCGATATCGGCAGGGTCGACATATCGCAGGGCCTGACCGTGACCGAATCGGTCGGCGACAAGCTGCATGTCGATGACGACGGCCCGTCAGTGACGGCGGACGGCACGGTGCCGACGCTGACCACCGACGACACCGACATCACCGACACCGCATCGACCGACTTCTCCAACATCTTCAGCGCCGCGTTCGGCACCGACGGCTTCAAGGACAGCGACCACGACACTGTCCAGGACGCCGATGCCATCACCTATGCGCTCGACGTCAAGARCGCGGGKGYCGACAGCGGCCTCAACGACACGATCAGCGGCGACGACATCCTGCTGCGCCTCAATGGCAGCGGCGAGGTCGAAGGCTATCTGGCCAACGACACCGGCACCGTCGCCTTCCTGATCAGCGTCGATGCCACCGGCTCGGTGACGCTGACCCAGAACCGCTCGGTCGTCCATGACGATGCGAGCGATCCGGTGGAGAGCGGTGGCTCGGCGGCGGTATTGGCCGCGGCCGACCTGGTGACGCTAACCGCGACCGCCACCGATGGTGACGGCGACACCGCCGACGCGACGGCCAATATCGGTGACGCCTTCACCTTCGAGGATGACGGGCCAAGCATCACGGCGGACGGCACGGTGCCGACGCTGACCACCGACGACACCGACATCACCGACACCGCATCGACCGACTTCTCCAACATCTTCAGCGCCGCGTTCGGCACCGACGGCTTCAAGGACAGCGACCACGACACTGTCCAGGACGCCGATGCCATCACCTATGCGCTCGACGTCAAGAGCGCGGGTGCCGACAGCGGCCTCAACGACACGATCAGCGGCGACGACATCCTGCTGCGCCTCAATGGCAGCGGCGAGGTCGAAGGCTATCTGGCCAACGACACCGGCACCGTCGCCTTCCTGATCAGCGTCGATGCCACCGGCTCGGTGACGCTGACCCAGAACCGCTCGGTCGTCCATGAC
>NZ_JBFUFX010000029.1:0-11058 GCF_056403215.1 Mesorhizobium sp. P2_H9 | reverse complement strand
GCTCCGGGAGACCGGCGGCGCGTGATCGTTGATGCTTCTCCTGATGGTCGGGAGAGGGATTTCGGTGGTCAAGATCGGGGAGATGATGATGATACTTGATTTGCATCGGCAGGGCCGGTCGGTGTCGGCGATCACCTGGGAGAGCGGGATCGTGTGCAAATGCGTTGAGCGTTGAGCGCGGGCTCGAGGCTCCGGCCTACGAACCGCGCAAGCCGCGTCAGGCGGGGATCGATCCCTTCACGGCCTATCTTCGCGAACGCGTCACGCGATATCCCGGGCTCACCGGCAGCCGGCTTTTCCGGGAACTGAAGGACCTCAGCTATGGCGGCTGCTACACGGCCGTCACCGACTTCCTGCGCGACGTCCGTCCTGCCGCGGCCGAGCGTGGATACGACGTTCGCTTCAAGACCCGGCCCGGCGAGCAGTCATAGGTCGACTTCGCCCAGTTCAATGTCGTCTTTACCGATGAGCCGACGACGCCGAGAATCGTCCGGCTATTCTCCACGGTGCTTGGCTTCATTCGCCTTATCTGGGCAAGGATCTGCCGACTGTCTTGCGCTCTGGGCCTTCAAGACGCTGGGCGGTGCTCCTCGCAAAGTGCCTTACGATCCTATGAAGACGGCTATGATCGGCGAAGGCGATACCGGCGGCATCGTCTACATTGTCTGTCTGTCGGCCTCCAACAGGCCCGTTCTGCGCTACGAAGTTCGCAACTCCACGCGCTGAGCTACGACCGCCGCGCAGTCGCCGGCTTTGACCAGGCCGGGGAAATGCCGGGCCGCCAGCAGGCCGGACATTTTTGCTTTGATTTCCTGCGGAGCGATGCCGGTGCGGCCGGTGGAATGGATGCGTGCCAGCACCGCGCCTTCGTTCACAGGTTCGCCGAGATCGACCATGGTTTCGATCATGCCGTCGTCTTCGGCGAAGGAGAAGCAATCGCCCGACGGCATATCGAGCCATTGCGTCGAGGCCTTCTCGACCGCACCGGCAACAATGCCGGCGTGGCGCAGCACATTGAGAATGCCGCGCCGCGCGATCCGCACGGTGTGGGCACGCGAAGTCCCGCCGCCGCCAAGCTCGGTGCTGACAAAGACCTTGCCCATCTCCTCCGCCGCCGTGTCGTACATTCCGACAGCGTCGATCTCGAGCATGCGCATCGAGAAGGGCGCCGAAAAGGCTTCCACCGCGTCGAAAGCTTTCTGCTCCAGTGCCTTGTCGGGCAAAGTGTGGGCGGCGCAGAACGGCACGAAGTCCAGTGTCTTTCCCCCAGAGTGAAAGTCGAAGACGATGTCGGCGCGGGGCAGCAATTCGCGCTGGAAATAGTCGGCGATCTTTTCGGTCACCGTGCCGTCCGGCCGGCCGGGAAAGCTGCGGTTCATGTTGCCCTTGTCGATCGGCGACGTGCGCGTGCCGGCGCGGAAGGCCGGATAGTTCATCGCCGGTACGATGATCACGCTGCCGCTGACGTCTTTCGGATCGAGCGTGCGGGCGAGATCGTAGAGCGCCAGCGGCCCCTCATACTCGTCGCCATGGTTGCCGCCGGAGAGCAGCGCCGTCGGCCCGTTGCCGTTGCGGATGACGCAGATCGGGATCATCACCGAGCCCCAGGCCGAATCGTCGCGGCTGTAGGGCAGGCGCAGGAAACCATGCTGGACGCCGTCGCGCTCAAAATCGACGGTCGGCGCGATCGGCGACGGGCGGAGGCTGGACATCGGGCTCAATTCTTCACCACCAGTTTGCGCGGCACATTGGCCAGGCACTCTACACCGGTTTCGGTGATCAGGATGGATTCGGTGATTTCCAATCCCATCGTCTCCAGCCACAGGCCGGTCATGAAGTGGAAGGTCATGCCGGGCTTGAGTTCGGTGCGGTCGCCGGGGCGCAGGCTCATGGTGCGCTCGCCCCAATCCGGCGGATAGGACAGGCCGATCGAATAGCCGGTGCGGTTGTCCTTGACGATGCCGTATTTCTTCAGGACGGCGAAAAAGGCATTGGCGATGTCCTCGCAGGCGTTGCCGGGTTTCGCCGCCGCAAGCCCAGCCTCCATGCCTTCCAGCGTCGCCTTCTCGGCATCGAGGAACTCCTGCGTCGGCTTGCCGAGGAAGACGGTGCGCGACAGCGGGCAGTGGTAGCGGTTGTAGCAGCCGGCGATCTCGAAGAAGGTGCCCTCGCCCCGCTTCATCGGCTGGTCGTCCCAGGTCAGATGCGGCGCCGAGGCGTCGACGCCCGACGGCAGCAGCGGCACGATCGCAGGGTAGTCGCCGCCAATGCCATCAACACCACGCGTGCCGGCATCGTAGATTTCGGCGACGAGATCGCATTTGCGCATGCCGACTTCTATCTTGTCGACGATGCGCTGGTGCATGGCTTCGACGATGCGCGCGGCCTTGCGCATATAGTCGATCTCGGTCGAGCTCTTCACCGCGCGCTGCCAGTTGACCAGCGCGGTCGCGTCGACGAAGCGGGCGTTGGGCAGATGCTTTTGCAGTGAGGCAAAAGCGGCAGCGGAGAACCAGTAATTGTCCATCTCGACGCCGATGGTCAGCTTTCCCCAGCCGCGATCACTGAGCACGCTTGCCAAAAAATCCATCGGGTGGCGCTCGGTCGACTGCACATAGTGGTCGGCGTAGCCGACGATGTTGTCGTGTGCGAGATAGGCGGTGCGCTTGGCACCGTTGGCATCCTGGCCGCGGCCGTACCAGACCGGCTCGCCAGACGGCGGGACAATCACTGCCTGGTGGACATAGAACGACCAGCCATCATAGCCGGTCAGCCACGCCATGTTGGAGGGGTCGCTGACGATCAACAGATCGACGCCCTTCGCCTCCATAGCCTTGCGCGTCTTGGCGAGGCGATCTCCGAATTCGCTCCGCGAGAATTTCAGGTTTGGCTGCATCGTTCTTGGTCCTCGTTTGTTGGGCCTCGCGGCCAGCATCAGCTTTCGAAATTGGTCCCCGAATTGGCCGCCCGCGCCCGGTCGCGAGCGAGCGTGGCAATTGCGCTGCTCGCCAACGATCGAATGTGGCCGCCGTCGATCCTCTCCAGCGTCATCAGTATGCGCAGGATGGTCGTCTTACCGGAGCCCGACGCACCGACCCGGGCCAACTTCTCGCCGGGCCTTGAAGCTGCCGAAGCTTCTCGAAAGCGCATCGGGTCTTGATGATGGGCGTGGGCCCTGCAGTTCCCCGTCCTAGAAAAGCCTCTGGCCTTGACGATGCGGAATGGGTAAAATCATGTCAATTGATAAAATAATATCATGACAATTATTCTGGCCGGTAAAGCTATTCTACCTAGATGGCCAGCAGCAGGTGCTCGGGATCACCGAGCAGCAATCTGGAAACAACGCCAAGACCGGCGCGCAGTTCGCCCTCGGTGGTCGAGCCCAGCGAGATGCGCGCCGCCGGATGCCATGGTGCGTCGGAAATGCGGAAGGATGTGCCGGGCGCGATCGCCACGCCTTGCAGACGAGCCTGCGCGACGAAACTCTCCTCCGCGCGATCGCCGGGAAGCTGGAGCCACAAATGCAAGCCCTCGCGATGAGCACGATAGTCGATGCCGGAAAGGACCTCGGCAGCAATCTCTTGCCGACGCCGCAATGCCGCTCGCTGCCAGCGCACCAGCTCCATCGCGGTGCCGTCGGTCACCCATTTGGTGGCGATCTCAGCCACCAGCGGCGTCGCCATCCAGTTCGAGACCAGGTGCCGGTTGGCGACGGCGGCGACATAGCGGTCGGGCGCGGCGAGATAGCCGATGCGCAGGCCGGGCACGGTGATCTTGGTGAAGGAGGTGACGTAAAGCGTGCGCTCCGGCGCAAAGGCGGCGACCGGTGGCGGCCGGTCCTCGACCAAAGGACCCAGCACGTCGTTCTCGATGATGGCGATGTCGTGCTTGCGCGCAACCGCCGCGATTTCCTCGCGCCGCCGTGCATCCATCAGCGTTGCCGTCGGACTGATCACCGAAGGCTGCACGAACACAGCGCGGATATCCGACAGCCGGCAGGCCTCGTCCAGCGCCTCCGGGATCAGGCCCTTATCATCGATCGGCAGGCCCTCGAGGTTGAAGCCGAGATAGCGCGCCAGCGGCACCAGCGTGTGGTGGCCGATCGCCTCGGTGGCAACGGTCGACCCCGGCGGCGCCACGCTCATCAGCGCCACCGTCATGCCGGCGGTGGCGCCGTTGGTCAGGCTGATGTTCTGAGCGGAGACATCGAGCCCGCACAGTTTCAGCCATTCGACCGCCACAGCGCGGTGGCGCGGAAACACCATGTTGGGCCGGAACGACAGCGCCGAACTCGACGGCAAATTTTCGGACAGCCAGCCCAGCGCCTGTTTCAGCCGCTCCAGATGCATCGGCTCGCACACCGGTTTCAGGATCGAAAGATCGATGACATCGCCGAGGCGCTGCGGCAGATAGGGCGGCTCCGGCTCGCGGCGCTGCGTCTGGACAAAGCTGCCGCGGCCGATCTCGCCCGAAATCAGGCCACGCCGGATCAGTTCCTCATAGGCGCGGCTGACCGTCTGCACAGAGAGCTTGAGATCGTCGGCCAGCCGGCGATGCGTCGGCAACCGCGCGCCATTGGCAAGGCGGCCATCATGGATGGCTCGCGCGAACTGGTCGGCAAGCGATTGATAGGCTGGCCGCCGGATGAGTGTGGGATCGGGTTGCCACAATGTCATGACTTATTAGAGATCGAAATCAGTGCAATTGACAATCGAAATAATGCGCCATCAGTACTGTAGACGAAAAAGTGGATACCGATGACTGCCGCGAAACTCGACCCGATCGACGTGAAAATCCTCGACGCCATCCAGCGCGACGGGCGCATCACCAAGCTGGTGCTGGCCGAACAGGTCGGGCTGTCGCCTGGATGCGGCTTCGCAAGCTGGAGAAGGCCGGCATCGTCTCGCTATGACGCGAGGATCGTCATGCGCGTCGTGTTCTAGTAGGCCCAAGAGAATGCGAACGCTTCTCAACTTATAGCGACCCAAACTTCTCCGAGGAGCCTCGACCTTAGCGCAGGGCGTTGACCATTTACCAACCTGTGCCACTTGCTGAACGGCTTGCTAGACAAGCCTCCGCACTGCCGCCACTTGCGATGATCGTTCGTGCCTTGGGCTAACGCGAAGGACTATAGACCTCGTGATGACAGGATCGACAATTCTGACAATCCTGACCTGATTTAGTGAGACTTTACGCTGCACAGAAAAGTCCAAGAGTGTGGCGCTAACCTTCCTGTCTATAATCATGTCGATAGTGTTGAGCAGCGAGTCCAGCTCAAAAACAACGTTCAAGTGACTTGCTCACCTGGCTATTTACATGTTCAACCGGATCGCAAAAATTACCAACATATGTCTGGACCGCCAAAGGATATCCGTTAAGCTTGATAACTTCACGAACCGGACGCCCCTTCGAAAATCCTCATGTGTACGTCTGGCACCCATTGTCTGGTGGACGAGAGAAGCTCAGCAACCATGGGCGCGAGCGACGCCGGATGAAATCCTGATCGTGACCTTGCCAGAGAGCGAGCTCGATTTCCTTGTTGGGGTCACTACAGGGGATACGCGGTCGCTTCTCAGCACCAGCTATTGGTGGCCTTGTAGAAGGGCCAGATCTGCCGCTTTCTGGTTACTCCTGGATAGGAAAAGAGAATCTTGCCTTAACCCGGTCCATGACGACCATGGTTTTGAAGCCCTTGATATCATGATTTTCGTAGAAAAATCGGCGAGTAAACTGCTCGTAATCCTCCATGTTCTTCGCCGTCACGATCAAGATGAAATCAGCATCCCCCGTAACGTAATAGCCAAGCATCACATCCTTGGTTTTGCGAATTGCAGCTTTAAATCGATCCACAATGTCTGCCCGCTCACGTTCGAGCGACACCAAGACGATCATGGTAAGTTGTCGACCCACCGCCTTCGGCGACACGATCGACACATCGGCCTCGATTACGCCCGCTTCCCGCAATTTCTTCAGTCTGCGCTGGCACGCTGTCGGTGAAAGGTTTGCAATGCTTGCGAGCTCCTCGGAGGTCAAACGATTGTTATGCTGAACGGCCTCCAGGAGTGCCAGGTCGGCATGGTCAAGTTCCATTGGGTCGAAATCCTGCGATACGAGGTATATTCTGCAGAATTTCTGCCTAGCAGGCCGCAACTGCGCCGTCAACCGCGGTCGCGAATTGGCTAAGTTATGCCTTACGAGTCTCAGAGGGCGGTACGGAAGTTAGCAAACAGTCTGGCCGCTTCACGGCCCGGTTCACACAGAACTGGAGAGACAACCCGCACGGCATTTTGAAGGATTTACAATGACCATCGACATCAAAGACATCGCCGAAAAGGACCGCAATTCGGTCCTGCATCCTTTCACGCAGCTCAAGGACTTTGCCAGCGGCAAGCTTGGCGAGCCGACAATCATCGAGACCGGGAAGGGGATCCGGATCCAGGACGCCTATGGCAACCAGCTGATCGATGGCTTTGCGGGTCTGTACTGCGTCAATGTCGGCTACGGCCGCACCGAAGTCGCCGAGGCGATCTCACGTCAGGCCTATCGTCTTGCTTACTACCATTCGTACGCGGCGCACACGACCGATGAACTGGCAATTCTTTCCGACCGTCTGGTGAAGATGGCGCCGGGCAAGATGAGCAAGGTGTTCTACGGCATGTCCGGGTCGGACGCCAATGAGACGCAGGCCAAGCTCGTCTGGTACTACAACAACCTGCGCGGCAAGCCGACCAAGAAGAAGATCATCTCGCGTGAGCGCGGCTATCATGGCTGCAGCGTCGTCTCCGGCTCGATGACCGGGATGAGCTTCTATCACGACCATATGGACCTACCGCTGCCGCAGGTCGTGCACACGGGCGCGCCGCATCATTATTGGGGTGCGCAGCCCGGCGAAACTGAACGAGAATTCTCTACCCGCCGCGCCGCCGAGCTTGACCAATTGATCGAGCAGCTCGGTCCCGACAATGTCGGCGGCTTCATCGCCGAGCCTGTGCTTGGCACCGGGGGCATCACGCCGCCGCCGGAAGGGTATTGGGCAGCCATCCAGCCTGTGCTGAAGAAGCACGACGTGCTGCTGATCGCTGATGAAGTCATCACCGGTTTTGGTCGCACAGGCTCCATGTTCGGCTCACAACACTACGGCATCGAGCCTGACCTCATCACCGTCGCCAAGGGCCTGACCTCTGCATACTTCCCGCTTTCGGCGGCGATCGTCGGCGAGAAGGTCTACAAGGTGCTGGAAGACGGCGCTGACAGGGTAGGCGCTTTCTCGCATGGCTATACCTATTCAGGTCATCCCATTGGCGCCGCCGCTGCCAACGCGGTTCTCGACATCGTCGAGAGAGAAGATCTCCCCGGTAATGCTCGCGACGTCGGCGCATTTTTCCAGGCGCAGCTGAAGCAGAAATTCGCGCAGTTGCCGATCGTCGGTGAAGTGCGAGGTGTCGGCCTCATGGGCGCGATCGAGTTCGTAGCTGACCGCAACAATCGCAAGCGTTTTGATCCGGCGCTCAAGGTTGGGGCGCGGATTTCCAAGGCAGCCCGGGACCGGGGCCTCATAGCGCGCGCCATGCCGCACGGCGACATTTTAGGCTTTGCCCCGCCGCTCGTGACGACCAAGTCGGAAGTCGAGGAAATCGTTGCAATTGCCGAAAGCGCGGTCCGCTTCGTGATGGATGAGCTCGTCCGGGAGGGCCAGCAAATCTGAACCTTGGCAGCCGGGGCATTCCCGGCCCAATTGCTTGAACCGATTGTCACCATCTGCCGCATCACCATGAGAACAGGGCGGGTCCAAGACCTGCCCTGACCAAGGAATACCGACCGTAAACGCCGGCGTCATAACAGAAGGGAAGGGTAGCCTATGACAGCTGCCAAGCTTCATATCAAAGCGGGCTTGCCGCCCAAATCCGTCTACAACCCCTTTGACGGGTCTTTGATTGGCTCGATCGACGTCACGGATGCAGGCGATGCCGGCGAATGTCTCGCCCGTGCCCGGCGTGGTGCAGAGCTTTCGCGCGACTTGCCCAGGCACCGCCGCGCCGCTATTCTTGAAGGTGCTGCGCAGATTGTCGAGCGCAAGCGCGATGTCTTTGCCGAAACCATTGTCCGCGAAGCCGGAAAGACGATCGGTCAGGCACGCAAGGAAGTCAGTCGCTGCGTCAATACGCTGAAGCTCTCGGCAGAAGAAGCCAAGCGCAACGCCGGCGAGATCGTGCCCTTCGATGCGTTCGCGGGATCAGAACACCGCCAGGGCTGGTTTACGCGCGAGCCACTTGGCATCATCGCGGCAATCACCCCGTATAACGATCCGCTGAACCTGGTGGCTCATAAGCTCGGTCCAGCGATCGCAGGTGGCAACGCCGTCCTGCTGAAGCCGTCGCATTTGACGCCATTTTCCGCAATCAATCTTGTCGAGGCGCTTTTGGAAGCCGGCCTGCCTCAGGAGGTCATCACCGTTCTTCATGGTGACAGGGAGCTGGTCACGGCCTTGATCACATCCCGCGACGTCCGCATGGTTTCGTTTACGGGTGGATTTGCGACCGGCGAGGCGATCAGCCGTTCGGCAGGACTGAAGAAACTTGCGATGGAACTTGGCGGCAATGCCCCGGTCATCGTGATGAATGACTGTGAGTTCGACAAAGCGGTTGAAGGCTGCGTATCCGGCGCGTTCTGGGCCGCTGGACAAAATTGCATTGGCGCCCAGCGCATTCTGGTTGAGGCGGCTCTTTATGAGCGGTTCCGTGATGCCTTCGTCACTGGAACAAAAAAGCTCAACGCTGGAAATCCTACGCGCGAGGACACGGATGTCGGTCCGATGATCTCGACCCAGTCGGCCGAGCGCACCGAAGCAGCGGTCAATGATGCTATTGCCGCTGGAGCCAAGCTGCTGTGCGGCCACCGCCGCGATGGATCGCTTTATCATCCCACGGTGCTGGAAGGCACCCCTCGAAACTGCGCCCTGTGGCACGAGGAGGTGTTCGCGCCTGTCGTCATGCTCGCCCCCTTCGACACGCTCGATGAAGCCATCGCGCTGGCCAACGAGCCCGAATACAGCCTCCATGCCGGCATCTTCACCAGCAATCTCAATGTTGCACTCGAAGCGGCAAGCAGGATCGAGGCTGGCGGCGTTATGATCAACGATTCCTCCGACTACCGCTTCGACGCCATGCCCTTCGGCGGCTTCAAATACGGCAGCATGGGCAGGGAAGGCGTTCGCTTTGCCTACGAAGAGATGACGCAGCCGAAGGTCGTGTGCATCAACAGGAGGTAACCGGGCTGACGAGAGCTTAGTAATCGCTGGGCAGCAGGCGTTGAACGGTTATGCTGGGCAGTGCGCCAGTTCTCATCAGCAAGCGGCAGGCGGTGCCACAATCCAAAGTGAAATCACCTGAGTGCTTTCAAACAGGGGCGTCGACAGCTGGCCGCGAGACGTGATTTGTGCCCCAAAATTGCTGATTGAGAGGGCGGTCCGAAGGCATGAGAGCCCGTCCGACCGGTCCTAGGAGGAAACATCAAGTGCATGCGAACCTGCTCCCCGAAACCGTCAATGCAAGTGGTTCTGTCCCAACGCCGCAGTGCGTGACGCAGGGCAACTCTGCCGGGTTTCTGGAAAGCGTTGACCAGCACTTCCGCCATGCCATGTCCTTCCTTGACCTTCCGGAGGGGCTATCGGAGCGGATCATTCAGTGCAACTCGACCTACACGGTCCGTTTCGGCGTGCGGCTGCGCGGCCGGATGCACAGCTTCGTGGGGTGGCGATCGGTTCACAGCGAACACTGCGAACCTGTAAAAGGCGGTATTCGCTACGCCTCCAATGCCGATGCCGAAGAGGTCGAGGCACTGGCCGCCTTGATGACGCTGAAATGCTCGCTTGTAGACGTGCCCTTCGGGGGGTCGAAGGGCGCGCTCAAGATCGATCCACGCGAATGGACACCCCAAGAACTCGAGCGGATCACGCGCCGGTTCACGCAGGAACTCAACAAGCGTGGCCTTATCGGCCCTGGTGTGAATGTTCCCGCCCCCGACATCGGCACCGGTGAGCGGGAAATGGCCTGGATGATGGATGAGTTCCGTCGGGCAAATCCTACTGATGTCATCAACGCACGCGCATGCGTCACCGGAAAACCGCTTTCGAAAGGCGGCATCGCTGGCCGAACAGAGGCGACTGGCCGGGGGGTGCAGTTCGCCATTCAAAGTTATCTCCGTGATCCGCGTACGCCGGGGATTGTTGGAAGGCGCGACTTGGGCGGGGCCACTGTCGTCGTTCAGGGGTTTGGCAATGTGGGCTACCATGCAGCCAAGTTTCTCTCACAAGAAGATGGCGCGCGGATCATTGTCGTTGCCGAGCGCGACGGCTATGTCGCCAACCCTGAAGGCATTGCCGTTGAGGCGCTGAAGCAGCATCTCATACGCACCGGCAGCATCCTTGGTTTTGCTGGTGCCGAATCGTTTGCGGGCGACATGACGGGCATCCAGGAGCAATGCGACATCCTCATCCCCGCGGCGATGGAAAATGCCATCGACAGCGAGAATGCCGAGCGCATCAAGGCGCGTCTCGTCGTCGAAGCCGCCAATGGGCCGGTCACCTTCCAGGCCGATCAGATACTGCGCTCGCGAGGCGTGACAATCCTTCCCGACCTCTATGTCAATGCGGGCGGCGTCGTTGTCAGTTATTTCGAGTGGGTGAAAAACCTCACGCACATTCCCTTCGGGCTGATGGAGAGACGGCGCCGCGAGCGACGCAACCTGACAATCGCGACAGCGCTCGAGCGGATGACGGGCAACCCATTCCCGGCCGACTTGCGCGACGAATTCCTGGAAGGGGGCGCCGAGATCGATCTTGTCCGCTCCGGTCTGGAGGACGTGATGCGCAGCACCTGGGTAAACATAGCCGATCTGCTTGAGGAACAGCCGGAGCTTGGCGACTACCGGACTGCCGCCTATGTGGCGTCAATTCGCAGGATTGCAGCCGCCTATGAAGCCATAGGAATTTGAGCGCTTTGCGAGAAGCTGGTTGAATTAGGCTAGGTCACTGCTTGCCGCTGCCGTCCGGTCCCTCCC
>NZ_JBFUFX010000028.1:0-12305 GCF_056403215.1 Mesorhizobium sp. P2_H9 | reverse complement strand
GTTCAGGTTCCCGATGCATGGCATGCCGCATTTCGATGACGGCTTCGCGCTCTTCTGGCGACAGTAGATCGTTGGTCAGCATTGTCGTGTTATGCTCCTCACTTCATCCTTCAAGGTCGGCGGGTTATCCAAACCTGATAATCAAAGTTTGACAGCTGCCCAGGGTGGCAGCATGCTCGTTCGAGATCCGCGCGTCAGACACTGCAGCCTGCTATCCGTGTGGTACGAGATCTATGGGCAAAGGGCTGGCTAGCCGACCGCCGCCATAAGGAGCGCTGCGTTATTTGCGGCGTCATATACAGGCAATCGGGTGGCCCTTCGTATTCGAGACGAGACCCTTACAAATATTGTACACTCACAAAGGACAGCCCCAATAGTCTCCCACTGACGGAGACGGGCGATGATGTCATCCGTATCCGCCAAGACTTTGTCTACATTTATCTTGCCTCTCTCGGCCCACATGTAGGAGTAGGTCGCCGTGCCTTCGAGCCCTTCGACAATCAATCGCGATCGCTGCGTGATACCTAGCGTATCCATAATGCCGGCATCCATGCATCGTGAATCCGCAGTGAGTACCGCGATTTTCTTGTTTGCAGCCACACTGGACAACAGCGTGGGAAGTAGAAGAAGGCTCGACGTCGATACTGGCACGGGTACGGCTGCCGCAATTGCATGCTGATATCGCACTGTAAAGCCGCAGTCACATGTGATTGCACGAGCCCCTTCCTCTACAAGCTCTTGCGCTGCCTTTACATAAGCACTCTCACAAGCAGCGTCCCCCAAGACAACATTGCTGGCCCAAGCTCCAGGGACTTGCTTCCATACTGGTGCGGATTCGTAGCGGCGTGGGTCGGCAATACCTAGGCCGAAGTCAGGGTTCTGACCAGTATAGTCGCCATCGTTCGATAGGCACAAAACACCCAGGGTCGTCACTTGCACCTCCTTCGAATAGATCTGTTAATATTGCGTTTGAAGGTTGCCGGTCGGCGACGCCCGTACCCTCTAACCCATTCCAAGCATCATGGCTCAGCTACGTGCCGTCATGGGTAGTCCCCAATGATGGAGGTCAGCAGAAGAGCTTTCGTTCCATTGTCGTTAGGCGTTTCCCGCCATCGGGTGTAACGACGACCGTTTCGCTAAACGGCAGGCCCTTTGCAGAGGTGTACATGTGGAAGACTTGGTTTTCCTCCAGCTGCCAGTTGCTGTCTCCAAGGAAGATGCGAGTGAAATCACTGGTGCGAGGAGAACACTTGAGGCCGAGCGTATAACCGGTGATACCGGTGTAGCTGTCGCGCAGTCCAGCCGCCAAGGTCCCCTCGCGAACAACCCGGTCGACATCCTTTGCATTTGCGCCAGGCCTCATGGTGCGGAATTGTTCGTCTTGAATCCGTATCAACGTTTCAGCTGCCCGGATTTGCTCATCCGTCGGCGCACCGATTGCTTTGGGGCGCATCAATCGCGCGGTGTAGCCGCGAAAGTGGGGGACTGGTTCCACAAACACGATGTCCCCCTCCTCCAACACGCGGTCGCTGAGTGAGGCGTGAAACGATGTCGAAGGTCCAGACGAGATGACGGCGACCTGCGCATTATCCGCGCCGTTGCGCCACGCTTCACTGGTCATGGCTGCGAAAACCTCACGCTCCTTTACTCCAGGCAGAGCTATTTCGAAGGCGGCAGCGGCTGCGCGGTCGCAGATCTCGGCGGCCACCTTGAGGCAGGCAAGTTCAAGCGGGGATTTGACCAGCCGCATTTCCCATATGAAACGTGAGAAATCAACGAACTTGGCACTTGGTAGCAGGGCCTCGAGCTCCAATGCTCGGTTTACGGTAAGGAAATGGCTGTCGCGTTCAACGCCGACGACAGAGCTCCCAAAACCGCGGCTATTGATCGTCTCTGCCAYGACCTCGATCGGATTTTCATTATCGGCAAACGCCACGCATTCACTGAACCGACTCGCCTCGCTAAAGCACGGAGCATCGAGGCCCCGGATGACTGCGACCGGCTCTTGGTCAATCGGAATAAGCAAGGCTTGGTACATGGCCGCAGTCGACCAGAAACCGCTGAAATACGCCCTATGTTCGGATTGGTCCACGATAAGTAGGTCAATCCGCCGATCAGCCATGATGCTACGCAATGCCGCGAGGCGAGAGCGGAATTCCTCGATGGAAAAGAGCGGCGGGAAGAGTGGAGGCTGTGTCATCAAACTATTCCTATGTATACTCATAGCCTGACGTAGGGGCTGAATTTCAAATGACCCGAATACCGGAACCCTGTGTCAGACTTTGAGATTTGTTCTTATTCTACAGCTCTCGTTAGGCGATCCTGCTCGCTGCGTGGGCACGCACTGCTTCTCCGAATGCGCGAAAAATGCGCGCCGATGTTTCGTCGGATTTCACCCAATATTCAGGATGCCACTGGACGCCGACCGCGAAGCCCCGTGCATTCCGCACCGACACCGCCTCCACAGCTCCATCCTCGGCAACAGCCTCGACCTCGAGCTGGGTTCCCAGGCGATCGATCGCTTGGCGGTGCAGCGAATTTACCGTGACGCTTTCAGAACCAAGCATCCTGGAAAGGCAGCTACCGGGCTTGACGATCAGCGCTTGGCGGATGGCAAACTGTTCATCACGGCTTTCACTCGGGGGCGCTCGATGATCAAGTGCGGCGGGCCGATCCTGGATTTCGGTTGCCAGCGTGCCACCGAACGCCACATTCATCTCCTGCAGTCCTCGACAGATGGCTAGCAAAGGAACTCCTTGGTCGATTGCCTTTCTGATCAAAGGCAGCGTCGTTGAATCCCGCGCTGTGTCATAAGGACCATTCGCTTCATGCGCATCGCCGCCATAAAGCGCGGGATGCACGTTCGATCCTGAACCCGTTATCATCACGCCATCGACAGCGCCAAAGAGCTGGTCAAAGTCGAGCCGGTCACCAAATGAAGGCACCACCACAGGAAACACCCCGGCCCCTGCGACCGCCGCCTCAAGATACTGTTGGGGCGCCGCGTGCCAAAGATAGTTATGCAATTCCCGAACATCCGCCGAGACCGCAACAAGCGGCTGGCTCGGCTGCGACGCGCGACTCTGTGGCGAGACCACAAATGAATCAGCCGTTGCGGCTCTGCCCTGCGACATTTTGGTGACCCTTCATTCTTTGAGTGTCTTACGGAGACGCGGCTCCAAGCTTCACCGGCTTGATCGTAGGGTGCTGTGCTTCTCGTCGCGCGGCGTTGGCTTGATGCACTACTCACCCCTCGATAATTCCAATGCCGTCTTCGATGGCGATCTCAGTTCCAAATGGCTTCGACAGGGTCCGCAGGCGCTCCAGAATTCGGCTTGCTTGCTGGCCGACAGCGAGTCGGGGGACGCCGCGATTGGCAAATCTGCGAGCATGTCCAAGCTCGATGGGATAGAGCCGCAATTCGGCAAGTCGGTTATCCTGAAACCGGCTCACGGCAACAATGCTCTCGTAGAACACCGGATCTGAAAATCCCGGATCGGTCTCGTATCCTTGTGCCATCTCTGCCAACGTCACCTCGGCATCGGTGTTGGTCCGTGGGTCCTTGCCGTAAGCCGCGAACATGTCGGCGCCGACGGGCGTGCGCAGGTCGTCCATGATGAAGTTGCCCACGCTGTAGAGGATCGGCCTGCCCTTATAGATCTCGATGCCTCTCAGTTGATGCGGCCCGTGCACGATGTATGCGTCAGCTCCGGCATCAATCATTTGATGCGCAAGGGATTGCTCATGGTCGGGCGGTTGCTGGCTCCAATTGCCAGGCTCATGCCCATGGTTGGTCACGATGCAGAAATCGGCGAACTGCTTGCCCTGGCGCGCGTTGCGCAGAATATCGGCGACATCGCTCGGATTGGGCTGGTAGCTGTAGCCGGCCTGGTCGCCCGCCTTGTACGTCGCTCCAGCCAGCGTGAGGCGATTTGGATCGTCATGGCCGGACCGATAATTGGGCAGCGCATCGCGGACTTGCCGCAAGTTCTCCAGCATCGCGGCAGGGACAACGATGCTTTCTTCCAGACGAAGGGGATTGAGGCCGGGTCGGCCAGGCGCCTCGCCGGCAGGATCGCACGCACGAGACATAGGCGTAAACGTTGAGGCAAACGATACCAACGCCACGCGGCCTCGCGATGTCTCCAGGAAACGGGCGGCACTGGCTTGCGCGAGATTTTCGCCAACGCCAGCGTAAACGATCCCGTTCTGATTGAGTGCCCGGCACGTCTCGCGCATGCCCTCAACACCCCACTCGAAGGTGTGGTTGTTGGCGTAGCTCACCAGGTTGAAGCCCATGGCCTTCAGATCAGGTCCGAGCTCTGGCAGGCTGACGTGATAGGCGCCGCCGTGCTCGGCTTGCGGACTTCCGTCGAACGATCGGATGTCAAGGATGTTGGTTTCCATGTTGCCGAAGGTGACATCGGCATTACGAAGAACCTCGAGAACCTCGCTCAAGCCGGGATGATGACCCTTTGTGAGCGCCCGCGTCACAATCAGATCACCGACTGCCACCAGCGTGAAGCCGTCCACTACGCTGGTAGCGGTCGATCCGATTAGGTCATACCCGCCATCTGGATGACCATCGTGCTCGTGGGAATGTTCTTCCATTGGCCCTTTTTTCTCTTCTTTCTAGCGGATGTGGAATGGATACCCGGTGCCCGTGTCAGTCCCAGGCTATTGAGACGTTAGACCCGTATGGTCTCTTTCATGACCGCAGCACTGAGCAGAGACTTGGCATCCAAGGTCGGCGGAACCGACATGCCCGTAGCCGGCGCGCGCACATGACAGGCCACAACCCGCCCGTCTGCCATCGGCACCAACGGCGGCACTTCGAGGCGGCAGCGCTCGACCGCAAGCGGGCAACGTGGGTGAAACGCACATCCGCTCGGCGGGTTGATGGGGCTCGGCACCTCGCCCTCGATGGGCACCTCCAGCCGCGCCCGCATCGGATCCGGCACAGGTGCTGCCGCGATCAGCGCTTCGGAATAGGGATGGATGGGCTTGGCGAACAACGCCTCGCACGTAGCCAGTTCCACGATCCGCCCCAGATACATGACGGCGACGCGGTGGCCGATGTGCTCCACGACACCGAGATCATGCGAGATGAAGACGAAGGCGATGCCCAGCTGCTGCTGCAGATCCATGAGCAGGTTCAGGATCTGTGCCTGCACGGAAACATCGAGCGCTGACACGGCCTCGTCGGCGATGATGAGCGACGGCTTAAGGGCCAGTGCCCGCGCGATGCCGAGCCGCTGTCGCTGACCACCCGACAACTCGGACGGAAACCTGTCCTTCATCTGCGGCGACATCCCCACCTTCTGGAGAAGCTCCGCGGCAAGCGCATTGCGCTGCTTACGGCTGAGCCGCTCGAAATTCTCGACAGGCTCGGTGATGATCTGTCCGGCGGTCAGACGCGGGTTCAGTGACGAGTAAGGATCCTGAAACACCATCTGCATGCGACGGCGATACGCGCGAAGCTCATGCTTCTTAAGATCGGCAATGTCGGTCCCGTCGATCAGGACACGTCCAACCGTTGGATCCGTCAGTCGCATCAAGAGCCGGGCAACCGTGGATTTGCCGCAGCCGGATTCGCCAACGATGCAAAGTGTCTCTCCTGTCTCGACGGAAAAGGACACATCCTCCACAGCCCGCACCACTGGAATTGTCTTCTTGAGCAATCCCGCCCCGATCGGATAATGCTTGGTCAGGTTCTCGACTTTCAGCAAAGGACCGTTCATGCGCCCATCACCTCTTCGGCGCGCCAGCATGCGGCGGCGTGATTTGCCCCGACATCACGAAAGACGGGTGCCTTTTCGCGGCAAATATCGATCGCGAACGGGCAGCGCGGTGCAAAGCTGCAGCCGACAATAGGCTCGCGCAGGTTTGGCACGATGCCTGGAATTTCCGGAAGGCGGTGCTGGCGACCTCGCCGCGGATCGGGCACCGAGCGCATGAGGCCCTGAGTGTAGGGGTGCGCGGGACGCGCAAACAGATCGATGACGTTGGCTTGTTCTATGATCCGGCCAGCATACATGACGATGACGCGCTGGCACGTCTCGGCGACGACGCCCAGGTCATGCGTGATGAACATCACGGCCGTTCCCATGCGCTCCTTCAGGTCGACGACCAGCCGCAGGATCTGCGCCTGGATGGTGACGTCGAGCGCCGTCGTCGGCTCGTCGGCAATCAACAGTTCCGGGGAGCAGGCCAGGGCCATGGCGATCATGGCGCGCTGGCGCATGCCGCCCGACATTTCATGGGGGTAGTTATTGACGCGGCGCGCGGGGTCCGCGATGCGGACGAGACACAGCATCTCTTCTGCCTTTGCCATAGCCACCGAGCGGGACGCTTTCGTGTGGATTTGCACCGCCTCGGCAATCTGGCGGCCGACCGTATAGACCGGGTTCAGGCTGGTCATCGGCTCCTGGAAGATCATGGCGATCTGATCGCCGCGGACCTTTCGCATCTCGCGATCGGACAGCTCAAGCAAGTCGCGTCCGTGAAAGCGGATCTCGCCGCCGACGGTCCTGGCGCCCAACTTCGGCAGCAGCCGAAGAATAGAAAGGGCGGTGACGCTCTTCCCGCATCCGGATTCGCCGACGATGCCAAGCGTCTCGCCTTTCTTGACCTGGAAGCTGATGCCACCGAGCGCACGGGTGACGCTGTCTTCGCCGTAAAAGTGCGTCTCGAGATTTCGAACGTCGAGAAGCACGTCAGTGCCAGCGGTTTGATGCATCTGCATGTCAGCGCCTCCGCCTGGCGCGGGGATCAAACAGGTCACGCAGGCCGTCGCCGAGCAGGTTGACGGCAAGGACGGTGACGGCGAGGCAGACACCGGGGGCGAAGATCGTCAACGGGGCGATGGCGAGATACAGGCGCGAACTGGCGATCATGTTTCCCCAGCTCGGAATCTCCGGCGGCACGCCCACGCCAAGGAAGCTCAGCCCCGCCTCTGTCATGATTGCGCTGGCACAGACGGTAGCGCCTTGGACCATGAGTGGCGGAATGGTGCTTGGCAGGATATGCCGCCACAGCACCTTGGGCAGGCGCGCGCCACCGCAAAGCGCGGCCTCCACATAGGGACGGTCGCGAACACCCAGAACCACCGAACGAACCAGCCGCGCCACGGCTGGCGTCTCGGGGATCGCAATGGCGACGATCAGGATGCCGATTCCGGGGCCTGTCAGAGAAATGAGGGCAATCGCCAGCAGAATCGTCGGGATCGACATCAGGCCGTCCATGACCCGCATGACGACGTTGTCGAAACTGCGGCTGTAGCCGGCGATGACACCGATCAGAAGCCCGGCCATGGCAGCGAGCGCTGCCGATAACAGCCCCACCAGAAGAGAAATCCGGGCGCCGAAGATCGTTCGGGCAAACACGTCCCGGCCCAGATTATCGCTCCCGAACCACAGTTCGGCGGAAGGTTGCTGAAGGCGCTTGAACGGATCCATGTTCACGGGATCGCCTGCAAAAAACGGGGCAGTGAGGGCCAGGACGATCAAGATCGCCAGCAGGCCGCCGCCGAGCAGGACCAGGGGGTACCGCCTTGCGAACCGGATCGAGCCGGATACTCGCGACGGGGAAGTTGGCTTGGTCTCAGCTGTTGCGGAGGAGAGCGTCACAATTAATACCGGATGCGCGGATCGATCAGCGTGTAGGCGAGATCGACCGTGAGGTTGATAAGGACGTAAAGGCCCGAAGTCAGGATGAGCACACTCTGGATGATCGGATAGTCGCGATTGTTGATCGCATCGACGACCAGCCGACCAATGCCCGGTATGTTAAACACCGTCTCCGTGAGGACAACGCCGCCGATCATATAAGCAAAGCTTATGCCGATGACGGTCAGGATCGGCACGCCGGCATTCTTCAAGGCATGGTGGAAAAGCATGGCATAGGACGAAGCACCCTTGGCAGCGGCCGTTCGCATAAAGTCTTCCGACAGAACCTCAAGCATGCTCGCCCGCGTGACGCGGGCGATGAAGGCAATGAAGCCGAGGCCCAGGGCCACGGTAGGCAAGATCAGGTGTACAAACCAAGATCCGAGGCCCTGGTCCATCGGGACGTATCCCTGAACCGGCAACCAGTGTGTCCGAATGGCGAAGAAGTAGATCAGAAAATAGCCGATGACGAACACCGGCACGGAATAGCTGAACGCCGAAAAGGCAGTGAGGATGCGGTCGATGAGACCGCCGGCACGCGCCGCGGCGAGAATGCCGAAGGAAACTCCAACCGTCACCGAAAGGATCATCGTCAGGAGCGACAGGGACAGGGTCGGCTCCAGCCGCTGCGAGATAAGCTCGAGGACCGGTCGTCCGGCAAAGATTGAGTTGCCGAAATCGCCACCAAGCATGTTCCATACCCAGTGCACGAACTGAACCGCCAGAGGATCATTCAATCCCAGTTGCTGTCGGATGCCAGCGATCATCTCCGCGGTGGCCGACCTTCCAGCGATAACCGTAGCAGGGTCTCCGGGCGCGAGCCTGAGAAGTAGGAACACAAAGACTCCGACCATCGCCATGACGGCGATGGTCGACAGCATTCTGCGAAGGATGTAGGTGACCAACAGCCTCAGACCTTCTTCATGTTCCACATCGGGCGATATTCTCCCTGAGTGCTAACCAGATCGGTGAGGGCCTTGCGGTGTGCGCTCGGCGACAGCGCTTGACACAGGAACACCGTTCCTACGAAGTCCCACCAAACGCGCTGCATCTCGCGGGCCAATTCTTTGCGCTCTTCCAGCGTTCCGATATCGGCCCATTTGGCACGGAGAGCCTCAAACTCGTCACTCTTCGGCCAACCGTACCAAGCCTTTTCGCCATTCGCGAGAAAGAAGGACGAACCGATCGGGTTGCCGAGACTGAAATCAGATTGAGTTGTTATGAAGATGCTCCAGCCCCCGCTCTCTACGGGTCCTTTATTCCCCCGGCGCGCGGACAGCTCGCTCCAGGTCATTGGCGCAAGCTCGGCATTCACCCCGATCTTTTGGAGGGAGGCTGCCAGAAACTGTGACGCATTATTGCCCTCCGGCCAATCTGTCGGCGTGAGAATGAGGACCTTCTCGCCAGCGTATCCTGCCTCTTGGAAAAGCTGTTTGGCCTTTTCCGGGTTGCCACCCTTCTTATACCATCCCGTATTCTCATCGTTCGAATAGGCGGTTTTAGAACCAAACAGCGAAGTAATGGTGCCCCCGTATTGTGGATCGGAAGAGATGACCTTGAGGAACGCCTCTTGGTCGATTAGATTCAGCAGCGCCTGGCGGGCCTTGACGTTGTCGAACGGCTTCTGCAGGAAGTTAATCCGCGCGTAATAGTCCTGACCCGATTTTGCTAGAACTTGGAGCTCAAGGTTGGGGTCGGCCGCGATTGCTGGGTATAGGTCAGCAGGCGGCTGCAGCAGGAAATCGGTCTCCTCTGCTTGCAGAGCTGCTACCGAGGTCTGCGGATCCGTTATGTTGTCCCAGATGACACGATCAACGTTTACCACCTTCCCACCGGCATATTCACTCGCCGGCTCCTGGCGAGGTACGTAGTGTTCGTTGCGGTCGTAGGTTACGCTTGAGCCAGGCTTGGTAAGAGCCGCATTGAACTTGAACGGCCCGGAGCCGATATTGGCGGTCACTTGCTCGGTCGCAGGACGTTTCGCGTCCTGCTCGCGCATGATAAAGAGAGGGCGCCCCGCCGTGTTGGCCAAAAGCTCAACGACCAGCCCAAACGGCTCCTTGAGTGCTATGGCGAAAGTCCTAGCGTCTTTCTTCGAGATGTCTGCAGCCCGCTCCAACAGCAGTTGTCCAGACGGATCTACCTCGCCCCAACGGCGGATCGAAGCCACACAGTCGTCTGCCGTGACCGGTGTGCCGTCGTGCCAACTCAGCCCATCCCGCAGTTCGAATGTGTAGGTCTTCTTGTCGTCGGACACCGTCCACTTACCCACCATCTGCGGCTTCGCCTCGAGGTTGGAATTTAACGCGAACAGGGTGTCGTAGATCGCCAAACCGTGAAACTGCGTAATGTCAGATGTCGTAAAAACAGGGTCGAAGACTTGAAGGTCACCCATCACCATCCGAACGGTACGCGCTGCCGTCGTTTGCGCGCGCAGGAACGATGGCATTGAGATCGTTACCCCAGCGGCCACACCGATTTTCATGAGCTCGCGTCGAGACGTTTTCATATTTGAGTTCCCTTGTTTGTTTTATGTTGCGGCCAATCCCACTGATATGCGTCGTTCCTGGAGTCGCATGCACAGCTCCTAGCCAACGAGCCAAACCTAGCATGCGATGGGGTGCTTCTTTCTGCGTTTTGAGGATCCACTGCGCCGCTTTCCGGCAGCGACGCCCGCTATGTACTCGCAGCATGGAGTAACACTCTTGTTTGCTTGATCTTGTTCCCAGGCGCCCAGTGAAACAGAGGCCATTGATACAAAAGCGTCATCAGCGCGCTATTCAAAGAGGATACGGGCAGGATCGCCAAGGCCGCCGCGGCCGGCCTTCGACCACTCAGTATGACGAGCCCTCGCCGCTCTTCAGGTCATGCCGCTCTGTGCCTTTCAGAGGTGGATTGAACACGCTGACCAAGACGAGATCAGCATGTTTGCCGCCGCGAAGGTAGTGCTTGTCGTGTTCATTCAGGACATAAATATCGCCGGCCTTTATGGGATAGACGGCGCCGCTCATGTCTTCGACTTCGCCTTCACCGGAAATGCAGTAGCAGGCCTCCAAGTGATTTCTGTAATGGAGCAGGGATTCCGTACCGGCCGCCACGACGGTGTGGCAAACAGCAAATCCCATCCCGTCGGCCTCGACCAGCAGGCGATAGCTTTTCCCATTGCCCCAATCGACATCCTGTGCCGTTCCCTGAATCTCATTGACCGATCGGACAAACATGTTTCCACCTGTAAGGACATCTACAATCTAACGACGCCATAACTTGCGCTTTGGAACAGAACAATGCACGATTGCGGCGCCGTGAACAAACGTTCGTTTCTAATAGATATGAAAGGCACGCTTACAGATGCAACTGCCCCCACTCAACACGCTGAGAGCGTTTGAGGCCGCGGCTCGGCTGGCGAGCATGACTGGTGCAAGCCGCGAGATTAATGTGACGCATTCGGCGGTCAGTCAGCAGATCAGGCAATTAGAGGATTGGCTCGGGCAACGGCTGTTCAAGCGTGTCGGACGTGGTATCGCCCTCACCTCTGCCGGCGAGGAGTTCTACGAGGCAGTGTCGACTGCCCTAAGCGTTATCTCGGCCTCGACCCGGCGGGTAAAGCGCACGCTCGGCAGAAGTCCGCTGTCTGTCGGCTGCATCCCCTCAATTGCTGCGCGCTGGCTCGTGCCGGCTGTTCAGGACTTCCTGATTATGCATCCGGACATAGATATGCGCGTTGAATATGCCCATTCACAGGAAGCTTTCGATCCCGACAAGCACGATGTCTTGATCACCCTTAGCCGCGCAAACAACGAGGCTTGTCGGTCCGTCAGGCTATTCTCGCGTATGAACAAGCCCGTGGCGAGCGCCCACTATTTGATACAGAAGCCCCAGATTCTGCGCAGCAATGGATTGGAAGACGCGGACCTCCTCCACGATGGAAGCTTGGATGGTTGGGCGGAGTGGTTCGAGAAGGCAGGAATAAAGCGAGTGGAACCGCTACGCGGGCCGATTTATCAGGATTTCAACCTTTTGGCGGGCGCAATCATGGCTGGCCACGGCGTAGCACTTTGTCCAATCCAGGTGTTCCGACAGGAAATAACCCGAGGCGACCTTGTCGTTCTGTCGGATATCGCGACGCTTGAAGATCAAAGTTACTACCTGTTGCGTGCCCTTGATGCGGACCGATCGGTAGACGCGTTCACTGACTGGTTCATGCAAGTCTGTACCAATTGATGGAGGTTCAGGACCTCAAGAGTTACGTCGTTGGTGTGATTTCAGACAATCGGATGTATCGGCGGCGTGAAACACGAGCGACTCTGCCAGTTGCGAAAGCGTCTGGATGCTGTGACGGACCTGCTTGTGCTCTGACAAATGATCGATGCCTTCATCCTGGTCGGTTCAAGTTTGCTGAACGGAGGGGTGCCTCGAAGCACCCGTTATAGCAGCCTTCGACATATGCAAAGGCTGCCGGCAAACCATGAAGGAAAACATCGTTATAGTGCCCTCAGGCGCATCGCAGACGGCCCCCCATACCCCTTCCGACGATGCGGTGAATTCCGGCTCTCGCTCCCAGGTGATAAGGCTTGATCCGTCAGGCGCCTCAAAAAGCGCCCTGCCGATCCGTCAGGCGCCTCAAAAAGCGCCCTGCCG
>NZ_JBFUFX010000027.1:0-17548 GCF_056403215.1 Mesorhizobium sp. P2_H9 | reverse complement strand
GCTCTATACTGGGGAAGATTCAAACGGCACTTCTGGATTGAAGCCGGTATCGACACATGAAGCTTGTCCGCCGCAGCGCTGCGCCAACCAAACCGCTTGGCACTGCGGCGGACACATAGGGGGAGAAGTGTTATCGGTTAAAACTGTTACTTATCTATCGGCTGGACAGCGCCACTCCCTTTGCTTCTCAGCGCGATGCCGCAAGAAGGCGCCCAAACCCTGGGATCGGCCTGTTGTATCCAACCAGGCGGAGGGCGTCCCAAGCCATTGCCTGGGAGCTAGTGACTACGGGTAGGCCCAACTCTGCCTCTAATTGACCGATGTGTTCCACCACAGGCGTGGCCGTACAAGATATGAAGAGAGCATCCGGCTCAGAAGCTTCTACCAGCGACTTAGCCGCAGCGAAAATGGACTCTTTTCGCAGCTCTCCAATCTCTGCGTCGGCAGACTTATCAAATGTTCCATTAGCCGAAACGCCGAACCCGTGCATCTCTAGAAATCTAACAAACGACCGATGCACATTCACCGGATAGGGCGTTAGCAGCGCGACCTTCTTCGCGCCAAACTGTTTTAAAGCTTCGATCGCGGCGATGGCCGGAGACGTGTATTTAAGTCCGGGCAGCGCATTGCTGAGTTCTGACAGCACTCCTTCGATACCCAATTCTACGGTGGCACTGGTGCAACTGAAAGCCAGAACATCGAGGCGATCCGCGGGCGGAAGAGTGTTAGCGACCTCCGTGAAGGACGACGTAAACGCGAAACCTTCCCAGCCGTCTTCGCAGCTACCTCTCGTCGCAAAAACAGAGACATCATCCCTCGGCAGGATAGCGCGAAAAGCATCGCCTCCTACCTCATCCGTGGAAATCAAAATGAGTCCGATACGTACAATTTTTCGCGACGGCGCGGTCGATCCGTTAAAGATAACAGTTGAATCGAGGGGCTGCATGGGATCCTCCCGAGCTATGCTCAATTACGATCGTCCTCTGTGGTGAGAAATACAATTTCGAAAACTGCAAGCCGGCGCCTTCGGTTCGTCACGGGTGAATGAGCTGCCAGCCAATAATTCATCTGACCAGTTTCTTCGGTTTCTTCGCTTGGCTATTAATAACAAGCCGTCAGTTACGAGTTGCTGCCGCAACAATCGAGTAGAGGCGGTCTGGTCAAAATACTGACTTATTATGATGAACTGTGCGGAGTGTGCCATAGCGCCGCTCCATGTAGTTCAGAGCGACAACAGACGGAATACTGATCACGAGAAAGAATAGCCCAACAAGCGTCATTGGCTCGAAGTACCGATAGTGGATATTTGAAATAATTCGTGCTTGCCCCATTAATTCGATCACCGTGATCATCGAAAGCAATGGCGTTTCCTTGAACATCGCAACAATGTAGTTCCCAAGCACTGGCACCATAGGGGGTACGGCCTGYGGAATGATAACATACCGCCACGTCTGTATGCGCGTCAGGTTTAAAGCCGTTGCGGCTTCCCACAAACCCCGGTCCACGTTATCGATACCGGCGCGGTAGACTTCCGACGTATAACTCGAATAGTGAATGCCGAGAGTAAGAACGCCCGCCATAAGCGGGCTAAGATAGATACCCATGTCAGGTAGCACGTAAAATGTGAAATATAGCTGCACAAGCAGCGGGGTTCCTCGGATGAACTCGATGAAACCCCGAACCACGGAAGCAACGATCGGGTGTGCCGAACGCATTGCGACCGCCAAAGCAAGACCGATCAATAGTGCAACGATTGACGCCAATATGCTCGCGTAGACGGTTATTTTAGCGCCATCGATGAGCTTTGGCAGAATTTCTAGAGCAAACTTCCAATTCCATTCCATCTTAGGCCCTAACACTTGATGTGGAGCGGAGGCGATGTTCAACCAACCGCATAATCCGTGACAACATTACCGCCAGACTTAAGTAAACGACCAGGATTGCTATAAAAGGTACAACTGCATCGCCTGTTTGAGCTCGCACGGTTTGGGCCCGGAAAGTTATCTCCGAAAGAGAAATTAGTGACACAACAGAGGTTGACTTTAAGATCTCAATGACACTGTTTGAGAAAGGCGGTATCATCAGTGGCAAAGCTTGAGGCAAAAGTACATACTTCAGCCGCTGCCAACGACCAAGGTTCAACGCGATACACGCTTCAAACTGCTCAAGCGGTAAGGCAAGCATACCACCTCGGACGATTTCGGACATATACGCGCCTGAGTTTAGGCCGAGGACAAGCACTCCTGCCTCGAATGGTGTCAGTGACACACCGAAAAGTGGCAGTACAAAATAGGCCCAAAAAAGCTGAACGACCATGGAGGTGCCTCGGAAGAACTCCATGAAAAATCTGGCTGACATACGCAACCAGCTGAAGTTGGAGAGTCGCGCGAAGCCTACCGCGAACGCTGTGACTACGGCGAGGAAGGTTCCACACAGAGTGAGCTGGATGGTTAGGACCACTCCCGCAAGGATGGCCGGGAGAAATTCAATCGATCCAGACATTTAAATACTAAGCCCCGCGGCTACAATCTTGCGCAAGAACTGTTTGGTTCGATCCTGCTGCGGATTGCTGAAAATTTCCCGAGGCGGTCCCTCTTCTACGATGCTCCCGCCATCTAAGAAAAGCACGCGATCAGCAAAATCACGAGCGAAGCTCATCTCATGAGTTACGAGGAGCATTGTCATGTCTGTCTCTACCGCCAGCTTACGCATGACATTCAGAACTTCCTCGACTAGTTCGGGGTCGAGAGCCGACGTTACCTCGTCGAACAGCATGATTTTCGGTTTTAGCGCAAGGGCGCGCGCGATAGCGACACGTTGCTTCTGTCCACCAGACAATTCAGCCGGCAGCGCCTTTGCCTTGTGATCCATACCGACCATCTTAAGCAGATCCATCGCCAATGCGATTGCCTCCTGCTCTGAAAGCCCCTGGTTGAGAATAGGAGCCATCGTTACGTTGCGCAAAACCGTCATATGCGGAAAAAGATTAAATTGCTGAAATACCATGCCGATATTTTGCCGCATCTTGTGAAGGTGAGCCTCGGCTCGGCTGCGGCCAAGGCTCGACGTTTCCGGGCTCCAGAGCGGCCCTCCATTTACAAGAACACTACCCTCCTCAATCTTCTCAAGAGTCATGAGGATTCTCAGGATAGTGGTCTTGCCTGAGCCGGATGCGCCGATCAACGCCAACTTTTCGCCTGACGCAACTTTAAAACTTAGATTGCTCAACACTTCATGGGCGCCATAGCGCTTGCATACATTATCAAACTGCACCATCGGGCGATTCATTATTAGTCTCCGGAAGTACAACGTCAAACCGCGGCGCGCTAACCACGGTTTGACTGGGATCAGAGCGGAAGCCAGCGGCTGCAATTCTCGCGGTCTAATTCTTGCATAATTGCTGCGTGCTGACCGTCTCTACACCCTGAGCGTCCTCTTGCAGGCCGTACTTCTTCATGATTTCCATGTAAGTGCCATTTGCTCTAATCTTACGGAGGCCTTCGTTGTACGCGTCACGCAATTCGGCACTATTCTTGTTGAATGCTGCCCCCCCACAGGAGCGGATGTTCTCGATGCGAACATAGTTCCATTTTGCAGCGTCAAGCCTTTTGAATAGGTTTGTCGTCGTCGCGGAATCATTGCCAAATACGTCAATTCGCCCATCTTCAAGAAGTTTTATGCCGCTGTCGCCGTCTGGAAATACAACTATGTCATCTTCCTTTACCCCGGCTTCAAGCGCCAACTTCTGCTCCGTACAGCCGCCGCATACGCCAATTTTCAGGCCTTGATTAGCGACGTCACCATATGTTTTGACTTTTTCGCGCAGCGCTGCCGCGACGATCAAACTTTCACCGCTGCAAGACACGGGGTCGGAGAAAAGGACCGCTTCGCAACGCTCGGGCTTTATGAAAAGAGCTCCGCTCGATGCTAAATCTGCACGATTGGACTGCAGTGCAGGTATCATTGCGCCGTATTCCATGAGTTGTCCCGAGAACTTCGTGACGCCAACCTCTTTAAGAATGGCAGCATCCATTTCTGGACCCCAGCCTCCTGGTGTACCATCCGGGTTCATCTGCATGTAGGGCGGCTCGTTGGCGACTGCGATGGTCACGCCATTTTCTTTCGCGTAATCAAGCGTTTCGGCTTTCGTGATTGCCGGATAGCCCAGCACCGTCGTCACGGCTGCCAAGGTGGCAAGTGCCGCTGCGGGCAAGATGCGCATGCGCTTGCCAAGCACGAAGCCGCTTTCGCGGCTGTTTTTACAGACGTCGGAAATCTGTGTCATTTCATTCCCCATTTTTTTGTGCAGAACCGTGTTGGCCCGCTCGCGATCATTATCCAAATGCCGAATGAATAATCACGGTTATTGTGTCTCAACACGCATAATTCCAGCAAAAATCAGTGCCGAATTGCAGAAAATCGGCCTTCTAGGGTGGGCCGGTCAATTGATCCGGACTCATGATAACCCGCCATCTGGCAGGCTGCCTCGGATCACGCGGTTATCCAAATGCTTCAGCGATGCCTGCTGATTCTTGGCACACTCAAGCGGAAATAATCCGATGATCGCTGAGCGTAACGACACCGATCAGCAAGCCGAGTTGGCTAATTCACCTTATGCCGAAGGGTTAGGTGTTGATCCCGGATTTTGATGGTTCAATCTTCTCACAAGCCTGGAGAGATTCGCCGTGTGGCAAATTCTACATAGAGCGCCCGCACGACAGAGGCGGTCGGTCGAGCGACACAGCAAAGTCAAGAGGGCTTGAGAGCATCTTCGAAGCGCTACGGGATTAATCAGAAGACGGTCGCCAAGTGGAAGAAACGGACTTCGATCGCCGATCTTGCGACAGGCCGAAAGTGCCGAAGTCCACCGTTCTATCGACCGAGACGGAGCGATCATCATCGCCTACCGCCGGCATGGGCTGTTGCGCTCGACGACCGTCTCTACAGTCTGCAGGCGACATCCTCACCTTACACGATCGTCGATGCATCGATGCCTTCAGCGACATAGCATCAGCGTTCGCTATTCTTTAATGACGTCATTTCTGCGAGACGAAGCCCATGGGACGGAATCCTGCAAAATAGCAGAAAATTTGCAGAGAACGCGTTCCTAACCAACTCTTTGCGCTGTCAAACGAACTGCCCCCCCTCCTACAATAACCATATGAGACAGCAGACGGAAGGAAGTGCAACTTCACGGGCCCGCGCGCCATTTCAATGGCGACCTCTATTCGGGTAAGTGAATAAAGGGACCACGCGAGTGGGTCATGATCGTCGAAATCGAGAAGGGCTCGCGGGCGCCTTCATAGGCCGTTGACTTGCGATCGGCCACCGCCTCAACCGAGGTGGGCACGAGCTTCGCTTTACAGGGTATGGAGAACGTGGATCAACCTCGGCTCAATGCACAGGGCCCCTGCGTTAGCGTTGCAATGAATACTCGGCGCAGTCACAGATGTGCTGCAGCACTAATGGGAGGAGACATATGAAGGGTATTGGCTTGGTCACGCTCTCTACCGATCCCGTGGGCGAGGATGCCTTCAAAGCTGTCATGACGGGCACTCCGTTGCGGGTTTTTACCACGCGGACTGGCTACGATGAGGAAAATCACCAGGCTGGTGGCTTCATTCCGAGACCTGACTGGCCAGTGCTCCTAGCAACCTTGCCGCCTGACGATCTGGTCGAGGTCATCGTCTTTCTTTGCACTTCAGCAACAATTGCACTTGGAAACGATGAACTCATTCATCGTCTCAGTGCAGGGCGCCCCGGTCTTCAGTATACTTCGCCGGGCATCGCTGCGGTCGCGATGATGAAAGAGTTCAGTATCAAGCGGATCGCTTTGCTCACACCTTATAGCCCCGCTTTGCACAATGCCTTCGCACCCTATCTAATCCGGCACGGAATTGAGGTCGTCGCTGATCATTCTCTCGCGCATTCTATGAACCTGGCGACGGATGACGATATTAGTCGAGTGCCGGTTAATAGGATTCAAGCAGAATTGGGCAAACTCGTTGGCAACGCCGAGTCAGTTGATGCGGCCTTCGTATCTTGCGCGGCCTTTTCGGTGAAACAATCCGACTTGGTGGAGATGACCTCGGCACTTGGGTGTCCGGTGCTGGCTAGCGTGCATTCCACCGCGTGGCACGTCATGGACCTAGTAGGCGAACATGGCCTTAGGGATAAGTTCGCTTCGGACCTCGGGCTGCCACGCCTGTCTCTTCCAACAGATTCGATTTGATGACTGGAGTAACCCGACAATGCTCACGAACGATCTGCTCTCCCACGAGGAGCGCGAAGCCGTTATCGAAATGCGGCATGCAATGCACCGCGAACCCGAGTTGTCGAACCAGGAGACCAAAACGCAGAAGCGGATCATCGACACGCTGAGGCGATTTGGACTGGATAGAGCAAGGACTTTTCACAATACCGGTGTCTATATTGATATTGAAGGCCTTGCTCCCGGTCCGACACGTTCGATTGCCTTGCGCGGCGATATTGACGCGCTTCCAATTCAAGAGGACCGTGACGAACTTCCTTACCGTTCGCAAGTCCCCGGCCTGATGCACGCATGCGGTCATGACATGCATGCCTCGATTGCGCTCGGAACCGCTTTGGCGTTTCATCGGATGCGAAGTAATTTCTCCGGCAAAGTACGGGTGATTTTTCAGCCTGCGGAAGAGGCAGAACCTCTTGGAGGGCGGACCGTTGTGGAAGAGGGTCTGTTGGTCGGATTCGACGCCGCGGTGGGTTTTCATGTCGACACCGATATACCGGCGGGATCCTTCGGCGCTCGTGCCGGTGCGATGACCAAATCATCCGAACAGTTTGAACTGAACGTCATCGGGACGATGGCGCACGGCGCAGAGTCACACGCCGGCGTTGATGCCATTACAATTGCGGGGGCTTTCATCAATGAGGTCCAAAAGGTGGTGTCACGCGAGATGCCCGTCGATGACGGAGCAATCATCACCATTGGCACCATTCACGGGGGTGAGGCGACAAATATCATCTGCCCTTCGGTCGTGATGACAGGAACGATCCGGACCAGCAGTTCTGCGCGGCGAAACCTATTAGTCCAGAGAGTTCGCGCAGTGGCCGAGGGTGTGGCCGCAATGCACCGCGGGAGGGTGGAATTCAGCTCCCAATCCGGCGAACCTGCTGTAGTCAATGACGCGCTGATGGTCGAGCGGTTCCGACAAGTCGTGACGCGATCGGCCGGTGAGGATAAATATGTCCAGGTAAAGCCGAGCTCCGGTAGCGATGACTTCGGTTTCTACTCCGGGTGCGTACCCTCGATCTACTTTCAGTTTGGCAGCCGGGAGCTCGGAAACGAAACGGGGGTACACACGCCAACCTTTGGAGCCTCGGACAAGATCCTCATTCCGACCACTGAGCTTGCAATACAATACTGTTGGGAACTCCTGCATGATTGACCGCGTTGGCAGGCCGGCGGCGGCAGATGCGCACGCGCGCTGTGACCAAGCGCTCAAGTTATCCTCTTAACGGTCAGCGTAAAGTCAGCCATTTCCGATGCTGGATAGCGCTGGAAAAACAACTTAAACCATCTAGAGTCCAAGAAAGATTGATGTCATGGCTATGCCACGGGGACCGCAGGTTTTTCCGCGAAGTGAATATTTGAGGCGCTTGACCGCCGTAAAAGCGGAAATGGAGCGCGGGGAAATCAGCGCTCTGATGGTAGTCGCCCCTGCCAACATAACCTACCTAACAGGCTACACCGCCAAGTCCGGCTATGTGCCACAAGGTCTAATCGTCTCCCTCGACGATGAGGAACCGACCTTTATCACGCGCCGGATGGACGCGCCCGCCGCGGTGCATCAAATGTTTATCGATCGTAGCCGGGTTATTGGTTACCCCGAGAGCCTCATCGCAAATCCCGACAACGATGGCTGGGATGCACTCATTGACCATTTGCTGGAAGCTGGGTTCGAAAAGGCAAATATCGGGATCGAAGTACAAATCCTGTCGAGCCAAACGGTAGAAAAATTTCGTGCGCGAACTGGAGCAGCAAAAATCGTAGATTTCGGTAATACCATTTGCTGGATCCGAGGGATCAAGTCCGATTTGGAGATCGCGCTCATGCGCGAAGCGGCGGCTATCGCTGATGCTGGCATGTTGCGTGCAAAGGAGGTAATCCGTCCAGGTGTCAGCGAGGCTGACGCAGCCTCGGAAATTATCGCGCAGCTTGTTCGGGGAGCGGGCGGCAAGCAGGGTACCGACGTGGCCGACTTCACGCTTTGTGCGTCACCGCGTACTTCTACTGCACACATTACGTGGGCGGACGACCGTTTCCGGCGAGGCTCTCAGATCAACATCGAGTTGGGAGGTGTCCGCCATGGCTATACTTCCGCGCTGATGCGAACCTTCTCCATCGGCGAGCCGTCAGATCACCTCACGCGCTTGCACGAGGGAGAGGTCGCCGGCTTGGAGGCCGCTCTCGCTGCTGTGAAGCCTGGCGCGACCTGTAGCGACGTTGCTGCCGCGTTCAACGAAACGTTGGGGAAGTCCGGCTTTAGAAAGGAATCCCGATGTGGCTATGCCATCGGCATTGACTGGACCGAACCGACAGCGAGCTTCAAGGTTGGAGATCCCACAATCTTGAAGCCTAACATGACATTTCATTTGATGCTGGGTAACTGGATCGACGAAGATCTTGGTTACGTCATCAGCGAAACACTTCGCGTTACGGAGTCAGGCGTCGAAACATTCAGCATCCTCCCGCGACAGATCTTCCAAATATAGCTTCTGGCCACAAACAGGAAAGCATCCGCGATCGTTGCAAAAGCAGCTTCGGCAGTGGCTTTTACGTCAAGAGGTATTGTCCGAGGTCGTGAACCCACAAAATGGTGGAATCGAGATCGGTGGTTAGCTGCAGTTCAATGCGCGCGGAAAAGTTGGGAACGTCACCATCGGCCCAGCGACCTGTTGACGTGCTCCCAGCAATTCGGACCGTTTTGGGCTGGGATTTTCCAGTTATGATCCCTCGACCGGGATATGGAGAATCCGATGAAGGCATCGAAGTTTTCGGAGGCGCAGATCGCCTTTGTTCTGAAGCAGGCTGAGGAGGGAACGGCGATCGGCGAGGTGTGCCGGAAGGTCGGGATATCCGAGGCGACGTTCTACAACTGGCGCAAGCGCTATGCCGGTCTGATGCCGTCCGAGGTGAAGCGGCTGCGGCAGCTCGAGGAAGAGAACGCCAAACTCAAACGCATCGTCGCGGATCTGTCGTTGGACAAGGCGATGCTGCAGGACGTCCTGGCAAAAAAGCTTTGAGGCCTGCCCGCCGGCGCCAGCTTGTCGATGAGTTAAGGGACGTCTGGAAGGTCTCGATTCGCAAAGCCTGCAATGCCTTGCGGATCGACCGGTCCCTTTACACCTACAAGCCAAAGCGCGGTGAGCAGGCCGATCTCAAGCATCGGGTCAAGGAGATTTGCGAGACGCGGGTTCGCTATGGCTACCGGCGGGTGCATGTCCTGCTGTTGCGCGAAGGATGGCCAATCAACATGAAGCGAACGCGTAGGCTTTACAAAGAGTTGGGACTGCAACTGCGCAACAAGACGCCGAAGCGCCGTGTAAAGGCCAAGCTGCGGGAGGATAGAACCGATGCCACTCACTCCAACCAGGTCTGGGCAATGGACTTCGTCCATGACCAGTTGGCCACCGGCCGGAAGCTGCGCGTCCTCACCATCGTCGACACCCATTCGCGCTACGCGCCGGCGACGGATCCGCGGTTCAGCTACCGGGGGGAAGACGTTGTGCAGACGCTCGAGCGCGTCTGCCGCCAGGTTGGCTATCCCAAGATGATCAGGGTGGACAATGGAAGCGAGTTCATCTCCAGAGACCTCGATCTGTGGGCTTATCAGCGAGACGTGATCCTGGACTTCTCACGGCCCGGCAAGCCCACGGACAATGCGTATATCGAGTCGTTCAACGGCAAGTTCCGCGCCGAGTGCCTGAACCAGCACTGGTTCCTGACCCTTGACGACGCCCGTCAGAAAATGGAGGAATGGCGTCGAGACTACAACGAGGTTCGTCCTCACAGCGCCATCGGTAATAAGCCGCCGATATCGCTCATGAATGCCTCAGGCGCATCCGGTCCGCCGTGAGTGCTACCCCCGGGAAATTCCCCAGCCGGGCGGTCCAAAATCGGGGCTCACGTCACTGTCTGTGCGTAGATCGAAAACTGGGGACAATTCGCCACCATGATGCCCTCCTGGACCATGCGTTGAGCGCCGTGTCCATCTTCCTCGGCGGGCTGAAAAATAAATGCGACGTTTCCTCAGAAGTAGCGTGTCGCCGCCAAATGCTTGGCGCCCCCAGCAGCATGGCCGTGTGGCCGTCGTGACCGCATGCGTGCATCAAGCCTTCCGTCCTGGATGCCCACGGCTCACCCGAAGCCTCTAGAATTGGTAGCGCGTCCATGTCCGCCCGTAATGCAATGGTTTGACCGTCACCGCGGCTTCCCCGCACGACAGACACAATTCCGGTTTCGGCGATACCCGATTCCAATTCGTCAACGCCGAAAGATTCGAGCTTTTGAGTCACGAACTTTGCGGTTTCGATCACCCGATAATCCAGCTCAGGATGTTAATGAAGATGCCGGCGCTAGCTTGTGGTGGCGAACCCAAACTAGCAAAGCGGACACTTGAAGATAATTCGTTTTCTGTTATCGATATATGCACAATGTGAATAAGTAGGCCATATATGGACGTCGCACTTCTGAGAACGTTCACCGCGGTCGCTACGCTGGGGAGTTTTTCTGGCGCTGCGCAACGGCTGAACATGACACAATCGACGGTCAGTCAACAGGTTGCGCGTCTCGAAGAGCACCTTGGTAAGCAGCTATTTGTTCGAACGACGAGACTATGCCGGCTAACACCGTCGGGCGACGAGCTCATGGAGCGCGCCAGCAAAGTTGTGTCACTGATCGACGAAATGGAAAGTGCATTTCGTCCGGAGTTAAGTAGCGGCACAGTAGTCGTCGGAGTTGTCGATGATTCATACTTATTTGCCCCTCTTACCCGCGCTTTAGCTGAGTTTGTTGCGCGACGTCCCGCGGTGAGCGTGGAAATAAGAGCAGGAATGTCGGCAGATCTGTTGCGTGAACTGAAGGCACGAAACATCGAGCTCGCTTTGCTCCGCGTCGATCCCGAGCTGGACAGGTCCAATCTCCTACAAACAAGCAGACTGGTCTGGATTTCCTGTCCAAATTGGCAGGTCCCCAAAAACGGCGTTATCCCTCTGGCGGTGGTTGGCGGCACCTGCAGCTATCATAGGACTGCGCTCGAGACACTCAGAGGCGCTGGGATGCAATCGCGCCGCGTCGTGACCTGTAGCAGCTTGGAGGGGGTGCTGGAGGTCGTGCGGGCGGGCCTGGCAGTTTCAGTTGTGCCCGAGGGAGAGTTGCGAACAGGGATGGAGATCCTTAGCGACCGTCGTCTTCCTCCTCTTCCTTATACCGGACTCAAGATCAGTTTCAGCGAACAGGAGCCGACCTTAGCCGCCAAACAATTGGCGAGGGTTATTGAAGACACTCTACAGACACAGGTGTCGGTCCGAACAAGCGCCTAACGCCACGCGAAGGCTGCCGTCGGGCTTAGGTCGAAATCGATTCTACCAGTCTATTCGCAGCCGCCATTGAGAGCGTCCACCCAAGCGATCCGTGACCACAATTTAAGGAAACACCTTTGACGTTTGTCCTTCCGACAATTGGCTTGCTGTCTGGAGTCACAGGCCGTAGGCCCGTCCAGGCATTGACGTCTCCGTCATAATTACCCGCTCGGGGGAAGATGCCTTTTGCTGTTTCGAGAAGGGTGCGGAACCGCTCTTCGCCGAAGCCGCCTTTTCCATCTCCGATATCGGCGAGGCCGGCGACACGCAATCTACTGCCAATCCGGCAGAACACGGTTTTTCGCGCCGTATCGGTAATGCTTGCGATAGGTGCTGACGCAAGCGCGGGAACTGTTAGTGAATAACCCTGAACTGGCCATATCGGAAGACGGATGCCCGCTGTCTTTGCGATAGCCGGTGCCCCCGCACCAAGCGAAATGACCGCCTGAGAACACTCAAGTTGATCTGTCTCAGTTTCAACGGCGACGAGCGCATTGGCACGTACGACAAGCCGGCGAACTCGCGAACCAAACCTGAAAATGACGCCGTGGTCGCGCTCCAACAAGTCTCGCAGATTGCGACAGAATAGGTTTGAGTCCCCCGATTCATCATGTGGTGACCACACCGCTCCGACGAAATCGTGCCCGTAGCCTTCAAGAGCCGGTTCCTTCTCGAGAGCCTGATCTCGCGTGAGGACAGCCTGCTGGGCACCGAACTGGTTCTTAAGTTTGGTAAGGGCTCTCGCTTTTTCGAGGCTCTTTTCATTGGCGTAAAGGGTTAGCTTGCCGGTTTTAGCGTGATCGAATTTGATCTTATCAGAGAGATTGCTAATCGCGGATCTGCTCTCCAACGCAAGCTTCAAGATATCGATCGTGTTTCGCTCGAACGCCTGCTGCGTCGAGTTGGCAATAAATCTCAACGCCCATGCAATGAAAGCTGGTGATAGAGGGAGTGAGACACAGAACGCTGGATCAAGACCTAGAATATATTTTGGGAGATTGGCTACCAGGGATGGTGACGCCATTGCATCAGAGTAGAAATAGCTCAACTGTGCGCCATTGCCAAAGCTGGCGCCAGCTTCTGCTGGGCCCGCCGCTCCATCAAGGACTGTGACTTGAAAGCCTTTTCGCGCCAGCGCATAAGCGGTGGTCATGCCGACAACGCCCGCTCCGAGAACCAGAATTTCTCTCATCGACCATCGTCGTCCCGAAGGCGTGCGATAACTTCGATCTCCACCGGCACCCCTCTTGGAAGTGCGGCAACGCCGATGGCAAATCTTGAGTGCGTCCCGGCCTCACCAAAGACTGCGACCAACAGGTCTGATGCCCCGTTCACGACCGAGGGAATATTCGTGAAATCCGGGGTGCAGCTTACAAAGCCGGATACCTTGATAATCTGCGAGATTCTGGCCAAGTTGCCATCGGTCGCAAAAGACAATTGGCTGATGATGTTGAGGCCTGCGAGTTTTGCCGCGGTATAGGCTTCGTCTTGAGTGACTGCATCGCCGACACGCCCGACATATTTCACAGCGCCGTCTTCGAGCGGCAGTTGACCTGACACGTAGACCTGGCCCCGGTCAATCTTGAAGCCCAGGAGATTTCCCGCCGGCTTTGTAACTTTTGGCAACACGAGATTAAGCGCTTCCAGGCGCTGTTCAGGCGTCAAACCCATGGATCAATTTTCCTGCTGGGAATATTCCCGCGCGGTTGCCACGAAATCATCGAAAACAATACTGTCGATTTCTGCGACGCCGTATTCAGGATGCCATTGAACCCCAACGGCGAAACCGCCTTTCTTGGCCTCCAAGGCCTCCACCACACCGTCGGGCGCGCTGGCCAGCGTTACGAAGCTCTCTGAAGGCAGGACAGACTGATGATGAACACTGTTTACGCCATAAGCATGCCCGTTCTTGATCCGGAGATGACGGGACTCGCTCAAGAAATCAACCTGGTGTTGAGCTACGGCGGCCGATTGTGAGGGCTTGTGTTCGAGTGCGCCTTTGACTTCAGTGGGGATGTCCTGGACCAACTTGCCATCAAGGCACACTGCCAGCAGCTGCATTCCATTGCAGATCCCAAGAATTGGGAGCTGCCGCGCCAACGCTCCTTGGATAAGGGCGCGCTCGAAGTTCGTTCTGACTGGCTTTAATGTATACGATTTACGCGGGGGTTGGCTATAAAGCGCCGGGTCAATATCGAACATGCCACCGGTGACTAAGAGGCCATCTATGGCTTCGAGATAGTCATGAACTTGCTCGCCGTATGGAAGAATGAAGGGAAGACCGCCAGCGTTTGACACCGCATCAGCGTAGTTTCTTCGCAGAACATACTCCGTTTCTGGAGCGGCTATATCATTGATGTCAGGCGTTATACCTATGCGCGGACGATACATCATACCAGCCTCAAGACAGCCAAGCCCGAGCGACATCTTCATAGATCTCGACGGCTTTCAGCACATTGTCGACGGAGACTGACTCGTCCGGCTGCCCGCTCAAACCCAGTGAGCCCGGGCCGATAATCGCGAAGGGCACAGAGAGCCCTTCCAGGAGAACGGTGCCATCGCTGTAATAGGAAACGCCCTTTATCTCGGGCGCACGCGTTAGATGCCGAGTGCATGTTTCGACGCAGAGCTTGACGAACCCGTCGTCGGATTGGCTTTCCACCGCAGGTTTGAAATCAAGAATGCTAATCGCAACGTCTTCCGGCGCAATGTCCTGGATCTGAGCGACGACGACAGTGTGATCCGCAACCGGAGGCAAACGAATATCGATGTCCACTGCGCAGTGATCCGGCGTAAGGTTTACTGCCGAGCCACCCTGGATACGCCCGACGCGAATTGTCGGCTCGTCTAGAAGCGGATGTTGCGGAAACTCAAGCTTGATTTCGTAAAGGCGCGTTAGGAAGGAGTGGATCAGTTCAATGGCATTGACGCCTGCCTTGCCCGAGACATGACCAAGGCGGCCGGTGGCGGTTGCTCGAAGCCACAGCGCAGCCTTCTCCACTATTACGACATCCAGATCGCTTGGCTCGCCGCAAAGGAACGCTCCTATTTCCTTTTTCAGACCGCGTTCGACGAAACGTCGCGCGCCCAAAAGATTTGCGCTTTCGCCTGCGCTGAATGCCAGGATTACATCACCCTTCAGCGGGCTGTCTGGGGTGGCCAATCTTCCCGCAGCAGCGATCATTGCCGCCAAAGCGCTCTTCATATCGGTAGCGCCGCGCCCGTAGAGGCGACCGTTTTCGATCTCGCCAGAGAAGGGCATCCGCTGCCAGGGGACCGTGCCGATGGGTACGGTGTCCATGTGAGATGAAAGAACCAGTGCGGGCTTTTCGCCGGTTCCACGGATCCTTCCCAGAACGTTAGCCCGGTTTGGAAGGAATTCGTCGAGTTCAGACTCGATACCAAGAGCAAGAAGTTCCCGATGCACGAGTCGCGCAACCTCTACCTCACCGCCAGGCGGATCGCAGCTATCTATTGCAACGACTTGCTGAAGGAACCGTATGGGGTCGAATTGGTCCTTGCCCTCGCGTTTTGCTTGAGCAGTAATGGCAGCCATGAACAATCCTCTAGTTTCTGAGGAGCATGGCCATTTCAATGTGGGATAAGAAGCGCAAAAGCGTAATGAATTGATCGAGGAACTTTATGAATGGCGCAACGATCTCAGGCTTAGGCTACGACAGCTCACTTGCCCGGCCGCGTATGATCGAAAAGGTTCAGCAACAGATGGGTCCGATATTCAGGGCCTGGGCGCCCTCCTGGCCGGCGTTATGGCGGATGCTCCGCCGGGGGCTTCGGAAGCACCGCCCTCACCACCGCCGGCACGAACATGGATTTCGATATCGCCGCCTCCCCCATCGGCCGGCGAGCAGACCGACGCCATACCGGCGTGCCAGCGCAAAACCCGTCTCGCCCGCCTCGTAGCCCTCCGCCCTTCTCCGGCCGCCACTCACGCCGCCGACCCGAACCCGTGAAGTCTCCAGCCCGGACCGTCTCCTCGCCCTGGCCGTAAGCGTAAACTCTGAAATCGTCCTATGTCGAAACCCTCAAAGGCGTCGAACATCGTGCCTACATCCGCGCGCGAAAAGTGCCGCGGGAACAGCCAGGGTACTTTCTGTGACATGAGCATGGAGGTCGAACGCGGCCGTTATCGGAACGTCTCGCCCAACGATGGCAGGCAGGCGCCCAACCAGGACACCTTCCTGGTTCCGTCAGGCTCTCGGTGAGCATGCCGCCATGCAGCGGTAGAACGATGGCGTCAAAGTTGCCGCTCTTGGCGGCATCGACCAAGACGTCGCTCACCTCCTCGAAAACCCGATCCTCAACGGGTCCGCCGGATTGCGCCCGGAATAATGTCGGGACAATCAGATCGACACCCGCCTCAATTGCGGCGCCGATCACACCGCCAAATGTGGAGTTTGCGCCACGATTACGTTCGATTGCTGCTTGGCCTTCTACAATGGTGAAGCGTTCGCGGCCCGTGACGATCGGGTTGAAACTGTGGGATTCTTTCGCGATGCCGCCTGCAAGGACTCGCCTCTTGACCATGGTTCACCTCGTCTGCTTTTTTTGAGATGCCAGCTCTGCCGCAGCCATGCATCGTCTGCTCGTCAAGCCATCAACTATGCAGGAGCTCCCAGCAATATTTGATGGCGAGCTCCGTCGCCGGAAGCAGTATCTTGTCGGATGCACCGAAAGTTGGTGTGTGAACACCTGATTCATTCCCGGGCTCTCGAGAGCCGAACAGAAAGTAGATCGAGGGAACGCAGCCCGAGTAGAAGCCGAAATCATCGCTGCCTGAACTCGGCGGCGCCTGGACGTATTTATCCTCGCCGGAGGACTGGAGCACGATTTGGCGAAACCGCTCAACCATGCCGGCATCGTTTACGACGGGAGGCTCGCCAGATTGAGAGCTGAACTCGACCCGGCCGCGATGCATGGCGGCGACCCCTTCGGCGACCTCGCGTACCCTTTGCACCAACAAGCCTCGCCGCTCGGGACTGCTTGTGCGGATGGTTCCGGTCATGACGACTGACGGGCAGATGATATTCGTTGCCTCTCCGCCATGGATGGTGCCGATGGTCACGATCGCGCCGTCGTGTACGGGCATCTCCCTTGAGACGACCTTCTGGACTTCATTGATGAAGGCCCCCGCCATGGAGATCGCGTCGACGCCGGCGTGCGACTCTGCGCCATGCGCCATGGTCCCGATGATATTCACCTCGAATTGCTCGGATGATTTTGTTACCGCACCGGCACGTGCGCCAAAGGAACCCGCGGGAATATCCGTGTCGACGTGAAAGCCCACCGCGGCCTCGAAGCCGACCAGCAAACCCTCTTCCGCCACGCTTCGTCCGCCAAGGGGCTCAGCTTCTTCCGCAGGCTGAAAAATCACGCGTACCTTGCCGGAGAAATTCTGTCGCATCCGGTGAAAGGCCAGAGCCGTTCCCAAGGCAATCGAGGCATGCATGTCATGACCACATGCATGCATGACGCCGGGCACTTGCGAACGATAGGGCAGGTCGTCACGGCTCTCCTGTATCGGGAGCGCGTCGATGTCGCCGCGCAAGGCGATCGCACGGTTTGGCCCGGGAGCGAGCCCTTGAACATCGATGTAGATACCGGTTTTGTGAAATGACTGCGCGCCCTCCAGTCCAAATTTGGCAAGCGCGTCGATGATCCTCTTTCGGGTCTTCGTTTCYTGGTTCGACAGTTCAGGTTCCCGATGCATGGCATGCCGCATTTCGATGACGGCTTCGCGCTCTTCTGGCGACAGTAGATCGTTGGTCAGCATTGTCGTGTTATGCTCCTCACTTCATCCTTCAAGGTCGGYGGGTTATCCAAACCTGATAATCAAAGTTTGACAGCTGCCCAGGGTGGCAGCATGCTCGTTCGAGATCCGCGCGTCAGACACTGCAGCCTGCTATCC
>NZ_JBFUFX010000026.1:0-17141 GCF_056403215.1 Mesorhizobium sp. P2_H9 | reverse complement strand
GGCGTTGACCGTAGCCACCGCGCCGATCTTCTTGGCAAACTCCAGCTTTGCATCCGTCAGGTCGATGGCAATGACATTGGCGCCCATGGCGCTGGCGATCATGATCGCCGACAGGCCAACGCCSCCACAGCCATGCACCGCCACCCATTCGCCGGGCCTCACCCGGCCCTGGTCGACGATAGCGCGAAACGAGGTGATGAAGCGGCAGCCGAGGCTGGCGGCGGTGGCGAACTCCATCTCCTCGGGSARGCGCACCAGATTGGTGTCGGCATGCTCGATGGCRACATATTCAGCGTACGAGCCCCAGGCACTGAAGCCTGGCGTCTTMGGGTGTTCGCAGATCTGGTGATGGCCCGAAGTGCATTCGAAGCAGCGCCCGCAGCCGACGGCGAACGGCACGGTGACGCGCTCGCCGGCCTTCCACCGTGTGACCTGGTTGCCGGCGGCGACGACGATGCCGGCCAGTTCATGGCCCGGCACATGCGGCAGCGTGATGCCCTCATCATGGCCCATCCAGCCATGCCAGTCGCTGCGGCAAAGGCCCGTCGCCTCGACCTTGATGACGACACCTTCGGGCGTCGGCTTCGGATCGGCGACGGTCTGGATCGTCGGCGCCTGGCCGAACTGTTCGAAGACGACAGCTTTCATATCAAGATCCCTTCTGGCGGCTTTCCGGGGAGGCGCTGGACGGGCAGGGGCTATACGTCTTGGAAGTCAGTCCACCAGTGCCGCGTCGTCGGGCAAACGCCTGGCGTATTCGTCGGATACGATTTGGCGAATGGCGGTCTTGAGCAGCTTGCCCGTTGCGGTATGAGGCAGTTGGTCGACGACGATGACGTCGTCGGGAATACTCCATTTGGAGATTTTGCCGGCATAGCCATCCAGCATGTCGTTGCGGGTGAACGTCTGGCCGGGTTTGACGACGACGACCAGGACCGGGCGCTCGCCCCAGCGGGCATCGGGCGTCGCGACTACGGCCGCTTCCCTGATCGCGGGATGGGCCTGAGCGATGTTTTCCAATTCGATCGAGCTGATCCATTCGCCGCCGGATTTCACAACGTCCTTGGTGCGGTCGACAATCTGAACAAAACCGTCCTCGTCCATGGTCACGACGTCGCCGGTGTCGAACCAGCCCTCCACCGTATGAGCTGGGCTCTGTTCCATGTCGTAGTAGCCGGCCGCGACCCAGGGGCCGCGCACAAGCATGGCGCCGAAGCCTTTTCCGTCACGCGCCACCGGCTTGCCGTCGCTGCCCTCGATGCGGAACTCCACCCCGAACAGCGGCCGTCCCTGCTTGGACTCCAGTGTGAGTTTCTCCTTTTCCGACAGGCGTTGATGCTTGGGCAGCAGCGTCGCGGCAAGGCCGACGGGGCTTGTTTCCGTCATGCCCCAAGCATGGCGCACCATGACGCCCATCCCCTGGAAGCGGCTGATCATGATCGGGGGCGAAGCGGAGCCGCCGATGGCGACGCGCTTCAACGTTGAGAACTTCTGGCCATTGACGTCCATCCAGTCGAGCAGGCCGAGCCAAACGGTGGGCACACCGGCGGTGAACGTCACGCTCTCGCTTTCGAACAGCCCATGCAGGCTGGCGGCATCGAGGTTTGGTCCCGCCATCACGAGCTTGGCGCCGACCATCGGGGCCGCGAAGGGCAGGCCCCAGGCGTTGACGTGGAACATCGGCACAACCGGCACCACGGCATCCATGGCTGAAAGGCCCAGCACGTCCGGCAAGCTGATCGCCATGGCATGCAGCACGGTGGAGCGGTGGCTGTAGAGCACGCCCTTGGGGTCGCCGGTGGTCCCGGACGTATAGCAAAGGCCACAAGCCGTGTTCTCGTCGAAAACCGGCCAGGCAAACTCGTCCGGCTCGTCCGCGATGAGGGTTTCGTAGCAAACCAGGTTCGGCAGCGCCGCCGATTTCGGCATATGTGCCGCGTCGGTCAAGACGACAATCGCCTTCATGCCGACCAGCCGGTCGGCCAGCGCTTCGAGGAACGGAAGGAAATTGAGGTCACAGAAGAGCAGGCGGTCACCGGCATGTTCGATGATGTAGCCGATCTGCTCGTGGAAGAGGCGCGGGTTGATCGTGTGACACACGAGCCCCGATCCGGAAACGCCGTAATAGAGCTCAAGATGCCGGTAGCCGTTACAGGCCAGCGTTCCGACCCGATCTCCGCGCGACAGTCCGAGCTTTGCCAGCGCGTTGGCAAGCTTCTGACTACGCTTCGAAAGATCGGCATAGGTGTAGCGATGGATCGGGCCCTCGACCGTTTTCGAAACGATTTCCGTGTCGCAGTGATAGGTCGCCGCATGACGCAGGATGGAGGATACGAGCAGGGGTGTATTCATCATCAGGCCAAGCATGGTCTTTTCCTCCCGGACAATGGTTCAATCAGAACAGGTCGGCGTCGAGCGCCATGATGTCTGAAGCGCCGGCGCGGATCGCCGCCTCGAGTGCGACGGTCTGCGGCAACAGGCGAGCCGCAAAGAAGCGGGCGAGGGCAAGTTTGCGCTGTTTGTGCGGCGTCGTCGCGCAAGCCGCGGCCGTCTGTGCCATGCGCACCCACAGCCAGCCGAACGCCACCAGCGCGAAGAAGCGAAGGTAGTCGGTAGCGCACGCCCCTGCCTCCACCGGATCGGCGCCCTTGGCCAACAGGTCTTCCGTCAGTTTCTCCAGCCGGGCAAGGCTATCGACGACGGTGGACTTCACGGTGTCGAGCCAGGCTGGTCCGTTGATTTGCGACAGTTCCTCGCGCACAAGCGCAAAGAAGCGCAGAGGCAGTTCACCGTTTTCCATCGGCAGCTTGCGGCCCACCAGATCCATGGCCTGCACGCCATTGGTGCCCTCATAAAGCTGAGTAATGCGAGCGTCTCGCACGTACTGTTCCATACCCCATTCACGGATATAGCCGTGCCCGCCGAACACCTGCTGCGACAGGACTGCGATCTCGAAGCCGAAATCGGTGAAAGCCGCCTTCACCACTGGTGTCAGCAGGGCCACGAGGCCGTCCGCCTTGCGGCGCGTCTCGGCGTCCGGATGGCTGGCGGCGATATCCATCTGCAGCGCGATCCAGACGGCGAGCGCGCGCCCGGCCTCGGTGATGGAGCGGCCCTCCAGGAGCATCTTGCGCACGTCGGCATGCTCGATGATCGCAACAGGGCCGCGCTCACCGTCGGCGGAACGACCCTGCAGGCGCTCGCGAGCATAGGCAACGGCCTTCTGGTTGGCGGCCTCGCCGACGCCAAGGCCCTGCATGCCGACGAACAGCCGCTCGGCGTTCATCATCGTGAACATGGCGTTGAGGCCGCGGCCGCGCTCGCCGACCAGCCAGCCGATCGCGCCGTCATAATTCATCACGCAGGTCGGCTGCGCGTGGATCCCCATCTTATGCTCTAGCGATCCGACCGACATGCGGTTGCGTTCGCCCAGCCTGCCGTCCGCGTCGACGAGGAACTTGGGCGATAGGAACAGGCTGATGCCTTTCACGCCTATTGGCATGTCGGGCAGGCGGGCGAGCACCAGATGGATGATGTTGCCATCAAAATCCTGATCCCCCGATGAAATGAAGATCTTCGAACCGCTGATGGAATAGGAGCCGTCCCCTACCGGCTCGGCGCGGGTGGTGAGCAGGCCGAGATCGGTGCCCGCGCGGGATTCGGTGAGCGCCATGGCGCCCGTCCATTCGCCGGTGATCATCTTGGGCAGATATTTCTGCTTGAGCTCGTCGCTAGCATGATGGGAAATCGCCTCCACCGCGCCACGCGTAAGCCCCGGGAACAGGCCAAAGGAGAGATTTGCCGACGATACCATCTCGTCCAGCAGTATCTGCAGCACGCGCGGCAGACCCTGTCCGCCAAATTCCGGGCTGCCGGAAAGGCCGCCCCAGCCGGCCTCGACAAAGGCCTTGTAGGCGTCGGCGACGCCCTTAGGCGTCGTCACCATTCCATTCGACAGCTTGCATCCCTCTTCGTCACCGCCTCGGTTGAGCGGCTCCAGGATCTCGGCGCAGAACTTGCCGCCTTCTTCCCGGATGCGGGTCGCCAGTTCCGTGTTGATGTCGTCGCAGCCGGGAAGGGCGGTCATTTGTGCGTCGAAGTCGAAGACTTCGCCGAGCAAGAACGACATGTCCTCAACGGGAGGGATATAGCCGGCCATGGGTGCCTTCCTGTTCGGTTGCCTACCGGCTTGCCCGTCGTCAACCGCTACTGAAGCGGTCAACGTTATGTTTGCCGGCAAGTCGACGAAGGTCTCGCCTTCCAGCGCGGCAACCTCGTCCGGCGTAACCGAGTTCAGCCCGATAAGGGCACAGTCGACTTGTCAGAAGCGGGAAGCGCAGCTCCCACGATGCCGTCGGCGGCGGGGCGCCCGCCAGCGCCCCGCCTTCGGTGACTTGCGAAGCCGAGGCGCCAAACCTCACAGGGCCTAGGCGCAAGCGCCGACTCCTCGCCTTACGCGATCAGGGAGGATCGCGCACGCAAGAGGCGGTCCGCTGGCGGCCTGGATGGCCGACAACGCCTGAATGAATGCCGTCGGAACGCCCAACTGGGGACCGGCCGTCGGCGGTGAGCTCGGTGCGGCACCGGCGGCTCGCCGTCGGGCCGGACCAGATGTCAGCCAGGGCGGTCATGAAAGCCTACGCGGTTGCGCCGCTGAGGTGCTCCTGTGCAGTTCCCCGATCGCATCGAGCAATGTTTCGCGCGCGCGCGCCGCGCTCGGAACCTGTTCTGCCAGCTCCAGCCATCCATGTATCAGCCCGGGGAACGGAAGATACACGGTCGATATACCGGCGGCGATGAGCCTTTGGGCGTATTCCACGCCGTCAGGCCGAAGCGGGTCACAACCTGCCGTAGTCACCAATGTGGTGGGCGCGGCTATGGGATCCGGCGCAAGCAGCGGGGCAAGCAGGGCATCGGGCGTGTGGTCGCCGCGATACGCGGACCAGAAATAGTCTATGTCGCTGCTATCTAGGCCGAGCCCGTCGAGGCTTGTATCGCCGTTGGGGACCTTGAGCCCTGGATAGATGAGAATCTGGGCGTCGACGGGATTGCCGCCGGCCGCCCGGTGGGCGCTGATCGCGGCGGCAAGGTTGCCACCGGCGCTGTCCCCGCCCACGGCCAACCAGGTCGCGTCTTGTGCTGCGTGCGCGACGACCCGTTCACAATCGTCGAAAGCGGCCGGGAACGGGTGCTCTGGTGCGAGCCGGTAATTGACCGAAATAACATGCAGGCGCAGGCGGTCGGCGATCGCACGCGTAAACCGATCGTGGGTGTCAGCGCTGCCCAGCACCCAGCCGCCGCCGTGAAAGTAAACAAGGACGTGCCCTGGGTGGGCTTCTTGATCCGGCCGGTAGCGCCGGACCGGCACCGAATGCTTGTCCGGCCCCGTCTCGATCACTTCGTCGGTGACCCTGCCTGGGAAGGCCGGTTCTTCGCCGCGGAACATTTCGACAAACCCTGCGTATTCGGCACGCTGCTGGCCAGGCGAAATAGCGGTCCGGTCTGTTGGATCGAGTTCAGCCAGCAGCAAAGCAAGATCTGCCGCGGGCGCGGGGCGATCGGCGCCGCTCATCGTGCCACCCGCTTCACGGCCGGCGCGGCGGACGTGCCGGGCTTCCCGGCGAGCGAGGACAACCAGCCGAGCGCTGCTTCCAGCCCGTCTACCACGCCGTGATAGTGCGAGGGGAATAGCCGCGCAACGACGTCGGGTATCTTCGCACTCGCGCCGATCAGCACACGCGGGCGCCGGCGGGCAATGCCATCGATGATCGCTCCGGCGGCCACTTCCGGGGTAATGGTGAGAACTTTGTCGAATTCCACATTGTCCCTCTCGGCTTTGGCCCGCTGTTCCGGCGTCATCTCGGAGCCGATGCGCGCGGCCAGCGAGATGTTGGTCTTGATGCCGCCCGGATGAACGCAGGTGACGCCGATTTTGGAGGGTGCGAGTTCGGCCCGCAGGGCCTCGGTGAACCCGCGGATGCCGAATTTGCTTGTCGCATAGGCGACGTTGCCAGCGGGAGCGACAAGCCCGAAGACACTCGATACGTTTACTATGTGCGAGCCGTTGTTGCGGCGCAGTACCGGCAACAAAGCTCGGACCAGGTCAATCGGCGCCAGAAGGTTGACAGCGAGAAGCCAGTCGAAATCCTCTTTGGAGTACTGCTCGAACACCCCGCTGAGCGCCACGCCGGCGTTGTTCACGAGAAGGCGGGTGTCGGGATGGTTCTGGCTGAGAGTTAGGCCGAGCGTGTGCACCTGCTCGCTGCTGGTCAGATCGGCGACGTATGAGCTGCACTGAGCTCGCGGATACTTGGAACGGAGCTCAGCAAGGGCAGAGTTCAGGCCCTTCTCGTCACGGTCGACAAGAACCACGTCGCAACCTCGATCGGCAAGCTGAGTGACAAGGGCACGGCCAATGCCGCCGGCGGCGCCGGTGACAATGGCGGTTCCGGAAAAATCGAAGTCATGCATAGGAGGCTCCTTTGCGGTCGGACAGAGAACTGGTCACGGGAAGGCTCGGAGATCCGGTCGCCACCGGGCTACGGCGAAACTCAAGAGCGGGGTCACCCTCGAAATCGCTGCGAAAGAGCTTCAGGTCAAAAAGGTAGTTCTGGTGCAGCCGCCATGGTTTGCGGTTACCCTGCTTCGGGAAGCCAGCGATCCCGCGCTGGACATAGCTGGAATGCAGGTCAACGAATGGGACACCGCCGACGCCTTCCGGTGCACGCGGCATGACGAAATCATAGCCATGTTTGTCGAGATGATTGATCAAACGAGCAATGCTCTCGCTGACCAGATCGGCCTTCAGCGTCCATGAGTTGTTCGTGTAGCCGATCACCAGATTGAAATTGGGGACCTGCGACAGCATCATGCCCTTGTAGACGACGCTATCGGGCAGTGACACTGGCTGGCCGTCGACGGACAGGGTCATTCCGCCGAGCGGAATCATCTGTAGTCCTGTTGCCGCCACGACAATCTCGGACTCGATGAAGTGCCCGCTGCTGGTTTCGATCCCGTTGGGAACAAAGCGAGCGATCGTGTCGGTTACGACCTCGGCTGCGCCGTTGCGGATTGCTTCGAACAAGTCACCGTCAGGAACCACGCACACCCGTTGATCCCAGGGGTTGTATGGCGGGTTGAAGTGCTTCTCCACCTCGACGTGCTTGCCTAGCTCGCGGTCGATCTCCTTGCGGATGAGCCGCCGGGACAGGCGGGGAAAACGTCGAGCCATCTCATAGGACAATATGTTGGATAGGACGTTCTTCCAAAACATGATCCGGCTGATCCACGCATCTGGAGCCGAGATCCGCTCAAGCCGCCGGACCAGTGAGTCCTCGGCGGGCAATGAAACGATATATGTGGGTGTGCGTTGCAGCATGGTGACGTGCTTGGCTTTTTGCGCGAGCGTCGGAACCAGGGTTACCGCCGTTGCCCCACTGCCGATTACCGTGACACGCTTGTCAGTCCAGTCGAGGTCCTCCGGCCAGGATTGCGGTGATATGATCTCGCCGCGAAAAGTTTCCTCACCCTCGAAGTGCGGACGGTGTCCTTGATCGTAGCGATAGTATCCCGAGCAGACCGACAACCATCGGCAGCTGATCCGCACAGTCGTCGTGGCGCTGCCATCCGGCAACGCTTTCTCCACTGTGACGATCCAGCAGGCCCGGGTGCCGTCCCATGCGGCACCGACGACTCGGTGGCCGTAGCGAATGCGCTGATCAACGCCGTACTCGACCGCGGTGTCCCTTAGGTAGTTTAGAATCGACGGTCCATCGGCAATGACGCGGCGGTCACGCCAGGGACGAAACGAGTAGCCGAGCGTAAACATATCGGAGTCGGATCGAACCCCGGGATAACGGAAGAGATCCCAGGTGCCGCCCAGATCGGCGCGCGACTCGAGCAGCGTAAAGGTGCTGTTCGGCCGCTGACGCATGAGGTGGCAGGCGGCGCCGATTCCGGACAATCCGGCACCCACGATCACGACGTCGAGCACGTCATCGATCGGCTGCGCAGTGGCGTGGCTTGACGAGGCAGAAATGTCCAACACGGCGGGTCCTTTCACGGGAAATTGGTCGGCTCTCACCAGACGTCGCACACAAACCGTCCTTCGGAACGCAGCTTGCCCAGCCACCGCGTCGCTGGATCGCTGGGGCCGTTTTCAGTTTCGCCAGAGCACTGACGGTGGATGTCGAGAAGTGCCGCCTCCACCCCCGCGCCGAGCCGGGCGGCGTCACCGCACACCCGGATATGTGCGCCCTGATTGATCAGGGACCAGATTTCGGTGCGCTCCGAGATCATGCGATCCTGGACGAACTTGTGGTCGTGGACTGGGGCGAAGGCGTATGCCGGCCGTAGCGTGACGACCCCCTCGCGTTCAGCCTTCTCCAGCTCTTGACGGTGAAGAAAATCGACGTCGGGGTGATCGCAGCCGAAATAGAGAACCAGAGGCGCTGCGTGGCCATGGGCGGCGCGATCCCCGATCATCCCGCGCAGGGGCGCCAGACCCGTGCCGGCGCCGATGAGGATTGCCGTGCGATCGACCGGCAGGCGGAAGCCGTCGCTGCATGGGACGATCCGGGCCAGGACGGTTTCACCGGCGCTCAGGAGAGCGAGGTGATTTGATGCGATGCCGCGGTACCGCCGTCCCTGTCCGTTTCCGGCGTTGCGGTAGGGGGCATCGACCACCGAAACCATGAGGTCCACCGCCGAGGGTGTGGCTACGTTCGACGATGAGATCGAGTATCGCCTGGGCCTGATCGCGGACAACCGTGCCAGGAAATGCTCGAAAGGAAGATCGATCGAACGGTAGCGCTCCAGCAGGTCGAGAACGCTAGTGCTGACCGCCGTGATCGTCCGTTCGAACTCGGCGGCTTCCAGGCCAGCTAAGTCCTCCAGTGGCTTGCGCTCGGGCGGGCATGGGCAGCGTTCGGCAAGGAGGCGGAGATCCTCAGGGGTCGCGGGTTCCTGCAATTCGACGTAGTCGCGCAATATCTCACGAATGGTAATGGGGCGCTCCTGAGGCAAGAAGAGCCGCAGTCTCCGGGAGGCGCGAACACGCACCGGACGATCCAGATCGAGAGCGAACCGGGCGCCGACCCGCTCGATGAGTTCATTGTGGTTCCTCGGCAGCACCGCAAGGTGATCACCGGTGCGATAGCTGACACCCTCGGGCAGACGCAGCCGCAGAAAGCGCTTGGATCGCCCGAGGGGGTTGGCGAGGTCGACCAGCTCGCCCGAATCAACCACGGTCATGGCGGCCATGCCATGCTGTCTGGCCCGTTCCGCCTCGCGGCTCTCTACCGGTTCGAGAGCGATCTGGAGAGCGGCTTGACCGGCAGTTGCCGCGTCATCCGCCGCGCGGTCGCCGTCCCCGGTTTTGATAGAGTCCCACAGGTTTTGCGACCAGGAGTCCACGCTGGAGCTGAAGTCTCCCCCGACATCCGCTTCGCCCCGGTCCCCGATGCGTGTCGCCCCGGCGGCGCAGAGCCGCTCATCGATCAGCGACGGAATGCGCTGGTAAGTCGCGGAGTACGAGCGATCGCCAATACCGAGGATCGCAAAGGACAGGCCTTCGAGCGAACCGGGTTGCAAGGCCTCGGCCCAGGTGACGAACCTGTCGGCATCATCGGTGGGACGGCCGTTGTAGGAAGAAACCACGATCACCAGCAGGGTGCCGGGGGCCAGGTCGTTGAGCGTGCCGACCGCATCGTTGAGTGGCGCGACAGACGCACTGTGTCCGTGATCCGAGGCGGCGGCCGCGAGTTCTCGCGCTACACCGGCCGATGTGCCAAGGTTCGAGCCATGGAACACGGCGAGCCTTGGGAATGTGTGGCTAGCCGCCACGGTGGTTGGCCGAGGCCGTGCAAGGACCGGACTGGCCACGCGTTCGACTCTGCGCTCGCTCGGCTTCCTTGGCTCCGGATATAGCATGAAACCGTCAGGCTTGATCGTTAGCGTCATGCCTATGTTCAACTTGTAATTGGTGCGGTCGTTGAGGTGGAATCTGTGCACCAGCATGCCCAGCACCAGAATTGCCTCATGGAGCGCGAATTGCCGTCCGATGCAGGCGCGTTCACCGTTTCCGAATGGTTTGTAGATGTGTCCGGGGCGGGCCGCCGTGGCCTCGGGACTAAACCTGTCAGGGTCGAAGCTGTGGACGTTGCCACCCCATTCCGGCTGTCGGTGCAGTGACGGGATGAAGATCTGAATCGAGTCCCCAGGGCGGAAGGCGTAGCGTCCCGCCACGACGGTTTCCTCGACAGGGGTGACCGCGTATCCAGGAGCAGTAGGCCAGAGCCTCAGCGCTTCGTCGAGGATTTGCCTAATATAGGTGAGCTTGCCGACATCCTCGTAGCTAGGGCTGATATCGTCATCGGCACCCCACAGCGTATCGACCTCCCGCTGCGCCCGCGCAAGCACGGCCGGATGCTTTGCAAGGTAATAGAGTGCGAAGGAAAGCGCGGCGCCGGTGGTCTCGTGACCGGCAATGAGGAACGTTATGACCTGATTGTGGATGTTTGCATCGTCAAGCGGTTGCCCGGTGCCTGGGTCGGAAATGTTGAGCATGCGGCCGAGCAAATCATCCGTGCGGGTCGCGCCTTCCGCGCGCCGTCGCTCGATAAGCGAGGCGATGAGCCCCCGCATCGACGCAATATCGCGCTTGTAGGCGCGATTCCGCTTGAACCGCAGCCGGCTCACAAAATCCGGCAGCTCGCTCGCTTCCTGGGCGTGGGTGAGGGCGCGGACCATTGAAGCGACGAAAGGGTGGAGATCGTCCCTGCCAAAAGAATCGAATTCGTAGCCGAATCCGCACATCCCGATGGTGTCGAACGTAAGACGGGTCATGTCCCGCGGCACATCGACTGGATGCTTGTTGCGAGCCCGTTGATCCCAGTAACCGACCAGGCTACGTGCCGCGGACACCATCATCGCGTGATAGCCGCGCATCGCCTCGCGGGTAAACGCTGGCATAAGGATGTTGTGCGCCTTACGCCAGTTTGGTTCTTCGTTGTAGGCAGTAAACAGGCCGTCGCCGCCAATATCGCGGAGCCGCACAAGATCTGTATGAACGCTTTTGACGAAGCGGTCGGTGTCGGACAATTCGGCAACCAGGTCCGACCCGGAGGCCAGGATCATCTCGTTGCCGAAAATGCGCAATCGGAATATCGCGCCCTGTTCCTCGGCTTCCGCCAGAAGGAAGTCCATCAGGCGTCCGCCGCCGGGAATGCTCAAGGCGTGGCCCACAAAAGGAAGGCCCTTGCGCTCGGGGATCTGCGGCGCTGGGGTGCCTGGCTTGCTCCTGCCCACAACGATCTCCTGTGCCGTGCCATTCAAAATCGGGACCGATGTCACGCTCGAACCCTTTCCGCTAACGACGCGGTATGCGTTGCAGATGTCGGAATTGTTCCCGGCCGAACACTCATTCGGCGATCTTTGCGGTAAGCGTTCCCGGTAAGCAGCGGTGCAAATGCCCAAAGACGAGCGTCGCAAACACGGCCGCAATGGCAAGCGGCAGCAGGAAAGACCAGGCGAAGATCGAAGGTCCCGCCGTCACGAAGATCGGGCCGGCGACCCCGGTGCCGATCGTCGCTCCCACGATGGCGATCACCAGGATACGCGACATCAAGGAGCCATCCGGATCGTTCTCGGTCAGAATACCGGTCACGAAGGGGGTGACGATGTAGAAGCCGACATTCACGAACACCTGTGCGATCACAAAGACCGATGGGGTGAAGACGTTGAAAAGAAAATAGATCGATACGGCCATGACCAGAAAGCCAACAAGTACGAAGGTGAGTCGCTTCGCCTTGTCGTGGGTGGTCATCGGGACGATGGCGCCGAAAAATCCCGCCAATGACGCCACCGCGAGATACAGGCCGACTTGCGGACCGCTCAGGCCCACCCGCTCGCCGACATAGCCGCAAACCACCCATTGCCCGGCCTGCACGGCGTAGACGAGAAAGACAATCAGCATGGTCAGCCGCATCTTGCCGCTATCGAGTCTGGATTGATGCGTGGCCGCCGTCTTCACCGCCGAACGTTTCGATATCAACAGCAGGAATGGCGCCATCATCGCGGCAAACGCAGCAAGGACGAGAAAGACTGGCGCCCCTGTTTCCTGGTGCGGGATCATGGATACGATAAAGAGCAGGATGCCCAGCGCCACCCCGCTGATCAGGTTGAGGGCTCCCCAGAGCCGCTCGGCATCGGCAAGCGAAGCAAGGCTCATGGCGACGAGGCTGAAGATGGCGCCTTCGCCGAGGCCTGCGACAAAGCGAGCCCCCGCAAGCGTCAGCGGCGATTGCAACCAGAAACTTGCCGCCTCTCCGACAAGCACCGCAAGCACTCCGGCCACTGCGACGCAACGCCATGATCGAACCGCCAGCTTTGGAAGAAACAGTCCGTAAAAGCCAATGCCCGCCAGTTCGGCACTAGCGACCACCGTGGCCAACCCTTCATCATAGCCAGCCAGCTTGCTCATCGAAAGGACAACGACGGGCATCACCATCGTGCCGTTCAGGGCAAGGGCATAAGCGGCGCTAAGTCCTAGGATCCACCACACTATCGCCTCCCAATGCAGCTCCGGCGCATTGGCGCCGGTCTGTTCTTCTCGTTCCTCGCAGCTTCTTCGGCTGCTGACCCCGCGAAGGATAGAAGTGAAGGAATAGCCAGCAAGGGATGTTTGGGGCCGGTTTGGGGTCTTTTCCGGCCAAATCTTCGGCATGTTCACGCGACGACTTGACGGAAGTTCACGTCTCAAATCTGCTGTCGGTCAAATGAGGTGCCACCAAGCCAAGCTGGGCTCGGGCACTCCAACGTCCCTGGGGATTGTAAATCCCTCAGTTGAAGATGGAGACAGTACGCGGCCATTCGGCAGCTGCCTGGAGGGGTAAAGGAGACGGCGGCACAGGGGCGTTCCGGTTTGGAGGCAATCGCCAACAGGTGCCGTAGGGGGAGGAGGTTTAGATGAAATCCGTCGATACGCGATACGTTACGGCAAACATTCCTGCGTTTCTGATCCGGAGCCTGGTCGCGACTTTGTCTGAATTCAGACTGGATCCCTCCCGGATGCTCGTTGGATTGGGAATAGCGGTCAAGGACCTGGAGGACCCGGGCTGTCGGGTGTCCTACCGGCAAGGGCGGGAAGCCATCCTGCGTGCAACTCAAATGGCCAAAGGCCAGGCGCTCGGGTTGGAAACGGGAAGTCGCGAGAAGATCACATCCGCTGGCTTGATCGGCTATGCCATGCTGACTTCGGCCACGGTGGGCGAGGCCGTCGAACTCGCACTTCAGCTGCAAAGAGATAGCGGCAGCATGCTCGACTTTGACACGCGAACCACAAAGGAAGGTATCGTCGTCACCGCATCAACTCGTTTCCACGACCCCGAAATCTACACGTTCTTGGTCGAGGAAGCCTTTGCGAGCTTCCTGGGCATCGCGGTCGGCCTGGTCGGCGAGGGTTTCAAACCCCTTAGGATCGATGTGACTTATCCACCTCCCGCACATGCGGACGTGTACCGGCGGCTCTTCGGATGCGAAATTCGTTTCGGCCAGATGGAGAACGCCTTCCTTTACGATCCCATGTGGTACAAGCAGCCCCTGCTCACGGCGGACCCGTTCACGCATCGTCAGCTCCTCGAATTCATATCTTACAACCGCGCCCGTTTGCGCGAGGCGGCGGAGATCACCGAATCGGTGGAGCGCGCGCTGAGGCAAAATCTGAACGAGCGCAGCAACATCACTAAGATTGCCTGCGAACTCGGCGTCGGCCAGAGAACGCTGCGTCGGCGCCTGGCAGAAAGCGGTGTCTCCTTCCAAGCACTGCTCGATGCCGTTCGCAAGAACCGGGCGTTGGAGCTGCTCGCCAATCCGCAAATGTCAGTCGAGCAGATAGCGTTCATCGTGGGCTTCTCGGATCCTCATAATTTTCGCCGGGCCTTTCGCCGCTGGACGGGCACAACACCAGGTTTGTTGCGGGCGGATATGTCGGAAACCTGGCCGCGATAGAGTCCCTGGCGGCAAGAAGACCTGCGTCGAGGGAGCGCGGACGACTATCTCGGCTCCAACCATTGTTGCCCTCCGATCTTGCGAGGCCGGGCAGGGTGAGGTGAGGGTCACACTTGGATACCTCGTTTTCGGGCACCTGCGATGCGCGGCTTCTCAAAAGTCGAGGGCGATGACGGGAACTTGCATCGCCCAGCCGGCGGAGCGTGCCGGCTGGGCAGAAACCAAGCCGGGCACACACGGCTCAATCGCGACAGCTGTGGGTGTCCTCAAACCAGCTATTTGGCCGACAATGACACTCCTTTGGCCAAATCCCCCATTGTTCGGTCGAGGCAGCCACATATCGTGGTGGAGCGTTGGGTTGGTGGATCACGGGGACTGATCGCCGTCTAACGAGAATAGGGGCGGCCACTCCGCCTCGCGGAGTTCGCGCGGAAAATGGTCGGGGAGGGCGCCGCCTCACTCGCGCCAGTCGTCACACCGAGATGCTCTTCACTGGCTAATTTCTCACGCCAGCTTGCCAACGMGCGCCAGGGGTCGTCCAGGCAATCGTGTATTCGGGCTAGCGGCGCTTCCTTGGCGATCCGGTAAGGCGCCAGCAGGTCTGCAAATTGCATGAACACAATGCAACATAAAGGGGAACGGAGAAGAGATGTACGCAATGTTCGTCCGGGGGGTACCTCGATCAATATTTCTGGCCGGTGCTTTCCTGCTGCCAGCGATAATGCCAGCTTCCGCGGGTGGATTTTCCCGCGGCCAAGCCAACACGGACGTCCTCTTCAGCGACGAACGTTTCACCGTGGATTCGCAACTGATATACGTCAATCCGGGCCGTAGCTTTGCATCGCTGATGGGCCAACCCGTGCAGGAAGGCTCATATTCCGACCCCTTTGTCGTCCCTCAGGCTTCCGTCGGCTTCAGGTTCTGGTCGCCCCTTTCCTGTGCGCTCACCTACACGCAGCCATTCGGCGCTTCCGCGACCTACAGCGATCAAGCGCAGGTCGCCGAATATCTCACGGCGGCCGGCAACGGAGATCCGTTCCCAAATCCCACGTCCAAAATGAAGTTCTCCGCGGACGAATACGGTGCAACTTGCGGAGTTCGCTTTGCGGCCGGCCCGGGGAATTTCTATTTGCTAGGCGGCGCGTTCATCGAGACATTCGATTACAAGGAAAACACGTGGATCGGCTCGGTCCATTTGAAAGATGGTGGAGCGCTCGGCTACAGAATAGGCGTCGCTTACGATATCCCGGAATACGCGATGCGGCTCCAGATTATGTATCGCTCGGAAATCAAACATGAAGGGGATGGCACGTACACGCCCTCTCAGTTGGCGATCGACAATGGGATAACGAGCAATCTACCCGCGAACGGTGCAGGCACGCTGCCGCAGTCGCTCAAGATCAACGCACAGACAGGGGTTGCCCCCGGCTGGCTGATCTACGGGTCCGTAGAATGGACAGACTGGAGTGTTCTGCAGCACTTCAGCTATGACGTGATTGGGCTGGGTACAGCCAACAAGATCTTCAACTACTCGGATGGCTATACCGTCCAGATTGGGGTGGGGCACGACTTCACCGACAAGCTTGCTGGCACTGTCAACGTGACCTGGGATAAGGGCGTAGGCTCGGGTGCGGACATCACCACCGATAGTTGGACCCTTGGTGTCGGAGCGCAATACAAGACCCAGATCGGCACCTTTGGTCTTGGAACAGCCCTGTCTTATCTGGAAGCAGGAGCGCAGTCAGTCGACAACGGTGCCACCTACGACGCTACCGCGGGCGCCGATTTGGCCGTGGGTGTCGGATTGTCGTATTCGTTGCAATTTTAGCGCCTGCATCTACCCGACTGGGTAACACCTCAACCGCGGCTACTATGTCAAGCTGACCGTTTTCGGCCATGTCACGCCAGGCACGACCATCGAAAAGGAAGAAATCTTCGGCCCGGTGGTGTCGGTCATTTCCTACAGCGACGACGACGCGGTAAAAATCGCCAACGACACCGTCTATGGCCTCGCCGCCTATGTGCAGTCGCAGGGCATCGAGCATGCGCGCAAGGTTGCGGGCCAGCTGCGCGCCGGCCAGGTCTCGATCAACTATCCCGAATGGGACACGTTCGCACCCTTCGGCGGCTACAATCAGTCCGGCAACGGCCGCGAATATGCCGGCTGGGCGATCCATGATTTTCTGGAGGTCAAGGGCATCATCGGTTACGGCGCCTGAGATCGACCAACAGGCTTTCCGGCGTACGTGATGTGCCGGAAAGCTTTTTGAACTAACCGCTTTGCCCGCCGCAAGTCTCGCGGTTGGCAAGCCCATTCCAGTTGCCTGGGGAAAGCTGCGACTGTTCTACTGGAGGCGACAGGACGCTGCTGCCCCCGACAGGATCAACTGCTGGTGATCGTCGCATACCCTCGCAGTGGCGCGCTTGCGTCGTTGGTGCGCAGTGTTTTGCGATGCAGGAAACTACCAGGCTGGGGGGTTTGAGGGCGGCTACTGGAACTTGGTCACGACGCCGATGCCGATGCCTTCGAAGCCGCCCATGGCCACCAGGGCGGCCGGAGCCTCTTCGAGGCTGAGCCTCTTGCTGACCAGAAGTTCGGGCTTCAGCTTGCCGCTGCCGATCATCGCCATAATCGCCGGATAGCGGTAGGCCTGCATGCCCAGGCTGCCGAGGATTTCGAGCTCGAAGGCGATCACCTGATCCATCGGCACCTGTGCCCTGGCATGCTCGCCCAGCATCAGCCCGACCTGCACGTGGCGGCCGCGCCGGCGCAGATTGGCGATCGAGTTGAACGAGGTCGTCGAGTGGCCGAGCGCATCCATCGACATATGCGCGCCGCCCTTGGTGATCTCCCGGACCGCCTCGACCACATCGGGCGTCGTCGAGGCGTTGACCGTAGCCACCGCGCCGATCTTCTTGGCAAACTCCAGCTTTGCATCCGTCAGGTCGATGGCAATGACATTGGCGCCCATGGCGCTGGCGATCATGATCGCCGACAGGCCAACGCCSCCACAGCCATGCACCGCCACCCATTCGCCGGGCCTCACCCGGCCCTGGTCGACGATAGCGCGAAACGAGGTGATGAAGCGGCAGCCGAGGCTGGCGGCGGTGGCGAACTCCATCTCCTCGGGGGG
>NZ_JBFUFX010000025.1:0-23352 GCF_056403215.1 Mesorhizobium sp. P2_H9 | reverse complement strand
ATAGTCGGCGTGGCCGGGGCAGTCGACGTGGGCGTAGTGGCGGGCAGCCGTCTCGTATTCGACGTGCGCCGTCGAAATGGTGATGCCGCGGGCCTTCTCTTCCGGCGCCGCATCGATCTGGTCGTAGCGCTTGTATTCGCCAAAATACTTGGTGATCGCCGCCGTCAGCGACGTCTTGCCATGATCGACGTGGCCAATCGTGCCAATGTTCACATGAGGCTTGTTACGCTCGAATTTACCTTTTGCCATGTGATGTCTCCATTCCTGCTCGCCCGTGCGGGCTTTGAATTAAAGTTACTGCTGCAACCCGTGCGGGTTACGCGTATTTCTTCTGAATTTCCGTCGCCACCGCCGTGGGAACCGGCTCGTAGTGATCGAACTGCATCGTGTAAGCCGCGCGGCCCTGGCTCATCGAGCGCAGGTTGTCGACGTACTTGAACATGTTGGCCAGCGGCACCATCGCGTTGATAACCACCGCCACGCCGCGAGCTTCCTGGCCCTGGATCTGGCCACGACGGCCGTTCAGATCGCCAATGACGTTGCCGACGTAATCTTCCGGCGTCACGACTTCGACCTTCATGATCGGCTCGAGCAACTGCACGCCAAGCTTGGGCGCCGCTTCCTTGAAGCAGGCACGGCCGGCGATTTCGAAGGCGAGCACCGAGGAGTCGACATCGTGGTAGGCGCCATCGATCAGCATCGCCTTGACGCCGATCATCGGGAAGCCGGCGAACGTACCGTTGGTCATGACGCTCTTGACGCCCTTTTCGACGCCCGGGATGTATTCCTTCGGCACCGCGCCGCCAACGATCTTGGATTCGAAGACGAACTCGCTGCTTTCCGGGTTCGGCTCGAAGAGGATCTTGACGCGAGCGAACTGACCGGTACCGCCGGTCTGCTTCTTGTGCGTGTAGTCCTGCTCGTGCTTGCGGGTGATCGTCTCGCGATAGGCCACCTGCGGCGCGCCGACATTGGCCTCGACCTTGAACTCGCGACGCATGCGGTCGACGATGATGTCGAGGTGAAGCTCGCCCATGCCGGAAATGATCGTCTGGCCGCTTTCCTCGTCGGTCTTGACGCGGAAGGACGGATCCTCGGCGGCCAGGCGGTGAAGGGCGAGGCCCATCTTTTCCTGGTCGTTCTTGGTCTTCGGCTCGATGGCGATCTGGATGACCGGATCGGGGAATTCCATGCGCTCGAGGATGACCGGATGCAACGGATCGCTGAGCGTATCGCCGGTGGTCGTGTCCTTGAGGCCGGCCAGCGCAACGATGTCGCCGGCAAACGCCTCTTCGACGTCGGCGCGCGAATTCGCATGCATCTGCAGCATGCGGCCGATGCGCTCTTTCTTGCCCTTGACGGTATTGTCGACCGAGATGCCCTTGGTCAGCTTGCCCGAATAGATGCGGGCAAAGGTCAGCGAACCGACGAACGGGTCGTTCATGATCTTAAAGGCGAGCATCGACAGCGGCTCGTTGTCGTCGGCGTGACGCTCGATCTCGGCGTCGGTCTTGGCGTCGACGCCCTTGATGGCCGGAACATCGGCCGGCGACGGCAGATATTCGACGACGGCGTCGAGCAAAGGCTGCACGCCCTTGTTCTTGAAGGCCGAGCCGCAGAACATCGGATAGAACTTGACCGCAATGGTGCCCTTGCGGATCAGCGCGCGGATCTCGTCATTGGTCGGCATCTTGCCTTCGAGGTAATTCTCAAGCGCCGCCTCGTCCATTTCGACGGCGGCTTCGATCATCTTCTCGCGGTATTCTTCGGCACGAGCCTTGAGGTCGGCAGGGATCTCGACGACGTCCCAGGCAGCGCCCAGCGTCTCGTCGCGCCAAACCAGAGCGTTCATCTCGACGAGGTCGACAACGCCCTTGAACTCGGTCTCGGCGCCGATCGGCAGCTGCATGACGACGGCATGCGCACCGAGGCGCGAACCGATCATCTCGACCGAGCGGTAAAAGTCAGCGCCGATCTTGTCCATCTTGTTGCAGAAGATCATGCGCGGAACGCGGTACTTGTCGGCCTGACGCCAGACGGTTTCCGTCTGCGGCTCAACACCGGCATTGGCATCGAGCAGCGCAATGGCGCCGTCGAGCACGCGCAGCGAACGCTCGACTTCGATGGTGAAGTCGACGTGGCCGGGGGTGTCGATGATGTTGAAGCGGTACATCTTGCCGTCACGACCCTTCCAGAAGGTCGTGGTCGCGGCGGACGTGATCGTGATGCCGCGTTCCTGCTCCTGCTCCATCCAATCCATGGTGGCAGCGCCGTCGTGGACTTCGCCGATCTTGTGCGACTTGCCCGTGTAATAGAGGACGCGCTCGGTGGTCGTCGTCTTGCCGGCGTCAATATGCGCCATGATACCGAAATTGCGGTAGTCTTCGATTTTGTATTCGCGGGCCATCGTGGGTGCCTCTCAGTCTCGTTCGCGCTTTACCAGCGGTAGTGCGCGAAAGCGCGGTTGGCTTCCGCCATCTTATGGGTGTCTTCACGCTTCTTGACGGCGGTGCCGCGGTTGTTGGCCGCGTCCATCAGCTCGCCGGAGAGGCGGTCGACCATCGTGGTCTCGTTGCGGTTGCGCGCAGCTGCGATCAGCCAGCGGATGGCCAAGGCCTGACGGCGCTCGGGGCGCACATCGACCGGAACCTGGTAGGTGGCGCCGCCGACGCGACGCGACCGGACTTCCACATGCGGCGCGACATTGTCGAGCGCCTGATGGAAGACGGTGACCGGCTCCTGCTTGGTCTTCGACTGAACCTGGTCGAGCGCGCCGTAGACGATGGTCTCGGCAACCGACTTCTTGCCGTCATACATGACGGCGTTCATGAACTTGGTGACGATCAGATCGCCGAACTTGGGGTCCGGATTGATCTCACGCTTTTCTGCACTGTGACGACGCGACATGGCTTTTGTCTCTCAATCTCGTAGCCGGGCGCAGTGAAAAAGCGCCGCGGCCGGAAAACCTTACTTCGGACGCTTGGCACCGTACTTCGAACGGCGCTGCTTGCGGTTCTTCACGCCCTGCGTGTCGAGCACGCCGCGAATGATGTGGTAGCGAACGCCCGGAAGATCCTTGACGCGGCCGCCGCGGATCATCACCACGGAGTGTTCCTGAAGGTTGTGGCCTTCACCGGGGATGTAACCGATCACTTCAAAACCATTGGTCAGGCGGATCTTGGCCACCTTGCGCAGCGCCGAGTTCGGCTTCTTCGGCGTCGTTGTGTAGACGCGCGTGCAGACGCCCCGCTTCTGCGGGTTCTGCTGCATGGCCGGGACCTTGTTGCGCTTCACCGGCGCAATGCGCGGCTTGCGGATCAGCTGGTTGACGGTAGGCATTAAACCCTCTTGTCTCTCAATTCCGTGTCTCGCCCGGTCAGGGCCGCTCAAAGCGTCATTTCCATACGCAAATTCGGGCCATAAACCGCGCCTCGCGGTCTTGCCCGAACAAATGGCAGAGGAAGCGGAAGCCGCTTCGTGCACGCCGGAAATGTCTTTTCGCTCGTAAAACGAACCCTGTTTGAGGCAAACTCCAAAGCGTGTCGCTTCGGAAGGGAAAGCCTCACATCGGTTCTGACTGGGCGGCTTCTACTCGTAAGACCGCGAACCGTCAACCCCGGGGCGCCAAATATTGCGCGCAAACCAAGGCTTGGCAGCCATGCGAAAAACGCAGGTAATTTTCTTTCGCCATTTTGCAAGGCCGAGGAAGAAAGTGACCAGCTTCTGGCTGTTGCACGGCCATGCTTCATGCGAAAAGGCGGCATGAATGGTGAAAATCCCCTCGCCCGCCCCAATCCCTTTGCCAAAAGGAATCAGCCCGTGAACGACAATGACGAGCGCCCGGTTACCATCATCACCGGCCGGGTGTGGAAGAAGAAGGGCGGCAAGCCAGAAGGTGTCCACGTGATGCTGGTGGCGCCCGACGACGATTCGGCAGTGCGCCGCACACTCGAATCGCTTGCAGCCGAAGGTTATGCCGAGGTCGAACTCGACCAGATCGGCGATATGGACGGCATACCCGATGAAGAGCCGCATCTGTCGGCCTTCCAGGGCGCGCTCGAAGGCGAAGTGTCGATCGTCACTTTCGACGTACCGATCTGATGCGGGACCAACTGGGAGGCAGCGTGGTCAACTCAACAGCGGCGAAACCCTCTTCCCGCGCCTGGGCCGACCGGGCGGTCGCCGCCATCGAGGCCGACCAGCACCGCTCGGCCGACACCCACCTGTGGAAGCTCGATCTGCCGCGGCTTACCGGCATCGACTTCTACCTCAAGGATGAATCGACGCATCCGACCGGCAGCCTGAAACACCGGCTGGCACGCTCGCTCTTTCTCTATGCGCTGTGCAATGGCCATATCCGCGAGGGTGCGGCGGTCATAGAGGCCTCCTCCGGCTCGACCGCCGTATCGGAAGCCTATTTCGCCCGCATGATCGGCGTGCCGTTCTATGCGGTGATGCCGCGCTCGACCTCGCCYGARAAGATCGCCRSCATCGAGCACTATGGCGGCAACTGYCAYTTCATCGACGATGGSCGGCGCATCTACACCGAATCCGCCGAACTGACCGCCAGGCTCGGCGGCCATTTCATGGACCAGTTCACCCATGCCGAGCGGGCGACCGACTGGCGCGGCAACAACAACATCGCCGAATCGATTTTCGGACAGATGCGCGAGGAGCGGCATCCGATCCCGGCCTGGATCGTGATGAGCGCTGGCACTGGCGGCACCACGGCCACGATCGGCCGCTATCTGCGCTACAAGCAGCATGCGACGCGGCTGTCGGTCTGCGATGTCGAGCGCTCCGCTTTCTTCGATGGCTTTGCCACCCATGACGCCAACAGTCGCTGCGAGCAGCCGTCACGCATCGAAGGCATCGGCCGGCCGCGTGTCGAACCGTCCTTCGTGCCGGGCGTCATCGACCACATGCTGCGGATACAAGACGCCGTGTCGCTGGCCGCGATGCGGGTGCTGTCGCGCCGCCTCGGCCGCCGTGTCGGCGGCTCGACCGGCACCAATTTCATCGCCATGTGCTTTCACGCCGCGCGCATGATTGCCGCCGGCGAGACCGGGTCGCTGATAACGCTGATCTGCGATTCCGGCGAACGCTACGCCAACACCTACTATTCCGACGACTGGCTGCAGGCGAACGGCCTTGATCCTTCGCCGTTCGAACCGGCGATCGAGGCGTTTCTGGCGGGCAAGGAACTGGCGCTGGAGTTCGACGAGAGCTGGGGCTGACAACCGAACAGACTTTCGGTGACAGGCCTGCTGCGGCTTGCCCGGCTTCGGTTCTCTGCTAAGAACCCTGACAAACAAGCGCATTTCCAATCTGCGGAGCTCCCATGTCTGTGAATAGCGGTCCCATCAAGCTCGGCATCGTCGGCGTCGGAAAGATCGTCCGCGACCAGCATTTGCCGGCCGTGGCTAAGGACCCGAACTATCGCCTCGTCGCCGCAGCCAGCCGGCACGGCAAGGTGGAGAACATCCCCAACTTCCCAACCATCGAAGCGATGCTCGACGCGGTGCCGGAGCTTGAGGCCGTCTCGCTCTGCATGCCGCCACAGTTCCGCTATGACGCAGCGCGCACCGCGCTGATGGCGAAAAAGCATGTGTTTCTGGAAAAGCCGCCGGGCGCCACGGTCAGCGAAGTCGAAGACCTGAAGGCGCTGGCAACGGCCAACGGCGTCTCGCTGTTTGCCAGCTGGCATTCGCGCTATGCGCCGGCGGTGGAAGCCGCACGCGCCTTCCTCGGCTCGACCACCATCAGGTCGGCGGCCATCAACTGGAAGGAAGACGTGCGCCGCTGGCACCCGAACCAGGAATGGATCTGGGCGCCAGGCGGCTTCGGCGTCTTCGATCCCGGCATCAACGCGCTGTCGATCGTGACCCACATCTTGCCGGCGATGTTCATCACCTCGGCGGTCCTCGATTTTCCCGAGAACCGCGCGGCACCCGTCGCTGCGCATGTCGTCTTTCGCACCTCGAGCGGCTTGCCGGTGAGGATGGAGCTCGACTGGCTGCAGACCGGCCCGCAGAGCTGGGACATCCTCGCCGACACGGAAGCGGGACAGATGGTGCTTTCAGGCGGCGGCTCGAAGCTCGCCATCGATGGCCGCATCGTGCATGACGAGCCGGAAGCCGAATACCCCTCGCTCTACAAGCGCTTCGCCGAGATCGTCCGCGCTGGCACCTCGGACGTCGACCTCGCGCCCCTCCAGCACGTCGCCGACGCCTTCATGCTGGGCAAGCGCAATGTCGTCGAGGCGTTTTTTGACTGAACTAAACTGAAAGTCCTGTCGGGTTGTCCTATCGTCTTCGGCCGGAATGTGTTCCTGGCCGAGGTCCGGAAACGGTGGGCGCGTTTGATGTCCGAGTTCCACCTCGTTCAGAACGTGTTGAACGGCTCCCTCAAGGTCGACTTGTCCCCAACCAAGCTCTGCAATCTCGCCATACCGGGCGAAGCGTGAGCAGTCGAAGCCGTATTCGAATTCATTATAGGAGATCACGGTTCGGCCGATCAGCGCCACGACCCAAATGCGCCGGTCTTCCCCGGCCGGAGAGCGGTGCGTCCATTGTTCCGGATCGATACCGATCACATCCCAGAGTCTTCGCTGCGCAAAATTCATTCGCTCCCGGCCCGCGTTGATCAGTTCCCAAAGAGCTGCCTCGTTCATCTGTCTGATACCCTTCGAGATCAGGCCTGTGTTTTCAATCGACGATCGCAATGGCAAAGCCGTCATGGCCCTTGGCGCCGACAGTCTGGATAGCAGTGGCCTGCAGCCGCTTGTCGCCGCCGATGAACGAGAACGCGGCGCGTGCGCCTTCGACATTGGCATCTTGGCCATCCTCATCGAGCACCGCGCCGTCACGGATGACGTTGTCGCAGATGATGACGGTCCCCGGCCGCGACAGGCGCATGGCCCAGGACAGATAGTGCGGGTTGTTCGGCTTGTCGGCGTCGATGAAGATGACGTTGAATGGTCCGGCATTCTCGGCGTTCAATGCGGCAAGCGATTGCAGCGCCGGTCCGACCCGCAATTCCACCCGCTCGGAGACGCCTGCCCGCTCGAAATTCGACCGCGCGACCTTCGCATGGTGCGGATCGAGTTCAAGCGTCACGATCTTGCCGCCCACAGGCAACGCTCTCGCCATCCAGATGGTCGAGTAGCCGCCCAGCGTGCCGATTTCGAGAATTTTCTTCGCCCCCTGCATCCTTGCAAGAAGTGAAAGCAACTTGCCTTGCGCCGGCGAAACGTCGATCGCCGGCAGGCCCTGGTCGTGGTTGGCCGCCAGAACGGCATTGAGGACGGGATCTGCCTCGAACAGGGCGTCGACGATATAGTCGTCGACTGCCGCCCAGGTTTTCTTGCTCATCGGTTTCTTCTCCGATCAATGGAGGAACCAAACGCGAAAAGGGGCCACTTGGGCCCCTTTTCTTGTCTTCTCTTCCTTCCGCGCTTACTGCGCGGCGGTGACCATGTCGGTCAGCATCGGCTCGGCGATCTCGACGCCCGACGCCTTGCGGCGCTCGTCGATGATCAGTTCGTCACGCGAGGTGGCGATGCGCCGGATCTGGCTCATCGTGCCGCCGGTGCCGGCCGGGATCAGCCGGCCGACGATGACGTTTTCCTTCAAGCCCTGCAGCATGTCGGTCTTGCCGGCAACCGCCGCTTCGGTCAGCACTCTGGTCGTCTCCTGGAAGGAGGCGGCCGAGATGAAGGATGGCGTCTGCAGCGAGGCCTTGGTGATGCCGAGCAGAACCGGCAGGCCTTCGGCCGGCTTCTTGCCGTCCTCGACCAGGCGCTCGTTGACCTCTTCCAGCTCGATCACGTCGACGTGGTCGCCCGGAATGTAGGTCGAGTCGCCCTGCACCGTGATCTCGACCTTCTGCAGCATCTGGCGAACGATCACCTCGATGTGCTTGTCGTTGATCGACACGCCCTGCAGACGGTAGACTTCCTGGATCTCGTTGACGAGGTAGGAAGCAAGTGCCTCCACGCCCTTGATCGCCAGGATGTCGTGCGGCGCCGGATTGCCGTCGAGGATGTAGTCGCCCTTCTCGATGACGTCGCCGTCCTGGAGATGGAACGGCTTGCCCTTCGGGATCAGGTATTCGACCGGCTCAAGCGTCGAGTCATGCGGCTCGATGATGATGCGACGCTTGTTCTTGTAGTCGCGGCCGAAGCGGATCGTGCCGTCGATCTCGGCGATGATGGCGTGATCCTTCGGACGACGTGCCTCGAACAGCTCGGCAACACGCGGCAGACCGCCGGTGATGTCCTTGGTCTTGGCGCTTTCCATCGGGATACGCGCCAAAACGTCGCCGGGGCGAACCTGTGCACCCGGCTCGACCGAAAGAATGGCCTCGACCGAGAGCAGGAAGCGGGCATCGCCGCCCTTCGACAGCTTGCCGACCTTGCCCTTGGCGTCCTGGATGGCAATCGCCGGCTTGAGGTCGTTGCCGCGTGGCGTCGAGCGCCAGTCGATGACCTCACGTTTGGTGATGCCGGTCGACTCGTCGGCCGTTTCCTGAACCGAAATGCCGTCGACCAGATCCTCGTACGACACCTTGCCCTCGATTTCGGTGAGGACCGGGCGGGTATAAGGATCCCACTCGGCGATACGCTGGCCGCGCTTCACCTTGTCGCCATCGTCCACGAAGATACGCGAACCATAGGTGAGACGGTGCGTGGCGCGTTCCTTGCCGGCTTCGTCGAGGATCAGCACCGCCATGTTGCGGCCCATGACCATCTGCTGGCCGTCGGAGTTGCGCACCACGTTGCGGTTGCGGATCTCGACCTTGCCCTCATACGAGGCTTCAAGGAACGACGAGTCCACCACCTGCGCAGTACCGCCCATGTGGAAGGTACGCATGGTGAGCTGGGTGCCCGGCTCGCCGATCGACTGCGCCGCGATGACGCCGACAGCTTCGCCCTGGTTGACCGGGGTACCGCGGGCCAGATCGCGTCCGTAGCAGACCGCGCAGACGCCAACCCTGACTTCGCAGGTCAGTGCCGAGCGAATGCGGACCGACTGCACGCCGGCCTTTTCGATCTTTTCCACGTCACGCTCGTCCATCAGCGTCCCGGCCTTGACCAGGATCTCGCCCGACACCGGATGCGTGATGTCGTCGAGCGACGTACGGCCCAGCACGCGCTGGCCGACCGAAGCGACGACCTGACCGGCATCGACGATCGGCTGCATGGTAAGGCCCTTGTCGGTGCCGCAATCCACGGAGTTGACGATGCAGTCCTGMGCSACGTCGACSAGACGRCGSGTSAGGTAACCCGAGTTCGCSGTCTTCAAGGCGGTGTCGGCCAGACCCTTGCGGGCGCCGTGGGTCGAGTTGAAGTACTCGAGCACGGTMAGGCCTTCCTTGAAGTTCGAGATGATCGGSSTCTCGATGATYTCACCCGACGGCTTGGCCATCAGGCCGCGCATGSCGSCGAGCTGGCGCATCTGGGTGGGCGAGCCACGCGCACCGGAGTGCGACATCATGTAGATCGAGTTSATCGGCTTTTGACGGCCATTGTCCTCGAACTCGACCGCCTTGATGCGGGCCATCATTTCGTCGGCGACCTTTTCCGAGCACTTGGCCCAGGCRTCGACGACCTTGTTGTACTTYTCGCCCTGGGTGATCAGGCCGTCATTGTACTGCTGCTCGTAWTCCTTSGCCAAAGCSTCGGTGTCGGAGACCAGCTTGATCTTGGCGTCCGGGATCAGCATGTCGTCCTTGCCGAACGAAATGCCGGCGCGGCAGGCATGGCTGAAGCCAAGGGCCATGATGCGATCGCAGAAAATGACCGTCTCCTTCTGACCGCAATGGCGGTAGACGGTGTCGATCATCTTGGAGATGTTCTTCTTGGTCATCTCCTGGTTGGCGGTCTCGTAGGGCACGTTGACGTTCTTCGGCAGAAGTTCGCCGATGATCATGCGGCCAGGCGTGGTGTCATGGATCTTCGACACGACCTTGCCTTCGGCGTCGACCGTGCGGAAACGACCCTTGATCTTCGAATGCAGCGTCACCGCCTTGGTCTCGAGCGCATGCTGGAGTTCGCCCATGTCGGCAAACACCATGCCTTCGCCCGGCTCGTTCTGGTTGACGATCGACAGATAGTAGAGACCGAGAACCATGTCCTGCGACGGCACGATGATCGGCGCGCCGGAAGCCGGGTGCAGGATGTTGTTGGTCGACATCATCAGCACGCGGGCTTCAAGCTGCGCTTCCAGCGACAGCGGCACGTGAACGGCCATCTGATCGCCGTCGAAGTCGGCGTTGAAGGCCGTGCAGACCAGCGGATGCAGCTGGATCGCCTTGCCTTCGATCAGGATCGGCTCGAACGCCTGGATGCCGAGGCGATGCAGCGTCGGGGCGCGGTTGAGCAGCACCGGATGCTCGCGGATGACCTCGTCAAGAATATCCCAGACTTCCGGACGCTCCTTCTCGACCAGCTTCTTCGCCTGCTTGACGGTCGAGGAGAAACCCTTGGCGTCGAGGCGGGCGTAGATGAAGGGCTTGAACAGTTCGAGCGCCATCTTCTTCGGCAGGCCGCACTGGTGCAGCTTGAGCTCCGGACCGGTAACGATGACCGAGCGGCCGGAATAGTCGACGCGCTTGCCGAGCAGGTTCTGGCGGAACCGGCCCTGCTTGCCCTTGAGCATGTCGGACAGCGACTTCAGCGGACGCTTGTTGGCACCGGTGATGACGCGGCCACGGCGGCCGTTGTCGAACAATGCGTCGACGGCTTCCTGCAGCATGCGCTTTTCATTGCGCACGATGATGCCGGGGGCGCGCAGCTCGATCAGCCGCTTCAGACGGTTGTTGCGGTTGATCACGCGGCGATAGAGATCGTTGAGATCGGACGTCGCGAAACGGCCGCCGTCCAGCGGGACGAGCGGGCGCAGGTCCGGCGGGATCACCGGAACCACTTTCATGATCATCCATTCCGGACGGTTGCCGGACTCCATGAAGTTCTCGACGACCTTGAGCCGCTTCAGATACTTCTTCTGCTTGAGCTCGGACGTGGTCGAAGCCAGTTCCGAACGCAGGTCGCCGGCGATCTTCTCCAGGTCCATGCCGGCCAGGAGGTCATGAATGGCCTCGGCGCCGATCATGGCGGTGAAGCTATCCTCGCCATACTCGTCGACGGCGATCATGTACTCTTCCTCGCTGAGGAGCTGGTGCTCCTTCAGCGCGGTGAGGCCGGGCTCGGTGACGATGTAGTTCTCGAAGTAGAGAACCCGCTCGATATCCTTCAGCGTCATGTCGAGCAGCGTGCCGATACGCGACGGCAGCGACTTCAGGAACCAGATGTGAGCGACGGGTGCCGCCAGCTCGATATGGCCCATGCGCTCGCGGCGGACGCGCGACAGCGTGACTTCGACGCCGCACTTCTCGCAGATGACGCCCTTGTACTTCATGCGCTTGTACTTGCCGCACAGGCACTCATAGTCCTTGATCGGACCAAAAATGCGCGCGCAGAACAGGCCGTCACGCTCCGGCTTGAAGGTACGATAGTTGATGGTCTCCGGCTTCTTGATCTCGCCGAACGACCAGGACAGAATCTTCTCAGGGCTGGCGAGCGAGATCCGGATGGAATCGAACACCTGCGCAGGCGCCTGGGGATTGAAGAGATTCATGACCTCTTGGTTCATGCCGTTCTCCTTATCGGGGTCCTCGAAAACCCCTTGCATCTAGCGCGGGCCAAACGCCCGCCGTCTGTATCGGCCACTGGCCGTAGAATTGGTGCATCCGGTCGCGGTGTTCCGCGACCGGATGTCTTATTTTTATTCGGCTGCGTCGGGCAACCGGACAGGGTTGTCGTCGAGCTTGGTGTTCTCCAGCTCGACATTGAGGCCGAGAGACCGCATCTCCTTGACCAGCACGTTGAAGCTCTCTGGAATGCCGGCTTCGAACGTGTCGTCGCCGCGGACAATCGCCTCGTAGACCTTGGTGCGGCCGGCGACGTCGTCCGACTTCACCGTCAGCATCTCCTGCAGCGTGTAGGCAGCGCCGTACGCTTCGAGCGCCCAGACCTCCATCTCGCCGAAGCGCTGGCCGCCGAACTGCGCCTTGCCGCCCAGCGGCTGCTGGGTAACGAGCGAGTACGGTCCGATCGAACGCGCGTGGATCTTGTCGTCCACGAGATGGTGAAGCTTGAGCATATAGATATAGCCCATCGTCACCTTGCGATCGAACGGCTCGCCGGTGCGTCCGTCATAGAGCTGCGACTGACCGCTGGTGTGCAGGCCCGCCTGCTCCAGCATGATGTTGATGTCGGCTTCATGGGCGCCGTCGAACACCGGGGTCGCGATGGAGACGCCGCGGCGCATCTGCTCGCTGAGGCGAACGATGCTCTCGTCGTCATAGTCGCGGACCGGCTCGTTGCGGTCGTTGGCCGGAATGAAGCTTTCGAGCGTCTTGCGCAGCGGCTTGATGTCGCCGGCTGTCTTGTACGCATCGATCAGATCACCGATCTTCTTGCCCATGCCCGCGCATGCCCAGCCCAGATGCGTTTCCAGGATCTGGCCGACATTCATGCGGCTCGGCACACCCAGCGGGTTGAGCACGATATCGGCATGCGTGCCGTCCTCGAGGAAAGGCATGTCCTCGACCGGAACGATCCGCGACACGACACCCTTGTTGCCGTGACGGCCGGCCATCTTGTCGCCCGGCTGCATCTTGCGCTTCACGGCCACGAAGACCTTGACCATCTTCATGACGCCCGGAGGCATCTCGTCGCCGCGCTGCACCTTCTCGACCTTGTCCATGAAGCGCTGTTCGAGCGCCTTCTTGGAATCGTCGTACTGGCCGCGCAGCGCTTCCAGTTCGCTCTGGAGCTTTTCGTTCTCCACCGCAAACTGCCACCACTGCGAACGCGGATAGTCGTCCAGCGTGTCCTTGGACAGCGTCGAGCCCTTCTTGAAGCCCTTCGGTCCGGCAATCGCTTCCTTGCCGACGAGAACGTCGGAAAGGCGCGAATAGACGTTGCGGTCGAGGATCGCCTGCTCGTCGTCGCGGTCCTTGGCGAGGCGTTCGATCTCCTCGCGTTCGATCGCCATGGCGCGCTCGTCCTTCTCGACGCCGTGACGGTTGAACACGCGCACTTCGACGACGGTGCCGAAGGTGCCCGGAGGCATGCGCATCGAGGTGTCGCGCACGTCCGATGCCTTTTCGCCAAAAATGGCGCGCAGCAGCTTTTCTTCCGGCGTCATCGGGCTTTCGCCCTTCGGCGTGATCTTGCCGACCAGGATGTCGCCCGGCTGCACTTCCGCGCCGATATAGACGATGCCGGCTTCGTCGAGGTTCTTCAGAGCTTCTTCCGAAACGTTCGGAATATCACGCGTGATTTCCTCCGGTCCTAGCTTGGTGTCGCGGGCCATGACCTCGAACTCCTCGATGTGGATCGAGGTGAAGACGTCGTCGGCAACGATGCGCTCGGAGAGCAGGATCGAGTCCTCGTAGTTGTAGCCGTTCCACGGCATGAACGCGACCAGCACATTACGGCCGAGCGCCAGATCGCCGAGCTCGGTCGACGGACCGTCGGCAATGATGTCGCCCTTGTTGACCCGGTCACCCATACGCACCAGCGGACGCTGGTTGATGCAGGTGTTCTGGTTCGAACGCTGGAACTTCATCAGCCGGTAGATGTCGACGCCCGACTTGCCGGGATCGAGATCTTCCGTGGCGCGAATGACGATACGCGTCGCGTCCACCTGGTCGACGATGCCGCCGCGGCGAGCGCCGATGGCGGCGCCTGAGTCACGGGCAACGATCGGCTCCATGCCGGTGCCAACGAACGGCGCTTCGGCGCGCACCAGCGGCACGGCCTGACGCTGCATGTTCGAGCCCATCAGGGCGCGGTTGGCGTCGTCGTTCTCGAGGAACGGGATCAGCGCCGCGGCGACAGACACCATCTGCTTGGGCGACACGTCCATCAGATCGACGTTTTCACGCGGCGCCATCATCACTTCGCCGGCACTGCGGCAAATGACGAATTCGTCGACGAAGCCGCCATTCTTGTCGAGCTCGGCATTGGCCTGCGCGACGTGGTGCTTCGCCTCTTCCATCGCCGAGAGGTAGACGACGTCATTGGTCAGCTTGCCGTCGACGATCTTGCGATACGGGCTTTCGATGAAGCCGTACTTGTTGACGCGCGCAAAAGTGGCCAGCGAGTTGATCAGACCGATATTCGGGCCTTCCGGCGTCTCGATCGGGCAGATGCGGCCGTAATGCGTCGGGTGCACGTCGCGCACTTCGAAGCCGGCGCGCTCGCGGGTCAGACCGCCCGGTCCAAGTGCCGAAAGACGGCGCTTGTGGGTGATCTCCGACAGCGGGTTGGTCTGATCCATGAACTGCGACAGCTGCGAGGAACCGAAGAACTCGCGCACGGCGGCAGCCGCCGGCTTGGCGTTGATCAGGTCCTGCGGCATGACCGTGTCGATCTCGATCGAGGACATACGCTCCTTGATCGCGCGCTCCATGCGCAGCAGGCCGACGCGGTACTGGTTTTCCATCAGCTCGCCGACAGAACGCACGCGGCGGTTGCCGAGGTTGTCGATGTCGTCGATCTCGCCCTTGCCGTCGCGCAGTTCGACCAGCGTCTTGACCACGGCCAGGATGTCGTCCTTGCGCAGCACGCGCACGGTGTCCTCGGCCTTGAGCTCGAGGCGCATGTTCATCTTGACACGGCCGACGGCCGACAGATCGTAGCGCTCGCTGTCGAAGAACAGCGAGTTGAACATGGCTTCGGCGGTCTCGAGCGTCGGCGGCTCACCCGGGCGCATGACACGGTAGATGTCGAACAATGCGTCCTGGCGGCTCTCGTTCTTGTCGACGTTGAGCGTGTTGCGGATATAGGCGCCGACATTGACGTGGTCGATGTCGAGAACCTTGATCTCCTCCTCGCCGGTGCCAAGCAGCACTTTCAGCGTCTTTTCGTCGATCTCGTCGCCGGCCTCGAGGAAAATCTCGCCGGTACCGTAGTTGACGATGTCCTCGGCCAGATAGTTGCCGAGCAGATCCTCGTCGGTCGCCTTGATCGCCTTGAGACCCTTTTCGCCAAGCGCCCTCGCCTGGCGGGCCGTGATCTTCTTGCCGGCTTCGACAACGATCTCGCCCGTATCGGCGTCGACCAGGTCGCCGACGGCCTTGAGGCCGCGGAAACGCTCGACGTTGAACGGAATGCGCCAATGGTCGCCGGCGCGCTTGTAGGTGATCTTGTTGTAGAAGGTCGACAGGATCTCTTCGCCATCCATGCCGAGCGCCATCAGCAGCGACGTCGCCGGAATCTTGCGGCGGCGGTCGATACGGGCGTGCACGACGTCCTTCGAGTCGAACTCGATGTCGAGCCACGAGCCGCGATAGGGAATGACGCGCGCGGCAAACAAAAGCTTGCCGGACGAGTGCGACTTGCCCTTGTCATGGTCGAAGAAGACGCCCGGCGAACGGTGCATCTGCGAGACGATGACGCGCTCGGTGCCGTTGACGATGAAGGTGCCGTTCAAGGTCATGAGCGGCATGTCGCCCATGTAGACGTCCTGCTCCTTGATGTCCTTGATCGACTTCGCGCCGGTATCCTCGTCGATATCGAACACGATCAGGCGCAGCGTCACCTTCAGCGGCGCAGCATAGGTCAGGTCGCGCTGACGGCATTCGTCAACGTCGAATTTCGGTCCTTCGAACTCGTACTTCACAAACTCCAGCATCGAGGAGCCGGAAAAATCGGAGATCGGGAAGACCGACTTGAAAACGGCCTGCAGTCCCTCGTCCGGACGCCCACCCTTGGGCTCCGCCACCATCAGGAACTGGTCATAGGATGCCTTCTGAACCTCGATCAGGTTCGGCATCTCCGCAACTTCCGGGATCTTTCCGAAGAACTTGCGTACGCGTCTGCGGCCATTGAAAGTCTGGGTCTGGGCCATCGTCGCTCCTTAGCTCAATTCTCGGGACGAGCCTCGCCGCGGCTCGCCTTGCATTCGAGGCCACCTGGCGGCGACCCTCTTGTCTGTTCACCGTCGCCTGTCGGCGGTCGGCCAAAACGGGAGAAAACCCGTTTCCTGAAGGCCGGCTTTCGGCCCTCAGGAAAGAGGTTTTCGTACTCTTCGCGTTACGCAGCCTCCCTTCGCGAAAAGAGAGCGGCGGACGGCGCGAAGCCGCCCGCCGATACTTAAGACGCTTACTTCAGTTCAACCTTGGCGCCGGCTGCTTCCAGCACGGCCTTGAACTTCTCCGCGTCGGCCTTGGAAACGCCTTCCTTGACCGGCTTCGGAGCCGCCTCGACCAGGTCCTTGGCTTCCTTGAGGCCAAGACCGGTGATGGCGCGGACTTCCTTGATGACGTTGATCTTCTGAGCGCCTGCCTCGGTGAGGACGACGTCGAATTCCGTCTTTTCCTCGGCCGGAGCAGCAGCGGCTGCACCACCGCCAGCGGCGGCAACAGCCACCGGAGCAGCGGCGGAAACGCCCCACTTTTCTTCCAGAAGCTTCGACAGCTCGGCCGCCTCGAGGACGGTCAGCTTCGAAAGGTCGTCTACGATCTTTGCGAGATCAGCCATTGTTATGTTCCTTCATAAGGTTCGAACGTGTGTTTGTGATAGCGAGGAACGGCCTCATGCCGCCTCGTCCTTCCGGGCGTAAGCGCCGATGACGCGCGCGACCGAAGCCGCTGGCGCATTGACGATCTGGGCGATCCGGGTTGCCGGCGTGGCGATCATTCCAACCAGCCTGGCGCGCAGCTCATCGAGCGACGGAAGTGTGGCGAGTGCCTTCACACCGTCGGCGTTGAGCGAGGTGGTGCCCATTGCGCCACCGAGAATGACGAGCTTGTCATTTCCCTTGGCGAAATCGGACGCGACCTTCGGCGCCGCAATCGGATCCTCCGAATAAGCGATCAGCGTCTGTCCCTTGAACAGGTCGATGATCGATGCGGAGTCCGTGCCCTGAAGAGCGATTTTGGCGAGACGGTTCTTCGCGACTTTGACGGTGCCACCGGCAGCGCGCATTTTCGACCTGAGGTCGTTCATTTGCGCGACGGTGATACCGGCGTAGTGGGCCACGACGACTGAACCAGCGCCTGCAAAAGCACCATTCAGGCCCGTGACGAGTTCGCGTTTTTCCGCTCTGTCCACTGCCTATCTCCAGTTGACCCCTGCCCCACTAATAGGACAGGCGTCGGGTTGCCTTTTGCCGGCCGGGCCATCCAGTAACGGATCTCCCGAACGACGCTCGAGGATCCTGCCCCCTTTCGCCACACCAGCCGGCAAGCCGGATGATGCGCAGACAAAAGGCAAACACGGTTCGAACCTTTCATTGGAGCTTGGCGCTCCGTTGTCCGGTTTTCACCCGTCTCATGCAGGCCCAATTGAATTAAGGCTTCTGGGCCGCCTGCAATCTCGGACAGGATGTCCGGAAGCCTCTCGACTTCCGGTACCGGGCCGCCGACAAGTCGGAGGCCCGGAATTCACTTGCGGATCAGCGCTTTAGCGGCCGATCCGAATTGTTCTTATCAGGACGCTGCGAGCGTCGAGACGTCGACCTTGAGGCCAGGACCCATCGTCGAGGTGACCGACACCTTCTTGACGTAGTTGCCCTTGGCACCCGCGGGCTTCGCCTTGTTCACCGCGTCGGTGAAGGCGCGGACGTTCTCTTCCAGCGCCTTGACGTCGAACGAGACCTTGCCGACGCCGGCATGAACGATGCCGGCTTTCTCGACGCGGAACTCCACGGCGCCACCCTTCGATGCCTTGACGGCGGCGGCGACATCGGTGGTCACCGTGCCGACCTTCGGGTTCGGCATCATGCCGCGCGGGCCGAGCACTTTGCCCAGACGGCCGACCAGCGGCATCATGTCCGGCGTGGCGATGCAGCGGTCGAAGTCGATCGTGCCCTTCTGGACGATGTCGACCAGATCCTCGGCACCGACGATATCGGCGCCGGCGGCGCGCGCTTCATCGGCCTTGTCGCCACGAGCGAACACGGCGACGCGAACCGAGCGGCCGGTGCCGTTCGGCAGGTTGACCACGCCGCGGACCATCTGGTCGGCATGGCGCGGGTCGACGCCGAGATTCATCGCCACTTCGACGGTCTCGTCGAACTTGACCGAGGAACGGTCCTTGAGCAGCTTCAGCGCCTCACCCAGGGCGTAAGCCTTGTTGGGGTCGATGCCGTCACGGGACTTCGATACACGTTTTGCGAGTTTTGCCATGATCTCAGCCCACCACTTCCAGACCCATCGAGCGGGCGGAGCCCTCGACCATGCGCATGGCCGCTTCGACGTCGTTTGCGTTCAGATCCTTCATCTTCTGCTCGGCGATGGCGCGCACCTTGTCGCGGCCGATCGTGCCGGCCTTGATCTTGCCCGGCTCCTTCGAACCCGAAGTCAAATTCGCTGCCTTCTTCAGGAAGTAGCTCACCGGCGGCGTCTTCATGACGAAGGTGAAGGACTTGTCCTGGTAGTAGGTGATGACGACCGGGATCGGCGATCCCTTTTCCATTTCCTGGGTCTGCGCGTTGAACGCCTTGCAGAATTCCATGATGTTGATGCCACGCTGACCAAGCGCCGGGCCGATCGGGGGCGACGGCGTCGCCGAACCCGCTTTGACCTGGAGCTTGAGCTGGCCTGCAATTTTCTTAGCCATCTCTTTTCCTGCCTTTGTCTCGTGCCGGCCCCACTATCGGGGAAACACCGGCGGTTGCAGTCTGGTGGTGCGGTTCCTGCGGCCGGCTAAAGCCGCATTCGCCTCCCACCGTTCTCAAAGCCGCGCGTTTCCGCGCCGCCACCCTTGCCGGCGAACCGGCGCAGGGATTTTCGGATCAGCCCTTTTCGACCTGTCCGAATTCCAGATCGACCGGCACGGCGCGCCCGAAGATCGAAACTTCCACCTTGAGCCGCGCCCGCTCTTCATCCACTTCCTGGACGAAGCCGTTGAACGAGGCGAACGGACCATCCGAAACCCGGATCGCCTCGCCGATCTCGAACGTGACCGACGGCTTGGGCCGCTCGACACCTTCCTGAACCTGGTTCAGGATGCGCTGGGCCTCGGCCTCGGTGATCGGCACCGGCTTCGAGTCGCCCAGGAAGCCGGTGACCTTCGGCGTGTTCTTCACCAGCGAGAACACCGCGTCAGTCAGGTTCGCCTTTAGGAGCACGTAGCCCGGGAAGAACTTGCGCTCGGCGTCGACCTTGCGGCCGCGACGTATCTCGACGACCTTCTCGGTCGGCACAACGATCTGCTCGATGTCAGCGGACAGGCCCTTCTGCTTGGCCTTGTTCTCGATGTCCTCGGCGACCTTCTTTTCAAAGTTCGAATAGGCGTGGACGATGTACCACCGCGCGGTCATTTCAAGACTTCTCCGTAATCGCCGGACTAGTGTCCAAGGCCAAGTAGTTTCTCGACCGCCATGCCCATGAGCACATCGGCGGTGAAGAAAAAGATCATCGCGATGACCGCAAACACAAGGACCATCACCGTCGAGATCACCGTTTCGCGCCGCGACGGCCAGGTAACCTTGGCGGTCTCCGTGCGAACCTGCTGGAGAAAAACGAAAGGATTTGTGGTTTTCGAAGCCATATGCCGCTCTGTCTTCAAGACCCGTTGGCCGGGTCTCCTGGATGATCCCGCTGGCCGGGACGTGCCGCCTGGGTTCATGTTCGCGCCGAATCAGCGCAACCATTTCGCCCATGCAAATCGGACGCGTAAAGCCGGCTTCCCAGCTCCACGCGTCGCGTGTCTGTTTCGTCTACATAAAACCGATTCTTGATCCACGCAAGTGGCAAGTGTCCGCTTTATGACCAAACGCCGCCTCGGAACCATCCAGTCGTCCCGTCCCGGCTATGAAGCCCTTATGCCTCAGTCGAGCTTATATGGCAAGTCACCCGCCGGTTTTCAAACCCCGGCCTTGGAAACTCGGCTTTCGCAAAATCGCCATTCTGAAAAATGGCACGGGCAGCAGGGCTCGAACCTACGACCTGCGGTTTTGGAGACCGCCGCTCTACCAACTGAGCTATGCCCGTATCGCGGGCTGCTATTTCACAAAGCAGACGAGAACTCAAGTCCAGTTTTCAGGCGGGCTTGCGTCAGGCTGCGATCGCCTGATTCCAAGCGCCAGCGCCCAGGCACATATGAGAAGTTCGAGGCCGAATGTCCAATGCAGGACAAAGCTCATGACCCAACTGCGATAGATGGCCGGGACGGTGACGAATTCGAATTTCTGCGGGTCGAACGGCATCAGCCACAGAATCGGCGAAGCCACGGTATCGAGGACCATATGCATCATGGCGGCGGCAAAGAAAGCGCCGACCATGGCCAGATGCTGTGGCGCCCGCCATTTCGCCAACACCAGAGCCAACAGACCCGTGGCGGCCCAGAAGAGCGGCCAATGCGTAAAATAGGCATGGTGGTGCGTGCGCCCGCCGTCGACGAAGTGGAAGTACAGCATGTCGATGTCGGGGATCACGCTGCCCACCAGCGCGGCAATCATGATGCCAGGCGTGCCGCGCCGGCGCTTTTGCGCGAACCGTCCCAGAATGTAACCCGACGGCAGATGGGCAATCAGCATCACAAAAAGCCTCAATGGGACGGACACACCACCGTCCCATCCTTTTGTGGCGCCATCTTTGCCCGAGTTTGCAGGAATTGCGCAGCTCGGCAGTGTTGGTGAAGGGACTTGCTACGATTTCCCGGCCGGCGGCTTGTACGGCCCGCCGGGCACGCCCCAGCCCCAGGCCGGCATCGGCTCGGTCTCGGGGTCGCAGGTCTCGCCGAGATTGGAGTTCATCTTGGCCAGCCGCGATCCCCATTCGACATAGCCCATGAAGGCGGAACGGAATTCCGGATCTTCCGGCAGCCCGACGGCATCGGCGGCATCGGCAAGCAGATTGATCCAGCGGCGCCGCTGTTCCTCGCTCAAATGCTTGCCCAGATGATGCATCACCATCTCGCGGTGGCCGCCATGCTTTTCGCTATAGGTTTTCGGCCCGCCGAAAACCTCGCCGATGAAGGCCGCGACATGGGCGGGATGGTCAGGCGACATCTTTTTGAACACCGGACCGACGACCGGGTCTTGAAGCACCTTGTCGTAGAACGTCCTGGTCAGGCGGTTCAGCGCCTCGGCGCCGCCGGCCCATTCGTAGAGTGTCGGGATATCCTGGCTCATTCTCGATCCTCCGCCGGCCGCCGGTCGACGCCTGCCACGACGATAGCCGAAGCAGCGAGCATGGCTCAACCTGCCTCGATGGGCAGTTTCAGTCGGTGCGATGCCTACAATTTGGCGGGCGAGTCGGCCTGGGCGTTGGGTGACGGCAGCATGCGGCAATTCTCGGGCCGCGGCGTCGATTTGCAAACGGTAGCGCCCGTCAACTCATCCACGGTTTGACGCCCGGTCGTCACGCCGAATTTCAGCATCATGTCGGGTTCGAGCCGCCTATGGCTTGAATACAGCACCGACTGCATCGCCACAAACAGGCCCGGGCCGACCGTCATGTCTTCCAGATAGGTCTTCACCTTCTGCTCCAGTCCCAGCGAGTGCACGCTTAAGCGCGCCTGCGGGCCGACAAGGCGTCTGACACCGCCGGCAAGCACGATCACACAGGCCGAGTCGCATGCGCCCACGGCATCATTGGTCAGCCCGATATAGACGCCGCCCTCGGCCTTGCAATCCGCCTCCTCCGGTTCGCACCCTACGAAATCCGTCCCCGCAACCGCCACGTCGAGCTTGCGTTCGCGGATCAGTCGCCCGGTGGCCAGAGCGCCGAGCAAATCGCCTCCCGGCGAGCTGATCACGATGGGCAACCGCCGGTCGCCGACGGTGTCGAGCAGTTGGCGCAACCTCTCCGGTGTGCCCGGCGTAATCGTGCCTTCCGCCGAGATCCATTCGGGACAATCAGGGTCGCAGAGGAAGCTCCTGCCCCGAACCAGAACGAAGCGCATATCGCCACCGCCGCCCTGCTTCACGGTTTCAGCTTCGACAGGTGTGACAGGGGTCGCCTTGGCTTCAACCGTGACGGCTTTGGCCGGCTGATTGGTTTTCTTTCCTGGCGGCGTTACGTCCCTGCAATTGGCGGGCAGCGGATTGGCGTTGCAGATGCTTCCGGCGGTCAACAGGTCGAGGGAATCCAGGCTGGTAACGAGTTTCATCCGAAGCATGTTTTCCGGCTCAAGTTGCTGAATATCGCTAGCCGGCGTTTTCTTCATCGTTTCGAGCACGCCCTGACCGACGCCCATCTCATTGAGATAGGCCGCCAGCCTTTTCTCCACCGCCTTGCTCATCTCGTAGGTCTTGTAGCTGCCGGCACTTTTTCGGCTGATGATTTTTGTATTGAGGATCTTCTTCTTGCCGCCCACCACACGATAGGTGGTCCGGTATTGCAGCTTCGTTCGGACATAGGTCGTGGTGATCTGATGGACGCCGAGAAAGGCCCATTCGCCGACCACGCGCCGGATGCCGCCGGCAAACATCAACGGACAGGCGGAATTGCAGATGGCGCTGCTCGCAAAGGGATTGCCGAAATAGCGAGCGCCCTTGCCGTCATTGTCCCTGCAGTCCTTCTCATCGGGCCGACAGCCGATGAACCAGGTCTTGCCGACGGCGATATCGAGCTTGTTCTTGCGGATCAGCCGGCCAAGCGCGAGAGCCGCATCGACGTTGCCGCCAGGAGAATTCGCGACGATGGGCAATTTTCGGCCGCCAAGCGCCTTGAGCGTGCGTTTGAAAAGCGCCGGCGTCCCGGCTTCTATCGAGCCTTCGGCTGATATCCACTCCGGGCAGGTCGGCTCGCAGCCCGGCGCATAGCTGCGGACGACGACAAACCGCATGGTCGGCCCAAGGTCCGGGGCCGCATCCGCCGCGACAGCCATGGTGCCCCCGGCAAGCAAAGCCAGCCAGATCAGCGCCGGCAACCACCATGCCCGGCCAAGCCAACGGTGCTTTGCAACCATTTGAACAAGCCCCCTCGATGCAACCTATACTAGTTGAGGTCTGGGGGCATGCAACAGGATTTGCGCTGGATGCTGACGCGCTATGGCGTTGGGCGAAAAAGCAAAAAGGGCGGCCCGAAGACCGCCCTTTCCTTGTCGATCCGGCAAATGCCGGGCTCGATTATTCCTTGATGGTGACGACGATGCCGGCACCGACGGTGCGGCCGCCTTCACGGATGGCGAAGCGCAGCTTCTCTTCCATGGCGATCGGCACGATCAGCTCGACATCGACCGTGATGTTGTCGCCCGGCATCACCATCTCGGTGCCTTCCGGCAGCGACACGATACCGGTCACGTCCGTCGTGCGGAAATAGAACTGCGGACGGTAGTTGGTGAAGAACGGCGTGTGACGGCCACCTTCGTCCTTGGTCAGGATG
>NZ_JBFUFX010000024.1:0-30112 GCF_056403215.1 Mesorhizobium sp. P2_H9 | reverse complement strand
AACGTCGGCAACGTTGCACTTTCGGGCGTCGGCGTGATCGACAATCAGAACGTGACTGTCACGGCGGTGCTGGGCGCCGACAACCAGCACAACATCGGCGACGCCAACAATGACGGCAAGCTCGACCTCACCGAAGCCTGGGTCTTCACCGGCACCGGCGTGGCCGGCATCGGCGCCTACAGCAATATCGGCTCAGCCACCGGTTCATTCACCGACGATGCCCTCCACACCCGCTCCGACACGGCTATCGATGGTTCCAGCTATTTCGGCGCGGACCCCGAGATCAGCATCAACAAGGTGACGGTGGATGGCGCGACATCGGGCGACGGTTTGAACATTCTGTCCGGCGAAGCGATCAGCTGGAAATACACGGTCACCAACGTCGGCAACGTTGCACTTTCGGGCGTCGRCGTGATCGACAATCAGAACGTGACTGTCACGGCGGTGCTGGGCGCCGACAACCAGCACAACATCGGCGACGCCAACAATGACGGCAAGCTCGACCTCACCGAAGCCTGGGTCTTCACCGGCACCGGCGTGGCCGGCATCGGCGCCTACAGCAATATCGGCTCAGCCACCGGTTCATTCACCGACGATGCCCTCCACACCCGCCCCGACACGGCTGTCGATGGTTCCAGCTATTTCGGCGCCAATCCGCATATCACTCTCGACAAGAAGACCAACGGCGTCGACCACGACCTCAACATCTTCCAGGGCCAGGCTGTGACCTGGACCTACGATGTCAAGAACGACGGCAATGTCGCGCTCAGCAATATCGTGGTGACCGATGACAATGGCACTGCCGCCATCGGCGACGATTTCCATCCGACGGCGATCCTGAGCGGCATCTACAACAGCGGCGATATCGACCACGATGGCGTGTTCGACTCGGGCGAGACCTGGCACTACCAGGCAACCGGCATCGCGCAACTTGGCAGCTACGTCAACATCGCGACGGCCACCACCGATGCCTATTTTGATACGGCGGGACATTCGCGCACGCCGAGCGCCACCGACAGCAGCGACTATGAAGGCTTCTCGAACAAGGCGCTGACCCAAGGGTTCTGGGGCAGCCATACCGATGCCTGGGACAATGTCGCCAACAATGAGGGCAATCCCACCAAGAGCGCCTTCGCCAGCGGCGTCCTGTCCAGCCTTGACGTCAATCCGCGTACTGACGGCTATCTGTTGCTCGGCGACAGCAACGGCGACGGCATTGCCAACGATGCGCACGACCTCCTGATTTCGATCTCGCTGGCCAAGGCCATCGAATCGAGTTCGGCGGGTGGCGATGCGCGCGTCATCATGCTCCAGCAAGCGATCGCCACCCAGCTCAACATCGACAACCACGTTGCGCAGCCCAACGATCTGATCGATGAGGCGGTGATGTGGCTGAAGGGTCAAGGCGCCTGGTCAGGGCTCGGCGTCAATGTCGATGCCAACAATGACGGCATTGTCGATCAGAACAACGCCGGCACGGCGCTGGCAGGCGCTGCGGTCAAGACAAACACGATCGCGTGGACGAAATATGTCGACGTCACTGACGCGAGTTCCGGCATCACCGACTGGAACGGCGGCAAGGAGGCCGACGGCGAGGGCTTGAAGAACGCCCTGATGTGGTTCAACCAGGATCAACTGGTGACATCCGGGCCAGACGGTCACGTTGCCTGGTTCAACGGAACCAACATCATCGACGAGCATCCCAACACGCTCGATCAATTCTGGCTCACGCTGCACGAAGTGGGGGGCCTGACGGGTATCGCCTGAGGCGGGGCTCCGGCCTTTCGGTCGGGTGCCTTGCCGCAGCGCCGCCCGCGTGAATTGGTATGGGAAGGGGCTCCACTATCTTCAAGTCGGCGCAGGTGAGGATCAGGTCCTCGGGTCTGGTCTTAATCGCCTGCGCCCTTTTTATTGGACTCGGCGGAATGCTGTGGGCATCGCCGGGCGTCTGGTTGCTCTGTCTGGCGGTGGCGGGATCTGGCGCTGTTCTGCTGTTTCGACGACGCAGTCCCGATACCGCCGAAACCGGCCCAGGCGCCGCTCCCAGCATCGCGGCGACAGCGCGAAGCGCTGCCAGGCCCGGTGCCCGGCAGCAAGGATCGGAACTCGCGGCGGCGATCAAATCCTGCCGCTCGGCATTCATCGCCATCGCGTTGTTCAGCGGCGTTCTCAACGTGCTGATGCTGTCCAGTTCGATCTATATGCTGGAGATATACGATCGCGTGCTGCCAAGCCGTAGCGTGCCGACGCTCATCGGCCTCAGCCTGCTCGTCGCCATCCTTTATGCCGGGCAGGGCGTGCTCGATTTCATCCGCGGCCGCATCCTGGTGCGCATCGGCGGCGCCCTCGACGAGGCGCTCGGCGCCCGTGTCTACTCCAGCGTGCTCAAGCTGCCGTTGAAGCTCGGGCGCGGAGGCGACAATATGCAGCCGGTGCGCGATCTCGACAGCGTACGTGCCTTCATGTCGGGCAGCGGCCCGACAGCGCTGTTCGACCTGCCGTGGCTGCCGCTCTACCTGGCCATCATCTTCATGTTCCACGTGATTCTCGGCCTGACCGCCCTGGTCGGGGCGATCGTGCTCGTGCTTTTAACCGTCTATGCCGAGCGGCTGACGCGCAAGCCCGTCACCTCCGGCACCCAGACCGGCATTGTCCGCAACGGCCTGACGCTCGCCGGCAACCGCAACGCTGAAGTTATCGCGGCTCTAGGCATGGGCGGCCGCATGGCCGCGAAGTGGGAGGCGGCCAACCGCGACTATCTGGCCGAGCAGCGCAGCGTCAGCGACATCGCCGGCGGCTTCGGCGCAGTGTCCAAGGTGCTGCGTATGCTCCTGCAGTCGGCGATGCTCGGCGTCGGCGCCTGGCTGGTCATCGAGCAGCAGGCGACCGCCGGCATCATCATCACCGCCTCGATCCTCAGCGGCCGTGCGCTGGCCCCCGTCGATCTGGTCATCGCCAACTGGAAGGGTTTCCTGACTGCGCGGCAAGGCTGGCAGCGCCTGACCAGGATGCTTGCCGCCATGCCAGCCGATGCCCAGCCGATGGCCTTACCGATGCCTGGCCGCCACGTGTTCATGCAGATCGTCAGCATAGCCGCGCCCGGCACCCAGCGGCTTCTGGTGCATGAGGCAAGTTTCGCGCTCGAAGCCGGACACGCCGTCGGCATCATCGGCCCGAGCGGTTCCGGCAAGTCGACGCTGGTCAGGGCGCTTGTCGGCGCCTGGCCGCTTGCCGCGGGCCGGGTCCGGCTCGATGGCGCCGACCTCGACCAGTGGTCGCCGGAGGATCGCGGCCGCTTCGTCGGCTATCTGCCGCAGGACGTCGAGCTGTTTGCCGGCACCATCGCCGAGAACATCGCGCGTTTCGAGCCCGATGCCGATCCCGCTCTTGTCATCGGCGCGGCCAAGGCAGCCGGCGCCCATGATCTCATCGTCGGTTTCCGCGACGGCTACGAAACCCAGATCGGCGAACTCGGCGAGGCGGTCTCGGCCGGCCAGCGCCAGCGCATCGCGCTGGCCCGCGCGCTCTATCGCGATCCTTTCCTGGTTGTGCTCGACGAGCCGAATTCCAACCTCGACGCCGAAGGCGAGCAGGCGCTATTCCAGGCCATTGTTTCGGTACGGCAGCGCGGCGGCATCGTCGTGCTCGTGGCGCACCGGCCAAGCGCGCTCGGCACGGTCGATTTCATCCTCGCCATGAACCAGGGCCGCGTCCAGGCGTTCGGCCTCAAGGATGAGGTTTTTGCCAAGCTGTTTCCGCGGCCGCAGCCGGCGGTGGCCGGCGTGCCGCGGCTCAGGCTCGCTACCGAAGAGCCAGCGACGTCGGCTGGTGTGGCGGCGGCGGGCGAGTGAGGAGAGGAACGATGCCGAGTTCCTCCCACCAATCCATTCGAGGCTACACGCGTTTGGGCCTCGTTGCGGTCGCGCTGCTGGTCGGCGGCGTTGGCGGCTGGGCTTCGCTGACCCGGATTTCGGGAGCGGTCATCGCGTCGGGAGTGCTGGTCGTCGATTCCCACGTCAAGGACGTGCAGCATTCGACCGGCGGTATCGTCGGCGAGATCGCCGCACGTGACGGCGACCGCGTCAAGCGCGGCGCGCTGCTCGTGCGCCTCGATCCCACCATGCCGGCAGCCAACCTCGCCGTCGTCACCAAGGCCCTCGACCAACTGTCGGCGCGCGAGGCGCGCCTCGAGGCCGAACGGAAGGGGGCCGATGCCATTGCTTTTCCGAAGGACCTTCTCGATCGCGGCAGTGATCCGGCGATCGCCGAGGTCATCGCCGGCGAGGAGCAGGTTTTCGAAACGAGGCGGGCGGCTCGTTCCGGTCAGAAGAGCCAGTTGCAGGAGCGCATCCTTCAGTTGCAGAAGGAGATCGGCGGCAACACGGCCCAGGTGGACGCCAAGTCGCAGGAAATCGCGCTCGTCGAGAAGGAATTGGACAGCATACGCGCGCTGTGGAAAAAGCGGCTGATCTCCATCGACCGCCTGACCGCCATGGAGCGCGAGGCGGCACGGCTCGACGGCGAGCGCGGGCAGTTGACGGCGGCCCTGGCGCAAGCCCAGGGCAAGATTGCCGAGATCAATTTGCAGATCATCCAGATCGACCTCGAACTCAGCACCGACGTCAACAAGGATCTGCGTGAGATCGACGCCAAGGTCGGCGAACTGACGGAGCGCAAGATCGCCGCCGAGGACCAGCTCAGGCGTATCGACATCCGCGCGCCGCAGGACGGTGTCGTGCAGCAGTCCATCGCCCACACAATTGGCGGCGTCATCACCCCCGGCCAGACGATCATGCAGATCGTGCCCGACAGTGACAGCCTGACGGTCGAAGCCAAGATCGCGCCGAGCGACATCGACCAGCTCTGGGTCGGTCAGCCGGCCGCGCTGCGCTTCTCGGCCTTCAACCAGCGCACAACGCCGCAGATCAACGGCACGGTCGAGCGCACCTCGCCGGACACGACGACCGACCAGCGCACCGGCATCAGCTATTACACCGTGCGCATCTCGACCACGAGTTCCGAGGTCGCGCGTCTCGGCGAAGTCAAGCTGGTTCCGGGCATGCCGGTCGAATCCTTCATCAAGACCGCTGACCGGACCGTAATTTCCTACCTCGTCAAGCCGCTGCAAGACCAGATCAGCCGCGCCTTCAGGGAATGAGGCGGCACCTGGCGGGCCGACGGCATCATCGGGAGCCGGCTGAGGTTGGTTTGCCTGAGGCACTGAAATCGGGGACCGGGAATGCTTCTGCCATTCTTGCGGTGGCCTGCATCTGAACACAACCGACTTGGCAGGCTGAAATGGCTTGCTTTGTCGGCACCGTTCATCCTGCTGTTTGGCTACATCGCCTACGGCTTCATCGGCGTTCGGATCGACTCGCCGCTTGCAGCTCTCCGGCACCTTGCGGCGTTCCCAAACTGCACCGCCGCCGGTCTTGTAGGACTGGCTCCGGCGCGCAAGGGCGAGCCAGGCTATTGGCCAACGCACGATGCCGACAGCGACGGCGTCGCCTGCGAGCCTTGGCACGGGGCAACCGCCAGTGGCGTCAGGGTCCATCGCTACTGGCGATCTGGTCGATAACGCTCGCAGGCGCCCCTCGGCCGCCGAAGCGCGACGACGGCTCTACAAACAGTCTGAATCGATATATGCCAAGGCTCGTTGCGCGAGATTTGCAAAGAGGCCGACAACGGTGCGTGACCCCTATCTGGTCGAAACAACGGTCGTCGTCGGGCTCGCCGCCATTTTGGCGCTTCTCGCCTGGTTCTGGCGGCAGATGCGTCGCCGTCGCAAGGCCCGGTATCGTGAGAATCCGGCGAACGACTACGCCGTGCGCCAGGATTGGTCGAGCAGTCGCGGCAACCTTAACCACTCGTCCTTCGTCTATTTCGATGTCGATCGCGATGGCAGCTACGGGCTCGGCGACCGGCCCATGGCCGGCGTCATGGTCAGGCTGCACGACGGCAGTGGCCGCTTTGCGTCTCAGGCTCGGACCAACCGCAGCGGCTTCGCCAATTTTCCTGTGTCGAGGAAACATCGCAAGGCGCCCATCCATTTGCCCGGCATTTACCGGTTCACGGTTTCGGTGCCGCCCGGCTGGCGCGCCAGCAGCGCCAACGAGGTCCAGTCGCAGCACTTTCAGCCGCTGCCGGGCTCGCCCACGGGAATGGTCAGCGAAGCGATGCTGCGGCCGGTCGGTCTTTTCCCGATACGGCGCCTCAGCGGGCGCGTGGCGGCAGCGGCGACCGTGTCGGTGGAGAAGAACGGGCAGGTGCTGGCCGTGCATCCGCTTGCCGATGCAGCCGACTTCCGCTTCGATCTCCCCGATGACGCCGACACCATCGACGTCGCCGGTCGCGGTTTTGCGCGCAGGCTGGCCCTGTCACCCTATCCGACCGATCTCGGCCTGCTCTCACCCGAAACCCCCGCCTTCGACAACACAGCGCCCTTGCAGACGATCGGCTTCGACGATGTCACCCCGCGCGAGTTCCGCAAGGTGCCGTCCGGCTATGCCGGGTTCGACTGGTTCAACCTGAATGCGATTTCGCGTGATTACCTCAAGGAGGCCGAGGGCTATGTCAACGGCAATGTCTCCGGAGACTACTCTTGCTACACCAGCAGCGGCCACCCGGCCGAGTTCGGCAGCGAAAAGCCTTTTGGCTTTCACTCCGTGCTTCTGACCGCGGCGTGGTTAAAGTCCGAAGGGGAGGTTGCCTTGGTGGAGAGCTGGCTTGGCGACCGGCTGATTGCCAGCGATGCCGTCATTTTGTCGGCGCTGACGCCCGTTCACTATGCCCCGATGCTCGCGCAAGTGACACGCGTGCGTCTTTCCACCAAGCACTATTGGCAACTCGTGCTCGACGACCTGGTGGTTGCCCGCTGAGCTTACACGTTGATCGAGTTGTTGCCGTTCGCCGTGACCTGCGAGAGCTTGCCCTTTTTGACCAGCACCGGCTTTGAATAGGCCTTCTTCATTTTCCTATTCTCCAATGGCGTGCGGCGCTATCACACCGCTCGTGCCTAGAAGCGTTTCGCGAGACACCACTCGCAAGCCGACTCAAAACAGCTGTTCGCCGCCGTTTAGCGCTGCGAATTCGTCCCGTTTTCCGCCGTAACCTGCGAAAGCTTGCCTTTTTTGACAAGCACGGGTTTTGAATAGGTCTTCTTCATGGGTTCCCACCCTCCAACGCAACACGATAATGCCAGATGGCTCGGTGCAGTCAACCTCACTGCGCCGGCGACCAAGTCCGGCATGCCCCTATCACAGTTCCTTCTCGGCTAGTTCCCTGAAAGCATCGGGCACGGAACGCGCCGCTTCCAGCGCCACCGTGCCGTAACCGACCGCCTGTTTGCCAAAGCGCAGGCGGATCTTGTCGACGGCGCGGTCGGCGCCAAAGCGCGCCAGGCCCTTTTGGGTGCCCGGCCTCTGCTTCTCGTCGACAAGGCCAAGCGGCAGTTCGAGCTGCAGCTCGGCACTCTCCTCCAGATGCGATACCGAGATCGCCAGCAGTGAAATGGTCTTTTCCCCGGGGTAGGCGGCAAGCACGCCGCGCACCAGCTCCTCGGCGATCTCAGCCAGCATCAGTGTTGCCGAAATCGGCTGGTCGAGGGTGACCGAGCGGGTCACGGCGCTGAGGTCGGCAAAGCGGACGCGCACCGTCACCGTGCGGCCGGGCCGCGCTTTGGCTCTGAGCCGGCTGGCGACACGGTCGGCCAGATGCAGCAACACCGGCACGAAGATTTTTGCCTCGGCCGGTTTCCTGCCGAGCGCCGATTGCGCCCCGGCCGAATGCGCCCGCCGATGCGTCACCAGTTTTCGCGGGTCGCGGTTCCACGCCAGCGCGGCAAGCTTTTCGCCGGCGGCAGGCCCGAGCAGTCGCTCCAGCGCGCCGCTGTGCGTCTTCGCCAATTGGCCAATGGTCTCGACGCCGATCTCGGCCAGCCGCGCTTTGGTCGCCGGGCCGACGCCCCACATCAGACCGACCGGCAAATCATGCAGGAAGGCAAGTTCGCCGGCGGGATCGACCACCACCAGCCCGTCAGGTTTTGCCACTTGCGAAGCGATCTTGGCCAGGTGCTTGGTGCGGGCCACGCCGATCGAGATCGGCAGGCCGAGTTCTTGCCGCACCCGGTGGCGTATCGTGGCGGCGATCTCGGCCGGCGAGCCGAACAGATGCGTGCAGCCGGCGACATCGGCAAAGGCCTCGTCGATGGAAATGCGCTCGACCAGCGGCGTAAAATCGTCGAGCACTTTTATTGCCGCGTCGCCCAGCCGCTGGTAGTCGCTGAAATGGCCGCCGACGAAGATCAACTGCGGGCAGAGCTGCCGGGCGCGCCGTCCAGGCATGCCGCCGCGCACGCCAAAAACCCTGGCCTCGTAGGAAGCGGCGAGCACAACGCCGCCGCCGACGGCGATCGGCTTGCCTCTAAGCGAGGCGTCGAGCAGTTGCTCGACCGAGGCATAGAATGCGTCGAGATCCGCATGGAGAATGGTGGGTTCCATCCCGACCGTTTCCTTGCGGCGCTGCAGCATTAGCCGCGTCTATTTTGAGGGGCGTTTTGCAGAACAAATACAGAACAAATCGTGCCCTTTGTCAAGCGGTGATGCGGCGCCGCACCTTGACTGGCGCGGCGCCGGGCAATCAGCCTTTGATGAAGGCGAGCAGGTCGGCGTTCACCTCATCCTTCTGGGTGGTGCAGATGCCGTGCGAACCGCCCTTGTAGACCTTCAGCGTCGCGCCCTTGACCAGTTTCGAAGACAGCAGCGCCGAGTCGGCAATCGGCACGATCTGGTCGTCGTCGCCATGCAGGATCAGCGTCGGCTTGTCGAACTTCTTCAAATCTTCGGTCTGGTCGGTCTCCGAAAACGCTTTGATGCAGAAATAGCTGGCAGGCATCCCGGCCATCATGCCTTGCAGCCAGAAGGCATCACGCACGCCTTCAGAGACCTTCGCTCCGGGCCGGTTGTAGCCGTAGAATGCCATGGTCAAATCCCTGAAGAACTGCGAGCGATCGCTCAGCACACCCTTGCGGATGCCGTCGAAGACATCGATCGGCAGACCGCCGGGATTGGCCGCCGTCTTCAGCATCAGCGGCGGCACCGCTCCGATCAGCACCGCCTTTGCCACGCGGCCGGTGCCATGGCGGCCAATGTAGCGCGCAACTTCGCCGCCGCCGGTGGAGTGGCCGACATGGATCGCGTCCTTGAGGTCCAGCTGCTGCACCAGTTCGGCGAGGTCGTCGGCATAGGTGTCCATGTCGTTGCCGTGCCAGGGCTGGCTGGAGCGGCCGTGGCCGCGGCGGTCATGGGCGATGGCGCGATAGCCATGCGATGCCAGGAAGAACATCTGGTCTTCGAAGGCGTCGCTGCTCAACGGCCAGCCATGGCTGAAGACGATCGGCTGACCCTTTCCCCAGTCCTTGTAGTAGATCTCGGTTCCGTCCTTGGTGGTGATGATGCTCATAGGGCTTGTTCCTTGTTGATGAGAGGTTGCGGAAATTTGGCCGCCGGCGGCGGTGGAAGGGAGTGCGGCAATCAACGGCAGCGTCGCCATGCCCGCGCCGGCGAGCATGATCTGCCGCCGCGAGATTGAGCCGGTGGGCCGAAATTGGTCGGGCGAGGTGACTGGCACGGCTTCCTCCTGTGTGGTTGCTTTGTTTATATCGCGCGATTATATCGTGCACGATATAAAAGGCTGAAGCATGTGCTGGTGTCAAGCGCTTGCGATAAGATCGCGCACGATATATGTTCACGAGCGCTTTATGAGGTTCGTTATGGCCGACCAGAAAACCGCGCCGAAACCGCAAGACGCGTCGATGCAAGACGATGCGTTGCGACTGAGCGAGTTCCTGTGCTTCGCCGTCTACTCCGCCAACCACGCTTTCAATCGCGTCTACAAGCCGCTGCTCGACGAGCTCGGCCTGACCTATCCGCAATATCTGGCGATGGTTCTGCTCTGGGAGCGCGATGACCAGACGGTCGGCAGCCTCGGCGACAGGCTGTTCCTGGAATCAAGCACGCTGACGCCATTGCTCAAGCGGCTCGAGGCGTTGGGCCACATCAGCCGAACCCGCGATCCCGACGATGAACGCCAGGTGCGGGTGCGCCTGACCGACAAGGGATGGGCGATCCGCGAAAAGGCGAGGGCGGTGCCCGCTTGCATCCTGGAAGCGTCGGGCCTCAAGAGCGATGAGCTCGGCCGGCTGCGCAACGAGATCGTCGCTCTGCGCAAGGCCCTGGAAGACCACCACAAAGCCTGAACGCGGGTGCCGCGTAAGCGCCCACGACAAAGTCGCCCATTGATCGCCTCTTGCGGGAACATTGTCGATCGCAGCCGCGTTGATAGTCGTGATGGGACGCTGTTTGCGGGAGGCCTGACATGGGCCACTTTGAAATGATCGATCTTGTCTGCATCGTCGACGCCTGCACGACCGGCCGCTCCGCCGGGCGGGTCGTGTCGATGGCCAAGGCGGTGGAGGAATTGCGGGTGCTGACAGGGGATTTCGTCTCGTCGGATGAAGCGGCGGCGAATGCGCTGTCGGCAGTGGCGCTGGAGTGCGGCTGCGCRGTGCTGTTCGACGAACAGGCCGGGGCCGACATCACGTGGGCGCCCTGGTCGAGTTGAGGCGGTCGCGGCAGGTTAGGACCTTAGTCTGATCGGCATAGGACCTTTGCGTTCCAAAGGCTCCAAACCCGAGTTCGATTTAGCAAAGTGGCGATATTTCAAAGGGTTGAAGGAGTTTTCCGATTCGGAACGTTCGTTGGCGACTGCTTCGCTCGCGCATTGAAACCACATTTATCCAAAGTTTACCGATAGCATTAGCGATTTCTCATATCTTCCCTCTATAGCGGTTGATGGCGGTGGCGATTCTCGGAGGAATATCATGACATCCCGAAAGACCCTTTTTGCTGCGCTCGCAGCGTTCGCGCTTCTGGCGTCTCCGGCGTTGGCCGGTAACGGCCACGGCAATGGCGGCGGCAACGGTCACGGTGGCGGCAACGGCAATGGCAATGGCGGTGGAAACGGCAATGCCGGCGGCAATTCCGGCAACAGCGGTTCGCACGGCAAGTCGGCATCAGCCAAAGGGCATGTGGGCAAGGCCGAAACGGCTGTTGCAAGCGTTGACGACACTGAGCAGACCGCTTCTGTGACGAAGGAAAAGAATATCCATGCCAAGCTCGGCCGGTTGAACTCGCTGCAGCGCAACATCAACGCTTATATGAATTCCAAGAGCAAGAAGTTCGCTGGGATCCAGGCTTTTGTGACACAGTCGGCAGTAGCCAAGAACGCGGAGGCAGCTGCCGCCGACGCGGCTGCGGCGGTGGATGCGGCTAAAGCCGCGGTTATCGACCAGCAGGCGGCGTACGACGCGGCGAACCTCATTACGCCTCCAACGCCCGAGGAGCAGTTGGCCCAGGACGCGCAGATCGCCGCTCTGGAGCAAGCGGTCGTGGATGCCCAAACGGCGGCTGACACCGCGCAGGACGAAGCCGACGCAGCAGCTGCCGACATCCCATCGCTCGACACGGCCCTTGCCGACATGGCCAACAAGCCCGTCGACACCGAGGTGACGGACTGGGCCAACGGTGTGCTGGCCGACAAGATCGACCAGATGGCCGCCAAGCTGGCTCCGGCGCCGTAAAGCCGATCGCGGTTGAAACGACTCAGTCGACGATCAAGCCGCCGGGTTCGCCCGGCGGCTTTTTTACGGCACAATGGAACCGCCAATCCTGGTACTGCATGGAATATCTGCATTTCCTGATATAGGCTTCCCGATGTCGGGGTTTTAACGGCATTGGGAGGACAAGACATGCCTAAGGTTTCCGAACTCTTCTTCAAAACGGCCATCGTGTTTCTCATTCTGGGCATCGCCGCCGGTCTGCAGATGGCGATCTCGGGCGATCACGGCGCCTTCCCGGCGCACGCGCACATCAACCTGCTGGGATGGGTAACCAGTGCCATCTTCGGCGGCTACTACGCGCTCAATCCGGCAAAGGCCGAGCGCAAGCTCGCCATGATCCACTACGGCCTCTACACGCTTGGCATCGTGGTGATGTTGCCGGCTCTGTACCTGATGCTGCAGGGCAATCCGGCGCTTGAGCCGATCGTCGCAGGCGGCTCGCTCATCGTCGCCGCTGCCGTGCTGATCTTCGCCGTCGTGGTCTTCTCACCCGAGGCGGAGCGCTCGGCCTCCGGAATACGGCCGGCCTCGCGCTGAGGCCACTGCCGGCCACTGCACGACGCGTGACGAAACTGCCCCGCGCTTCCATTGGAGGCGCGGGCCAATCCTTGCTCGTGGCGGCCGCACCGATCGCGTGAACAGCGTTAACCACGTCGCCATGCCGGACCGAACCAACGGGCGTGCCGGCCGTTTCTCCTTATGGAAGATCGCCAACCGAGATTTCGCTGTCGCCCGGAGCCGTCCGGTACCTGGACGGTGTGGGATGACGTTGCCGACGCGCCAGCCAGCCTGGGAGGCTGCGCCCTTCTCGGCCGCACATGGGAGCGCGCCAAGGTCGCCCGCGATGTGTTGCGGCGGATTTACGACAATCACCTGGAGGCGCGATCGGTTCGCCGGCCACCGGCCCAGTCAGTGCAGCGTGTCGACGATCTGATCGCCTCGATTCGCACCCGCGCCCGCTCCGACACAAATGCGCATAGGACTTGACCGCCTTGGTTCAGCAACCGCAGGTACCTTGCTGGAGCCTGGGGCAGTGTACTTCTCGAACAACTGAGCTGATCTGAAAGTGCCTTGCAGCCGATGGTTGTCGCGCAGTTTATTACTGCGTCGCTGCTGGGCGTCATCTGTATTATTTCGTGATCGTCTGGCGCTGGAACCATCCATCGCAACCCACGTTCGGGCCTATTCGCGATGCCTCATTTATAGGCAGGCACGGGCATGCGAAGCGGGTGGGGCGGCAAAACAAGAGCGGGTTGGGGCAGGAGCAACATACCATGTCGAAACGAGAAATCGGAACATCCCCTGCCTTGGGGATGCGTGTCGCCGATCTGAAAGTCAGGATGCGAAACGCCCAGATTACCGAGCATGAAATGAAAACCTTCCACAAGGTCGCTGCCATCATGGGGAGCAACGACGGCTCCCTAGGCCTGGACACCGACGATCTGATCGCCGCGTCCTTCGTGACCGAAGCGCTGGGCGAGCCCACGTCGAATTGATAGCCGGTCACCACAACTGAAAAATACGAGCGCATGACCCGCGAGCGTCGGTTAGCCAGGCACCGTTGGAGCGCCCCTACGTCCATTTGGACACAGGGGCGCTCCAACGTGTCGCTGATCTCTGCCCCGTGGGTTGACAATGCGCTTATCGCAGCGAGATGTTGCATTGTTGAAAACGAGGGCAGGATGGTTGCAATGAAGAAAACCTACGAAAAGCCTGTACTGACCAAGCGCGAGAAGCTGTCGACCGTAATCGCGCAGCAGGTTTCACCTCCCCCTCAATAAGCGCACGGCGTCTGGCGGTCGCGAATATCTGCGGTCGCCGCAGCGAGATGTTGCATTGTTGAAAACGAGGGCAGGAATGATTGCAATGAAGAAAACCTACGAAAAGCCTGTGCTGATCAAGCGCGAGAAGCTTTCAACCGTAATCGCGCTATCTTCACCTATCCCCCAATAGGCGCATCGCGCTCTTTTTGGTTCTATGCACCAGGATTGATGCGCAAGACCAATTGGTTGTAGCCACATCTGGCGGTCGCGAATATTCGCGGTCGCGCCGACGAGGCGCAACACACGCAGGCAAGACGCGCCGAATGTTCACCCCCGCTGACCCGGTCAGTGGGGATTGTTTGTCGGTTTCAGCTTGTAGTCAGCTGTGTCCGACAAAGGCCGGAACCCGCTCGACATCGTCCCTCATCAGGCCGGTCGCCAGGCCGAACTGGCCGACGAACACCAGGCTGTTGAAAGCCAGGCCGGCGGCAACGGCCAAAGGCACCTGCCAGACCGGCATGCCCGTCTGGCGTGCTTGAGTGGCGATGCGCAAGCTCACGCGCCAGGATGTGGAGGCCCAGCGCCGCAGCGCCTTGAGCACGCGCCGGGGACGTGAGGCGGTGGTCAGGATCGCATATTTGCGGTCGGCGTCGCGGCCGGTGACCAGTGCGCGCCACAGAAAGAACCCCAGTCCGCGCGGTGGATAGTGGCTGGCCACCGCCGCGACCCTCATCAGGTCATGGCCCTCCGCCTGCAATTGCCTGGTCAGCAGCGTGCAGGAGACCTTGAAACCGTTGCTTTGCGGAAACGGATGACCGGCTAGCCAGCTTCGCCTGAACGCGCAGTTGTTGGCGTTCAGCGCGCGCTTGGCGGCAAAGCGCTGGTCATGGTCGCGAAGCGGAAAGAACCACAGCAGCGCGAAGGTCCGCGAGGCAAAGTCATCATAGCCAAGATAGGTGTAGCCGTTCACCACCACCGTGCGCGCATTTTCGAACGGCTTCAGCAAAGCCGGCAGCCAGCCCGGCTCGACGACACAGTCGGAATCGCAAAGAATGACGATCTCGCCCGTCGCCTCGGCAATGCCGCGGTTCTTCAGCTCGTAATAGCGCCCGTCGGGCAAGGCGGCGAAGGCCAGCGTCGCGGCCATGACTAGCTCCGGCACTCTGGCGGCAATCTCATCCTGCAAAAGCGGTGTGTCCAAGGCTTCTCCGGAATGGACGAAGATGACTTGCGGCTTTGCCGCATATCCGAGATCGGCTGCAGCCCTGATCTCGCGGGCAAGTGCCGCGAAACCGACGCCGATCTCGTGCCAGTCGATCGCCTTGGCATTCTCCATCTCGACGATGATCGAGTAGCTTTCGCGCACCATGTCCTATTGGCCCCGGCCCTGAAGCCGCAGCCATAGCCGACTGCGAAGACTTTTGCAGCCTCTACGCGTAAAATTGTCAGAACCACTACTTCCGCTTAGACTTCGTCGAAAGGACCGCCACGCCTGGCAGGATCGCGCTTCATGGCGGCCTCCTCGGCGTCGTCGGGCAGGGCGTCATCGCTGTCCTGATAGGCATCGTCGTCGTCCTCGTCAGGCAATTCGCGGTCCTTCTCGATGCCGTCTTCCTCCGCAATGTCAGGCAGGATTTTCGCACCTTTGATGGCGTCCCAGTCCTGCTGCTCCCGTGTCGGAGCTTCAACCTCGTCGTTGCTTCGTGGCTTTCCGCGCGGTTCCATCGTTGGCTTCCCTGTCTTTGAAACAAGTCTCCGATGTTGAACTCATGACTATGCCGCCGGCTCCGTTCGACGCGAGTCGCGTCCCGCACGCGGGGAACCAATAGGCGCCAATCTGCTTTGCAAGGACATGACTTGAGCTTGAAAGGAGCCGGACATGAAGACACTCGCTCTCTTGCCCTGTTTGCTGATGGCGACGCTGGCAGGCCCGGCGGCCGCGGAGACAAACGGTCAGACCGGTCAAGCGCCCGCCCCATCCACGCCTTGCCAGGCTCAGCCGCAAGACCGGAACGGGCAGACGAAGTCCAACAACGAAAGCCTGTCCGAGACACTCGATCCTTGCGATGGCGTGTTGCAGCCGCCGCCCACCGGCGACCAGGGCGTCATCACGCCGCCCGACGAAGGCAAGACGCCGGTGATCAAACCCGGCGAGGTGCCGGCGCAGCAGCCTCCGAAGCAGTAAGCGCTGCCCCGAGGTCGGACGGGCGTCAATTCTCCTGGCTGTTGCTGGTGCCACTGCGCGCGTTCCTGGCTAACTTTGCCTCGCGAAGCGCGGTCACCGGGTCGACGCCGGTCCACAGAATGCCGGCGGCTTCGGCAAAGCCGATGAACGCTCGGCGCGCCTGGTCGGCGCTGAGATGACCGGCGCGCGCCGCGTCGCATGCCTTCAGCGCAGTGGCATGGATCGCACCGCGCCGCGCCGGCGGCCATTCCTTCAGGAAATTCTGCATCTGCGCCAGTGAGGCGATGTCGCGTTTGAAGCCAGCCCCCACAGCGATGGCCACAGGCGCGTGAAACAGCATTTCATCCATGTCGAAGACCTCCCGGAAAGCGTTGCAGCGCCTTCAATGCGCAACAGCGCCATGCGGTTCCCCGGATCAATGAGTCCCCGATCAATTAGCCATTTCTCAGGGAACAACAGGCTTCCCCCGACGTTTGCCCCCTATAGAGCTCGCCATCTCGAACCATGAAAGTCCTCGCATCAGGCGGGGCAGGGCGAAGCTTGCAAACAACAGGAGAGAACGATGAAAAACCTTCTGATTCCTGCCGCTGCCGGCCTGGCTCTGCTGGCTGGCATTGGCGTTGCCGTAGCCGAAGACGTGGTGGTCGTTTCGCCCCAACAGCAGACGGTCATTCGCGAATATGTGCACAAGCACCCATTGGCTTCGATCAATCTCCTCGGCGTCGAACTGAATGTCGGCTCCACTCTGCCTGACACCGTCGAACTTCAGCCGATCGAGGTTCCCGACGTTCAGTACAGATACGCTGTCGTCGGCGACCATACCGTTCTGGTCGACCCTGCCACCCACAAGATCGTAGAGGTCATCGACTGACGCTTGCCTTCCCTGTCGTCCCCGAACGGGGGCGGCAGGCAGGGCAGTGCCAGCTGGGGATATGGAAGGAGCCCCTCATGTTGCGGCATGCCGAGTCGCCCGATGTGGCCAAATCCGTCGACAAACTGCTCGCCGAGCGGAGCAGTGCGCTGTTGTCGATGAGGACAGTGATTGCAATGGTGCGGGAGCGCACCGGAACCGAGCGCTCGGATGCGGATCTGGAAGCCCTGATCACCAAGAAGGCGGCGCTCCTTGGCGTTGCGGTGTTGTCCGACAGGACCTGACTGCCGATGGATATGATGCCTTCGCGTTGACACCAAAGACGGCGCTCGAAATTTCAGCTAAAACAGTGCCTGCTCACGGGATTCGAATCGAACCGATGGAGGCAGGAGTGACGGACGACAGGCATGAACGCATTCGCCAACGGGCGCACGCGATCTGGGAAAAGGCGGGCCGGCCCGAAGGCGCGCATCAGCAGCATTGGGACCAGGCCACGGCCGAAATAGACGGCGCGGCTGCCAAGCCGAAAGCCAAGCCGGCCGCAAAGAAGCCTGCTGCCGCCAAAGTCAGCAAGCCCAAAGCGGCGCCGAAGCCGGCAGCCGCCGCCAAGGCGGCCAAACCCAAATCAGGCAAGGGCTAACCGCCTCTCACCCATGATGCGGTGAGGCGCGTTCTGCCTCGGCTTGGAGCCGCGCCCGCGCGCCGAGCAGCCGCGAAGGCGTCGTCGGGAGACAGTCGACGACCGCGGGACGGGCTCGGCGAGATTAGCGGGCCGGAAGGGCGCCCCTCACGCGTCCCAGGCATAGCTGGAGAGCGCAAAGCGGATGCCGGCCGCCGTCATCGCCAACTCGCATTCGGTGATCTGGCGTAGATTGCGCAAATAGCGCGCCACCGTCTGTGGCAGCCAGCCGGCGCAGGCCTCGGTGTAAACGCGGCTGTGCACGAGGGTGCCTGACGACAGCCTCTCCTCTTTCTCGGCAATGACTTTCAGATACTGGCGGATGAAGCGGATGTCGTCGGCGATGTCCTGGCTGGCCATGCGCCATGCGCCGGCCAGACGCTCGCGATGTTCGATCGATGCTGTCGAGATGAGCGGGCGGGAGAGATCGGCGAAGCCGGCGTGGTTTGCGGTGCTCATCCGGATCTCCCATGGGTTGGCAATAGTACTTTATGTACGAATGACGGTCAATACATTTTGTACGAAATCGGCTCCTTTGACACGTTGTGGCAGCGAGCTGGCGCAACGCTTTCCCGCCACGTGTCGAAAAAACCCCCTTCCGCAATCCTTCGAACAGTGCTTTAACGCGCCAATCCACAGGGGTGCTCCGTACGGTCGGGGCTGAGACGGGGGCGGCAAGCCCACAGACCCTAGAAGCTGATCTGGGTAATACCAGCGGAGCGAGGCGGGCGATGTTTTCTGGCGCACAGATTTCCCTTTATCCCATGGCCGACGATTTCGTCGGCGTTATCCTTGGCGCGCTCGGCGCGCTCGATCCCTGGCGCGACAGGCTCAGGATCGAGACCGACGACATCTCGACCTTGCTGGTCGGGCCGCCCGAAGTGCTGTTCCCGGCGATGCGCGACCTGTTCGTGGCGGCAGCGGCAAGCGGCCAGCATTGCGTGCTGTCGGCGGCGATCTCGCGCGGCTGCCCGGGCGAGCCGGACGATCCGATCTGCCGCACCGATGCGCTCAGCGGGCCTGCCGGACCACTCGCCCCCCGCAAGGACGCCGCCATTGCCGCGGTGCGCAAGGCCGGCGCCACCGGGCAGCCGACGGCGGCGCAATTCTCGCTCTATGTGATGGGCACCGACGATCACATGGACGAGATCTACGGCTGCATCGACTTCCTCAAACAGTCCGGCGTCTACGACCGCTCGAAAAACTTCTGCACCAAATTGCGCGGCGATGCCGGCCCGGTGTTTGCGGCGCTGAACGAGGCCTTCTGCCGCTTCGGGCCGGGCGCCGGCCACGTAACCCTCGACGTCACGATATCGGCCAACAGCCCGTCCGCTGTCTGAGCTTTTTGCGCGCTCCTGTCGCGCCCGTCCGTCAAAGGTTATTTCAGTGGTCCCATCCGCCCCTTCGCGCCCGCTCGCGGGCTTCATCGCCGCCATCGCAAAGGCAGCGCCAGCAATCGCCTCGGTCGGCCTTTTGCTGCTGGCGTGGGAGACGTATGCCCGGTTCTCCGGCATCAAACCGACGATATTGCCGGCGCCGTCGCGTGTGCTGGAACAGGCGCTGCTGAACCGCGACGCGCTGGTGGAGAATGCCATCCCCACCATCCGCGCCACGCTTTTCGGCTTTGCCTGTTCGCTCAGCGCCGCCTTCGTGCTGTCGATGCTCATCGATTTCTCGCCGCCACTTCGGCGCGCGCTGTTTCCGGTCCTCATCGTCAGCCAGACCTTACCGCTCATCGCCATCGCGCCGCTGGTGGTGCTGTGGTTCGGCTTCGGCCTGATGCCCAAGATCGTTCTGGTCGCGCTGGTCACCTTCTTTCCGATGCTGGTGGCGTTGGCCAAGGGCTATGACGCCACCGAGCAAGAGATCGGCCAGATGCTGCGCGCCATGGGGGCAGGGCGCTGGCGCGTCTTCCTCTCGGCGCGGCTGCCCTCGGCGCTGCCCTATTTCTTCGCCGGTCTGCGCATCTCCATCACCTATGCTGTGGTCGGCGCCATCTTCGCCGAATATGCCGGCGCGGCAAAAGGGTTGGGCATCTACATGCTCAACGCCAAGAACAATTTCCGCCCCGATCTGGTGCTGGCTGCCGTCGCCGTCAGCGCAGGGCTGACGCTGCTCCTGTTCGGCGCAACGGTGTTGATCCAGCGGCTGGTCATGCCGTGGGAGCGGGCTGGACAGGAACGCGCCGGGGCAGGACTATGACCCGGCTCGAATTGCGCCACGTCAAGAAGCGCTTCGGCGACCTCGATGTGCTCGCCGACATTTCGCTCAGCGTGTGCGCCGGCGAATTCGTCTCCATTCTCGGGCCGTCCGGCGCCGGAAAATCGACGATCTTTCAGCTGCTGACCGGTGCGCTGAAAGGCGAGGGCGAGATGATCTTCGACGGCGCGCCGCTCGACGACCATGGCCGCCATTTTGCCTTCATGCCGCAGCGCGACGCGCTGATGCCATGGCGGCGCATCCTCGACAACACCACGCTCGGCCTTGAGGTGCAGGGCGTCGGGCGCAAGGCCGCCCGCGCCCGCGTCGCACCGCTGTTTGCCGAATTCGGCCTCGCCGGCTTCGAGCGGCATTATCCCTCCGAACTGTCCGGCGGCATGCGCCAGCGCGCCGCCCTTTTGCGCACCGTGGTGCAGGAGCGCGACATGCTTTTGCTCGACGAGCCGTTCGGCGCGCTTGACGCGCTGACCCGCGCGGCCATGCAGCGCTGGCTGGAGGCCATGTGGCGGCGCCACCGCTGGACGGCGCTGCTGATCACTCATGACGTGCGCGAGGCGGTGTTCCTGTCCGACCGCATCTATGTGCTGTCGGCCCGCCCGGCCCGCATCGTGCGCGAAATCAAGGTGCCGCCGCGCGGCTCTGGCGCGGACACTGCTGCCCTCGAAGCCGAAATCCTCGACACGCTTCTCAACCCTGCACAAGGAGAATGACCATGATTTCACTGACACGCCGCCAGGCCCTGCTGCTGACGCTCGTCGCCGGACTGCCCTCACGCGCTTTCGCGGCGCCGCAAAAAGTCACCGTCGCGCTCGACTGGACCGTCAACACCAACCACATCGGCCTGTTCGTCGCCCGCGACAAAGGTTTTTATGCCGAGGCCGGGCTGCAGGCTGAAATCCTGCCCTATGGCGATACCGGCGCTGGCACGCTGGTCGCCAACCACATCGCCGATTTCGGCATCGCCGGTGCCGGCTTCTTCACCCAGCGCGCCGCCGGCGCCGATCTCAAGGCGGTCTATGCCGTGGTCCAGGCCGAGACCGGCCGGCTTGTGTTCAATGCCGCGCGCAGCGACATCAAGAGCCCGAAAAACCTCGACGGCCTGACCTATGGCGGCTTCGGCAGCGCCTGGGAAAACACGCTGATCTCGACCATGATCCGCCATGACGGCGGCAAGGGCAATTTCGAGACGGTGACGCTCGGCACCTCCGCCTATGAGGCGCTGGCCAACGGCTCGGTCGATTTCACGCTGGAGGTCGCGACCTGGGAAGGTGTCCAGGCCGAGCTGCAAGGCGTCAAGCAGCGCACCTTCCGCTATGCCGACTACGGCGTGCCCGACGAGCACACAACCTTCATCGCCTCCAGCGATGCATTTCTTTCAGCGAACCCGAAGGCGGCTTCTGCCTTCATCGAGGCAACGCTGCGCGGGTATCAGTTCGCCGTCGACCACCCGCAGGAAGCCGGCGACCTGCTGATAGCGTCCAACAAGGACGCCCTGACCGATCCGGCGCTGATCCACGCTTCGCTGAAGATGCTGGTCGACGGCCACTTCCTGCGCAGCCAAAGCGGCGTCATCGGCACCATCGACAAGGCCAAGATCGAGGCGATGGGAGCCTACCTCTTCACCGCCGGCATCCTGCGCGACGCCGACGGCAAGGCGCTGAAAGAACGCCCGGATTTCGAGGGGTATTTCAGCAACGCGTGTCTGGGGTAGCGGCATGGAAGCCGCCGGTCTCCCCTTCGAGGGAGATGTCGCCGAAACGCGACAGAGAGCTTCCGCCTCACTCTGCCCCGAGGATGCGCGCTTTCTTGCGGTCGGCCTCGGCGCGTTTGCGATTGCCCTTGGCGTCCCAAGCCTTGCTTCGGGCTGTGTATGCCATGGCGAAATCCGGCTGGAGCTTTATGGCCTGGCTGAGATCGGCGATGGCTCCGTCATAATCGGCTTTGCTGGTCCGGATAATGCCCCGGCCCAAATAGCCAAACGGGTTCCCGCGATCGAGGCTGAGTGCCTTTTCAAAATCGCGCAACGCCGCATCATCCTCATGTTTGCCCATCAATATAAGGCCGCGTTCGGAATAGACCCTTGCGTCCGCGGTGTTGAGACTGATGGCCTTGCCGTAGTCCGCAAGCGCCCCTTCATCGTCACCTTGCAAACTGCGGTTCTGGCCGCGGTCGTAGTAAGTCTCAGCAATATTCGGATTGAGCGCGATTGCCTGAGTGTAGTCGGCGACCGCATGGACGTAGTCGCTTTTGGCCTCCCAGGCGAGAGCACGGGCGAGATACGCATCGTGGAATGCGGGATATAGAACAATCGCTTTGCTGTACTGGGCTATGGCGCCATCATAGTCTTCTTTTTCATGCAGTGCCCACCCAAGCTTGAATGTCACTGCGGCCGGTGAAGTTCTGGCTGGCTTCATCGCTGCAATGCCGGTCTGGTTTGGCTTTGCAGCACTCGCTTTCGCCTTTGCCGCCAACGCTTGCTTGCGACCTTTGCCGGCAAGCGTCAGCTTCGGATCGAGCTTCAGGGCCTGGTCGTAGTCGGCAATCGCCTGGTCGAAATTGCCCTTGGCAAACCAGGCGTTGCCCCGCCCGAAATAGACAGGCGCGTAGCTGCCGTCGAGTTCGATCGCGCGACTGTAATCTTCGATGGCGCGATCCGGTTCGTTCTTTTTGGTCCACGCGACGCCGCGGCCGAGGTAAGCATCGAGATAGGCGGGATAGAGTTCGATGACCTTGTCGTAGTCGTCGATGGCCGCGTCATATTTGCCTTTCTCGACAAGCGACATGCCCCGCCCGATATAGGCTGAGGCCTTTCGCGGATCGAGCGCGATCGCGCGGCTGTATTCGGCGATGGCGCGATCGTATTTGCCTTTCTTGTAGAAGGCATCGCCGCGATCGATGAAAGCCTTGAGGTTTTTCGGGTCCGAGCCGACCGCGTCAGATCCGGCACCGCCTTTTGCTTGCGCGGCAACCGTCGCCTTGCGCGCAACCGCATAGTCAGGATTGCCAGGGTTGAGCTTTATGGCCTGGTTGAAGTCGGCGATGGCATTCGAATAGTCCTTGCCGTCGGCCCGCGCCATGCCGCGCCCATAGTAGCTGGCGGCATCGTTCGGATCGATCCCGATTGCCACCGAATAGGCTTCGACCGCGCGCCTGATGTCGCCCTTGGCGTGCCAGGCCGCGCCAGTGCAGAAGAATGCGTCGCGCGCCTTGGGGTCAAGCTCAGTGGCCCGGCTGCAGTCGGCCAAGCCACCTTCCGCATCGCCTGCCGCGGCCTTGGCCAGGCCCCGGCGAATATATGGCGAAGCCGTATCCGGGATGATTGCGATGACCTTGTCGTAATCGGCAATGGCGCGGGCGTAGGCGTGTTTGGCGTCCCAGGCCTTGCCGCGACCAAAATAGGCAAGGGGGCTGTCGGGGTCGAGCGCGATGGCCTCTGCATAGGCACTGATGGCCTCGTCGTACTTGCCCTCGTGCAGCAGGCTATCGCCGTTATGGACCGCGACCAGAACGCCCGGATCGGTGGCCTGGATCAACGCTGCCAACTTGGAGGCGGAAAGCTGGCTGTCGGGCTGCGCGTTGCTGGCGTCGTCCTGCGTGGCCGCGGGTTCGGTGGGGGCCGCAGTGTCGCCTTCGCCCCTCATCGCCTCCGCCGCCTTGCGGCCGACGGCATAATCGGCATTGCCCCGGTCGAGCTTGATCGCCTGGTCGAAGTCGGCGATGGCGCCCTCATAGTCCTGCCGGTCGGCCCGCGCCATACCGCGCCCATAGTAGCTTGCGTCATCCTTCGCATCGATCGCGATCGCCGCTGAATAGGCGGCGATCGCGCGCCCGGCGTTGCCCTTGGCATGCCAGGCCATGCCCTTGCAGTAAAATGCGTCGCGCGCCTTCGGGTCGAGCGTCGCGGCGCGGTCGCAGTCGGCAAGAGCGCCATCGGCGTCGATCGAGGTGATCTTGGCGAGCCCGCGGCGAGAATAGGCCGCCGCAAAATCGGGGGCGAACTGGATCGCCTTGTCGTAGTCGGCGATGGCCTGACTGTAGTCGCGTTTGGCAGCCCACGCCTTGCCACGGCCGAAATAGGCGAAGCGGTTGTTGGGATCGAGCGCGATCGCCTGGTCATACGCGCCGATCGCCTTGTCGTACTTGCCCATGTCCAGGAAGGCATCGCCGCCCAGGATCGCTTCCAGCGCGCGCGGGTCTTTCGCCTCCAGGGCTTTTGCCACCAGCGTGTCTTCCGTCGCCGTCAACTTCGGAACGGCAGCCGACGGCTTTGCCTGTTGTTTGTCTGGCGGCGAGGCCGGCTGTCTGTCGTTGCCGGCAACCCGCTCCCCGCAGCCGCCCGCTCGCTTCGGATCGAGCTCGATGGCGCGCCGGCAATCCGCCGCTGCCCCGGCCTCGTCGCCTTTCAGCGATCGCGTGCGGCTGCGCACAAGATAGGCGTCGGCATTGTCGGGGTCGAGGCTGATGGCCTTGGCGAGATCGAGCAGCGCACCCTCGACACCATGTTTTTCCAGCCGCACATTGGCGCGATCGATCAGGATTTTTGCGGCTGCCGGATCCCTTTTCTCTCCGGCAGCAGATTGGGCCGGTTCGCCCGGCGTGTGTTCGTTGCATGAGCCCGCCCGCTTCGGGTCGAGCACAATAGCGCGCCGGCAGTCGGTGGCGGCAACGGCGTAATTCCCCTGAGACGCCTCGGCAAGCGACCGGTTGTAAAAGGCCTCGGCGTTGTAGGGATCGAGTTCGATCGCAGCGCTGAACGAGTCTATCGCGCCGGCGACGTAGCCCTGCACCTGCTGCTCCAACCCTTGTTTCAGGTTCCAGGCAACGAGCTCGGAATGATCCTCCTTGGGGTATAGTTGCAGCGGCTCGTCTACGGGAGGCGTGGCAGGCTTGACCGTCTCAGGCGCAGCCGGAGCCGCGGCTCTCGCGGCCTGGCTGGGCGCCGGGTCCGGCGCCTTGTCGGCGGATTGCGGGCTCGCCCTGCGCTTGGCGAGTTGAACGCTTAGCCTTTCCTTCCGGTAATCGGCGTTGGCCGGATCGAGCGCGATGGCCTTGTCCAGATCGGTGATTGCTTTGTCGGCATCGCTCGTCTCCCAGACAAGTGCCCGGATGAAGTACGATTTCGGATCATCGGGGCTGATCGCAATCGCCTTGTCGAGGTCGGCGAACGCCTCCTTTGAATTGCCAATCCGGGCCATGGTTATGCCGCGTACTCGGTAAGCCTGGGCGTTGGCTGGGTCGCGGCGGACTGCTTCATCCAGATCGGCAAGAGCGCGGGCATAGTCTTTCTTCAAGCCCCAGCTCTTGGCGCGGTTGAAGTAGAAGGTGGAATTTGCCGGATCCAGTCTGATCGCCTCGTCGAACTCGGCAATGGCGCGATCATGATCATCTTTGCCCTGCCACGCCACCCCGCGGAAATTGTGGGTTTGGGCAGCATCCGAGCCAGGCTCGCCGAGTGCCTCGGTGATCTGGCGCGTACACGCATTCCCCTTTTCCGCATCGATACTCGCAATATGATTGCAATCGGCCTCCGCGTGCTTGCGCTTGCCCTTGCTCGCCCAAGACAGAGCGCGGTCGTAGTAGGGAGTGGCGGGATCTTTGCGCACACTGGCGGCCTTGTCGAAGTCGGCCTCAGCCTTGGCGTTGTCGCCCTTGTCGCTCCAGGCAATGCCCCGCACGCCGTAAGCCATCTCGTTGGCGGGGTCGATGTCGATCGCCTTATCGCAGTCGACAATGGCACGATCGTGCTCGCCTTTCTTGCCGAGCGCCCTTGCGCGATTGACATAGAGGCTGGCGTCGTCCGGCGTGAGCGCGATTGCGCTGGTGTAGTCGGCGACGGCTCGATCGAAATCCCCTTTGCTCTCCCAGTCTATGGCACGATTGGTAAAGGCGGGCATATAGGTCGGATCGAGCGCGATCACCTCGCTCATATCGGCGATGACATGGTCGAGATCATTCTTTTGGGCGTAGGCGAGACCACGCACAAAATAGGCCGGCACGCGCAGATCGGGAATCTCGGTTGCGTCCTCGGCGATCGGGGTGCAGGCGGCAATCTGCTGGTCGGCATCGACCTTGCCCTCGCTAAAGCAGGTGGCATAGTCCTTATCTGCCGCGAGCGCCGAACCGCCAAGCACCGCCAGCCCGACCAACGCCAGCCGCAACGGCCCGCGCAGCAGCCATACAACAAATGGGCGCGCACCTGCGCCTGTCCGGCGTGACATTGCTGTTCTCCCCCCGAAGTAACTGCGGCTGCGACCGCAGCTACTCTATAGTTCTGTTTTTGTTCCGGAATGCAAGCAGAAATTGCACTGGTTGGACCAGGACCAGGTCAGGGCTCGAGCCAGGCGGATCATTTCCGCCCGCGGCGAGCCACCCCTACATATCGATCATCGAGCGCTTCACCCGGCCGATGATGGTGATGGCGCCTTCCAGTTCCGGCGGCGGGATCTTCATGTAGGAAGCCGGCTGGAACGGCGGGTTCTCGTTGGGACGGTAGCGCTTGTAGGTGGCCTGGCCGCTTTCGTCGGCGATCACATAACAGCCATTGGTCACCAGCCGCTTGTCCCGCAAATTGACGAAGATGATCGAATCCGGCGGCGAGATCTTGTTCATCGACGGGCCGTCGACGCGCAGCGCGATCCATTCGCCTTGCTCGAGGTCGGCAGTGGGGATGGTCGGATAGTCGCTGAGGTTGACCACCGTTTCCTGGCTGCCGAGCTCGCCGGCGCTGATCCACGAGACGATCGGCACGTCGACGGTGGCGGGCATCGGCATGACGATCGGCGTGCCTGCCTCGTCGAAGCCGAAAGGGTGGCCGCGGTCCGCATGATCGCCATTGAACAGCAGCCAGCCGGGATCGACGCCGAACAGGCGGCCGTATTTCTCCGCCGCCTTGCGCGACAGCGGTCGGTTGCCGTTCTCGTGGCTGATCAGCGTGTTCTTGTTGATGTCGCGCAGCACGCGCGCGGCATCGCTCGGCGAGGCATACCCCGCCTCGGCCCGCGCCTGCTGCAATCTGTGCTTCGGTTCCTGCATTCGTACATTTTGCCTGAAATTTATCGTCCAAGGTGTACGATTTTTCTTGCGTAATTTTCGTACGTATTGTACGAACAAACCATGAACGAACCAAAAATCACTTCCGGCATGAACGCGCGCTTCGTTTCAACCCATTCGTCCGGGCTGTCCTCCTCCCCGGCCTGGACGAGACCCGGGGCACTTGTCCCGGATCCGGTCGATCCTGCTCAGGCGACCGGAACGGCCGGAGCCGTTTCCCCCGCGGCTCCGGCCACGCTTCCTGACGAGACCGGCCTGCCAGAGGGCGCGGCAGCAAGCAGGCAGTGCACCTCCTGCATCCGCACCGAGGACGGCACCGTCATCCTGTTCGACCGGCTGACGGGCAGGGCGGTTTCCGGCGTCACCCGGCAAGCCGCCGAAGCAGCCATGCTGCGCCTCGGCGGATAGAAGCCGCGCCTCCGACCGGTACCCATCGGAGGCTGACCATGGCTTCCACTGAACCCGACACTGTTTCCAGCGCCGCCGGCGGCCGCGCAGCCAATGGGTATCGACCATGAGCAGCTACACCGACACCGAACTGCACGAGATCGCCATCTGGCTGAAGGACGGCCTGTCGGCCTCGAAGATCGCCACTCGGCTTTCCGCGTTGCGCGGCAGCCCGGTGTCGCGCAACGCCATCATCGGCATCGTCGACCGCAACCCGGCACTGAAGACGATCGGCTTTGCCAACCCCAAGGGCGGTAGGTCCGGCGGTCGTCCCAGGAAAAACGCAAGGCCTGCCCAGGCGGGAAAATCCAGAAAGCAGATCGGGCCGTCGAAACAGACTCCGAGGCATGAATCACCAGAGGCGTCGGCAAGGCTGGCCCGTCTGCAGACAAAGCCGACGGGGCAAGCCAAGTTGCTACCGTCGGCCTGGCTGCCGCCGCGCCTGTTCCTGGGCGAGCCAGGCGCGGTGCCCGAGGCTCTCAAGCCACCGGCGCCGCGTCTGCTCGTCGTCAGACGCCAGCCGCATGTTGCTGCCATGCGCTTCATCGACTGCCTGTTCGGCCGCTGCCGCGCGCCGCTCGATTTGACGCTGGAGGAAGACCCGGAAAACGACGCCCCCGGCAGCCGACCGGGATCGGACATGTTGTGCTGCGGCCTGCGCACACGGGCACTGAAGAGTTACTGCGCCTATCACCAGGCACGCTTTTGCCGACCCGTCGCGGAGGCGGTATGAGGGGGCGCCAGCGCTGTCGACGCTATTTCGGCACCCGGCTTTGAACGCTCCTGGGCTCGAACACCATAGCCGGGTCGTCATTGGCGACGAGAATCCCGGTCACCCGGGCAAAGCCGGTGAACGCCTTCAGCGCGTCGACTGTGGAGATTTGCGCCGCGATCGCCGCACTGCAGGCGTTGAGCGCGCTGCGGTAGACATGGCCGCGCCGGTCGACCGGCCAGCGCTGCAGAAAGTCGGCGGCATCGTTGACGCTGTCGATCACCCAGGTCTCGCCGTCAAAGCTCACTGTGATCGGACGTCCGGTTCGCATCGTACCCACGGGGTTACACCTCGCTGTCGATTTCATTTGCTGTCGCCCCACAACGCGCGGCAAGGCCGGGCGGTTGCATCGAGCCGCGCGAGCGCCGCCTCACAGAACCCAAGCTTCTCAAGGCAACCAACCCACAAGGGACCACGCAATGAGCCGCAAAACCGCGCAGAAAGCCAAGCCCAAGCTGCCGAAACTGCCCAAGGGCGAGGCCGAGCAGGTGCGCATCCGCAAGGAGATCGGTCATGATTTCGCGCTGAAGGACGACGCCTTCGGCCGCAAGCGACTGGCGGCGGGCACTGAGGAGGCGCGGCGCGTCTATGAGGTGTCCAATGACGGCTACACCTCGACCGGTGGCATCGTACGCGTGCGCAATGTCGACCCGCTGACCGGCATCACCTCGCTGTCGCGCCAGCAGCGCGAGGCGGGCATACGCTACCGCCAGGATTTTCGCAGCAGCCAGCAGGATGGCGTCAAGCCGATGACCTGGACTGAGCGGGTCGACGGCGGCCGCTTCGGTGGCGGCGTTGCCGACCGCATTCTTTCCGCCGGCCGCTCCTATGCCGATGCCACCCGTGCGCTCGGCCATTGGGAGGTGGAGGGCGTGGTGCAGAAAATCTGCTGCGCCGGTGAATCGGCAAAAAGCCTGGCCGAGCAGACCGGCGAGCCGCGCGACGTGGTGACCAAGCTGCTCAAGATCGGCCTCGACATATTGGCCGTGCACTACGGCATGATGCTGATGCGCAAGCCGCGGTGACCAGGCCCAAAATGACCGACCAACCCGATCCGGCCGGCCGGATCAGTTCGTCAATACCTGCACACGCGGACCACCTCCACGACCTTGTGGTGATGGCGCCAGTGCTTGATGTACTTGATGTGGCAACGGTGGTGCCGGTGATGATAGCGCGGCCTGTAGCCATTGTCGTAGGCATCGTATTGGTAATAGGGGCGATAGACATAGCGATCGCCGTAGCAGTCGCCATAGGCGTAACAGTCATTGCGGTAGTAGTTGTCCCCGAAGCCGCCGATGCCGAATCCGATCACGACACGGTCGCGTGCATTGGCGGGGGCGATCATCGCCGCCGCCGAAGCAATGGCGATAACCGAGGCAAGCAGGAGCTTTCTCATCGCTACCTCCTTTTCAAGGTTGACCTAATATAACCCCTGAGGCGCGGACGCGTTCCACAGATTTGTGAGATGTGATGGACCTTAGGGTGAGAGCCGTACTGGGGGCTGCCTGCTCCAGCGGGCCGTGAGACGGCGGCGAACGACCAGGCATACTTCAATCTTTTGTGTGGGACAGCGTCGCTTTGCTCGAGGTCATGCTGCCTTTCGGCGCGCCGGAGCCCCACAAGGCGCGCGTGAGCAGGTTCCGTTTGCCCTTGCTCGGGACAAGCTCGATATCGCTGACCAGCTTGGCGCCGCCCTTGCGCCGCTCCAGCGTGATCTTGCGGCTGTGGAAGGCTTCCAACTCGGCGCGATGCGCCACGCTGATGATGGTGACATCGGGCAGTTCGTGGATGACAGTCTCCATCATCTTGTCCTGGCTCTTCTCGTCCAGTGCCGAGGTTGCCTCATCCAGCACGACGATATCGGGGGTGTGCAGCAGCAGACGCGCGAAGGCCAGCCGCTGCTTCTCCCCGCCCGACAAGGTCTGGTCCCATGGCGCGTCTTCCTCGATCTTGGCGGCGAGATAGGCGAGGCCCACCTTGTCGAGCGCGGCTTTGATCTCTTTGATCGACCAGTTGTCCGCTGCGGCGGGATAGGCGACGGCGCGGCGAAGCGTGCCCGAGGGAATGTATGGGCGCTGCGGCAGCATGAACAGCCGCCTGTCGGCGTGGAAATTGACGCTGCCGCCGCCCCACGGCCACAGACCCGCGACGGCCCGCACCAGCGTCGACTTCCCCGAGCCGGATTCGCCGGCCACCAGCACCCGCTCGCCCGGCTCGATCGCGACCTCGGTTTCCTTGACCACGGAGGTGCCGTCGTCGAGCGTGACCGAGAGATTATCGAGGCTGAGGATGGCGCCGTCGTCGGTTTCGCCTCGGTTGATGCGTCCGAGCGCATCGCTCTGTTCCGCGCGCTCCAGCCCGTCGAGCGACATCATCAGCGAAGCGATGCGTCGCGCCGACGCGTTCCAGTCGGCGAGACGGGGATAGTTGTCGACCAGCCATCCGAAC
>NZ_JBFUFX010000023.1:0-40198 GCF_056403215.1 Mesorhizobium sp. P2_H9 | reverse complement strand
GATAAATACGTCCAGGCGCCGCCGAGTTCAGGCAGCGATGATTTCGGCTTCTACTCGGGCTGCGTTCCCTCGATCTACTTTCTGTTCGGCTCTCGAGAGCCCGGGAATGAATCAGGTGTTCACACACCAACTTTCGGTGCATCCGACAAGATACTGCTTCCGGCGACGGAGCTCGCCATCAAATATTGCTGGGAGCTCCTGCATAGTTGATGGCTTGACGAGCAGACGATGCATGGCTGCGGCAGAGCGTGCGGCCGCGTCGTTGTCAGCTATTTCGAGTGGGTGAAAAATCTCACGCACATTCCCTTCGGGCTGATGGAACGGCGGCGACGCGAGCGACGCAACCTGACGATCGCGACAGCGCTTGAGAAAATGACAGGCAACCCATTCCCGGCCGACTTGCGCGACGAATTCCTGGAAGGGGGCGCTGAGATCGATCTTGTTCGCTCCGGCCTGGAGGACGTGATGCGCAGCACCTGGGTAAACATAGCCGATCTGCTTGAGGAACAGCCGGAGCTTGGCGACTACCGGACTGCCGCCTATGTGGCGTCAATTCGCAGGATTGCAGCCGCCTACGAGGCCATAGGGATTTGAGCGCCTTGCGTGAAGCTGGTTGCATTTAGTTGAGGTCACTGCTTGCCGCTGCCGTCCGGTTCTCCCATTGACCGCGACCTTTGCGCGGCGCGCCCTGCCGGTCCAACTCCCGACCGGCAGGGTGCTTTTTGAGGCGCCTGACGGATCAAGCCTTATCACCTGGGAGCGAGAATCTGCACAGCGAGGGCTTCGTTTACATACAGCCGGAATTCACCGCATCGTAGGAATAGGAAGAGGTATGGGAGGCCGTCTGCGATGCGCCTGAGGGCACTAGAACGATGCTTTCCCCTAAACCCTAAGCGTCGCGGATTCGTTCGACGAAGTTTTGCACCTTCTCAAAAGCGGATGCGAATTCAGGCCTGTCGCCATAAACCATGTCACCGAGCAGCTTCGCGTAGCCCTCGGCGAACTTCTCGTCTTTGGATATAACCTCATACGCGCGGAGCGTTTCACCCCTGGGATCTGCCTTATAGGCGGGGTATTCGTCGCCGCGCCTCACAGCGTCTGCCTTCATCGTCTCCAAAGCAATCGCGGCGGCCTCCGCTGCATCATAGTGACCGTCCATGCGTGACAAGTCATAAATGTGACGGACGAGCGTGTGGTCGAGGTCCCCCAATCCGGCGAAAGCGAAGCCGGCCCGACGCCCGAGCGCGACGAACTTATCCGCTGCGGTTTCGGCCAGTCTCACGCATGCGACCTCCTTGGCTTCGGCGTCAGCACCACTGGCCTCAGCGACAAAGGATGAGACGGAGAGCTTTTCGGGTGCGGTGCAAATAGGAAATGCAGCGATCTCGATCTTGATCTCCGGGCGCAAGACGCCCTCTCCCTCAGCGATGGGCTCGTAGGGCAGATCATATCGTACGTATCGGTCGTTTTGCTTGACCGAGTAATGGCCCTCCACAGCAAACCCCGCCGCTTGAAGCCGCTTGTTCACCTCGGTCCGCAAGCGCTTGAGTGCGCCGCGAGACGGCTTGTCTTGGCCGACGATGCGAAGGTCAATGTCTTCTGACATCCGCTCGAGCAGGCGATAGGCACGTCCAAGCGCCGTTCCCCCGCCGAACGCTAGCGTCAGTCCATCGACCTCCACATCATGTATGGCAGCCAAGGCGCGAACGACAAACCAATCCTTCTCGACCAGAGCGGGCGACGGAAGGCTAAAATAGTCTTGAACTTCCAGAAGCGTCTTCTGATCTGGCTTACCGTTCAACGCGAAGCTCCGTGCGGCCGTCAGATAGCCGCCGGTTGAAACGCGCCTTGACCTTGACTGTCGGGTTCACCGGGATCTGGGTAGAGCGGCCTTCATTATAAGCTTTCGTACTCTCACTCTGCTCCCACGGCACGCCAAGCTTATTGAGCGCCTGTAGTGCCGCACTATGGAAACCGTTTGCGCTCAGGACCATGGGCCGACCGGTCAAGCGTGACCGCATCGCTCGGGCATAGACACCGTAGCCCAACCGCATCAGAGCGCCATCATGGACCAGTGACCTGAGCGCGCGTAGAACCTGGTCCTCGCCGCCGAGGTCAGCAAAATCTCGCGGAAGAAAGACATCGGTCTTCTTCGTTCTGGCGATACGGTTCTGGATTTTCTGCTTCAATGTCCTTGGCTGGTGCATGGTCAACTTCTTTCTGCAAACACCCGACACGCAATATATGCAAAAACCCGACACCCGACAAGGGCGTGGCGCATTGAAATCCGCATCGAGCCAGTGCCGCGATCAGGGGTGCTTGCGGCATCATCGCGCGGAGGTCTCGCCGCAGCGACCATCAAGCAGGATTTCCTCGATCTAGGGGCAGGCTCAGATTGTAGGTCTGTGCACCCACAGCCATAAGCGCGCTGCTGCTATCTCAAAATCTTTCCACTCAATCAATGTGACGTGCCGCTCGACAAGGGGACACCTAAGTTCGGTCTCTCGCCCCAGCTCAGCCGATAGTGCTAAAGCGCGGTTCGTCACTCTGACTGGAAAGGATCAGCGCCAAGGACCGCCCCGTGATCGCCGTTAATGCGCTGGGAGCTCTACGGCAGACAAGGTGGCATAGATCACCAGATTCAATTGCTTGCGGCTGGTGCCGGCAGCCTTTCACATGTGCCCGAGCCTGCTATAACGGGTACTTCGAGGCACCCCTCCGTTCAGCAAACTTGAACCGACCAGGATGAAAACCAGCATCGATCATTTGCCGGAGCACAAGCAGGAGGAACTGGCCCGTGTGGTCGAAATCCTGCATGCCGAATTCGAGGACGCGCTAGCGGAAAGCAGTGCGGACTGGAAGAAGAGCGGCCGCATCCTGAAGATCATCCTGTTCGGGTCCTATGCCCGCGGCGACTGGGTCGACGAGCCCCTCACAATGAAGGGCTACCGCAGCGATTTCGATCTGCTGGTGATCGTCAACAACAACAAGCTCGCCGACTTCGCCTACTGGTACAAGGCAAAGGACCGGCTCGATCGTGATCGTGCCATCAAGACGCCGATCAGCTTCATCGTCCACAGCCGCCGCTTCGTGAACACGGCTCTGCGCCAGGGACAGTACTTTTTCACCGACATCCGCCGCGAGGGCGTCGTCCTCTACGAGCTCGACGACGAACCGTTGGCGGAACCCAAGCCGCTCACGCCAAAAGCGGCATACGAAACCGCCAAAGATCATTTTGAAAGTCGGCTGCCGGGAGCATCGGACTTCCTTCAACTTTTTGCCGCAGGCATGGAAAAGGGCATGTCGAAAACGGCAGCTTTCCTTCTCCATCAAGCCATCGAACAAACTTATTCGACGCTGCTGTTGGTGCTCACAAACTACAGCCCACCGTCTCACAAGCTTACTTTTCTGCGGGCTCTTGCGGAGGATCAGGATCGCCGATTGTCCCAGGCTTGGCCGCGCGAGCAGCAACGTCATCGCGCTTGGTTCAACACATTGAACGAAGCGTATGTGAAGGCCCGGTATTCGAAGCACTACCAGATCAGTGAGGAGGCGCTGTTCTGGTTGGGCGAGCAGACCGCAGCGCTTCAAAAGTGCGCAGAGCAGGTTTGCCTCGAGCATTTGGCAGGGATGAGGGAAGCTGGATAGAGGGCGCACGGTGAGTTGCAGGGTTTGCTATGTGCCAATTGCCCACGCTCGGCGTCTGACAACCAGACAATGAGTCTTGTTTTTGGCTGGCGGAATCGAAAAAGCAGACCGACTAGGGCCGTGTCACGACATGCAAGACGGCCGGAGATGCGGACGAGAAAGCGGATACTCCAAGATGACCGGGTTCGTGTTCGAAACGTTCGACGGCTGGCTTGCGCGCTCTTCCGTCGCGCCGTCGCTTGTAGAAGCCGCCATGTCAGGCGGCTGGGAGCAGTCTGGCCGGTTGATCGATGGTCGCGCGAAGCTCTGTCTCGGCCGTAGCCCGCTTGGCGCTGGCCCTTCGTCTTCCAGGCGCCTATCGGTTTACTTGCCGGGCTTCGCACCGGGAAATCGCCGGAGCGCTTAACGGCATACAGCTCGGGTGTCTTTAGCACTCACAATGCAATGGAGCTTCTGCGAAACGCTGTTCTGGCGGTTGCCGAAAACCGCGTCGAAGGCGCGCAGGCCGATGCTGCGAGGTGCAAAGCCAATCTGACGAGCAGTACTGCGTTCGCGATGGAGCTGGTGGCCACGATGGGCTAGGAACCGCGGCCGTAGCCACCGAGACGCATCAACCATCTTGCAAAGCTGCCGTCGTCGCCCAAATCCGCTGTCATGAACTCCAATAGGTGTCGTGGTTCCTCGGATCAATCGCGACTGTTTCCAACCGGCGAGGTGTCGCAGAAACCGATCCGGGTGCAATACTTACGGCAGCCCACTAGCGCGCGCTGCCATCTCTTTCTCACGTTAAATCTTTCGAATAGACCCCTTTAGGGGTTGAAAACTGCGCCATTTACGATTATCGATACCACTCAAAGGGTCTGTAATTACATGAAGCTTACTATCGAGACATTCTGGAAAGGGGAGTGGCGTCAGAGCGCCTTCCTCGAGATAGATGATGAAAACCATGGCTACCGGGGCCAATCGGTTGTCGAGTATGACGTGGACTATTTCATGGAGCATGCAGCGGCGGACCGGAATGCCCACGGTGATGTCACTGACGCACGTGCCCTGTCGGTTCGGTATCCTGTCGATCTAGAAAATCGATATCTTTCAACCTGGCCTCCGTTTCTACTCGATCTGATGCCACAGGGCCATGCTAGGCGAAAGCTCGCGGAACATATGAAAATCGACGTGGAGTCCCGTTCCTCGGACTTGCCACTTCTAATTCGCGCCGCTGGCAACCCGGTTGGGAATATCCGTATTCGCGAGGCTGCCGCTGCTGAGCAGGATAGGCTTGCGAACGTTACACGCGTCGGGGTGACCGAGAATGACATATTAGGACGGAGCGATCTCTTCATTGAGGTGGTCGACCGATTTGGCTTGCTGGCATCGGGTTCAAGCGGACTACAGGGCGAATGGCCGAAGGTCGCTCTGACGCTTGCACGCGACGGTCTTTATTATCCTGACGCATTTGTGCGGGATGACGAGGCCGTTGGTCATTTCATCGTCAAACTGTTGAGGAGCAAAGACGAACGGGACCGGCTAATCCTCCAGGCCGAGGCCGGGTACTCTGCGCTTGCTCGCGAAATTGGTCTCAATGTCTATAAACCGTCCGTCTATGCCGAAGGCGTTCTGATCATCCCGCGCTTTGACCGCGAGGTCCGAGATGACGGAACCGTGGTGCGCGTTGGTCAAGAAAGCATGGTATCGGCAATCGGCGTGGCTGATTTCGGACATCTTGCGAGCCACGAGGACTATATCGACGTTCTAAAGCTGTATTCCAATGATCCCTACATGGACATCCTTGAATATGTGAAGCGTGACATCGCTAATCGGGCGTTCGGCAATCCTGACAATCATGGGCGAAATACCGCCATGTCGAAGGGACCTAATGGGGGCGCAACACTCGCACCGTTGTTCGATTTTGCTCCAATGCAGCTTGCTACCGAGGGCATCGTGAAGTCGACTCGTTGGTCGTCCATGAGGGATACTCATCGCGACACCTCTCCCAATTGGGCCGAAGTTTGCAGGGGAGTTTTCCCGGATAATCAAGAAAACGCCAACCGTCTGCTAGGCGACATCTGCGGGTTCGCGGAGCGCCTGCCGCAGTGGCGCAACCGTGCGGCCGAGTTCAACATTCCGCAAGAGGTGATCGATTTAGCAATGATCCGATGCGATGAGGTCGCCAGCAATGTCCTGGCTGCGTCTTCCGACGAGATCACAGCGCCAGCTACATAAGGGCAGACGACGATGCCAAGATGGAAGAAGCCAAGTAAGGCAGAGATCAGCACTCTACGCGCCCTCCTTCGGGAAAAAGCCGAAGCAGGCGAGTTGCGATTTCCTGATGCCGTGGCGGAAATCCGGAGGTCACTTGGCCTGACGCAGGAGCAATTCGCCGAGATCACAGGGACTACGAAACGTCAGGTCGCCGAGATTGAGACAGGCAAGGCTAATCCGACGGTGGAGACGCTACAGAGGATTGCCGGGTTGTTTGGATTCAGCCTTGGCTTTGTTCCGCGCAAATCTTCGGAAATGCAGGCGCCCAAGATGTGACCCTTGGGCGTTGTGACGTTGTTGAAATGTGGCCGCGTGAGGCCGACACCGCGCTTTTCAGAAAGGCCTTGCACTCACGGCTTTCCACCCGGCCATGCGAAGTGTCTGATCGGCCCCCACCTTCGGCAGCGTCGGGATGGTCGTGGTTCAGCCTTAAGGGCAGCCTGCGCGCCATTGAAAACCACGGAGCGCTGGCGGTCTTCGCCGTTCAGTGTTGCGTAAGCATTGCTGACGATAGCTTTTGACCGCTGCCAAGGCCTTGAGCGGAACGAGGACCAGTTCGTAGTCGAGCGCTGGTGCGAGCTCAACCAGACTCGAAAGCCTGAGGTCGGTGCCTCCCCTGTCAATCTTCGAGACATGGCTTTGCGGAACGCCAATGCGAAATGCTGAGGTCGCGCTGGCTCAGCCCACTCTGCTGGCGGGCGTTGCGCAGTGCAAGACGGGCAATTCTCCGCTGGCAAAAGGACCGCAAAGGCGTCATCATGCAACAAAAATTGCGAGGATGCGAATTGTGAAAGAGAAGCTTGGAGCTCCCAGGGATTACGAGGAACTCATCCGTGTGATCCACGACCGGTACGACGAAATGAGCAAGTCATACCAGAAGATAGCGGTCTATCTTACGCAAAACCCCAATGATGTTGCGGTCCGATCCGTAAACGCGATCGGTGAGACCTCAGGCGTACACGCCTCAAGTTTTGTGCGGTTTGCCCAAGCCCTTGGCTATGAGGGGTTCAAGGATCTTCAAACCCTGTTCCAGAAGCGCTTGTCGACCGCTGCGCCGGGCTTCGAAGCACGCATCAAGGCGCTCGAGACGGAACTGGGGGGACGCAAGGATTGCAGCGAAGCCGGATTTTTGCATGACCTTGTCGTGCGGGACATCGCCTCTCTAAGAGAGATGCTCACGGATATTCCGGCCGAGAAATTGGCCGAAGCGGTGAAGCTGCTTGAGAAAGCCGACGTCATCTATCTGCTGGGACAGTTGCGCTCCGCGCCAGTCGTTGAACTGCTTCGCTATATATTGACCATGTTGGGGAAGCGCTGCGTTCTGCTCGATCCCGGCGGCGGGCTTGCGACGCATATGGCGCGTGCAATTCGAAAAAGCGATGTCCTGTTCGCGGTGTCGTTCCGCTTCTATGCAAATGAGGTGGTGAATATAGTGGAAGACGCGGCGGGGCGCGGCATACCCATTGTGGCGATCTCTGACAGCACTTTGTCGCCGCTGGCCAAAAGTGCAAGTGTTCTCTTCGCGGTGCCTGAGCACGAGTACACGTTCTCCAGGTCCCTGGCGGCTCCAATGTGCCTTGCTCAGGCTCTCACCGTGGCATTGGCCGCCAGACTTCAGAACGATACAGTCAGTCCTCGCATCCCAACGGTTACCGCGGAGTAGAGCGGTGGGACGCAGTGCCGCGTTTCGTCGACGGATGATGCGAGTCGTTTGATCCGTCTCGGCCACCATCAGTGGATGTTGCTACCGATCATTGGCAGGACCTCATTTTTCTCCTCAAAGCCGAAAAATCGAAACCTAATTACTTATTTGTCGAATATCGTCTGCCCCGATTTGAAAGTGGGCGTGCGCAGGCAGGGCTTGGGATTGACGAGTTGGCACCGCTATCAGTTCTCGGAATATCCGGCGGCGTCAGCACGCCATCACGCACCACGGCGGTGGTGAATGAGCTGATCAAGGCGATCGCATCGCGTATACCGTCAGACAGCGGGCTGATCGAAATTACCGAGGCAGCGCCATCGCTCTTCGCCGGACTTTCCCGCAGCGCGCTCGGCGCCTCCGGCGAAGCGATTGTCCAGCGTGTCGAAAAGGCCGACCTGCTCGTGGTCGGAACGCCTGTTTACAGGGCTTCCTACACGGGCGCACTCAAACACCTGTTCGATCTCGTCGATTATCGTGCGCTGACGGGGAAGACCGTGCTGCTCGCGGCGACCGGCGGAAGTCCATACCATGGCCTGGTTCTCGAGCATCAGCTCAGGCCATTGTTCGGCTTTTTCGGGGCCGTCACCGTGCCGACAGGAGTGTACGGCGCACCCGACGATTTTGTCGGCGCTGAAATCGTCGGCGAGGCGATACGCGAACGCATTTCGCGGGCCGCGTCCGAGGCGGTTTCACTGTTCAATTCCAGTCCTGCAAACACTGCCGTCGCCGCGCGCGTCGGATGGGCGGCGCAGTGATCGAAGCGTTCGACGCCACAAGGCGTTGGTGCCTTGAAGAGAAAGAGAAAAGGCCAGGCAGGTTTCGGCCCAACGCCAAAGTCCCGCACAGTAGAGGTTAGTCGACCGCCATAAAGTTACAAATTTTGTCGTAAATGATTGATTTTATTAATATAGTCGGAGTTCAGTCCTCTACTGAGTAGCCGGACGCTGCCATGACACGCCGCAACTCCTGATGCCCGATCCTGGCCATCCTCAGCGGGGGGCTCTTCATGGGATCCTGTTCGGCCTCAACCACGAACCAGCCTTCATAGCCGTGGAAGGCTAGGCGCTTCACGATGGCTTCAAAATCCAGAGATCCGTCACCCGGCACGGTGAAGGCGCCCTTGACCACGGCGTCGAGAAAGCTTTCGCGCGTGCGATCGAGGCCCTCGATGACATGCCAGCGCACGTCCTTGGTGTGGACGTGCGAAATCCGGCCATGGTGCTTGTCGATGACGCGCAGCACATCGCCGCCGGCGAATGCCATATGCCCCGCATCATAAAGCAGCGGCAGAGCCTCTCCGGAATGGTTCATCAACTGATCCACCTCGGCCTCGGTCTCGATCGGCGCTCCCATGTGATGGTGATAGGCAATCGGCATGCCTTCGCCGGCGCACCACTCGGCGAATGCTGTCAGCTTCCGGCCATAAGTCTTTGTCTCCTCCTGTGACAGGCGGCGCTTGGTGGCCAGTGGCGCGGTGCGGTCGCCCTGTATTGAGCCAGCGGTTTCGCCATACACGATGCAGGGAGCGTTCACCGCCTTGAAAAGTGCCATCTGCTTGCCGATACGATCCTTCTCGGTCTCGATGTCGCCATCGAGCAGTTGGCCCGAAAACCAGCCTCCGCAAACGCTCATGCCTTGCTGCTTCAGGATCGGCTCCAGGACCTTTGCCTCCATGGGGAAGCGCCGGCCTGTCTCCATGCCGGTGAAGCCGGCTTCGCGGGCCTGCCGCAGGCACTCCTCCAACGACACGTCATCGCTCAGTTCGGGAAGGTCGTCGTTCCACCATGCGATCGGCGCGATGCCGAGTTTGGCTTTCATTCTTCATCTCCAAGGGAAGCTTGGTTAGGAAAAAAAGCCGGAACAATTCGAAGGGAGGTTCGAATCGTTCCGGTTGGGGCGCAATGGGGGCGCCGAAAGTGATCAGATGCCAACGCGTTGCCTTTTGCGGCCTTCCGTTTGGGAGGCGCGGGCTTCCAGGACCTCCTGCCGCTCACTGATTTCAGGCACACCGACATCCCACCACGCGTCGCCTGGCGTCCAGGTGAAGGCGTCCGTGACAATGGTGATAACGGTGGTGCGATCGGTGGTCTTGGCCCAGTCCAGCGCCTGGCCGAGGTCGGCGAGGCTGTCGACATGTCGCGTCAAGGCGCCCATTGCTTCAGCGTGCTTGGCAAAGTCGACGCCGAAGGGCTCTTTCACCCGGCAATCCTTGATCAAATTGTTGAACGAGGCGCCGCCCTTGCCGTTCTGCAGGCGGTTGATGACGGCATAGCCGCCATTGTCACACACGATGACGATTATCTTGTGCCCGGCAAGAACCGAAGAGTAAATGTCGGAGTTCATCATCATATACGTGCCATCGCCGATCATGACGATCGGGGTGCGGGTCGGATCGGCCATCGCTGCACCCCAACCGGCTGCGATCTCRTAGCCCATGCACGAAAAGCCGAATTCGCAATCGAAGGTGTTGGGCTCCTTGACGCGCCAGTTCTTCATSACTTCGCCRGGCARYCCSCCGGCGGCSGTRATGAGCAGATCSCGYTCGCCRGCCTTGGCATTCACCACCCCGACGACTTGCGCGTAGGTCGGCACAGGGTCGTTGGTTGGCTTCTGGAAGCTATCAAGCATTGTGTTCCACTTGGCGAATTCGGTGTGCCCCTTGCTGGTCCACTCCGGGTCTGCCTGCCAGGTGCCAAGCGTGTCGTCGAGTTCGCGCAGCGTTTCCAGCGCATCGCCGATCACCGGCAGGGCGCGATGCTTGGTCGCGTCCCAGCGCGCGGCATTGATCGAGACGAACTTGGCATCGGGGGCGAATGCGCTCCAGGAGCCGGTGGTGAAATCCATCAGCCTGGTTCCGACGGCCAGCACGACATCGGCTTGAGCGGCCAACGCATTGGCCGAGGTCGAACCGACGATCCCGATCGGGCCGACATGCGCGGGATGGTCGTGCGAGACGGTGCCCTTTCCAGCGATCGTCTCGGCCAGCGGGATCCCGCGTTTTTCGGCCATATGCGCCAGAACTTTGCCGGCATCGGAATATCGCACGCCGCCACCCGAAATAATGAGTGGCCGCTTCGCATTCCAAAGAATGCGAATGGCCTCGGCCAACCGGTCCCGGTCTGGGCGTGCACGGGGAATTGAATGGAGGGTCCGCTCGAAGAAGGCCGCGGGATAGTCCCAGGCGATTTCCTGGACGTCCTGAGGCAAGGCAATGAAGGCTGGACCGCAATCGGCCGGATCAAGCAGCACGGCGAGGGCCTGTGGCAGGGATGACAGGATCTGCTCGGGATGGACGATGCGGTCCCAGTAGCGGGTCACCGCCTTGAAGGCATCGTTGACGTTGATGGTGGGGTCTCCGAAATGCTCGACCTGCTGCATGACCGGGTCGGGCCTGCGATTGACGAAAGTGTCGCCCGACAGAAGAAGCACGGGCAGCCGGTTAGAATGGGCCACGCCAGCAGCCGTCACCATGTTAAGCGCCCCTGGGCCGATCGAGGTCGCTGCCACCATGATTTGTCTGCGTTGCCTTGCCTTGGCAAAGCCGATCGCGGCGAGCGCCATCGATTGCTCGTTTTGCCCCCGCCAGGTCGGAAGCACATCCTTCACCGCTTCGAGCGCCTCTGAGAGGCAGGTGACGTTGCCATGTCCGAAAATGGCGAATACGCCCGGAAAGAGCGGCAGCTGCTCGTCGTCGATGACGATGAACTGGTTGCACAGATAGCGCACCAGCGCCTGTGCCACGGTCAGACGGACTGTTGCCATCAGCTCACTCCTCCCTCGTATGATTTTTTCATTTCTACAGAATGAATATTGACAAATCAACCATTCTGCAATGGTTATTGCGGGAATACGGGAGATAGCAGTTTGCTGTCTTTGGTGTGCCGATGACGAGCGCCGCTACTGATCCTGGTGGAGGCGATGAGGGTAGACGGAGGGGTACTCTCCGCCAATGCAAGCGAGATCGGGTAGATCAATGTACCAAAGCTTTGGATTGTTCATCAACGGCCAGTGGCGCGCCGCCGAGGGCAGGGGAACCACATCGGTGGTGAGCCCGGTGACCGAAGAGCCCGTTGGCGACGCCCCGGTCGCGACGCGCGCCGATACCGAGGAGGCGCTTGAAAGTGCCGCTCGCGGTCTATTGGCCTGGAGAGGCCGCACCGGCTTCGAGCGGGCTGAGGTCCTGCATGCCGTCGCCGACGAAATGGGCCGCCGCAAGGCGGAAGGCGCGCGCATGATCTCGACCGAGACCGGCAAGCCGATCGCGCAGTCGGAGCGCGAATGGAGCCTGGCTGTCGACCAGTTCCGCTGGTACGCCGAAGAGGCGCGGCGCATCTATGGGCGCGTCGTCGAAAGCCGCGTTCCCGGGGGTCGTTTCGAGGTCCTGCACGAGCCAATAGGGATCGTCGCGGCCTTCACGGCCTGGAACTTTCCCGCCGCCCTCGTTGCCCGCAAGGTGGCGCCGGCGCTCGCTGCCGGCTGCTCGATCATCGTGCGCCCATCAAGCCAGACGCCCGGCACAGCCATGGTTATTGTCGACTGCATTCGCGCTGGCAACCTGCCCGCCGGCACGGTCAGTCTCGTGGTTGGCCCAACCGGCACGACCTACACGCCGATCATGGCCTCGCCGCAGGTCCGCAAGGTGTCGCTGACCGGGTCGACCCGTGTCGGCCAGCAAATGATCCGCGATGCCGCCGACACGGTAAAAAAAGTGTCGATGGAGCTTGGCGGCAACGCGCCGCTGATCGTGTTCGACGATGCCGACCTGGAGGCCGCCCTTAACGTTTCGGTGCCGACCAAATACGCCAATGCGGGCCAGGTCTGCGTCACGCCCGACCGCTTCTTCGTGCACGACAGCATTCACGACGCCTTCGTCGATGGCTTCGTGCAGCGCACCAAGGCGTTGAAGCTGGGCAATGGACTGGACCCTTCCGTCCAGATGGGTCCGCTCATAAATGCCAACCGGCTGGCCGGTATCGAGAGCATCATCGCCGAGGCCGAGAATGCGGGCGCCAGGATCGTTGCTGGCGGGCGGCGTGCGAGCGCCTTCAACGACGGTTATTTCCATGAGCCCACGGTGCTGGTCGATGTCAGCGACGAGATGCGGGTGTTCTCACAGGAGAATTTCGGGCCGATCGCCGCCATCACCCGGTTCTCATTAGATGACGAGGTGCTTGAGCGCGCCAACGCTTCCGAGATGGGGCTGTCCGCCTACGCCTTCACGCGCAGCCCCAAGCGCGCCCGTCGCGCGGTCGCCGAGCTCAAATCGGGCATGGTCGGCATCAACAGCTTTGCGCTGGCGGCATCCGAAGCGCCCTTTGGCGGCACCAAATATTCGGGCATGGGCCGCGAAGGCGGCCTCGAAGGTATCGGCGACTACCTCGATACCAAGCTCGCCCAAATCGTATTTTAACGGAGGCTGGATTGATCAAGAACAAGCTCAAGCAGATCTGGGCCGCTGGCCAGCCTACCGTCAACGGCTGGCTGTCGATCGGCAACCCCTTCACGGCCGAGATCATGGCCGCACAGGGCTATGACAGCCTCAGCATCGACCTCCAACATGGCGCGCTCGACTATTCGATGCTCCTGCCGATGTTCCAGGCCATGCGCGCCTCTGGCGTCGTGCCAATGGCACGCGTCCCCTGGCTGGAGCCGGGCATCGTCATGAAGGTGCTGGATGCCGGCGCCTATGGCGTGATCTGCCCGATGGTCAATACACCGCAACAGGCGGCGCAATTCGTCAGTTACCTGCGCTATCCGCCGGCCGGTCAGCGCAGTTTCGGGCCGACCCGCGCCAACTTTTCGGCGGGCGCGAATTACGCCGCGGAAGCCAATGACGAAATCCTGGCCCTCGCCATGGTCGAGACCGCCGAGGCGATGCGCAATCTCGAGGCGATCGTTGCAACGCCTGGGCTGGACGGGGTGTATGTCGGGCCAGCGGACCTGACATTCAGCTTGCACCAGGGGCGGCTCGCACCGGCCTTCGACCGCGAGGAGCCGGAGATGATCGAGGCGTTGCAGACCATTGTGGCGGCCTGCAAGAAGGTCGGCAAGCGCTCGGCACTCCATTGCGGCACGCCCGATTATGCGGCGCGGGCGGTCGCATGGGGCTACGATATGACAACCGTTTCCGGGGATTCCCGTCTGCTCGCTGCTGCCGCCTTGCACAGTGTGTCACGCTTCCGCGATCTGACTGGCCACAACGTGGCTGCGACCCCGTCGGGCAAAGGAACCTACTGATGCCACACGTCCTGGTCGCCGGCAGGCTCCATCCAAGTGGCATTGCCCTTCTCGATGCCGCCCCAGACGTCACCTACGACTACGTTGAGGACGTGTCGGAGCCGAGCTACGCGCCCCTGGTCGACCGGGCCGAGGGACTTGTCCTTCGCACACAGCCCTTGTCTGGTGCGACAGTCGCCCGTGCGAGGAAACTCAGGATCGTCTCACGCCATGGCGTTGGCTATGACGCCGTCGACCTGCCATCGCTCAACAGCCGCGGCATCGCGCTGGCGATCGTCGGTGACGTCAATTCGGTGTCGGTGGCCGAGCACGCGATGATGCTTTTGCTGGCGGCAAGCAAGCGGCTTGTCCGTGCCGACAGGGCCGTGCGCGACGGGAACTGGGGCTGGCGCAACAGCCTTGAGGCACAGGAACTCTTCGGCAAGCGGCTGCTGATCATCGGCTATGGTCGTATCGGCCGGCATCTGGCGCGCATGGCAGCCGCATTTGGCATGGAGGTGCGGGCGCACGACCCGTTGTTGTACCAAAAGGGCTGGCCAGCCGGGTCTGTTATTTCGCAGAGCGACCTTGCTCAGGGGCTGGCCTGGGCCGACGCCGTTTCGGTCAACGTGCCCAAAGCCGACGAGCCGGTCATTGGCGCTGACGAGATCGCGGTGATGAAACGCGGTGCGATCCTCATTAACACCGCCCGCGGCGGAGTGGTGGATGAGGCGGCACTGGGCGCGGCCTTGCGCGACGGCCGCATCGGCGCGGCCGGTCTCGATGTGTTCGACGACGAACCGCCGGCGCTCGATCACGCGCTCTTTGGTCTGGACCAGGTGATTCTGACCCCCCACATCGCCGGCCTGACTGCGGAGTGTGGAGAGCGGATGGCCATCTCGTCGGTCCAGAATGTACTGGATTTCTTCGCCGGCAAGATCGATCGGGCGCTTGTGGTCAACGATGCCCGGCTGAACGGCAGGTGATCGGCTCGACAAGGGTGACCACGCCAGCTCGGCGAGCAGCTCGCTGCCAGGCAGTGCCGGTTGGTCCTCAGTCAAGGACGGTGCGACCAACTCATTTCGGCAAATTCCTGCCGCGCGGAAATTGAAGCAGCACGATCAGGGACAACACAAATCCCTTGCAGGAAGAAATCTCCAACCATCCACGGGGTGCATCCTTGGTTCATAAAAATACCCGCCCAACTGTCGCTGATATTCGCGCCATGAAGGCGCGAGGGCACAAGATCTCAATGCTTTACGTCACAACACTGGATGAGGCTGCAGCTGCCGACGCAGCCGGGGTCCATATGCTGTCGATCGAGGGCCGCTTCTTTTCTCCCGCAATGCGCGAGGCCGCTGGGCGTTGCTTCGTGCAGGTCGGACTGCCATTTGGTTCGTCCGGAACGGTCGAGGGCAACCGGCTCGTCACTGCGGAGGATTATCTTCGCGCCGCCTTTCACTTTGCCGCGATGGGAGGCGACTGCTTCTATTGTGCGGCCTCCTACGACATTCAAAAGGTGCTTTGCGACAACCGGATGCCCATCGTTGCCCATGTCGGCCTTGTTCCGACCCACATCACCTGGACGGGCTTTCGTGCCGTCGGCAAGACGGCGTCGGAAGCCTTGATGATATGGCGGCAGGTAAAGCTACTTGAAAGCGTGGGTTGCTTCGGGGCTGAGCTCGAGGTCGTGCCAGATAGGGTTGGCGAATTCATTTCAAGGAACACTTCGATGATCATGCTCGGCATGGGAGCCGGACCGGGCGCTGACGCCCAGTATCTGTTCGCCGAAGATGTTTTGGGCCATACCGAAGGCCACAAGCCACGTCATGCGAAAACCTACCGCAACTTTGCTGCCGAATATGCTCGGCTTCAACAAGAGCGGATCGCGGCTTTCAAGGAATTCGTCATAGATGTCGACGCCGGCGCTTACCCGGCCCCGCACCACAATGTCCCGTTTCAGGAGAGCGAATATGTCCAGTTCGTGGAGCAGGTCAAACTCTAAGCTGCGGGGTCTGCAGGGTCCACACCGCCGCCATCCAGGTTCGCTTGCCAGCCGCCCAATGCGGTGCGGGAACTTGTCGCATCAGGTGATATTGGATGACTGCGCATTCTCAATGCGATCTACATCGCGATCTCGCCTAAGTGCGGCCGCCGACAAGTGGGTAACAGCTGCAGAAGCAGGTCAGGTCCATTGCGATCAATGTCCACCCTGACCACGTCGCCGCCTTCGACACGGGCTCCCGATATCAAGCTGCCAAGGAAAAATCATGTCCAACTTTGCCCTTCGTGTGAAATGCCGCTCAACCAGGGGGATCGTTGCCGCCATTTCAACTTTCCTGGCAGATCAGACCTGCAACATCACCGACAGTGCCCAGTTCGACGATGCCGATACCGGAAATTTCTTCATGCGGGTCAGCTTTCGCTCCGAAGGCGGTCACGGACTTGAAGAACTCAGGACAGGGTTCGAAGCGATTGCTTCCGCTTTTGGYATGGAGGCACAATTCTTTGACGAGGCCATCAAGCGCAAGGTTATCATCATGGTCTCGCGCTTCGGTCACTGTCTTAACGATCTTCTTTATCGCTGGCGTATCGGTGCTCTTCCAATCGACATCGTGGCGGTGATTTCCAACCATATGGAGTACCAAAAGGTCGTTGTGAATCACGATATTCCATTCCATTGCATCGCGTTGAGGAAGGACAACAAGCTCCAGGCCGAGGCGCAGCAGATGCGCATTGTGGAGGAAACGGGCGCCGAGCTGGTCGTGCTGGCCCGATATATGCAGGTCCTGTCAGACCACATGTGCCGGACCATGTCGGGGCGGATCATCAACATCCACCACTCGTTCCTGCCGTCGTTCAAGGGCGCGAACCCTTACAAACAGGCTTACGAGCGGGGCGTGAAACTGATCGGCGCCACATCGCACTACGTGACCGGCGACTTGGACGAAGGCCCAATCATCGAGCAAGATACCGTGCGCGTGACCCATGCTCAATCCAACGAGGATTATGTCAGCCTCGGCCGCGACGTCGAGGCTCAAGTCCTCGCCCGCGCGATCCATGCCCACATCCACGGACGCGTGTTTCTCAATGGCAACAAGACGGTCGTCTTTCCGCCGTCGCCGGGTTCCTATGCTTCGGAGCGGATGGGATGACCGCACGCAAAGCTGGTGGTTTTCGGGGGACTAAATGAGTCTCGGAATCGGCATCATCGGTGCGGGCGTCATGGGCGCGGACCATGCCCGCATTCTCGCCACTCAGGTCGGCGGCGCCAAACTCGTAGCCATTTCAGACCCCGACGAGGCGCGCGCTTGCGAGGTCGCGCGTGCTCATGAAGCGCACCGTCATTTCACTGACGGCTTTGCCCTTATTGAGGATCCGGCGGTCGAGGCGGTGATCGTCGCTTCCCCGGATCATACCCATGCCGGGATGGTGCTGGCCTGCCTGCGAGCCGGCAAACCCGTATTGTGCGAGAAGCCGCTCGCGCCCACGGTGGCGGAATGCCGCGAATTGATCGAAGCCGAGCATCGTGAAGGTCGCCGCATGATCCAGGTCGGGTTCATGCGCCGGTTCGATCCCGCTTATGGCGCAATGAGCGCAACACTTTCGTCGGGGCGGCTGGGACGTCCGCTACTCATGCATTGCGCCCACCGCAACGTCGCGGCACCAGGTTTTTTTACGCCACAGATGTCTATTGCAAATGCCGCGGTGCACGAATTCGACATCGTGCGATGGCTGCTGGGTGTCGAGGCTGTCGCGGTCACTGCCCTCCAGTCGGCCAGCAAGGCCAGCGCCACGCTGCGCGATCCTATCCTGCTGCTTCTCGAAATGCAGAATGGCGTGATGGTCGACATCGAGATCTTCATGAACGCCGCCTATGGCTATGACATCCGCGCTGAACTGGTCTGCGAAAACGGCACGGTCGAGCTTGGCCGGCCCGCGCCGAACCTCGTGCGCAATGAAGGTGGGGAGGCGCGCACTTTCCCCAGCGACTGGCGTGGACGCTTCAGCGATGCCTATCGGCTCCAACTCCAGGCCTGGATAGGGAACCTTCGCGGCAAGCCCCATGGCGGCGCAGGCGCGTTCGATGGCTATGTCGCGACCCTGATCGCGCAAGCAGCGCTTCGTTCCCTTGCCAGCGGCGCGCGCGAGGAGATTGCGCCCGACGCATCCCTCACAGGATTGGACCCGGCCGGTGAGTATTTTGATCCCTGAAACAGGCGTATGTCGCCGGCCGCGCAAAGGTTTCAATGTATGTTGCAAAGGTTTTGCATTAGAAATTTCTGTTGCAAGAGGGTGCCGTTTGTGATTTTCTCGTAGCTGGCTCTAAGCCGACAAATGCCTCGACGGAGGTCCGCCATAACGAGCGGGATTCGGGGCGTCTCTGGGAGGAAGTTGAATGCGAATCACCAAAGCAATTGGCGCGACCATCGCGCTGTCGATGATGCTTGGCCTGGCGCCAGCGGCCCGTGCGGCCGATGCCGATCACAAGGACGAATGGTCGAAGATCAACATCCTTTTCGTGCCCTGGTCGCAGTCCTCGAACCCATTCTTCGAGGCGGTCATCAGCGGCGCCAAGGATGCTGCCGCCCAGCAGGGCGTCAACCTCGACGTCCAGTTCGGCGAGGAAGACCAGCAGCACCAGCTTGGCATCCTGGAGACCGGCATTGCCAACAAGGTCACGGGCATCGCCGTCAACATCTCCGATGACAACGCCTATATCGACGTCCTGTGCAACGCCATGAAGCAGAACATTCCGGTCGTCACCTTCAACATCGATGACTCCCGCCATGGCGCGGCGGGCTCCACCTGCCGGCTGGCCTTCATGGGCCAGAACTTCGCCGATGCCGGCTACGTGCTGGGCAAGCGCATGATCGAGGAGCATCATCTGAAGAAGGGCGACGTCGTGTTCACGCCCGTCGAGGCACCCCAAGCGACCTACGCCGTGCAGCGCCATGCCGGCGTGCAGAAGGCCCTGGAAGAGATCGGTGCGACATCCGAGATCCTCGGTACCGGCAACGACCACGCCCAGGCGCTCAATCTGATGACCCAGTACCTGCTGGGGCACCCCAATACCGCCGCCGTCGTCGGCCTTGGTCAAACGCCTACCAGCCAAGCCGTTCAGGCAATCAAGGACGCGGGCCTCAAGATCCCGGCCGCGGGCTTTGACGTGTCCAAGGAGATTCTCGACAACATCGCCAACGGCGAACTTACCGCCGCGGTTGATCAACAGCCCTACAGCCAGGGCTACTATGCCGTCACCCAGCTTGCGCTCTATCTCAAATACGGTCTCTACCCATCGGAGATGGATACGGGCGGCAAGGGCCTCATCGACAAGACCAACTACAAGCTTGCCGAGAAATGGGCCGGCCCCGTCCGCTAGACCAAGGTTGACGCTTCCGGCGGCCCTGGCGGCCGCCGGCGGCAGGACCCCATCCAACGTGAGGGCAAGATGACACTGACCCAGTCCGACCATATCCGAAAGGCCATCGCGGCGCGGGCCAAGCGCCCGCTGACGGTAAAGCTTGGCGACTGGATCCGCGATCGCCCCGAAGGCGGCATTGCGGTCATGTTCATCCTGGTGCAGATCGTCTGCATCATCGCCGCCTTGCTGTTCCCGGATTCCTTTCGCTACCTGGTGCCGGCCAACATTTCCGTCACGCTGAAGTCGATCGCCGTGCCCGGTATCATGGCGCTGGGCGTCGGCATCCTGATGATCGCGGGCGAGTACGACCTTTCGGTGGGCGCGCAATATTCGCTGCTGTCGATCATTTGCGCGGAGGTCTCGAACCATTTCATGGGTGACATCGCCGCCGATCCCAGCAGCGCGCTAGCGCCGTTCATGGGCCTGGCGTTCGCTTTGGCTCTGGGCGTGCTGATCGGTATCGTGCACGCCTTCATCACTTTGAAGTTCAACATACCCTCATTCATCACCACGCTGGGTGGCATGCTGTTCTGGAAGGGCACGACGCTGTTTGTCCATGGCTCATCGGCGTTGCGCTTCAAGCCGACCGAACCCTTCGCCACCCTGTTTGGCGGAGAGGTCGGCGTCGTTCATGCCTCGATGATCTGGTTTCTCGTCTTTGCCGTGATGTTTTATTTTCTCCTCCACCATCATCGGCTGGGCAACCACTTCTTCGCCGTTGGCGGCAACCGCAACGCCGCCGTCGCCATCGGCATCAATCCGGTGCGCACCAAGACCGTGGCGTTCGCGTTGGCTGGGTTCATGGCCGCTTTCTCTGGCGTCGTCGCGGCGTCGCGCGTTGGCTCCATTCAGCCGGGCGGGGGCCTGGGCATGGAATTGCAGACAATCGCGGCTTGCGTGATCGGCGGCTTTGCGCTGACCGGCGGCCGCGGGTCAATCCTGGGCATCGTGCTTGGGACTGCGTTGGTTTTCACCATCCAGGACGTTCTGCTGCTGTTACGGGCGCCGGCCTTCTATTTCGACATGTTCGTGGGTGCCCTGATCGTGCTGGCGGTGGTCATGAACACCGCGGTCCGTCGGGTGAGGGGCTGAGGAAGGAAGATGAGTATGCTGAGCAAGGCAGAAGCCGACACCGGCACACCGCTCTATGAAGCGCGCAACATCGTCAAGAAGTACGGTTCGTTCCTCGCCCTCGACAACATGAATTTCCACATCGGCAGCAACGAGGTCGTGGGCCTTCTGGGCGACAATGGCGCTGGCAAATCGACCCTGGTCAAGATGATTTCCGGCATCAATCCTCCGACCTCGGGTGAGATCTACGTCGGCGGCAGGAAGACGGAAATACGCAACCGCGCGGCCTCCGAGGCGGCCGGTATCGAAACCATCTACCAGGACATAGCCCTGGTCGATTCCATGTCGATAAGCCGCAACATCTTCATGGGGCGTGAATTGACCAGGCGCTTCGGCTTCATGGACCACAAGGCAATGCGCGAGAAAGCGATCGACATCCTCGGCAGTGCGGTGCAGATCTCTGGCATCGACGACCCCGACAAAGAGGTCGGTTTCCTTTCGGGCGGCCAGAAGCAGGCGGTTGCGATTGCCCGCGCTGTCCACTTCAAACGAAACATCCTTTTGCTTGACGAGCCGACCTCAGCGCTGTCGGTCCGCGAGACCGAGCATCTTCTAGCCTATGTGCGCGACCTGAAGCGCGACGGCACGTCCAGCGTCCTCGTCACCCACAACCTCTACCACGCCTACATGGTCTGCGACCGTTTCGTTGTGATGAGCCACGGGACCAAGGTCTTCGAAGCGGCCAAGAAGGACACAACCATCGAAGAACTCACCGATCACGTGATCCGCACATAAGGTGCCGGTCTCCACGTCAACCCAGCAAGGGACGACCTCTTCCGTCGTTTGCAGCGTGCGAGCGAGCGCGCCTTGATTGCCGAACTGGTGGCGTGCCTGAAGCAGGCTCGAATTCGGACTTTGTCCTGGCCGTGAAGTCGCCGGTCTCAGACAGTGAACAACAACAGGCCACCTCCTTGCGATGTGGCTCGCACCACCGGAAGGGAACCGACAAATGAGTCTTGTTGCATCCGATGAAACGCGATTTCCACCGATCACGCGCCGGCTCAGGCTGGGCTTTGTCGGGGGCGGGCGCGGCGCCCTGATCGGCCAGGTTCACGCGATGGGAGCGCGGCTCTCCAACCGTTGGCAAGCGGTGGCCGGCGCCCTTTCATCTGACCCGGAAATAGCCCTGGCCTCCGGTCGCGACTGGCTGCTCGATCGCGTATACACCGACTATAACGAGATGGCACAGCGCGAGGCTGCGCTTGCGGACGGGATCGAGGCGGTGGTCATCTCGACGCCGAACTGGACCCACAAGAACATCGCCGAGGCCTTTCTCAAGAAGGGCATCGACGTGATCTGTGACAAGCCGCTTACCACGACGGTTGAGGACGCGCTGGAACTCGTAAGGCTGCAAAAGGACACAGGCCTTGTCGTCGGCGTTACCTATCCCTACACCTCGCACGCCATGGTCAGACAGGCGCGCGAGCTTGTGTTGGCGGGTGAACTCGGCCGTGTGCGGCAAATCCATGTCGAGTACATGCAAGACTGGGCAACCGAACCGGATGATCCGAACTTCAAGGGAGCCCGATGGCGCCGAGACCCCCAGCGCATGGGTCGCGCGTCGGCGACCAATGACATAGGCACGCATGCCTTCCATCTCGCCCACTTCGTTACAGGCTTGGAGATGGTCCAATGCCGGGCCGAATTCCATGTGTGCGGCGCGCCGAAGGCGATGGAGGATACCGCCTTCGTGCAAACTCGCTATGAGGGAGGGGTGCCCGGAACGCTCTGGGTCACGCAGGCCGCCCCAGGCAACTATTGCGGGCTCAGGATCAGGGTCTATGGCGACAAGGCAGGGCTTGAATGGGATCAGGAAAAGCCGGAATTCCTCCGTTTCAACAGACTGAACCAGCCAGAAACTGTGTTCGTACGCGGACACGGCGCGGGTATGGTGACGCAAGCAGAGCGTCTCATCACCATGCCACGTGGTCATCCCGAGGCGCTTTCGGATGCCTGGGCCAATCTATACACCGAGTTTGCCATCGCCATCGAAGCCCGCCGCAACGGAGAGTCGCTACCTGCGGGCCTGCTGAACTACCCCAGCGTCGCCGACGGCGCGCGCGGGGTCAAGTTCGTCGACGCCTGTGCCGACAGCCATGAGGCGGGCAGTGTCTGGCGCGACTGCAGGCTCGTGATCTGACCACGCTCCGGGAACACACGGCTGGCCGCCGCGACAAAGCTTTAACAAAGGACACTGCAATGCGACTGGGATTGGGCCTGATTGGTTCAGGCTTCATGGGCAGGACCCATGCGTTCGGTTTTACTGCTGTCAATCATGTCTTCGACCTTCCCATCAAAATCGATCGGGTGGTGCTGGCCGACGTCGACGGCGACCGCGCCAGCCACGCGGCCGCCGCACTCGGTTTTCTCGGCTACACCGACAATTGGAGGGAACTTATGACGCGGGACGATGTCCATATCGTAGACATCACTGCGCCCAACGTTCTTCATAAAGAAATGGCATTGGCCGCGATCGCGGCGGGCAAGCACGTCTATTGCGAGAAGCCGCTTGCTCCGAGCGCTTCCGAGGCATTGGAAATGACGCTCGCCGCCGAGGCGACCGGCGTCGTCACGGCAGTCGGCTTCAACTACTTGAAGAATCCGATGCTGAAGCTCGCCAAGGAGATCATCGAGAGTGGCGAAATCGGCGAGGTGCGATCTTTCAACGGCATCCACGCGGAAGACTACATGGCGGATGCTGAGGCGCCGTGGACGTGGCGGCTCGACCCCGCCGGCGGCGGCGGCGCGCTGGCAGATCTCGGCAGCCACGTCGTGGCGACAGCGCGCTATTTGGTCGGCCCGATCGCCCAGGTGCTGGGTGATCTCAGATCCGTCATAACCGAACGCCCCGAAGCATTGGGATCAAAGACACGCCGTAACGTCGAGGTGGAAGACATTGGCCGCGCTTTTGTTCGTTTCGAGAACGGAGCTACCGGCTGCATCCAGGCCAATTGGATCGAGACCGGACGCAAGATGCAACACGACTTCGCTATTTCGGGCTCGAGGGGTGGAATCGCCTTCAGTCAGGAGCGCTTCAACGAGCTCGATCTTTATCTTACGTCAGACGCGCAAGGCCGCAGCGGCTTCCGAAAGATATTCGCCGGACCCGCGCACGAGCCATATGGTGCGTTTTGCGTCGCGCCCGGCCATCAGATAGGCTTCAATGATCTCAAGACCATCGAAGTGCGCGATTTCCTGCGAGCCGTTGCTGGCGAAACGGTCGGGCATGCGGGTTTCCGGGAGGGGCTGGAGGTGCAGCGCACCGTTGAAGCGATCTACCGCTCGGCTAAGGCTGGGACTTGGCGCGATGTTGAATGAGTGTTGGTCGCGCGTGGATTTTGTTATGGGCGATCCGGAGTATGTCGGCTCGGTCGCCCAGGTAATCGATTGCTCGGGGCATGAACAGGCGGTGCTCGACGGCTGCAAAGTAGTGCGGCAAACGCGGCGAGGTCGTGTTGCTCGGTGTGCCGTGGAAGGCGAATACAGCCATTTTGGCCCAAGAGATACTCCACGCGATATTCTTCAATTTCGTCGTTTTACGCAGCGGCTGGGAATGGGAAGTCCCGCTCCTCTCCCGTGCCTTCGTGTGGGAGGAACTTTACGAGGGGTACAACAATGCCTCACACAGCACCTTTACCGGTCTGGCCAAGGCGCTGAAATGGTTATCGGAAGGCCGTATCCCGGTCGATGGCTTGGTCCGCAGCTTGAATCCCAGTGAACCCCCTGCTGTCTATGGCGCGCTGCTCAACAGAGAGATTGATGAACCGTTCGTGGTACTCGACTGGAGCGGTGCCAAGTGAAGGGACGGTATCGATTCGCCTCACTTGCAGCATAGGATCATGTGTGATTGCTCATGCCCGTTCTGATCGAGCTGGATCGTTGTGGATTCCTTACTTAGGTTGATTTTGCTAGTCCTTATAGCGGTGGTTGCACTCAGGTGCCGTCAACTGCGCAGCATTACTTGATGTCATTCCCCTTCTTCTGTCGGGTACTCGCGAGCGATGACGGTATTGCGCGTCGTCGGAGCAGTGTGGTGTACGGGTACACCGCTCGAGGAAATCAGCATGACGTCAAAAGTCGGCTCTGATTCAATGAACTCGGTGACGTTACCTTCGAGGCTAAGAGCGATGCAGTGAGCAACGCCGCGATTACAGCTGTAAGGGATGTTCCAGGAGGCGGACGTCGTCAGATGCAGGTGTCCGAACAATTTTGGACCGGCCACACATCGCTCATAAGATCGGCGTCTCGCCCGTCCGCCGGTTTCGCGGGGCGTGACTGTCTCGGCCAACGGTGTCGAGCCGGAAGAACCTTTCCAAGCGCAGCTGGGGAAGGTGATCAATACCGAGATCAAGAAAATCGGCCGCCAAGTAGGTATCGGCGATACAAAAGGCCAAATCGCGCGGCCCCTGACGCACCCGCTGCAGTCATAAGGTAAAGCGAATTTCCGCAGTCTGGCGAAATCCGCATGCGATGGCCGGGCGAAACGATGCAAATACGCGTCGTTTCGCTGCGGTGATGCGCACAGTGCCCATCTTGAACCATTTTAATTGCCGTATAAGCGAATTTAGCATTGCCTTCGTTGTCCCCTGTGGCTGGATCATCGCGTTTCCGAATTCAGCCGCTGTGGGAAATGCGCCCTCTTTCCCTCAGCAGGATCACAAGATGAAGACGTCCAAGCCATCAATCGCCGATCTAGGCTTCCTCATGATCGACTGGATCGATGAGGAGGGGCGCATATCAGCAGTCAACGATTTCGAGGCCCGTGAACTTGGGATCGAAGCCAGGGAAGTGGGCGGTCTGCCGCTCGAGCGCGTCTACAGCAGCACGTCCGCGCAGTTGCTGAGGGCAATCGCCAAAGGACAGCATATTGCGGATGCCACGTTTCCGATCTGGGTAAACACGCCCTCCTACAGCGAGGTGCCGATGGTTGCGAGCGCCATTCCAGACGCGCCGCGTGGCCTCGCCATCATCAAGCAGGCCCTTTCACCGGCCACGTTGGGCATCGGCCCCGAACTGGTGGAGCGCGTTGAAATCCTCTCTCAGATGATCGGTGCGGCGACAGAAGCGTGCTGGTGCATCGAATTCCTCGACCCAGTCGATACCTCACTTGCCGAAGAGGAGATCGTCGAACGGGTATTTTCCAACGAGAGCCGCTGGCGCGCCTGCAATGAGGCGATGGCACGGCTTTACCGGGTGCCGGAAGGCCTCGACTTCAATTTGCAGGCCGTGTCGAGATATTTCCCCGACACCGAGGTCAACCGCCAGATGGTGAGAGATCTCGTGCGCTCGAACTACCGCCTTGATCATGCCGCCGCCATTGACCGCAGGCATGACGGCACCGAGATGCTCGTTGAGAACGACTTCCGTGCCGCCATCAAGGACGGACGTTTGATCCGTCTTTGGGGAACGACAAGGGACATTGGTCCACACAAGAGGCGCGAACAACAACTGTCCGATCGCGCCGACACGATGCTCGACATATTGAGCGCAACTCCCGATCCAATCCTGGTCATTTCCGAACAGGGCGCGGTTCTTGCAGCCAATCCGGCCGCTGAGGCCGCCTGGGCTCGCCCTGCCGACCAAATTCTCGGACGTTCGATCCAGCACTTCATCGAAACGCGCAATGCCGTCGAAAAGCTGCGCCGAGCGGCTTCAGATGGCGAGGATGGCGAATGCGACCTTGGGGTCATTTCGGCAGATGACAGCCGTGACACTTGGCGCTTTCGTTCCGCTCGCATGGAGGGCGAGGTTCGACGTTACGTCCTGACAGCACGGCGCAGAGCCAAACGCCGCACTCGCCTCCTCGCAGAGGAGGCCTTGTGATGAAGTTCTACGCCAACGACGTCACCAACCTTGCCAACCGCCGGCTGCGGCCGTCTTTCATTGACGATGCACAATTTGGTTCCTTTCTGGAAGCTCTTCCCGATGGAGCGGCGCTCCTTGAAGTCGATGGCAAGATCAAACTCGTCAACAGCAAGCTCGAGCTCCTGCTCAATCTGGCCGGCGGCGACCTTGTCGGCTCCGAACTGGCAAAGCACGCCAAGACGGCAGGCCCTGTCGTACAGAAACTCTCCGCTGCCCTTCAGCAGCTCAAGCGCATCGAAGTGGCCGGCCTCCTCAACTCTCAGCGAAGCGTCGTCGCATCACTGAGCATCCTGCGCACCGCCGATGGCGGAGCCTATGGCGCGCTGTTGACGATGAGGGAGGCCGGCCGGCACGGCCGAAGCGCCGACGTGTCGGATAATTTCCGCTTCGAGGCGGAGGCGTGGGGGAGCGCAAGGACGCGTCTCGTCCGGCTACCTCCGATCGAGGCCATCGCAAAGCAGGCAAGGACCGCCCTCGAGCGGGGGGCGAACGTGCTGTTCACGGGAGAGACGGGAACCGGAAAGACCGAACTGGCCCTGGCGGCGGGAAGGGCAGGGGACCCTGAGGCGCCGCCGTTCATCCATGTCAGATGCGGCATGCTTTCCGACGACCAGTTCGAGGGGGAAATGTTCGGCATCGAGCCAGGCTCGCCGATGGACACTTCGACGCGCGGCAAGCTCGGCTATCTGGAGGCTGCCGACGGCGGCATTCTCTTCCTCGACCAGGTCACCGATCTATCCGCGTCCTCGCAGTCGAAGCTCGTCGCCGTTCTGGAGACGCAAACCTTCAGCCGGCTAGGCTCCGCACAGCGGCGGCAGGCGAGGGTACGGGTCATCGCGGCAACCAGTGAAAACCTGTCGGATCGGGTGGCCAGCGGTGCGTTCAGGGGCGATCTCTATTACCGCATCGCCGTCATGGCTTTCGAGCTTCCGCCCCTGAGAAACCAGACAGGCTTGGTGGAGGCGTTGGCCGATCATCATCTTCGCCGCCTCAATCTTGGGCGCAAGCCGCAACTCAGGCTCTCGCCCGAGTTCATGGATAGACTTAAGGCGCATGGATATCCCGGCAACATACGGGAGCTCGTCAACATTCTCGAGCGCGCCGCCGCGGCCGCCGACCAGGTGGCGCTTGCAGAGCACTTCATTGTGCCGACCCCGACGGCCGTCTCCACTCCAAGGCACGCCGACCCCATCGACGCCGCTCCCTCTGCCAACCTCAAAGACATGGTTCGGGAGTTCGAGGCTTGGGTCATTGAAAAATCCATCGCCGGAAATCGAAGCAAACGCAGCGCCGCCAAGTCGCTCGGCATCGATATCGCGACCCTCGTTAGGAAAACCAAACAGAGACAATGAGCTTTGAAAAAAGAAAGGGGAATGAGAATGAGAACACTCAAGACACCAATGATCGCCGCGTTCGCTGCCGTTGCCATCACTGCACAGACGTTGGCCGCCACAGCTGCAGAACTCAATATCCTCACATGGGAGGGCTACGCAGCCGACAAGTTCATCTCCAAGTTCCAGACCGAATCCGGATGCAAGGTGACGGCTTCCTACGTCGGCTCGAATGACGATTTCGCGGCCAAGCTGGCGGCCGGTGGCGGTGTGTACGACATCATCACACCATCCCTCGACACGGTGCCGATGATGCGGCTTGCGGGCTTCGTACAGGCGATCGACACGGCCAAGGTCCAAGGCCATGACAGCATCTATCCGGAATTCTCAAAAAACAGCGACTTCGTGGCGGAGGGTGCAACCTGGGCCGTGCCCCTCGTTTGGGGGTCGGTGTCACTGATCTACAGGCCTGACAAGTTCACCACCAAACCGGACTCGATCTCGGTTCTCTTCGACCCGGCGTACAAGGGCAAGATTTCGTTGTGGGACGACAAGTCTGCGATCTACTGGACAGCTCGCTATCTCGGCTACAACAACGTCTTCGACCTGACCGACGAGCAGCTGGACGCTGTCAAGGCGAAGCTGATCGAACAAAAGCCACTGATCCGCAAATACTGGGCGTCGGCCGGCGAATTGACCGAGTTGATGGCCAACCAGGAGGTGTACGTCTCCAACGCCTGGACCGGGCTTACGAGCAAGGACGTCAACAACCTCAAGAAGGGCTTCGAGGTCGTCGAGTTCACGCCGAAGGAAAAGGCCGAGGGCTGGATGGACTCAATGATGCTGGTCAAGGACACGCCCAACCAGGACTGCGCCTACAAGTTCATGTCCTTCATGCAGTCCGCGGACGGCCAGTGCGGCATCGCCGAATCCACTGGCTACTTCCCGGTCAATCCCAAGGCAGTGGAAAGCTGCATGAGGGACGAACTCAAGAAGGAGCGCCAGGTCAACAATATCGAGTTCGTCAAGAGCCTCGTCATGTGGCAGCAGCCGAAACGCCTCGACAAGTATCTGGAAGTCTGGAACGCCGTGAAGGCCGCCCCCTGATCGAGCCGACAGCGTGGCCCGACCGCGGCCACGCTCGCCACTTACGAAACAATAAAAAGTCTGGGGAACCAATGACTTCCAAATCGATCGTGGCGCTTGAAGGCGTTGCGAAAACCTATGGCGCCTTCACCGCCCTGCATCCGACCGACCTCGCCATCGCGGAAGGCGAGTTCGTCACGCTGCTCGGCCCCTCCGGTTGCGGCAAGACGACGACCCTGAGGCTGATTGGCGGCTTTGAACAGGCGAGCGCCGGCCGCATCTCGATCGCCGGCCAGGATGTCACCGAGCGCGCGCCCTATCATCGTCCCGTCAACACGGTTTTCCAGGACTATGCGCTGTTTCCCAACATGAGCGTGTCCGACAACATCGGCTATGGCCTCTCCGTCAAATCGAACAATGTCCCCAAGGCGGAGCGGGCAAAGCGTGTCGGCGAAGCCGTGACTTTGGTAGGCTTGGAGGGGATGGCGCATCGCCGCCCCGGTGAACTGTCGGGTGGCCAACGTCAGCGCGTCGCAATGGCGAGAGCGATCGTGCGCCGGCCACGAGTGCTGCTGCTGGACGAGCCCCTTTCGGCGCTCGACGTCAAGCTGCGCGAGGGCATGCAAGTCGAGCTCAAGCGCCTTCACCGCGAGCTTGGCATCACCTTCCTGATGGTAACCCATGACCAGACCGAGGCGCTCGCGCTTTCCGATCGCATCGTCGTCATGAACCAGGGGCGCATCTCCCAGATCGGCTCGCCGATCGAGCTCTATGACAATCCGGCCAATCCTTACGTGGCGGATTTCATTGGCGGGGCCAACCTCGTCCCGGCCGAACTGATCGGACGCGACGGCGACACGGCCGCGTTTCGCATCGGCAATGGCATGGTGGTGCGCTCCCGTCGGGCGACCGCGATGCGGGAACCTGGCAGAAGGATCACCCTTGGAATTCGACCGGAGCGCTTTGTCGCCGCGACGTCCGGAGCCACCAATTCGCTGGAATGCGTGATCAGGGAAAGCCTCTTTCATGGGGACCGCCTGCGTCTCGAACTGGGTCTGGACGGAATCACCATGCCTCTCTTCGCCGAGCTGCCCCGGACGGCCGTTTCATCTCCATCGGGGGTTGAACCTGGCAGCCACATTACCCTGCTGGTCGACCCGGACGACGTCATGGTCTTCAACGCGAAGGAAGACCAGGAATGACGTTGACGCGCCGCACGCTTGCAAGCTTCCTTGCCCTGTTCTCGCTGCCACTGGCATGGGTTCTTCTCCTTCTTGTGGTTCCCTATGCCATCATGATTTCCGTCGGTTTCTGGACCCGGCAATTTCCTCTCTTCCATCCGGACTTTCAGTTCGGCAATTACGTGCAGATCTTCTCCGACCCGCAATACACGACGGTGATTTTGAGGACGCTGAAGATCGCGTCGCTCGTCACTCTGGGCGCCGTCATCCTGGGATATCCGCTTGCTTATTTCCTGGTGTTCACCGTGAGATCGGCAGCACTTCGCAACCTTCTCTACATGTCGGTAATCGTGCCGCTATGGGTATCGTACCTGCTGCGCGCCTACACATGGAAGATCATTCTCGGCACTGACGGGGCGCTGAACTCGCTGCTGGTTTCGACCGGGATCATCGACGCGCCACTCGACATCTTCCTCTACAACCAGACCGCCATGGTGATCACGCTGGTCTACATCTTCGTGCCGTTCATGGTGATGCCGCTGTTTACGGTTCTGGACAACATTCCAAGACGTCTGATCGAGGCGTCCGAGGATCTGGGCGTCGGTCCTTTCATGACCTTCTGGAAGGTGATCTTTCCACTTTCTCTGGGCGGCGTCATCGCTGGCGCCACGATGACGTTTTGCCTGGCGTTCGGCGACTTCGTCGCCGCCGTTCTCGTCGGCGGTCCCAATGGAACGATGGTTGCCAATTTGCTGCAGACGCAGTTCGGGACGGCCCTCAACTGGCCGCTCGGCTCGGCATTGGCCACCGTGGTCTTGGCACTGGTTTTGGTCCTTCTGCAGCTTTCTATGCGGCTTGACCGTGCCGGTCGTGTCGATCTGGCGTGAGGAGGCCGACATGAACGCTTTAAGATGGTGGCAAAAGGGCATGGTGGGCGTCAGCCTCGCGGTGCTCGCCTTTCTGTATCTGCCGATCGTCATCCTGGTCGTCTTTTCCTTCAACGACAGCAAGGTCACGTCCTTTCCCTTGGCTGGCTTCACGCTTCACTGGTACGAGGCCTTCCTCTCCAACGAACAGATGCTGCGCGCGCTGTCGAACAGCCTTGTGGTCGCCTCGTTCGCGACGGCGCTCAGCGTCGTCATCGGCGTGACAGCCGCGCTCGCGCTCGACCGCTACGAGTTCCCCGGCAAGCGGCTTTTTCAGAACGCGATCCTGCTGCCGCTCAGCCTGCCAGGCATCGTCACGGGCATCGCCATGCTGAACTTCTACAAGCAGATCGGTATCCCACAAAGCCTGACGGCGGTGGTGATCGGTCACGCCACGGCGCTGCTCGGCGTTGTCGTTTCACAAGTGATGGCGCGTCTCGCCAAGCTTAATCGCCGCCAGCTCGAGGCGTCCGCCGACCTGGGGGCGACCTCTGTCGAGACCTTCCGGCGCGTGACCCTCCCAGCCATCAGAAGTTCGATCTTCGGCTCCGCGCTGCTGTGCTTCACGCTGTCCTTCGACGAGATACCCGTCACCTATTTCCTGACCGGGCGCGAGGTCACGCTGCCGATCTACATCTATTCGACGCTGCGGCGCGGCATCACACCTGAGATCAACGCCGTTGGAACAGTGATCGTCGCTGTGTCCTTCGTCCTCATCGTCCTCTCGGTCACGCTGCTGCGTGACCGCCGTGAATCATAGTCCATTTGAAGGGAGATCAGCATGGATGCCTCGACCTATACCCACGACTTCTGGCGGACCAAGGCCGGGTCGCTTGAATTCCGCACGCAGCACTTCATCGATGGAGCCTATGTTGGCTCCGTCGACGGACGAACCTTCCCGACGATCAACCCGGCGACGGGCCAGGCAATCGCGGAAGTCGCTCGCGGCGGTGAGTCCGAGATCGACCGTGCCGTGGCCGCGGCCCGCAAGGCGTTCAAGTCAGGTGTGTGGTCGCGTATGGACCCACGCGGGCGGATGGCGGTACTTGAGAAATTCTCTGGCCTCATCGCATCCAATGCCGAGGAGTTCGCGATCCTTGACAGTCTCGACATGGGCAAACCCGTGATGGACATGATGAACATCGACATCCCCGGATCGGTCGTGGCCCTGAAGTTCTTCTCCGAAACGATCGACAAGATCGAAGGCGCGGTGACCGCGACGACGGCCAGCGCGTTGCACTACATCCTCAGGCAGCCCCTGGGCGTGGTCGGCTTGATCGTGCCTTGGAACTATCCATTGATGATGGCGGCCTGGAAACTCGGCCCGGCCCTGGCGACCGGTAACTCCGTCGTTCTGAAGCCGGCCGAACAATCCCCATTGTCGGCAAACCTGCTTGCAGAACTCTTCATCGAAGCGGGCGGTCCTGCAGGCGTTCTCAATGTGGTCCACGGTCTTGGCGAGGAAGCGGGAAAGGCGCTCGCTCTCCACAACGACGTCGACAAGATCGGCTTCACGGGCTCCACGGAAGTCGGCAAGCTGCTGATGATCTACTCTGGACAGTCGAACATGAAGCGGGTCAGCACCGAATGTGGCGGCAAGACCCCGCAAATCATCCTCGGCGACTTCGACGATCTCGACACCGCCGTTACCTATGCCGTCAACGGTATCTATGGCAACCAGGGCGAGGTCTGCAACGCCGGATCGCGCATCCTGGTCGACAGGAGCATCCACGACGATTTCGTCGAACGGTTTGCCGCCCGCACCAAGCAGAGCTTCGTGCTCGGCGATCCGCTCGATCCATCGACCACCATTGGGCCGCTCGTCACCGCATCGCACCAGAAGCGGGTGCTGAGCTACATCGACATCGGCCGGCAGGAAGGGGCTTCGCTGAGGTTCGGCGGCGGCACGCTGGCGTCCGCGCCATCGGGAGCCTATGTCGAGCCGACGCTGTTCACGAGCGTCAACAACAACATGCGGATCGCGCGCGAGGAAATCTTCGGGCCCGTAGCGACCATCATTCCCGTAGACGGGGCCGAGGACGCAATCGCAATCGCCAACGATTCCATCTACGGCCTGGCGGCATCCATATGGACACGCGACATTTCGAAAGCCCACACGTTCGCTCGTGACATCGAAGCCGGCGTCGTCTGGGTCAACTGCTTCGACCATGGCGACATGACTTCGATCTGGGGTGGGTACAAGCAGACCGGCAACGGGCGCGACAAGTGCCTCGAGGCGCTGTCACAGTACACGCAGACCAAGTCGGTGTGGGTAAACCTGGGCTGAGATATCGAAAGGCCGCCGTCTCCTGCGGGACAGAGCGGCCTTTTCTCGCCTTGGCTGGAAGCGCAACGACTGAATGAAAACTGCCAACCGCGATCGTTTGTGGGCTGACCCAGACGGGGCGCTCAGGAACTCATGTGCCAGCCGCCATTGATGTTGAGCGTCTGCCCGGTGATGTAGCCGTTCCGTGCAAGGTTGACGGCAACCGAGGCGACTTCGTCCGGCTGGCCGAAACGACCAACGGGGATCAGCGTTGGGTTGATTGCAGGATTGTTCCTGATCATGTCCGTCTCGATCAACGCCGGAGCAAGGACATTGGCGGTGATGCCTTCCTTGGCAAGGGCGTTGGCGTAGTAGTGAGCGAGACCGATGAGACCAGCCTTGCTGGCGGCATAGTGGGGACCGATGATGCCGCCGGTTTGCGCAGCGATCGAAGAGATAAAGATGAGGCGGCCCCACTTGCGCCGCCGCATCTCCGGCAGCGCCGTTTGGGTGGTGTGGAAAGCGGGACTCAGGTTGACCTGAAGGGACCGCTCCCAATCTTGCCCTGATACCTGGTCGATCGTCCTGGAGGGATTGATCCCTGCATTGTTGACGAGCACGTCGATCGATCCCAGGGAAGCCCCCACCATCCGCACGAGTTCCGCGGCCCGCGCTGGATCGGAAAGATCGGCGCCGATGGCCACGGCCCTGCGGCCTTTGGCCTTTATCTCATCGACGACAGCGTCGGCGGATTGTTTGTCGGCATTGAAGTGAACCGCGACGTCGCACCCTTCATTGGCCAGACCAAGGGCGATTTCCCGGCCAAGGCCCCGCGAGCCGCCGGTAACAAGTGCGACCTTGGAAGTTAGATTGTCCATGCTGCTGCCTCAACCAATCAACAAATCTGCGAACCGCTCGGGCGGGTTCATGACACGCTCCACCAACATGTCCTCGGTGACGTGCTCTGCTGCAAGATCGCCGGTCACCTCGCCTTGGTAGATGGTGACGATCCTGTGGCTCAAACCAATGATCTCGGGCATTTCGGAGGAAATGAGGATGACCGCGAGGCCGCTCTCGGCGAGTTCGCCGATCAGGGCATGCACTTCTGCTTTCGCATTGACATCAATGCCCCGGGTCGGCTCGTCGAGGATCAGAAGCTTGGGCGCCGTCGCCATCCATTTGGCAAGAACGATCTTCTGCTGGTTTCCACCACTGAGCGTTCCGACACGGGTCTTGGCGGTAGACACTTTGATCTCGAGACGTTCGCGATACTTCTCGAAGATCGACTGTTCTTTGATCGTATCCATGAAGCCGAAGCGGACCAGCCGGCGCAACGACGCCATGCTGGTGTTGTCGCGCGCTCCCAATCCAAGGACCAAGCCCTGTTCCTTGCGGTCTTCCGGTACGAAGCCGATGCCAAGCCGCACGGCATCTTTGGGAGAGCTGATTTCCCGCAATTGGCCGCACCATGACAATTTGCCCGAAGTGATTTTGCGCAAGCCGAAAACCGCTTCCATGAGCTCTGATCGTCCGGCCCCGACGAGCCCGTACAAACCGACTATTTCTCCGGCGCGGATACTGAGATCGACGGTCTTTGCGGAGCCGCCCACACCGAAGCCCTCAAGGCGGAGAACTTCTTCGCCGATCCGGCGCCGCGCGCGATGAAAATAGCTGTCGAGCGAGCGACCGATCATGAGGCGCGTGATCTCGCGCTCTGTGATCTTTTCGCCAGATAGCGTGCCGGTGACCTTTCCGTCACGCAGGACCGTCACCCTGTCGGCAAGCGTCAGCACCTCTTTCATCTTGTGCGATATGTAGACGATGCCGACACCGCGCTTTTTCAAGCGGTCGATCGTGACGAAAAGTGCCTCGGCCTCCTGGTTGGTGAGCGCCCCTGTCGGTTCGTCGAAAATGACGACCGAGCAATTGAACGCCGTAGCCCTCGCGATCTCGACCATTTGCTGGCGCGCGAGCGACAGGTCGCCCACAATGGCATGCGCATCGAGATCGTACCCACAATCTTCAAGAACGTGTTCGGCATCGCGGTAGAGTTTTTTCGTATCGAGGCGGCCGCCCCGCAGCTTCGGGAAATCGCCGAGGAAGATATTTTCGGCAACGCTCAATTCCGGGACAAGCGAAATTTCTTGGTGGATGAGAAGGATGCCGCGACGCTTGGCATCCATGGGGCTGGCGAAAGTCACCGTTTCGCCGCGATAGCGTATCGTACCGCTGTCTTGCGGGAAACTTCCGGCCATGACGCGCATGAGCGTACTTTTGCCGGCGCCGTTTTCGCCGCATAGTGCATGCACTTCGCCCGGCAGCACGTCGAACGTGACGTCCGAAAGCGCAATCACGCCCGGAAATGTCCTTCCGACGCCTTCGAGTGAAATGATCGCCCCCTGCGTTGCTTCGGGCTGCGATTGCAATGGTGGCGGCGCAATCGACATCTGGGAGCCTCCCTTGATTGGCGCGAGTGTCATTCGGCTGTCTTGCTTGCACGGTTGAGCTGTCTGTCCAGAACGAGCGCTGCGATCAGCGCCAACCCCATGATGCCCGGGATGTAGAAGGGGGCAACGTGAAGCATGTTGAGGCCGTTGCGCAGGATGGCCAGTGCCAGCACCGCCGCGAATGTTCCGATCAGGTCGCCCTTGCCGCCGCGCAGACGGGTGCCGCCGAGGACGACAGCGATCACTGCCCACAACTCATAATCCTTGCCGTAGCTGGGCGTGGCCGCTCCCAGGTTGGCCGCCATGGCGACCCCACATATCGCCGCCATCAATCCGCAGATGATGAAGTTGATCACGACATGCCGCGACACGGGAATCCCGGCATTTGTCGATGCCGATCGGCTTCCGCCAATGGCGTAGGTATTCCTGCCGTGCACGGTACGCCGAAGCATCCATTGGAAACACAACACGGCAGTCAGAAATATAAAGGGGATCAGCGTGACCGGGCCGACATGCAACATGGTGAGGTCGTACAGCTGTTCGTCGATCGCCGACAAGGAGGTGTCGCCGGCGTACAGGAACGCCAAACCCCTCGTGCCAATCATCCCAGCGAGCGTTATGATGAACGAGCTGACACCCAGGCGCTCAACGGCGAGCCCGTTCAGGAGGCCAAGACAGAGGCCGCTACCTAACGCTACGGCAATCGCGCCTGCCAACCCGATCTGCTCTTGCATGCCGATGACGAGACAAGACGAGAGGCCGACGACCGCCCCGACGCTGAGGTCGATGTTTCCACTGATGATGACGGGAGTGAGGCCGGTGGCAAGCAGACCGACCAGCGCGCACTGGAAGAGCACATTCGACAGGTTGTAGGCCGTCAGAAAGTGTGAGGTGGTCACGGAAAAGAAAATGAAGAGCCCCAGACCGAGCAGCCAGACGGGGTTTCGGGCCAGGTATCTCACGGATTCCACGAGCCTCATTCCTGCATGAGGGCCGTGCGCTGCCTCTTGCCGGCTGCTTGCCATTTTGATGTCCCCGATGCTCATGCGAGAACCCTACCGCGCCGGGAGGCTACGTCCGCCCATACGACACCGATAATCACGACCCACGAAACCAGCCACTGCACGTAATAAGGCAGGCCGATGAGCAGGAGCGCGTTCTGTATAAATCCCAACAGGACCACGCCAATAATGGTGCGGCCGATACCGCCGTCACCGCCGGCCAGGCTTGTCCCTCCGAGGATAACCGCCGACAGCACCTGCAGCTCGAGGCCTGAACCAGAGTTGTTTTGCGCTGCCATCACCCGTGAGCTGAAGACGATGGCCGCCATCCCCGTCAACGTGCCGGAAATCACATAGCAAGTGAAAAGCACCTGCCTGGCGGCTATGGACGAGAAGCGACTGGCGATCTCGTTGCCACCGACGGAGAAGACCTCCCTGCCGAACCGGGTCATTCCAAGCAGGATTGCGGTCAATGCCGCAAGCAGGAGAAAGATCAGCACCGGTATCGGGACGTCGAGCAGGTAGCCGCGGCCGATCACCGCGAACCACGTAGCCTCAGGCCGATCGATGAGGGCGTTCTGTCCGCTCGTCCAAACGAGGGCGACCGCCTGGAGAACCGATAGCATGCCAAGAGTGGCAATCAATGAGTTCAGCCGAAGGATCGCGACGAGGAACCCATTTATGCAGCCGACCATCAAGCCGATGATGATCGGGACAGTGACCGCGGCGACGGGCGATATCTCGTCGTGAAGTGTGATTGCCACCACGGCGCAAAGCGACAGAAGCGAACCCACGGTCAGGTCCAGGCGGCCGGCTATAACCACGAATGTCACGCCAAGGGCAATTATCCCCGTCACGGATATCTGCCTCAGCATCTGGGTGATGTTGTCGAAGCTGAACAGGCCCGGCACCGTCGCGCCACCCGTCAGGAGGACCAGCACGGCTGCCGCGATCAGCAGCTGGCGCGCGGATGGCCGACCGATGTCTTTCATATGCTTCTCCCCGGCGACCGCGTCCCTTCAAGGCCCAAGCTGTTACATGTTATCACAGCATAAGGCAGTCGAATACGAGCCGCTATGTCGTTAGACGTTCAGTTTGTAGGTCTCGATGGCATTGTCGCGGTACAGTGCCCGCAGTTCAGAACCGCTGAGCTTCGACATGACCTGATCGACGGCATGGACCCAGCCCACATAGGACACGGCGTTGGTCGCCACGGGCCAGTCGCCGGCGAACATCAGACGCTTAGGCCCAAAGGCCTCTAGCGCGGTTGAAATGAACGGCTCGATATCCCTGACTGTCCACTGCTCATGGTCCGCCTCCGTTGCAACGCCCGACAGTTTGCAAACGACGTTCCCGGATCGAGCAAGTTCCTTCATCTGGTCGGCCCATGGCTGAAAGCGCTGCTCCCGGATACCTGGCTTGCCGATGTGGTCGAGGACAAATCGCATCTCGGGAAACCGTCGCACCAACTTGATGGTGCTTTCCATCTGCCGGTAGGTGATGCAGATATCGAACGACCATCCGAATTCCGACAGCGCCTTGAGTCCGTCGATGAAATCGGGTCTCAGCGCGAAATCCGCGTCGGCTTCCTGCTGAAGCAGCCTTCGTACGCCCCGCACCAGTACGATGTCGCGTAACTTCTCGAGGTGGCCCCGAACGGCGTCTCCCTTGTGTATCGGCGCATGCGCGACGATCGCCCTGATGCGGTGGTCCTGCTGGGCGACGTCCGCCACCCATCTGGCTTCCGCCAGGGTGGCGGTTTCATCCACATCGCACTCCACGAACACCATTGCCTCGACCTCGACGTCCGCCCTTGCTTCGTCGAAGTCCTGCAAAGTGAAGCCTCGATTGAGTTTTCCCGCCGACTTCAACCATGACATATCGAGCAGGTCAGGGCGCCAGATGTGCAGGTGGCTGTCGATAATCGGAAACGAGGGCATGGCGATCCTCGACCTCAGGTGAGCCGGTTTTGTTGAAGGATATAGTCGCTGGCGCTGCGGAGGTCGGCGGCGAGGGCCGCTTTTGCCGAATCGGCATCACGGACCTTCAGCGCGGCGATCATGGCCTCATGATGTTTGGTCGGGGTCTTGCTGGTGATCCTCTCGGATCCGGAGCGAACGTCCAGATTCAGGACCGGACCGATCTGCGTCCACAAACCCTCGATGATCTGGAGCAATGCTGGAAGTCGCGATGCCCTGTATAATGTGAAATGCAGGTTCTTGTTCAAGACAATCAACTTTGCCGGATCCGGTTGATGCAGGTCACATTCGGCATTGAACGCCGCGGAGAAGGCAGCGGCTTCCCCAAGTTCGGCTGCGGAAATTCGTTCGGCCGCATATTCGATAGCCATGCCTTCCATGCGGATGCGGATCTCGCGCAGTTCGATGAAGCGGCTTTTGCTCATCAAGGGAACGCGGAACACACGATTGGGGAGGAGTTCGATGGCCTGATCGACCATCAGCTGGCGCAGTGCGTCCCTGACGGGCATCGGGCTCGTTCCAATCGCTGCCGCCAGCGTTCGAAGGGTCAGTTTCTCTCCAGGTGCGAACTGGCCCGCGATAAGCATCTCGCGCAGCTGGAGATAGACGCGCACCCCAAGCGTTTCGGTTTCAATCGGCACGATCGCTGAAAGTCCGCTCATGTCTTGCCTCTCCTGCTATTTCGGCTGTTCGACGTTATCACAGCGACCAGCCGCAGGGCATCCGCACTCCGCGTCAGTCCCCGCCGGTGCCTGTGCGAAAATCGAAACCGACGGTCAAGCCGCCATCAACGACCATGTTGGCGCCGGTGACGCCGGATGCCTCGTCGGACACGAGATAGACAATTGTGGACGCGACCTCGTCCGGGTCGAGTAAGCGTCCAATGGGATTGCGCTGCTCGCGAGCGCGCAAAAACATATCCGGGTTGCTGGCCGTCGCCAGATGGCGACGGAAAAAGGGGGTGTCGGTAACACCCGGCGACACGCAATTTGCGCGGATGCCCTGGCGGGCGTGGTCCATGGCAAGTGCCCGGGTAAACTGCAAAATCGCACCTTTGCTGGAGCAATAGGAAACCAGCCCTTGTTCGGCCATATAGGAATCGATGCTGCCGATCGTCACCACGCTGCCACGCCCACGCTCTATCATTGCGGGAAGCACGCTGCGGACGGCGAAGACAAGGCCCATCAAGTTGACGCCGATCGTCTTCGCCCATGCGTCGTCCGAAAGCTCCAGGACGTTTCCGACTTCAAGATACGCAGCCGCCGTCACGAGAGCGGAAGGTTGCCAGTCCCGTCTTCTCAGCGTCTCGCCGACCCCTTGCCATGTCGAAGCCGCCGATACATCGCCCGATACCCATCCCAGGTTCTCGGTCTCCTGCGCGCCCGACATATCGACGCCAAGCACCTTGTAGCCCTTGCCGACCAGGCGACGCACCGTTGCTGCACCAATCCCGGAAGCCGCGCCCGTCACCACCGCAACATTACTCATGCTTTCCTCCAATTGCCCCGTGGGACCCTTTGCGAACCCGTTGGGGAAGGTCCCCTCAAAATGTGGGACGCGGATACTGATCGATATTCTTTTGCGTAATCGAAGGCGATGCGAAGAACACCTGCTTGGGGACCTGCTTTCCCTCCACGATCTGGATCGCTGCCTGGATGGCGGCCTGCGCATCGGCGCTCGGCGATTGCAGGACCGATCCGTAATAGTTGCCGGCCTTGATCTCGTCATAGGCGGG
>NZ_JBFUFX010000022.1:0-70497 GCF_056403215.1 Mesorhizobium sp. P2_H9 | reverse complement strand
GGCTGCTTCCTTGTCGTGCAGGTCGGCCAGTTCCAGCTCGAGCTCGACCAGCGGGTTGCTGGTGCCGGAAATGTTGCGGGTGCCGCCGGCGCCCGATCCCATCTTGCCGGCTGCGGCCTGGAATGCGGCGATGACGTCGGGATGCTGGCCCATGCCGAGATAGTCGTTGGAGCACCAGACGGTGATTTCCTCGGCGCGGCCGTTGGAACGCCAGATGGCACGGGGAAATTTGCCGACGATGCGCTCGAGGTCGGCGAAGACGCGGTAGCGACGCTCTGCATGGAGCTGGTCGATCGCTTCCTCGAAGAACCGCTGATAATTCATGTCGACTTTCCTTTACCGATTGAGCATTCGCTGGTGCCGCCGCACCGTCCTCCCGCCGCCTGGAATCTGTAGCCGTTTGCGCGAAAGGCCGACCTTGATTCATGTCAATATCAAGGAGCCTGAGATGTCTTTTGGCTCAGTTCGATATGAACCTATGCAGTGATCCGGTGCGCAGGACGGAACGCGTCACGCCGCCAAAGGTCATTTCCCGCATCCGGCTGTGGCCATAGCCACCCAGAACGATCAGATCGGCCTCAATCTCCTGACAAATCCGGAGGAGCAGTTCCGCCGGTTCGGACCGCCGTGCATCCAAGACTTCCGATCGCGCCCTAACGCCGTGCCGTCTCAGGAAAAGCTCGACGTCCGCAACATCTTCGGCGGGTGTGGCGTCCCCGTTATTCACGGTGGCGAGAACGACATCCCTGGCGGCGATCAGGAAGGGCAAGGCGTCGACGACCGAGCGCCGCGCTTCCCGCGTGTCGTTCCATGCAATCAAGATCCTTTCGGCCTTGACCGGAGCACAGGTTTCCGATGCCACAAGTATCGGGCGGCCGGCTGCGAGAATGAGACCTGCCGTGTCCAGGGTGCGATGATAATCGACCACCAGATCGGTCGCCGGCGAGCCGGTTATGATTAGGTCGGCGGCACGTGCATTGAGGCCAAGTCGCCCGGTCGGATTCCCTATTTCACCGCGCCACGTGGCACGATTGCTGCCATTGACGGTGCCTAGAAATTCCTCTCTCAAGCCGTCGAGGCGGCCTTCAATCTGCTCCACTTGAGCCCACATCGCCCTAGCCGAGGCCTGATTGTCGACGCCAGTTGGGATGACGAAATGGGGCTCTGCCGCACAGAAGCCGATCAGATCGGCATCATGCCGTTGAGCAAGATCCCACGCCATCGCGATGCGCGGCGTGGCGATGCTGTCCACGTCCAACTGAACCATGATCGTTTTGAAAGCCATCGCGGCACCCTTTTGCGTCGAAGCGAGCTAGCCACAACGGAAGGGCAGCGACTTTGATGCGTGTCAAACGCTCCAACGGACCAGCGGCGCTCGATTGCTCGCACATTCCGGCAAGGTCATGCGCGGGTTGATCCGGATCAATGACCCGCCAACGAATGGGACTAGCATCGTGTGGCACAGATTTTGTTTGCGCGCCTCACACGGAGTGTATCGATCATGCAGACCCATCTCGAACCGTCGCAATTCGGCATGCAACTGTTGCCGATGGCGGAAAATAATCAGAAGGTCGTCATCTCTGCGGCGTCGCTTCATGCGCACGCCTTCAAGGCTATGATGCGCTATCAGATCGAAACGCTCGCGTTTCTCAAGAACCGCTACGAGCAGGATGTTAAGCTCGCCGACGATCTCGTCGCCGGTTTCGAATTCAACGATGCCTTCGATATCTTCTCCGCCTTCCTGCAGAATGCGACATCTGAATACGCTTTGGAAGCCGGCAAGGTCGCGGCGCTGACCTCCAAGCTCGCGTCAGAAACGGCCAGACGCTTGCGCAAGGAAGCCAGAACCTCAATCGAGGACGTGGCGGCGAAGACAATTGCGTAAATCTGAAGGCGGAGGCCTGCAATAATGAGTGGCTATAGGAGCATTGGGCGCCGCTGGCGGCGATGTAGATCGGTTTGCGCACTTGCGGCGGTGTTGCTTGGTTCGGTGCTGCCTGCACAGGCCAACAGCCTGACAGAGCGCGGTCAGGCATTGGTTGAGTTCAATTGCGCCCGCTGCCACGCCACTGGAAAAACCGACACGAGCAGCCACCCCGACGCGCCCGCCTTTCGAACCTTGTCAAAGCGCTATCCGATTGCTGATCTCGAGGAGGCCCTGGCTGAAGGCATTTTGACCGGCCATCCTGACATGCCCGAGTGGATTGCCAGCCCCGACCAGATCGAGGCAATCATCGCTTATATCAGCAGCTTGCAGCAACCGTGATCGAGGCGACGGAAGGGGAATGAGCCTGACGCGCTCCGTTGCGCGATCGACCGCAACGCCGATTGCGGCGCCAGCAGGTTAGCCCCAAAGCGGGCTAGGGCAGCATCCGGTCAGCGGCACGGAAGAATGTCCGCGCATGCGCCACGATCTGGGCCTGCGTAGGATGATCTGCCGGTTCAATGCCGACGATGCGATCCTTCAAGTGCGGATGGTGGTCGCGGATATGCTTGGCCAGTTCGTCCTTTGCCGATCCTGGCCCCATAATCAGCCATTCCTTCGCCGGCTGCAGGGCGTTTAGAACATCGTGGAAGAAGGCCGCGTTTTCCGGTCCGCGCTTGCCATCGACGGTGCCTGCCTTGTTGTGGGTCTGGTGATGCGCAAGCGTCGTGGCAAGATGCAGGCTCTCTGCTGTCTCACGGTTGAAGAAAAACACCTTGGCTTCGCGATGGTCCAGCCAGACGACGGCATGTTGGATCTGCATGTTGATGCATCCTTAAGGCTATTGTTGAGGGGTGTGCGCTAGCGTCGCCGTGAGGCGTCGAATGCCTCACGCGGATCGGAGCCCCAATGCCAGGATCGAGCCGGGTTCGATGACGGCATTTGCTGTGGCGACAATTGAGCGGCCACCTGCCGGCGTGACAATCTCGTGAAGCGCGTCTTCGACGCGAAGTTCGGCTATTCGCTCGGACGCCCATAGCGCTTCGTCGACTTTCATGTACTGCATCGCAATTCTCCTTTGCGTCGAATGATAGGCCAGTCGCCAACCTGTTCCTTGATCACGATCAAGGAGCAGACAGGATGCAAGCCCGCGCGCAGGCGATGGCGGTTACACAGACACATGAGTGAAACCTCGTCCCGCTCGCAACGAGCGGCCCCCATTCTTGCCCCCAATCGCATCACGCAATTTCAGAAATGATCCAGATCAAGGCGCAAACCCGCGCTTGAGGGATCATCGGACGATGTGGACCCCAATACCAAGCGCACCATATGGTCGCGAACTCGAACTCGCCGTCTTTGACGAGGAGGGAATGCATGCGCTCGTATTTCCGTGCATGAAGATTCGCGAAGGCTGGAAAAACGCCACTACCGGCGCCCGTGTTGACATACGGCCCACCCACTGGCGCGATTGGCAGGAGGAAAAGGCTCAGGCCAGAGCTGGCAACCCCCTCGAAGGCTCTCCCTAGGGCCTGGCTTCCACGATCAGCGCCATGCGCACAAGATGTGACAGGCTGCCCGCGCCCATCTTGCTCATGACATTGGCGCGATGGATCTCGACCGTGCGCGGGCTGATCCCAAGGTCATAGGCGATAGTCTTGTTCGGCAGGCCCGACACAAGCCCGTCCAGAACTTGCCGCTCGCGCTCCGTCAAGGTTGCCAAACGCCCGCGGATATCCGCGGACTGCGGATGCGCTGCATTCGCCTGGTTGCGATTAGCCAACGCGGAGCGGATGGCGCCAATCAGCATCTCGTCATCGAACGGCTTTTCGATGAAATCGGAAGCCCCTTCCTTCATAGCTTGAACGGCGAGCGCCACATCGGCATGGCCCGTCATGACGATCACCGGAATCGTATGACCGCTTGCTCTGAGCTGGCGCAGGAACTCGATGCCGTCTATGCCCGGCATGCGTACGTCGGTGACAATGCAGCCGTCGAGATTGTTCGGCGCCGTCGAGAGAAAAGCTGTGGCCGATTCGTGCAGGCGCACAGCGAAGTCCGCTGTGGCCAGAAGAAAACCAAGCGACTTGCGGACATCGATGTCGTCGTCGACCACATGCACCAGATCATTATCGGCCATTAGAGACCTCTTCCTTCCCGACGATGCGCAAGGTGAACCGAAAGGCGGTTCCCCCAGTCGGCACTGCCTCGGCCCATATGTGGCCGCCGTGCGATTCAACGATGGTGCGGCAAATGGAAAGGCCGACACCCATGCCTTGCTTCTTGGTGGTTACGAATGGCTGGAAAAGTTGTGCCGAGACCTCCGGCGCGAGGCCCGGGCCAGTGTCGATCACGCTCACCTCGGCCATCCCATCATCGCGGGCAACGGTCTCGACTTTCAATTCGCGGCGCGGGGCATCCTGCATGGCCTCCACGGCGTTGCGCAACAGGTTGAGCAGAACCTGCTGAATCTGGATACGGTCTGTGAGGACCAGCTCGGCGGCAGGGTCAAGCTTGTAGCTGACGAGGACATTTATCTCCCGCGCACCGACCAGGGCCAGCGACGAGGCTTCCTCGATCAGCGCTGGCAGGTGTTCAACCTGACGCTCGCTTTCGCCTCGTGCAACAAAATCCCTGAGATGACGAATGACGTCTCCTGCCCGAAGGGCCTGCTCGGCTGCCTTCTCCACCGCATCCCGCAGCATGGGCGCGTTCTCTTCCTGGCTCTTTTCGAGCAGCCGGCGACTGCCCTTGAGGTAGTTCGTAATGGCGGTCAATGGCTGGTTGATCTCATGAGCAAGCGTCGAGGCCATTTCGCCAAGTGCGGTAAACCGCGCCATGTGGAGCAGCTCCTGCTGCTGCTCTTGAATTCTTGCTTCTGCCCGGTGGCGTTCGGTGAGGTCGCGGCAAAAGCCGGTGAAGAAGCGTCCGGTTCCCGGATGCATCTCGCCGACGGAAAGCTCCATCGGGAAGGTCGTGCCATCCTTGCGCGCCCCGGTAACGGTGCGGCCGAGCCCGATGATCCGGCGCTCTCCCGTCGTCAGGTAGCGAAGCAGATAGGCATCATGCTCGTCGCGATAGGGCGGCGGCATCAGCATTTTCACGTTTTGGCCAATAACTTCGCCTGACTGATAGCCGAACAGCGTCTCGGCTGCGGTGCTGAAGGACTGGATCCGGCCCTGTTCATCAATGACGACCATTGCGTCCGGCACCGTGGCCAGGATCGATCGCAGGTGATCTTCGCGCAACAGAAGAGCTGCGTTTGCAAAGGAGAGTTCGCTGACATCCGTGCCTTCAACGAAGATCGCGGTAATGCGGCCATCGTCGGCCTTGATCGGCTGATAGACAAAATCCAGGATGCGTTCTTCGACCGGCCCGTCGGCCTTGTTGCGAAGGCCGACCTTAACGCTCTGGCCCCTATATGGCTCGCCGGTCGTGTACACGTGGTCCAGATGTTCGAAAAATTCATGTCCTTCGAGCTCGGGAAAGGCCTCCCGCACCGACTTTCCAATCACCTGCCTGCCGCCGATCAATCGCTGGTAGGCGGCATTGGTCACTTCGAAAACATGACCTGGCTCGCGCATCAGAGCTATAAAGCCCGGAGCCTGATCGAACATTCGTGACAAGAGTGATTTCAGTGTCGTCCCGCCGGGCGACAGACTGAGCTCTTCGTCTTTGATCACCTGAAGTTCCTGCGTTCGAGACGGTGCTACCCAGGCTAACTATCACTACTCTGAGCGCACGCAAAACGGTTCGGGACGACGTCTTCGACGCAGTTGCAGTTTGCGGGCGCAATTGGCGGTCTTTGACCCGCATCAAGGCATCCGGCGCTGGCGAATGCAATTCTTCACGCATTCGACCAAATCAGCGAAAGGCACCCGGAATGTCTTACAAATCAATCATCGTGAACCTCGCCGTCGATGCGAACCCGGCACCCATTGTGCGGGTGGGGATCGAACTTGCCGAACGATTTGGAGCTCATCTTGTCGGACTGGCAGCGGCGGATGTCCCGCCTCTCGTCGCGACAGGCGACGGCATGGTCTACGAAGGCGAAGTCATGCAGATCCAGAGAACGGAAATCGAAAAGCGGCTTGCGGAATTGCGTGCCGAGTTCGAGGAACTGGTGCCGGCTTCGATTACCAGCGAATGGGGGCAAGCGGTCTGCAGTCCGACCCGGTTCCTCAGTGTTTCGGCCAGAGCAGCCGACCTCATCGTCACCAGCGGTGTAGATGGAGACAACGTCTTTCGCGCCGTGGATATCGGCAGCCTCGCGCTGGGTGCCGGGCGGCCAGTCCTGGTCACCGCAGGCAACATCGAGCATATCCGCGCAAAAACCGTGCTGGTTGCCTGGAAGGACACCAGGGAGGCACGGCGTGCGATAGCAGATGCACTGCCATTTCTGGGCAAGGCCAACGAAGTTGTCGTCGCCACGATAGACACCAACCGCGACGAAACCAGCCGTGACAGCCTCGACGATGTCGTCGTGTTTCTTGAACATCATGGCGTCAAGGCGCGAACCGAGCTGATCGCCGGCGAGGCTGACGGCGACCGGCTGTTGACATTCGCCCGCTCGATCCATGCGGATCTGATCGTCTCTGGCGCCTATGGCCATAGCCGCTTGCGGGAATGGGCGTTTGGCGGTGTCACCCGCACATTGATCGAAGAGAGCAGCATCAACCGCTTCATGTCGTATTGATGATAAGCGAAACCGACCAGCAATCCGTCGCGCCAGACGGTGCCTATTGGTCGCTTGAGGCCAATGAACTCCTGCGCCGCCTCAAGTCGTCTGCCTCGGGCCTGGCCGGTTCCGAGGCGGCATCGAGGCTCGCAAAATTCGGCCGAAACACACCGGCGTCGAGGTCAAATGCGTCGGCTCTGATCGTGCTTGCCCGGCAGTTCCGTAGCCCGCTGGTCCTGATCCTCATTTTCGCGGCCAGCGTGTCCGCCTTCGTCGGAGAGGGCCAGGAGGCCGCGATCATCGGCGCGATCGTCCTGGCAAGCTGCGTCCTGAGCTTCACCCAGGAGTATGGTGCGTCGCGGGCAACCGAAGCGCTGAAACAGCGTATTTCGCGCAAGGCTATTGTGTTGCGTGATGGCGTCGAATGCTCGGTTGCTGCCGAAGATATCGTGCCGGGCGACTTGATCCGCCTGTCGGCCGGAAACCTCATTCCTGCGGACGGTATCATTCTGGACGCGCGCGATTTCAATGTCAGCGAGGCCGTGCTGACCGGTGAAACCTTTCCCGTTGTGAAGGCACCGGGGCGGTCGGCGCCCGAGGCTTCGGTCGCACAGCGCGGCAATGCGGTCTTTACGGGCACATCAGTCCGCAGCGGCACTGCAACCGTGCTTGCGGCAGCGACGGGCGCCAACACTGAATTTGCATCGATCGCTGCGGCCCTGGAGCGCCAAATCCCAGAAACGGGGTTTGCTCGGGGCATAAGACTGTTCGGCTATCTGATGACAGAGATCATGCTGGCGATTGTCATCCTGGTGTTTTTCGCCAACCTGATGCTGCATCGTCCGCTGATTGAATCGCTGCTGTTTTCCTTGGCGCTGGCGGTTGGTCTTACGCCGGAGCTCCTTCCGGCCATTATCAGTGTGACGTTGGCTAGAGGGGCTCGCGCGATGGCTGCCAATGGCGTCATCGTGCGCCGTCTCGACGCCATCGAGAATTTGGGCAGCATGGACGTGCTCTGCACCGACAAGACCGGCACGCTGACGGAGGGCGTGATCCACCTCGATGGATGGCTTGATGTCGACGGCAATCCGTCAACCGACATTCTGCTTTGGGCACGTCTCAACGCGACCTTGCAGACCGGATTGAAGAACCCGCTGGACGAAGCGATCGCCGGTGCGCCGGGCGAGGGCGCATCATTGGCTGCTTTCACCAAGGTCGACGAGATCCCCTATGATTTCATTCGCAAGCGCTTGTCAGTTGTTGTGCGGACCAAGGATGCCGAAGATCTTCTGATCACCAAGGGCGCCGTACTAAATGTCCTCGAAACGTGCGGCTTCGTCAGCACGGTGAAAGGGCTGGAACCCCTCGATGAGAAGCAGCGTGCGGCGATCGACGAACGATTCCGGCGCTGGAGCGCGGACGGCTACCGCGTCCTGGGTCTGGCAATCCGTCGATTTGAGAGCCGGAAAACGTTCAGCAGGAAAGACGAAATCGATCTCGTCTTCGCAGGCTTCCTGCTTTTCCTCGATCCGCCAAAGGAAGGCGTCAAGGAGACGCTGGTCGAGCTCGCCCACCGCGGCATCGCGGTAAAAGTCATTTCGGGCGACAACCGCTACGTTGCCGCACACCTGGCGCAAGCGGTCGGCTTGCACGCCAACAGGATCATGACCGGCGAGCAGCTTTCGAAATTGACCAAGAGCGCGCTCTTTGCGTGCGTGCAACACACCGATCTCTTCGTCGAGATCGACCCCAACCAGAAGGAGCGCATCGTTCAGGCCTTGCGGAGCAGGGGCCATGTCGTTGGCTACCTTGGCGACGGCATCAATGATGCGCCCGCCCTTCATGAGGCAGACATAGGGATCTCGGTCGACACCGCTGTCGATGTCGCGCGCGAGGCGGCCGATATCATCCTTCTCAAGCAAGATCTGGGCGTACTCGTGCGCGGCGTCGACGGCGGCCGCATGACATTCGCCAATACGATGAAGTACATTTCAATTACCACCAGCGCCAATTTCGGCAACATGATCAGCATGGCTGTCGCCTCGCTGTTCCTGCCTTTCCTGCCGCTTCTGGCAAAGCAGATACTGCTCAACAATTTCCTTTCTGACGTTCCTTCGCTCGCCATCGCAAGCGACAATGTCGATGCCGACCAACTGCGCCGGCCTCGCCAGTGGGACATCCGTTTTGTGAGGCGGTTCATGATCAGCTTTGGCCTGGTCAGTTCGCTGTTCGACTTCGCGACCTTCGCGTTCCTTCTGTTTTTCGCCCATGTCACCGAGGCCGCATTCCAGACCGCCTGGTTTGTCGAGTCGTTGCTGACGGAGCTAGCCATCGTGCTCATTGTGCGCACGCACAGGGCTTTCTGGGCGAGCCGCCCAAGCCCGTTGCTTGCCTGGCTTACACTGGGTGTCGGGGTTGTGGCGATCATGATCCCCTATCTGCCGTTTGCAGCCTGGTTCGGCTTCGTGCCTTTGCCACTGCCGGTGCTTGCCGGGCTTGTCGCAATCACCGCGCTCTATCTGCTGGCCTCGGAGGCGACCAAGCGCTGGTTCTTCGGACAAGAGCGCCGCCAGTCGCACCGGGAGAGGGGGAGGCAGTTGATCGACAGAGGGCCCAAGCCTCATGCGGCCTACCCGAGATTATAGGCCGCGCGGAGAGGCTTGAAGCGATGATGAAAAGAAGCGCGGGCATTCTGCCCTATCGTAGATCGAACAAGGAACTGCAGGTGCTGCTCGTCCATCCAGGCGGCCCATTCTGGCAAAGCCGCGATCTTGGCGCCTGGTCCATCGCCAAGGGCGAATATGACGAAGGCGAACAGCCAGAAGCCGCGGCGCGGCGCGAATTCAAGGAAGAGACGGGTTGGGAGCCCAAGGGGGCCCTGCTCAACCTGGGTGAGTTGCGCCAGCGAAAGAGCAAACTCATCACTGCTTTCGCGCTGGAAGGCGATTTCGATACCGCGACGTTGCGCAGCAACATGTTTGAGATGGAATGGCCACGACGCAGCGGCCGCATTCATTCGTTTCCCGAGGTGGATCGTGGTGAATGGCTGGATCTCGACCTGGCCCGGGAAAAACTGCTTGCCGGTCAGCGGCCCTTTCTCGACCGCCTTGTCGCTTCGGTTTTGCGCCTCACCGCCTGTTGATCGAGATCAACGCCGCCGGCCGCCAACATCGCAATGATGGCCACTAGGCAGGAGTGATCAACATGACCTTTCTCGATTATCTGATTTCAGTTGACGCCAGGACCGCTTTAATGGGTCGCATGATGCAGAAGCTTGGCGTCGACAAACAATTGAAGTCGGTGCCGGGCCATGCGGCCGTCACCACTCGGGCGGTGGAGCGCTGCCGCTCCTGTGGGCATCAGGACGAATGCTCGGTCTGGCTCGACGAACATCAGCAAGCCGATAACCCGCCAGACTATTGCCGCAACAGCGACTTGATCGCGCGACTGCAGCACGCAGCCGGCCAACGGTAGGGTATCGAGCGCCCAGCCTTGACGAAGTCGGTGCCGTCTGTGTCCTTGACGAGAGTCGACGCAAACCGACGATTTGCAGATGACAGGTTTTACATCTCACGAGACCAGGCAGTTTGGACAACCTATTTCTTCTAGAAGCATTTCTGCTCTTTGTGGCACCAGGACCAACAAACGCTCTTTTGATGGCTGGGGCGGTCAAGGGAGAGAATGCGATCAAGCTTTTGGCCGCTCAGGCATGCGGATACGGGATCGCATCCGCGTGCTGGTTTTCGCTACGTCCCGTTGTGTCGCCGGATGCCATTCAAATACTTAGGCTGGTTGCAGCCGCATGGCTCGTGTTTCTTGGCCTGCGTCTGACGGCGAGCGCCAGGATCAACGCTTCCAAGAACGGCGACGCCATTTCTGTTGCGGCGACCAGTGCCCTGAATCCGAAAGCATTTATTTATTGCCTGGCTATCGTGCCGATTAACATTGAGCCGCGTGCGCTGGGGATCTTCTGGGTTGCGCTCCTGGTGATGACAGCTGCCACCGGATCGGTGTGGCTTCTGCTGGGTCGGCGCTTCAGCGGAGGCAAAAGAATGGCAGAAAGAGTTGCGGGTGCGGCACTTGTTGCGTTCGCCCTGTTGCTCCTTCGACCATTGATACCTCTGGTCGCGATTTGAGCGCGGCGAGGCCTGGGCGATCACCGGCAGGTCACCGTGGCAATGGTGCCTCGCCTTGCCGCAGGAGTTTATGAGGTGACTTTTCTCGGCTCCGCTACGAAACAAGGATGACGGACACGGGATCGGCGCAGAAGAGACCATCCTCGACCGCTTTGACGCCAGCAACGTTTTCGGCCGCAACAATGGCCGCCTGGCGCTCACGTTCGTCGAGGATGGCGCCGCTCAGTTTCACCACGCCATTGTTCACCGTCACGTTGATCAAGTCCTTGCCGGCCCATTTCTGCGCCGCTAGCTCAGTCGTGATGTTCTGCCGAATCAGTTCGTCATCGATGGCTGCAGGGGCGGCATCGGGAAGAACGCTGAGCAATACCCGCAGAAGATCAGAGCGGGTGATGATACCGACGACTTTCCCATCGTCGACGACCGGAATGCGTTTGATGTGCTGACGCGTCATGAGGTCGACGACCTCGGCGAGCGATGCAGTGGGGGGCGCCGTGACGACTTCTTGCGACATCACCTCCTCGATCCGTCGGCCATTGGCGTGGACATATTCGTCGGCGGCCTTGCCGGGGCTGACGAGAAACTCCAGCCAGCGCGAGCGCTTGCGCTGCGTGCCCAACTCTCCGCGACGCAGGAAATCGCTCTCGCTGACCATCCCCACCAAGGTGCCGTCGCCGCGAATGACGGGAAAGCCGCTGATCTTCTTGAAGAGCATCAACCCGGCCGCCTCGGCAATCGATGCAGACGGGTCTACGCTGACGACTGGCTTGCTCATTATGGCTTCGGCTTGCATGTTCGCTCTCCGGAGTTTTCCAAACCTCCGGCTTCTTAGAATTCCCATGCATGAAGCGCCTTGATCTGAATCATTTTGCAATCGGGGCAAATGGTCCAAATGTGGGGTCGCGAATGACGGGGCGCGCGCCTCTCAGCCAGTGATAGCGGTCTTGGCGACGTTCACGCCAAGTTCGTAGACAAGAAGCCCGCCGTAGTAGGCCGTCGCAGTGACCAGCACCGCCCCGCAAATTTCAATCAGAGGAATGGCGATCGATACAGTTCGAAACTCGCGGTTCCGGATCCAAAGTGCGAGCCTCACCAGACCCCAGATCAGGAAGGCAAAGGCAGTAATACCCCCCAGGCTTTCGTGGACTTCCGCGATATCGCTGCTGAAGCCGGCCGCTTCGGCGTGATCCAGGGCAAGACCGCCGAAGAACCAGGTCCCAATGGCGAAAACCCCGGCAGCAAGGGCCACAAAAGTAGAGATCGTGCCGGCGCCCGATTTCCTGGTGACGGCGTTGCCGCCGGCCAAAGCCACAAGGTCGATAGCTGCAAGCATGTAGATCAGAACAATAGGGAAATGAACAAGAACGGGGTGGATCTGTTGAATGGGTATCACGAAAACTCTCCGGAAAATCGGTAGGGGACTTTGGATGGTTGCCAGCCTTGCAGCGAGCCTAGGCCAACGACATTTGCGCTCATTCTGCGCTGCGGCGGGCCACGCACTGCGAACGAGAGGTCTAGTCGTTTTCGTCGGCCTCGCCGCCCTGCCGGTCGTCGCAAGCGTCGTCATCACCCTTGATGGCTTTCGGGGCGGTTGCATCCTGCATCGGGATGGCCTGCAGGTCGATCGGGCCGGACGGGTCAACAGATGCTGGCGCCCCACATGATCCTTCGTCCGATTCAGCGGCCGCCGGCAGGGCAAAGGTTGTGAGGCCTGCAAGTGCTGCAAGGACAAACATGGAATTGCGCATGGTCTGGTATCCTTCTCGGCGCGGCCATGATTGGACGCGATAATGCCTTGATATGGATCCTTCGCTTGCTGCGGGCTGAGGATGATTGACAGCAAATTGAAAGCTTGAACGTGCGACATGCCTTGCCGATGAAAAGCCAGTTGAAGCGTTTGGCGGTGCTGGGTCTCGCTGGACTTGTCCTGGCCATGCCTGTCGCTGCCCGTGCCGATGAGGACGATGACGGCGACCATGACCGGGCGCGGGATTTGTACGAGCACGGCGAAATCAAGGGCCTTGCCGACATACTCGACGTTGTCCGCGCCGAAGCTCCCGGCGATGTCGTGGCAGTCGATCTCATCCGCAAGGCCAACAAATGGGTCTACCGGTTTCAGGTCGTCGGTTCCGATGGCCGTCGAAGGACCGTCGACGTCGACGCCGGTGCCGGTGTCATCATGCGCGATGGGGAGGGTGACTGATGAAGATACTCCTCGCCGAAGACGAGCCACGTATCGCTGCCGATATTGCGACCGCCCTAAAGGCATCCGGAATGGCGGTCGATGTCGTAAAGGATGGTGAAGCTGCCTGGTTCGCAGGCGATGTCGAGAATTATGACGCCGCGGTTCTGGATCTCGGATTGCCCAAGCTCGATGGCCTCACGATCTTGAAACGTTGGCGGGCCAACGCCCGCCGGTTTCCGGTTCTCATCCTGACCGCAAGGGGGATGTGGACGGAGCGCGTCGAGGGCATCAACTCCGGCGCCGATGACTATCTTCCCAAGCCTTTTGAAATGGAAGAACTGCTCGCCCGGTTGCGGGCCATCCTACGGCGCTCGGCAGGGCAGGCGGCACCCGTTTTGAGGTCTGGCCCGCTGCTTCTGGACACGCGCCAGATGCGCATTTCGCTGCGCGGCATTCCCGTTTCCCTGTCGCCGCTGGAGTACCGGCTCCTGGCGTTTCTGATGCATCATGCAGGACGAGTGGTGGCGCCGACCGAACTGGCTGAGCATCTTTACGATTCGGGCAACGACCGCGATCCGAACGCGATCGAGGTCATTGTCGCGCGATTGCGACGGAAGCTCGGCAGCGATGTCATCGAAACACGACGCGGGTTCGGGTACCTAATGCCCGATGATGCCGCCTGATGGGCAACTCGATCCGCTTCCGGCTGTGGTTGGCGGCAACCATCTCGATCCTTGTCGCACTCGGCATCGCCGGCGCCGGCTTGCGCTATCTGTTCGAACTTCACGTCGAGCGGCGCGTGGTGGGCGAGCTGACGGTCGACCTCAATGAACTGATCGGCGCAACGACCTTTACAAGCGATGGCCGCCTTGTCGTGAGCCCAGTGCTGACCGACCCGCGGTTTGCCAATCCACTCTCCGGTTACTACTGGCAGGTGGAGGACATCGCCACCGGCAGCCTCGAGCGTTCGCGATCATTGTGGGACGCCAAGCTGCTCCTGCCTGCCCGGAGCGCAAATGGTGGGCTGCGAACGGTCGAGGAGTTCACGGGCCCGGGCGGAGAACTCAGTATTGCGGTCGAGCGCACGATCATCGATGCCGGTGGCCGCTCCTTTCGCGCCATCGTGGCGGAAGATCATCGAACCGTTGAGGCGTCTGTAAGCGAATATGTTCGTGATCTTGCTCCGGCTCTCTTGATGCTCGCTGCAGTCCTCATGGCCGCGTTTTTCATCCAGATCACCATCGGCCTTGCGCCGCTGGTGACCTTGCGGGTCGCCGTCGGAAGCGTCATTGCGCAGCGATCAGCACGGCTCGATGTGGTGGCACCAAGCGAGGTGCAGCCGCTCGCAGACGAAATCAATCGTCTTCTCGATGCCCAGGAGAAGGCTCTGGCGCGGGCCCGCTCGCGCGCCACCGATCTGGCGCACGGCCTCAAGACGCCCCTGCAAGTGCTGTCGGCCGACATTCGTGCCTTGCGCAAGAAAGGCGAGACGGATCTGGCCGACGAGATCGAGAAGAGCGCCGGAGCGATCCGGCGCCATGTCGAGCGGGAGCTCGCACGCGCCCGCCTCGCGCCAGGCGTCTCGGGCAAGGCATCCTGCCTTGTGTCTGACGTCGCGGCTGGCGTCGTTGCCGTCGTCAAACGGACGCCAAGCGGCAAGCAGCTTTCATTCACGATGGAGGTCGCGGAGTATCTGATGGCGCCAATCGATGAAGGCGACCTGTCGGAAATCCTGGGCAATTTGGTCGAGAACGCCGCGCGCTATGCAAAGTCGTCGGTCCGTGTCGATGCATCCGCAACCGCCGGCGAGGTGATCGTCACTGTCGCCGATGATGGCCCAGGTATACCGGATGCCGATCGGGAGTCCGCCATGTCGCGTGGCGTCCAGCTCGACAGCAAGGGCGGCAGCGGCGGTCTCGGCCTGGCCATCGTTTCCGACATCGTCGAAGCTTATGGCGGCCGCCTTGCCATGGCCAACGCCGATCCGGGTCTGGTCGTGACCATTTCCTTGCCGCGACACGGTTGAGCGTGCTTCAGGCAAAACCGGGGAAATAGTCGACCTTTATCCTCGAGCGGCGAACGCCCATGGCCAGCAGCTTCTGGCGCAGCGCCTTGACCATCGCCTGCGGGCCGGAAATGTAGAAGGTGCGCTCGAGATAATCGGGCACGGCCAGACGAATCAGGCGCTCATCGATGTATCCGTGATACTGCCCGCGCTCGCTGCCACGCGCCACCGCGTGGACCGTCTTGATACCAAGTTCCTGCCTGGCCGCGCCAAGCACATCGCGATACGCGATGTCCTGCTGTCCCTCGGTTCCGTAGAGGATGACGATCGGTCGCCGCTCCTTGCGATCGAGCAGATATTGCAGCATCGAGCGGAACGGCGTGATGCCTATGCCTCCGGCCAGGAAAGCGATCTTGGTTTCGCGACGGGCGGGCAGTGTGAAGTTGCCGGCCAGTTGCGCGGCGTGGATCGTGCTGCCTGGCTTCATGGTCATCAATTCGCGCTTGAAGGCGCTTGATTGCGGATAGAACTTGACGCCGAGGCGGACCGTTTCCTCCGTCGGCGCCGAGGCCACCGTGAAATAACGGCGATTGCCGCGATTGTCGGCACGATCGAGGCCAAGCGTCCATTCAAGATATTGGCCGGCCTCAAAGGCGAGCTTGCGCGGCGACCGGAAGATGAAGTCAAAGCTATCGACGGCCGATTGCTCGATGCGTTCGAGCGTCAGCACGAAGCGACCCTTGGGTCCTGCCGCATAGGCAAACAGGTTGCCGGCGAGCAGCGCCAGTTCCGGTGTGAAATAGAACGAACCGATATGGATGTTGGGAGCAAACAGAAAGCCGACGATGGCGGCAAAGGCGAGGCGCGGCCATCGCATCGTCGGCGCCGTCAGCGGCTCGGTCAGCATCACAAAGGCAAAGAACAGCAGAGGTGACGAACCCAGTGTCTCCGTAAGTGCGGTCCAGTACTGCGACGGATCGCTGGTTGCCAGAATGGTCGCCAGCGCCACGACAAAAAAGGTCGAGACAAGATCAAGCCGGCGCAGTTTGCGGACAATGAGCATGCCGCCGAGCAGAACGAGCGGAAGCAACGGCAGATTGCCGCCAACCCACCAGGTGGCTGATTGGTCGAGCAGCAGCGCCGACAGCGCCACGCCCAGCGCAGCCGGATTGAAAAGGTGCTTCCGGCCGATGGCGAGAATGAATTTGGATGAAATCGCCCAGACGGACGCGAATCCCACCGCTGCGATTCCCTTGATGTCGGTGGTGGCTACCGGATCGAGGATGAGCGCAAGGATGAGCGCGGTGATGTAGACGGACTCGTTGTTGGCCGGGACCGCGAAGACATGCGCAAAGACCTTGTTGGTGAGCCAGCAGGCGGCCAGCGCCAAAGTCATTGTGAAGGCGAGCGCAATCGGATCATGGGGCACGAGCTTGGCGAAGCCGAGCACGAGCGCTGCGCCGACCAGCGCCATCAGATAGTAGAGGACCAGCCGGTACATGGTCAGATGATCGAGAAATCGGTCGATGGTTTTGATCATGGCAGGCAAAGGGCTCCGAACCCGGTTGTCGGTGTGGCGCGGCCATTGGTGTCTATGACATAGCCCTCCAGGCCGGGCGTCTGCTCGATGAAGAGAATGCCGTCCCGGCCCATGGCGAAAGCTGCAGTGGCGAAACGATCGGCTTCGAGCACATCGGCGCCGATGACGGTCAGGCTGACGATGTCCTGGATCGGACTGTCAATTGCATGCGGGTTGTAGATGTGTTGACCCCGCACATAGGTTCCGGAGGTCGCCAGTCCGCGACCACGGGGATAGACGATTTTTACGATCTCGTGGGCGTTGAAGGGATTGCGGATGCCGACGCTCCAGTCCTGACCCGAGGCATTCTTGCCGCAGGACTGCACGTCGCCTCCTGCCTCGATGAAGAAATCGCGGATGCCGGCTCGCTGAACGATGGCTGCCGCATTGCGGATTGCCCAGCCCTTGACGATGCCCGATGGATCGAGCGATCCGTCGGGCTTGCGAATATCGAAGTATCCGCCGGTCTCGTCTTTCGTCTGCCGCGCGAGAGCAAACACTTCGGTCATCTCGCCGCTCCACTCGACGACCGGAACGTCGCCGCGGTTGATGGCCGTGATTTCGCTGTCGGCCCGGTATGTGCTGAAGCGCCGATCGATATGCTCGAAATAGCCGAAGACCGTCTCGATCAGCTCATCGCTCGACGCGCCGCCGACGTCGACCGTAATGGGCATTCCCATCAAAATACGCGTTTCGCGCATGGACCTAGGACGACGCTTTCTTCAGCGCGCCGCGCAGCGACTGGATGAAGGCCCTGCTGGTCAGGGTCGCGCCCGAAATGATGTCGACATTGGCGCTTTGGGCGCGGATCGCTTCGTCGCGCAGCATGGGCAGCGCCTGCCTGTTGATGCTGACGGAGGTGCGGCGATCGGATGGATATTTGAGCACTTTCAGCGCCGTAAGCTGTCCGCCCTGCACGAGGGCCTGAATCTGGATGATGCCGTAATAGGCATCGGCGGGCGGGCCAGTGTAGACGCCGTCGGCATAGGCCTGTGCGGCGAGCTTCATGCCGACCCGGACAACATGTGCGGGCGCCTCCGGATATGCCGGCCGCTGCTGCGGGACAGGTATGTAGACGGCAGGAGTTATGGTGAATGAAGGCGTTGACGACGCAGGATTGCTGACAGCCGGCAGTACTGGCTGCTTCGGTGGCGCCGGCGATGGTTGTGGTGCCACCCCAACTGCTGTCTGCTCCACGGGATCATTTGGCCGTCTGGCGTCAACTGCTACGCCCGCCGTCGCTTCCCTTGCGATCGGGAACCTTGTCCTGAACTGGGGTGAGGGCGCCGGCAAGGTCCGGAACACCGGCGCGGCTGAGCCTGGCGCCTCTGTCGCGTCTGCCGGCAGCGCCGAACCAAGCACATCTTCGGCTGGCCGTTTGCCGGCTTGATCCCAGACATAGGCGCCGGAGGCGGCGATCACCAGAAGTGACAGAGCAATCTGTTTCATCGGAATTGTGCTTCCACGTTGAACCTTGCAGAGGCGACCCATCTGGTGCGCTTCGGGTGCAATATCCCACGACCAAGCTTACAACTGGCTGTCAGCCGAGGACGAACTCCGAGGGCCGTGAAAGCTCAAGGGACGGCAAAGTGACTTGTCCTAGATCAAGATCGTCGCATAAGCAGCGAGGTAGGAAGGTTCTCTCAAACGAGGTAGCTGCCTATGACTGTTGCCCACGAGCCGGCCGGATACACCGGAACCCAGATAGTGCTGCATTGGACTATCGCGGTGCTGATCGTTCTGCAGCTTGTGATCGGTGAGGACATCAAGCCGGCTTACCGGGCGTTCTCGCGCGGCACCGAGCCGGCAGCTGGCGACATCCTTAACGCGAACATTCATGTCTATGTCGGTTTGGCCGTTCTGGTGCTGGCGACCTGGCGGTTTGCGATCCGTCTACGGGATGGTGTGCCGGCGGCGGCGCCCGAAGAAAGCATCTTGTTGAAGCGGATTGCCGCGGCAGCCCATTTCCTGCTGTATCTTTTCATTTTCGGGATGCCGATTACCGGGGCGCTGGCATGGTACTCCAGCTTTCGAGTGATGGGGGAGATTCACGAACTCGCCAAGCCGGTGATCATCATTGTCGTCGGCCTGCATGCCGCAGCCGCGCTGTGGCAACATTTCTATGTAAAATCGGATGTGCTGGTCAGAATGCTGCGACCTGCCGGACGGCGTGCGCAGTGATGTCATGAGCCGCCTGCACAATGAAAACCATCTCGTATCGCGCGTCGGCTGGTTGCGTGCCGCCGTGCTAGGCGCCAATGACGGCATCGTTTCGACGGCCAGCCTGATCGTTGGCGTGGCGGCGGCCAATGCCGCGGCCTCCAATGTTCTGGTGGCTGGCGTCGCCGGACTGGTCGCCGGTGCGATGTCGATGGCGGCGGGCGAGTATGTCTCGGTCAGTTCGCAGTCCGATACCGAACAAGCCGACCTTGCCCGCGAGAAAGGGGAACTGGCGACGCAGCCAGATTTCGAGCGACAGGAACTTGCGGAGATCTATGTCAAACGTGGCTTGGAACCAGCGCTTGCCTTGCAGGTTGCCGACCAATTGATGGCGAAGGACGCGCTCGGCGCCCACGCTCGTGACGAACTCGGTATTTCGGAGGTGACGACGGCCAGACCGATCCAGGCCGCGCTGACCTCTGCGGCAGCATTTTCGGTTGGCGCGGCCATGCCATTGGCGATGGTGCTTGTTACGCCGGCCGCCTGGCTTGCCGCAACGGTGTCTGTTGCCTCGCTCCTGTTCCTGGCGGTTCTGGGCGCCATTGGGGCCAAGGCCGGCGGCGCCAATGTGTTGAGGGCAACTGTTCGCGTCACCTTCTGGGGGGCGCTGGCAATGGTGCTGACCGCCGGTATTGGTGCCATCGTTGGTACTGCCATCTGACGGTTTTGCGACCTTGATCCCGACCTCCGCCATCGGCGCTTTTCCTCCCGCAATATAGTCTCGAGAGGGTTCGGCCCATTTCTACGAAGTTGCGCAAGCACAACGAAGGCGGCGCGCGCGGGATGTATCACGAGGCTTCGCAAATCGCGGAGACCCTATCGTGAAGGAACTCAGTTCGATCGGGCGGGACATGATCGTCGACGAGATCATGCGGAAATGGCCGGCAACGGTGGCGGTGATGCTGAGCTACAGGATGCTTTGCGTTGGCTGCCCGATCGGCACTTTCCATACCGTTGCCGAAGCATGCCGCGAACATCGGATCGACGAGGCCCGCTTCATTTTGGACCTGGAATCGGCTGTTCGAGGCGAACGGTGAGGATCACCCCTTGCTGCGGTTCTCGGCCAGAACCACAAGGCGATGCGCATCTTTCACGGTGACTTTCTGGCGCCCGCTGACGATTATTCCATTGTCTTCCCACTTGCTGAGCAGGCGGCTGACGGTGTGCAGCGTCGTTCCCGTCATCTCGGCAATATCCTGCCTCGAAATCGGGAAGTCGATTTCGATGCCGCTGTCGGTCTTTCGGCCGGTCTGGTTTGCCAACCGCAACAAGGCATGCGCAACACGCTGCTCCACCTGCTCCGTGGACATCTCCACCACCCGCGTCTGCGCCTCCTGCAGCCTGGCTCCCACTGTCCTGTAGGTGGTTGCCCCAAACGCCGGGAACCGTCGCGCCAGCTCCGGCCAAAGAGCGTTGGGCCAGGCCAGCACCACGCAGTCGACCGCCGCGACAGCGCTGGCGGGATAGTTGGTCCGGCCAAGCGCCGCGGCGACACCAAAAATCTCGCCTTCGCTGATGTATCTGGCGATGACCTGCTGCCCATCCGGCGTGGTGCGGACGACGCGTATGTGGCCAGAGATCAGCACGAAAAACGAATGGGCCTCGGTTTCCTGCTCGAAGATGGCGGAGTCCTTGGCGTAGCGTGACGATCGAGCGCCTTTGAGAATCTCGCTTTGCTCCTGGGGCGCCATCCCCTGGAAGAGCGGCAGCCGCGATATCAGCGATCGGTCCAGCGCAACCAAGCGGATTTCCTCACAGCCCTACGGTTTCTTTCCTATGGGTTCAGGCATCGTAGCGCAGTTTGGCTGACTCCCGCTCTGGCCCAACTTCGTTCTGGATTAGCGGTCGCTCTTGTCTTCCCGATCGATGAGGATCCTCTCGGCTGCTCCATCAAGATCTTCATACTGGCCACTTTTCAAAGCCCACAGGAAGCCCCCAAGGCCAAGTGCCCCAAGGAAGAGGGCTACGGGTATGAGGTAGGTGAGGTTTGTCATGACAAGCGGGCCAGTTCGTTGAAGTCGGATTGCCTGTTCCGGCGAACGTCTTTTGCCGGTGAATTCGGCATAGAAGTCTGCAATCGCAGTGCATTTCCGATGACAAGCAGTGATGAGGCGGACATGGCGATCGCCGCGATAAGAGGTGTGACATGCCCCAGAATGGCGATTGGCACGGCGACAGCATTGTAGACGATCGCGATCGCGATGTTCTCGCGTATCAGGGTTCCTGCCTTGCGTGAGACGCCCAGAGCGAGTGGGACAGCGAGAAGGCTTTCGCGCAGGAAGACGAAGTCGGCTGTGTTGCGGCCAATGTCGGCGGCGGTGGCTGGTGCAATCGACACATGTGCCGCGCTCAGCGCAGGGGTGTCGTTGAGGCCATCGCCAACCATCAGAACTCTATGTCCGTCTTTGGCCATGGTCTCGATGCGTTCGACCTTGCCTGACGGCAGCAGGCACGGAACGAAGTCGTCGACACCGAGCATTCTTGCAACTTCGCCGCAGGCGCCAGCAGTGTCACCCGACAGCATTTCCACCGACACCCCGGCGTGGTTCAGTTGCTCGATGGCCGCCCTGGCGTCGGCACGCAGCGCGTCTTCGAAATCAAAGGTCGCGACAATGAACCCGTCTTTTGTCAGGACCGTTCCGCCATAGCCATGTTTGCCTTCGCCACCGGTTCGGGCCTTCCATCCAGCCCATCCACGTCGACCCAGTCGCCAGGTGCTCCCGGCGTCAATGGCTTCGATACCAAATCCGGGGTGCTCGGTGACCGCTTCGAATTTGTGTTGCCTTCCAGAAGCGGCGAAGCCGGCTATGGCCTTCGAAAAAGGGTGGCGGGAATGCGCGGCCATGTCTGCAGCGATTGCCAGCATGCCCGTATCGATCGAAGCCGAATTCACCAGCCGAGGCTGGCCGAGCGTGAGTGTTCCGGTCTTGTCGAACACTGCGGTATCAATCGTCGCCAGGCGCTCCATGGCCGAACCATCCTTGACCATGATGCCGTTCTCGAACAGGCGCCGCGCGGCGACCACCTGAACGATCGGCACGGCCAGGCCGAGCGCGCACGGGCATGTGATGATGAGAACGGCAATGGCGATGGTAATCGCCCGGTGCCAGTCGCCCGTCGCCGCCATCCAGCCAAGGAATGTTGCGAAGGCGGTGAGATGAACCACCGGAGCATAGAGCGCTGAAACACGATCGGCGATCCGGCGATAGTGCGCGCGGCCGCCCTCTGCGGCCTCCATCAGCCGAACCATTTCCGCCAGGAACGAATCCTTGGCGGCGGCTGTCGCCTCGATCGTCAATGAGCCGGTGAGATTGAGGACACCGGCCTGCACGGTCTCGCCTGGCGCCACGTTTCTGGGCGTGCTCTCGCCAGAGACCACAGAGCAATCCAGGTCCGACGCGCCATGAGTGATCTTGCCGTCGACGGGGATCCTCTCACCAGCCGTTATCAGGAGCTGCATTCCCGGTTCGATCTCGCCTACCGGCAGATAGTCGCGGGCGCCATTGCCGCGCAGCACCATGGCGCCACGCGCGGCCAGCTGTGACAGCCCTTTCACGGCGGTGCGGGCGCGTTCGCGCATCACGTGATCCAGCGTGCGGCCGATCAACAGGAAGAACAGCAGCGACACCGACGCGTCGAAATAGGCGTGGTCGCCATGGTTGATTGTCTCATAGAGGCTCATTGCATAGGCCAGCGAAACCCCAACCGCTATCGGTACGTCCATGTTCATGCGGCCGTGGCGCAATGCGTTCCAGGCCGAGCGGAAGAAGATGCCGCCGGCGAAGGCCAGCGCGGGAATGGCGATCAGCGCCGAGACCCAGTGGAACAGGTCGCGGGTCGCACCCTCTGCGCCGGACCAGACCGAGACCGAAAGCAGCATGATGTTGCCAGCCGCAAAGCCGGCAACAGCGACGGCGCGGATCAGCTCCGAAAGCATCTTGTCTTTCTCTTCGACCTCGGGCTCGAACAGGTGCGCCTGGTAGCCCAGCCGTCCCAGCGCGGCGACGAAAGGTGGTACTTCGTTCCCACGCCAGCGGACCGCGACCCGCTTCGTCGACAGGTTGACACGAACGGCCTCGACTTGATCGAGCTTTGCCAGTGCTGTCTCGATCGCCTGGATGCAGGCCGCGCAATGAACCGTCGGCACTGAAAGGTCGGTCTGGCGAAGATCATCGCCAAGCGATCGGCTTGCCAGCCTGATCTCCTGGCTGGACGGCAGGACCGATGTGGTGCTGGTCAGATCCAGCGCCATTTCAGCGCCCGGTGCACAACAGCTCATTTCAACGCTCCATGGGAAATCATGATCCTGCGGACTTCGCGGTAGGGCTCTGCCAGACCGGCGTCGGCGTCGACTTCGACGATCCAGACGCCGTCCTTCGGCATGTGCTGTGCGGCGAATTCCTGGCCTGAGGCGAGAGCAAGAATGACGGCCTTGTCCTCTTTCTCGTAGGCGGGATGGCGAAACAGCACCTTAACGCCATGCAGGGGAACCGGCTTGCCGGCGGCGTCGGTGAGGCCATAGCGGACTTCACCCCATGCGATGGTCAGTTTGCCGGTCCAGCCCAAGGCTGCCTGCGCGCGCCCTTCCTCTGCCTTCTTGTTGAACTGCTGGCTCGCCACATAGGTGTTTTCAACGACAAGTCCGGTCCAGCTTGTGTTGGCGAGCGTCGCCATCGTCAGGTTGACCGCGATGACCACGCCGAAGAAGGCAAGGATGAAGGCCAACATGTGCCTGCCGGTGAATTCCCGGGGTTTTTGAGCTTTGACGGTCATCTGGCGATCTCCGGTGCGTTGAAGGTGGCGGTGTATTCGTCGGCCTCGAAGCTCGCCTTGTCCTCGACACGGAATTTGAAGGTTTGCGCTATGCTCTGGATCTGACCCGCGGGCTGGCGCACGAAGACCTTCAGCATTTTCAGGCGGTCGGGCTCGACCGGAATGGCAAAGGAGCGGCCTGGCTGGATGTCGTCGCCGACCACACTCATGTCAGCCCCTTGCAGGCCTTGCATCGTGACGACGATGGTCCTTGGCTCGGGGACCATGTTGAGCAGCTTGACTGTATAGCCATTGCGGATCGAACCGTCGGACAGCGTGACGAATTGCGGATTGCGGTCATGCAGCACGTTGACTTCGAGCCGATCGCGCGTCAGCAGCGAATACAGCAGGCCCAGGCCGATCAGCGACCACATGCCCATGTAGACGTAGGTGCGCGGCCGAAAGATCTTGCGGATATGGAAATGCGCCACCTTGTCGGAGAACAGCCCATCAGCGGCCCGGACCAGCGACGGATCGACTGAACTGGTGCCGCCGGCGGTCGCCAGCATCATGTTTGCGTTGTAGTCGGAAAGCGTTGCGTAGGAGATCAGCCCGCGCTCCTTGCCGATCTTGTCCATGACTCCGTCACAGGCGTCGATGCAAAGCGCGCAGGTGATGCATTCGAGTTGCTGGCCGTCGCGAATGTCGATCCCCATCGGACAGACAGCGACGCAGGCATTGCAGTCGACGCAGTCGCCGACGGGCTGCCCTGCGGCAAGAACCTTCTTGGCATGACGTGAGCGCGGTTCGCCGCGCCAGTCATTGTAGGTGACGGTGAGCGAACTTTCGTCGAGCATGGCCGCCTGGATGCGCGGCCATGGGCACATATAGGTGCAGACCTGCTCACGCATCAGCCCGCCGAACGTATAAGTCGTTGCCGTCAGCACGGCGACGGTGATGTAGGCGACAGGTGCCGCTGTGCCGGTGAAGAGCTCGCCAATCAGCGTCGGCGCGTCGGCGAAATAGAAGATCCATGCGCCGCCGGTCGCCGCGCCTATGACCAGCCAGATGGCGTGCTTCGATACACGAAGCACGAGCTTGCGGGCGGTCCAGGGGCCGGCATCGAGCTTGATACGAGCATTGCGGTCACCCTCGATGGCGCGCTCGACGACCAGAAACAGATCGACCCAGACGGTCTGCGGGCATGTGTAGCCGCACCAGGCACGACCGACAGTCGACGTGATCAGGAAAAGACCGATGCCGGCCATGACCAGGAGGCCGGCCACATAGTAAAATTCCTGGGGCCAGATCTCGATGAAGAAGAAGTAGAAGCGCCGATTGGCGAGATCGAGCAGCACCGCCTGGTCCGGGGCAAACGGACCCCGATCCCATCGCAACCACGGCGTTAAATAATAGATGCCGAGCGTGATCGCCATCACGATCCATTTGAACTGGCGAAAGCTTCCTGAAGCCCGCTTCGGAAAAATCTTCTTGCGCGCGGCATACATTGGCTGGCGCACACGGGCGGAGTTGACCGCCTCGGCCTCAAGCCGTTCCACCTGCGTATTATCCAGCACCGCTATCTCCAGTCGCGCAGCTTCTCATATCGCCGGGGGCAATCGGCCTGATTCTCTCAGGCAGGTATGCCACATGCTGCGTTGAGTAGACTTTGCCGTGGACTGGGTTACGCCGCGTTGATGCAGGTCAATCGCCGGGACCGCAATACAAGTCGAGGCCCGGACCAGCCGGGCCTCGTCGCCTTGACGGTGAAGGCAGGGAATAGGCCCCGTTCCTATTCCCCTCCGCCAAGCGAATGGATATAGACCGCCAGTTCCTTGACCTTGGTCTCGCCCAGGCGTCCGCCCCAGGCCGGCATCACGCCCTGTTTCGGCGCGCGGACCTGTGCGGCGATGGCTGTTTCGCCGGAGCCATAGAGCCAGATGGCATCGGTCAGATCGGGAGCCCCGAGTTCCTTGTTGCCTTTTGCGTTGTCGCCATGACAGGCCACGCAATTTTCGGCAAAGACCTTGGCGCCAGGCTCGATCAAGCTGGCGTCCTGGGCCTTGCCGGAAAGGCTGGCGATGTAGGCACTGACCTGAGCGATCTGGTCAGCGGTAATGATGTCACCAAAGGCTGGCATTTCCGACAGCCGCGTGTCGGGGTCGGACGCAAAACGGACCCCGTGCGTGATCGTCTGCTGGATCTGCTCGGCCTTGCCGCCCCACAGCCAGTCATCGTCATTGAGGTTGGGGAAGCCAGCCGAGCCCTGGGCGCCCGAGCCATGGCACTGTACGCAATTGACCTTGAAGGCCGCGCCGCCGGCCGCGACGGCGAACTCGCGCAACGCATCGTCCGCGGCAATCTCCGAGACGCTCTTCGACTCTACCGCCGCGACATACTTGCCCTTCGCGACTTCAGCCACGGCCAGTTCGTTCTTGACCTCGTTGCGGCTGGAATAGCCGAGCACACCCTTGGTTGCCGAGTGCAGCAGAGGCCATGCCGGATAGGCGATGGTGTAGCCGATTGCCCAGACCACAGTGATGTAGAACGTCCAGACCCACCAGCGCGGCAGGGGGTTGTTCAACTCTCGAATGCCGTCCCATTCGTGGCCGGTGGTCGAGATGCCAGAGATTTCATCGATATGCTCGTCGCTCATGATCACTCGTCCTCAAGGGGAATCCGGGCAGCTTCGTCGGCCAGCTTGCGGCTGCCGGGGCGGAGTGCGAAGGCAATTGCGCCGACAAAGAAAAGCGCCATGGCGACCAGACCCCAGCTGTCGGCAAACTCTCGCATCAAATTGTAATCCATGAATAAAACTCCCTCAGCGGTAGCCGGCGGCTTCGTCGTAATTCTTGAAATCGACCAGCGTGCCAAGCATCTGCAGATAGGCGACGAGGGCATCCATTTCGGTGACCTGTTGCGGGTTGCCGTCGAAGTCGCCGACCTTGGCTTTCGGATAGCGCGCCTCAAGGCCCGAACTATCGGCGTTCGGGTCGGCCTGTGCCATCAGATCGGCGTTGGCATGCGCGATCATGTCGTCGGTGTAGGGGACGCCAACGCGTGCGTTGGCAACCAGATGCGTCGAGAAGTCCTTCACATCGATCGGCGCGTCTTTAAGGAACGCGTAGCTCGGCATGATCGATTCCGGCACGACCGAACGTGGGTCGGAAAGGTGATCGACGTGCCAGACATTGGAGTAGCGGTCGCCAACCCGGGCGAGGTCCGGTCCGGTGCGCTTCGATCCCCACTGGAAAGGATGATCGTACATCGACTCGGCCGCCAGGCTGTAGTGGCCATAGCGTTCAACCTCGTCGCGGAACGGCCTGATCATCTGGCTGTGGCAGAGGTAACAACCCTCGCGCACATAGATGTTGCGCCCGGCAAGTTCGAGCGGTGAGTAAGGCCGCATGCCTTCCACCTTCTCGATCGTGTTGTCGAGATAGAAGAGCGGTGCGATCTCGACGATGCCGCCGACGGTCACCACAAGGAGGGAGCCGACGAGAAGAAGCGTGGCGTTCTTCTCGATCAGTGCGTGTTTGTCCATCAAGCCCATTTTCTGGCTCCTTATTCGGCAGGCTGAAGGGCGGGAACGGAGCCGGGTAGAGGCTCCTCCTCGCGCTGGTATCCAAGGATCGTCATGGTGATGTTCCAGGCCATGATCAGGGCGCCGGAGAGGTACATGGCTCCGCCGATGGCGCGCATGACATAGTAAGGGTGCATGGCGGCGACGGTTTCGGCGAAGGAGTAGACCAGGAAGCCCTGCTCGTCGTATTCGCGCCACATCAGGCCCTGCATGATGCCGGACACCCACATGACCGCGGCGTAGACAACGATGCCGAGCGTCGCCAGCCAGAAGTGCCAGGTGACGAGCCGCAGCGAGTAGAGACGTTGACGGTTCCACAGCTTCGGCACCATGAAGTAGATTGCGCCGAACGAGATCATGCCGACCCAGCCGAGGGCACCGGAGTGAACGTGGCCAATGGTCCAGTCGGTATAGTGCGACAGCGAATTGACCGCCTTGATCGACATCATCGGACCTTCGAAGGTCGACATGCCGTAGAAGGCGATAGCCATCACCATCATGCGGATGATGGGATCGGTGCGCAGCTTGTCCCAAGCGCCCGACAGGGTCATCAGGCCGTTGATCATGCCGCCCCAAGACGGCATCCACAGCATGATCGAGAACACCATGCCGAGCGTCTGCGCCCAGTCGGGCAGGGCGGTGTAATGCAGGTGATGGGGCCCGGCCCAGATGTAGAGAAAGATGATTGCCCAGAAATGGACGATCGACAGTCGGTAGGAATAGACCGGCCGGTTCGCCTGCTTGGGCACGAAATAATACATCATGCCGAGGAAGCCCGCGGTCAAGAAGAAGCCGACGGCGTTGTGACCGTACCACCACTGCGTCAAGGCGTCCTGGACCCCGGAAAAGGCGGAGTAACTCTTGGAGCCGAGGAAGGAGGCCGGCATCGACAGATTGTTGATCACATGCAGCATCGCGATGGTGACGATGAAGGAGAGGTAGAACCAGTTGGCGACGTAGATGTGCGGTTCCTTGCGCTTCAGGATCGTGCCGAGGAACAGGATGAGATAGGCGACCCAGACGATGGTCAGCCAGATGTCGACATACCATTCGGGTTCCGCATATTCGCGGCTCTCGGTGATGCCGAGCAGGTAACCGGTCGCGGCCATGACGATGAAGAGCTGGTAGCCCCAGAACACGAACCAAGCGAGATCGCCGCCGAACAATCTGGCGCGGCAGGTGCGTTGGACGACGTACATGGACGTGCAAAGCAGAGCATTGCCGCCGAAGGCGAAGACAACCCCGGATGTGTGCAGCGGACGCAGGCGGCCGAAATTGAACCAGGGCTGGATGTTGAGATCGGGGTAGGCAAGCTGCAGCGCGATGACCACGCCGACAAGCATGCCGACAACACCCCAGAACATGGTGGCGATGGTGCCGTAGCGGACTGGCCCGTCCATATAGGCGGAAGGGTCGATCGGAGCGGCAGCCTCGAAACTCGTGTTGCGGATGAGGATGGCGACAAAACCGAGCAGCACAATAAACAGCACCCACATGTGCTGTCGGAACGGCTCGTCCACCCCGAAGCCAGCGGCCACAAGAGCCGCAAATGTGAGCAGGCCCAAAGCGAAGATGTGAGTGCCGAACTTCATGAGATGTCCCCGACCTCGGATTGTGATGCGCGGACGCCAATCCGCGTCGACACCAATTCAGCAGTCGACCCATCGCCGCATTGATTTATGTCAAGGCCATTTCATTTTGGATTGGGCAGCGTCGGTCGCACAAACGATCAGGAGGCTGCCGTTGAACAGGGAGAAGGAGCTGGGATCGTCGCTGAGCGAAACAAGCCGTGAAAATTCGATGCTGGCAGCTCGATATGGCAGGGAAGCGGTTCCGGCGGCGGTGATGAAACGTGCGCATCTGGAAAAGCTGCAGCTCTGCGAGGCTCTCGAAAGAATCGCCGACACCTTGCCGAAGGTTGATCGGTTGAAATGCCTGAGCACGGCAAACGCGATCGTCCCGCTGTTGCGAAACATCCATCAATATGAAGAAACGGTCATCTTTCCGGTCTACGAGGCTGTTTTGACCGGTAGCGATGCGAACCTTGCTTCAACCCGGCGATTGCGCGCCGAGCACGTCGAGGACGAATGCTTTGCCGGCGAGGTGACTGAGATTCTGCTAGCGATCGGCCATGGCGAGACGGTCGAGAATGCCGAGGCTGTCGGCTTCATGCTGCGCGGCTTCTTCGAAAGCTTGCGCCGGCATATCGCCTTTGAACGCGAGCACGTCTTGCCGATGATCGGGGTCGTCGATTGAGCCTAGATTGGTTCAGCGTTTCACGATCGAACCCCTCTACTTTCTTTGTTTTGACGCAATTCCCCAAGGGAAAGCGCTACGCGCTTTTCTCGGGAAAACCGTTCCACACTTTACCTGGAATTGCTCTAGACGCCGGAGCGCCGCTGCAACCGGGTCAAGTTGTCGACGGTGACCTCCCGGTTGTTCTCGATCCGGATCACGCCATCCGATCGCAGCCTGGTCAGTTGGCGGCTCACCGTCTCGATCGTCAGACCCAGGAAATCGGCGATGTCGGCGCGGGTCAGCGGCAGATCGAAACTTGTTGACTGGGCGGTTGGATCGAGGCTGGGGTCGATGTTCCTGGCGATCATCAGGAGAAAGCTCGCCACCTTTTCGGAAGCACTCTTGCGCCCCAGTGTCACCATCCAGTCGCGGGCTTCGTCGAGTTCGTTCAGCGTCTGCTTGAGAAGACGATGCTCGAGTTCGGGCGATTCCTTCATCATCCGTTCGATGGCGGCCCTTGGAAACGAACACACGGAAACGGCGGTGGCGGCTTCGGCATTGATAGCGCTTTCCACCTTGAAGGGCCGGCCTAGAAAATCGGGGGCGAACTGGAGGCCGACAATCTGCTGGCGTCCGTCCGACAGGCTCTTTGTGAGCTTTACCACGCCGGAAAGCACGTTCGAATAACTGTCGACGGTCTCAGTGTCGCCAATCAGTTCTACGCCCGGTTCAACCGTATGCTTCGACGAGGTCTTGGCCAGGCCCACCAGTTGATCGGGATCGAGTGCTCCGCAGACGCCATGGTGGCGCGCTTCGCACGATTGGCAAAGCACGGGAATGCCGGCGCTATGAACATCCTGACGCACTGTCATCATGATCGTCCGAGGATCCAAATGCCGGCAAGATAGCATCGGCGGCAGGAAAATCCTTGCGGCAGTTTGTCCGTGGATGGCTTTGACCGAAATCAAGGCTGCCGGCGTCCAATGTGACCAGTGTCGCGCCATGCAAGATGGAGCGGATAGAGACATGCGGCCAGAATTAGTTGCCAGACTTGGTGAGAACGTGCCGCGCTATACGAGCTACCCGACAGCGCCGCATTTTAACGCAAGCGTTGACGCTACCGTCTGTCGTGGCTGGCTTCAGGCCCTCAACGAGGGCGACGAAATATCGCTGTATCTGCACATCCCGTACTGCGACAAGCTTTGCTGGTTCTGTGCATGCCATACCAAGCAGACACGCCATTACGAGCCGGTGACCACCTATCTGCGCTCGCTGCATGCGGAGATCGCCACCGTAGCCGATCTTGTCGCAGGCAAGGGCCGCGTGCGTGCCGTCCATTTCGGCGGCGGCTCGCCGACGATGCTCAAACCTAGCGATATAGTGGCGCTGGGAAGCGTCCTGCGCAACAGCTTTGCCTTTCTTCCCGACGCGAAGATCAGTGTCGAAATCGAACCCAACGACATGGACGATGACCGCCTTGATGCACTGGCCGAAATCGGCATGACAAGGGCGAGCCTCGGCGTTCAGGATTTCGATCCGAAGGTGCAGAAGGCAATCAACCGCGAGCAGAGCTTCCTGCAGACCAAGACGGTGGTTGACGGCGTTCGTTCGCGCGGCGTTGAATCGGTCAATCTGGACCTGCTTTACGGCCTGCCGCACCAGACCAGGGAGAGCGTCGCTTCTACGGTCGCGCAGGCACTGACGCTGGAACCGGATCGGATCGCGCTTTTTGGCTACGCGCATGTACCGTGGTTCAAGAAACATCAGACGATGATCGACGAGGCCTGGTTGCCGGGACCCGCGGAGCGCTTTGCCCAGTCGCAACTGGCTGCGCAGGCGATTGTAGACAATGGATACGAGGCAATCGGGCTCGACCATTTCGCCAAACCGGGCGATGCGCTGGCGATTGCGGCGCGCGCCGGGACTTTGCACCGGAACTTTCAGGGCTACACCGAGGATCGTTGCGAAACTTTGATTGGCCTCGGCCCATCGTCCATCAGCCAATTTCGGCAGGGCTATGCACAGAACATGCCTTCGACCACCGAGTATGGGCGCATGGTCGCGGACGGCGGGTTGGCCGCTGTCCGCGGGATTGCGTTTTCTGACGACGATCGCGTTCGCGGCTGGATCATCGAGCGGCTGATGTGTGACTTCGGCTTCTCCGCGATCGACCTGCTGGAGCGCTTTGGCGAAGCCGGTCAACGGCTTCTCGTCAAAGCGAGTTCCACCGCCCTTCACGATCCTGCGCGGTTGCTTGAACTTGACGGTGACCGCTTCGTCGTGCCGGCGGAAAGTCGGCCCTTTGTCAGGAGCATCGCGGCGAAGTTCGACAAATATTTCGAAACCGGCAAAGCCAGGCACTCGGTGGCGGTCTGAGCATTGGCTCCCGTTAGAAATGTTCGCCGGCCTTGAACGGGCCGATGCGGGTGCCAGGACACGCCATGCGGTTAGGGCCGGCGGCGCCGCGATCTGGGCCTGCAATCGGACAACGGATTGCAACCCTTGTTCAACAAGGCCATTGCTGCAACTGCCAAACGCGCGCGAGAGATCCCCACGGGGGAATGAACGCCGCCGGCGTATCCGAAGGCGCAAGAGAAGCAAAAGTCGCCTGCCAACTTTACGCGAAGGCAGTTGTGGCGCCAGGTCGCGATAACAATCCAGAATTCAGCTTCCGAAGACTGTCTCGACCCAGTCGAGAAAGCAGCGTAACTTTGCCGAAAGATAACGCCGCGTCGGGTAGATCGCATAGATCGGCCGTGACGAGGCTGACAATTCGGGAAAGACACGGCAGAGCCGGCCCTCGGCCACATGAGGAAGTGCTGCAAAGTCGGCGCATAGAGCAATACCAACCCCACCGAGCGCAGCATCGAGCGCCGCTTGGTCGTCATCGATTTCCAAACGCGCACGCCGATCGATTTTCACGGTGCCGTCCGGCCCGGTGAGTTCCCAGTCGCGAGCAGCACCGTCTCGCTGGCTTAGAACCTTAATCAATTCTGCCGAGCCTAGGTCACCGACGTTCTTCAGCTGTGTGTTCTTCCGCACCCAATCGGGAGAAGCAAAGAGCCCAAAACTCACATCGCAAATGTGTCGAGATATCAGGGTTGAGCTCTCCAGGCTCCCACCTCGAATGGCACAGTCCAATCCGGCTTCGTTGAGATTTTCGATGCGGTCAGAGGCCGACAAGGTAAGTGAGACATTCGGATATGAGGCGTAAAACTCCGCCAATCTCGGCAGGAGAAGGACGCGAGCGACCTGGCTCAGCGACGATACCCGAAGTCGACCCGACGGGACTTCGCCCACGCCGCTCAAGGCCTGTTCGGTGGTATCGATCTCATCGAGGATCTGATTGCACTTCTCGAAATAGATGCGCCCCTCCTCCGTGAGTGAGACCACGCGCGTCGTTCGATAGAGCAACCGCGTCGATAGAGCGGCCTCAAGGTCCTGGATTCTTTGTGAAATTCTGGTCTTCGGAACCGCCAGTGCCTGAGCGGCACTGGAAAAGCCACCGGCATTCACAACCGCCACAAACGTGCGCATTGCGGTCAGCTTGTCCATGAGAACTCCCGAAAGAAATTAGGAACTCCCGAAAGAAATTAGGCAGAATTCTCAAACAATAAAAGCATTCTTTGGACATTGTCCAATTATTCATGCGCGCAGTCAGCCAAGGTTCCGACCTCGCTCCAGCGCTCAGGCAGAGCCAATTCGCCGAAGTGCGTCCCTGCAGATTGTCCATTTTTTCAGGACAGTGATTGACGATCTTCGCAACTTGTCTCGTAACAGGCCGAGATAATAGCCTGACAAGAAGGTGCACATCGAATGTAGGGCGAAATGACAAAAGATTTGGAAGGCGGAATTACGCGTGCTGGAGAGGGTTTCGAGTCCGTGGAATGGGATATTCTGGGCCAGAGATACTTCCCCAAGGCGGATTGCGATACGTCTTTCGCGTTCGAAGCGATTTCCAACCCGGGTCAGTTTGTGCCCGTGCACATTCATCCTACGCAGGATGAATTTATTCTCGTTCAGGAGGGCCAGCTCGAACTGAAGCTCGACGGAAAATGGACGACCGCAAAGGTAGGCGATCTCGTGCGCATGCCGCGAGGTGTGCCTCACGGCTATTTCAACAAATCGAACAGGCCGGCGAGAGCACTGTTCTGGGTATCCCCCGCCCGCAAGCTGCACGACCTCTTCAAGGTCTTGCACAACATGTCGGATGTGGAAGCCGTTGTCCGCGCCTCCGCCGAGCATGAAGTGGATTTTCTTCCGCAAGAAGCAAACGATTAGTCTGCTTACATCGGCACACTAAAAGGGGTGGAGGCGTTTACGCTGTTTTCAAGCTTGGATCGCGAAAACTCAAACCAATCAATGGTCTGATTGGGTTGCAGCCTAGAGCATAATGACAGGCTCCGGCAGGCCTGGACTATCGACCGGCCGCATGAAAACCGCGCCGCCCACATCGCTCATCTTGGTCGCTTCCGTCGTGCTGCTGTTCCAACCGGTCGTCACATACAGCGTCTTCAGTTCCGGTCCGCCGAAACAGAGGCTGGTTACGAAAGTGGCCGGTAAATAGAGTGACCTTCGAAGCGTTCCCCTGGCATCAATGCACACGACTTTGCCGCCGCCATAGAGGGCGCACCAGACATTGCCGGCGCTATCGACCGCGAGGCCGTCTGGCATCCCGTCATTGTTTGCAAAGGTGAAGAAGATCCGACGGCCGGATATTTTCCCGTCCCGGTCGAGGTCGTAGGAGAGGATGCGATGGCCGACCGTGTCACTGAAATAGAGCATGCGATTGTCGGATGAGAAGGCCGGGCCATTGCAGATGACAAAACCTTTGTCGGCCACTTCCGCCGTGCCGTCCAATCCCACCCGATAGAAAGCCGCGCCGGGCTCCCTCTCGGAGAGATCGTAGGTTCCGATCCAGTATCGTCCGGCGCGGTCGACCTTGCCGTCATTGTAGGCCAGGTTCATTTTCCCGTTTTTGGGATCGGCGAAGAAGCGAGTTTTGCCGGTGCTGGTATCGAGAAGGTGTAGGCCGTGATCAACGGCGAGAAGAAGGCGGCCCTTATCGCCAAAGACGAGCGATCCGATCGTTTCCCCGAGATCGATCTTCCAGCTTTCGACCACGCCGCGGCCCCCCTTTTGGCGATGGACGAGTGGGCCGTAAAAATCGATCCAGTAAAGAGCTTGCTCCGCCGGATGCCACAAGATGCTCTCGCCCAGCCGGTCGCGCGTTTGAGAATAGATCTGCCATTCTGAATTGCCCGTCGGCATGTCAGCTCCCGATGTGGAACGTCTCGGTATGGCCGTCGACGGCGATGGCCTGGCCGGTCACCATCTTCGCGGCCGGCGAGGCAAGGAAGAGGCACATATCGGCGATCTCTTCCGGTTTCACGAAGCGTTTGATCGACTGTGACTGGACGTATTCCGTCTGGACGATGTCGAGCGAGACGCCACGGCTTTCGGCCTCGGCCTTGATCACGTGCTGCATGCGAGCGCCATCGACGGAGCCCGGGCAAATTGCGTTGGCGCGCACATCGTAGGGGCCGAGTTCGACGGCGAGAGATTTGGTCAATCCGATCACCGCCCATTTGGCTGCGGCGTAGGGCGTGCGAAGGCCGTAGCCGTAGAGCCCGGCGGTTGAGGAGATATTGATTATGCTTCCCGAACGTTGGGTCTTCATAGGGGGCGTGGCGCGTCTGGCGCAGAGGAACTGCGAATCGAGACAGACGCTCAGGCATGCGCGCCAGTCGTCCAACCTGATTTCTTCGACGTGGCCGGTCGGCCCTTTGGTGCCGGCGTTGTTGACCAGGACATCGAGACCGTTCAGGTCACCCAAGGCATCATCAAACCAGCGGTCGATCGCTGCCTCGTCCGTCAGATCGAGCCGCCTGACGGCGATCTCAGGATATGTCCTGGTGACTTCGTCCAGCGCCCGCTCGTCGACATCGCAAATATGAACCTTGGCGCCATTGTCGGCGAACGCCTTCGCGATCGCCCATCCTATGCCTGAGCCGCCCGCGGTGATCATGACCCGCTGCGGCGGTTTGGCGGCTGCCGATGGTGCTGCAGTCATCGCGAAAGCTCTCCGCCGTCCACGACGATATTGGATCCGTTCACATACGAGCAGAGGCCTGAGCAGAGTGCCACGGCGACCGAGGCAATCTCCTGGGGTTGCGCGAAACGGCCCATCAGGATAGCTGCCTCATAGCCGGCGCGAATAGCCGCGGCATCAGTTCCCGATTGCCGTGCAATATTGGCCGTCGTTGTTGCGACCATCTCCGTGTCGACGCTGCCGGGCGAAATCGTATTCACGCGTATGCCTTGCGGCGCGAGTTCCCCGACAAGCGTGTCCGCAAGCCTCAAGACGCCGGCCTTGGAGGCACAATAGGCTCCCCACAGGGGCCAGCCCTTGAGGCCGTACTGGGACGCGACAAGGACCAGATTTCCGCCGCGGCTCAAATGGCGCGACGCCTCTCGCGCAACCAGGAAGGCGCCGGTCAGGTTCACGTCCAGTACGCGGCGGAAATCCGCCGCCGACATGTCAGCCAGCGCAGCGACGGCGCCAATGGCGGCTGCGTGAACGACGTCATCGATAGGGCCCTCAGTGGCCACATCCATGAAGGCACGCACCACTGAGTCTTCATCGGCGACATCGCAGCCGCGAACGGCGTCGGATGCATTGATATCGAGGCGGACGACTGTCGCTCCGGCTTGGTCAAAAGCATCGGCAATCGCCTTGCCAATTCCGCGTCCCGCGCCGGTCACGACAGCACGACGTCCAACAAGAAGCGGTGGCATCTGGAATTGGGGAGACGACCTCCCCTGCGGCGAGTGATTGAGTGTCATGGCAAGGCTCCCGGTAAAGCATCTTGGATGTGCCGGAAGCGTATTGCACAGAGCGCGGCGCCAACAATGGTGCCGACGGTCACCATCTGCGGAGGGCCTCTGCTGCGGCTGGGCCGCCGTTTGCCGAAGTCTTCGCGGCAACGCGCCCAAACGTGTCGGCGCATAGTTTATGGTGACCGTCGGCACCATTGTTGGAGCCGCGCTCCGTGAACTAGGCTTCCGGCACATCCAAGATTGTTTTGCCGGGAGCCTTTGCCATGAAGCCAGATACTCTTCCCAAATGCTGCATCATCGGGGCCGGCTGCAGCGGGATCGTCACCGCCAAGGCGCTTGCCGAACGCGGCATCCCTTTTGACTGGTTTGACATGAGCGACCGGATTGGCGGCCAATGGGCATTCGAGAATCCAAATGGGAAGTCGGCAGCCTATCGCTCCCTGCACATCGATACGTCGAAGTTGCAGCTGCAGCTGTCGGACTTTCCGATGCCTGCCGACACGCCTCACTATCTGCACCACACGCAAGTGCTGGCCTATCTGACGGCCTATGTGGAGCACTTCGGCCTGTCAGGCAAAGTCAGGCTCAACACCGAAGTCACCGAGGCCACACGTGACGGCCAGGGAACATGGCAGATTCGCTTGGGCGACGGCCAGACGCGCTCTTACGATGCCCTGTTCGTCTGCAATGGGCATCACTGGGATTCCCGCTTGCCGGACCCAGCCTATCCAGGCCATTTCGACGGCACGCAAATTCACTCGCATGGCTATCGCGACCCATTCACCCCGATCGACTTCAGAGGCAAAAGCGTTCTCGTCGTCGGGATGGGCAATTCGGCAATGGACATCGCCAACGAGCTTTGCCCCCGCCACATATCGAAGAGGCTCTTTGTGAGCACGCGGCGCGGCGCGCATATCTTTCCACGATTTCTGCTCGGAAAGCCGGCCGACAAGGGCAAGCTCTATCCCTGGCTGCCGCTGTCATGGCAACGCTGGGTCGGTCGTCGGATATTCCATTTCGCAGTTGGCTACATGGAGGACTTCGGTCTGCCGAAACCGGACCACCGCGTCTTCGAGGCTCATATCTCGGTATCGGACACCTTCCCGACTCTGGTCGCTTCAGGCGATATCGAGATTCGGCCCGGGATCAGAGAGCTCGATGGGGACAGCGTCGTTTTCGAAAACGGGCGCCGCGAACAGATCGATATCATCGTCTGGGCCACCGGCTATAGGGTCAGTTTTCCGTTCTTCGATCCGTCTTTCATATCGGCGCCCGGCAATCGGCTGCCTCTCTTCAAGCGCGTCCTCAAGCCCGGCATCCCGAACCTGTTCTTCATCGCTTTGGCCCAACCCAGCATCACGCTGTTCGCGCTTGCCGAGCGCCAGGCGAAATGGATCGCGGCCTATCTGTCGGGTGAATACGCATTGCCGGACGTGGAGGAACAGTCACGCATGATCATCGCCGACGAGAAGAAGCACATGGCGCGCTATTACGCTTCGGCGCGCCACACGATGCAGCTCGATCAGGACATCTATTTTGCCGAACTGGACGGTGAGCTGCGGCGCGGCCGGAAGCGAGCGCGTGCCCTTGGCTTCGGACGCACACGACTGCCGGTGCCTAGCCTTGCTGAGACCGAAGTTCCCGCTGCAGCCGAGTGAACACGGGTATCATCTTCCAGGTGCTCGCAGATGTTGCATGTAGGTGAGGAAGAGTTCTCTCTCGGTGGTGATGTCGAGCTTCTGGTAGAGGCGAAGCCGATGGTTCTTGATGGTGCCGCGCTTGAGGCCGAGGCGGCCGGCTATGCTGGCGATCGGATGCCCTTCCAGGGTGAGCATCACAATCTGTTTCTCGCGGTGGGTAAGGCAGGCAAGCCAGCCGTCGTCTTGCCCGCTCGGAGCGTGCAGGGCGGACACTTCCACCTGATCACACATGCCTCCCGGAGCAACACCAAAATCCGTAGCCAGGGGAGACCTGATGATGAGCCGGCCGTCGGCAAGCGTTGTCTGCGTTCTGCCGGGGCTGGCCAAGTCCGCCAGAGCCTCAGTGAGCCCGCCATTTGGATCAGCCTCAAGCGTCCTCCAGGCGCGATTGGCGGCGAGCTCCTTGCCGCTGCGGTCGATCAGTCGGAACGGTTTCTCGGTCGAATGGTCGACCAGGCCACGGCCGATGATTGCCTTGAGGTGCGCTTTGTGCAGCCCCGCCAAAAGCGGAAAAACGCTCTCGATGCGCGCGATCTCAACGGCGGTGAATTCACCTGCGGCCCGGTCAAGAATAAGCGTCGGGCTGGCGCCGCCGATTGGCGGCAAGAACACCGCGATTTCATCGCTGATTCTTGCGGCGCGCAGGAACTCCAGGGCGTAGCGGCTCTTCCACAATTCCGCCGGTGCCAGTCCCCGCAATGATTTGACGGCAGGCGCGGCGACTGTTCGCCAGTAATGATGGAAAGGGTCGAACGCATAGAGACCAGAGTCATAAGGCGCTGCAACCTCAGTCCTGATCTGACGAGGGATCACGAGGTCTGGCGCGCCAAAACTTGAATAGCGGACCAACGACAGGAGATCGGCTTCGACCAATGATGTCAGCACCTCCAGCAGCCGGTCATAGAAAGCCTCGCCGCCTATGGCAGCACTTGCACGCTCCATCGCGTCCCAAAATCCCGTCCCGGTCATGTTCCGCGGAACTTCGAAGGCATTCAACGACAAGGCTTGGTGTCGAGCATCGGCACGTACCGGAGAAAGAACGTTCATGTCTCACCTCCTTGGCTGATTGGCTTGAAAATTGGTCGTCTGGCCAAGTATTGATCCCATTGGCCAAATATGTCAATATCGACGCATGAGCCTGACCAGAATAAGCGATATTCGACGCCGAGAACTGCGCCATGCCGCCTATGAGGTCCTCCAGGCGGAGGGGATGGGCGGGGCAACCATCGAAAAGGTTGCGCAGAAGGCGGGCGCGTCCAAGGGCATCGTCCACCACTATTTCAAGACCAAGCAGGAACTGTTCGAGCATGCCATGCGGCACTCGAATGCTTTGCTGCGCGATGAAGTGATCCGGCTGATGCGCCTTGCACGTAGCCCTGATCAGCGGCTATGGGCGATCATCGAAGGCAATTTCAGCACGGCGTTCTTCACGCCCGGGATCTGTCGCGCCTGGCTTGCCCTTTGCGCCGAAATCCCGCGCGAGCCACAGCTGGCGCGTATCCAGCGCGTCGTTCATGCCCGCATGCATTCGAACTTGATGACCGCACTGTCGGCACTGGTTCCAGCAGACGAACGGGAAACTGTCGCGCTTGGCATAACGACACTTATCGACGGGCTTTGGCTCAGGCAGGGGCTGCATCCAGGCCAGCTGACCGCATCGGAAGCCTTGGTGCAAATGGCCGATTATCTGGCCCATCGCATCCCGCATCTAGAATGGCACGAACATCTCTCCCGGACTCATGCTGCTGTTCAGCAACTGCGCTAGTTGACCGTCTCCATTGCCGGGCTTGCTTGAGCCGGTTGGAGTTGAGCAGAGCGAGGCGCGCGGAATTTTCCAGACAGAGGTTCGGCGTCGTTTGAGCTAGGGCGATCACGGCCAGCCTCCTGGCTGGGCTGCCCGCGGCGCCTCCCCCATCAGCCAGCGGTCGGCGTTCGGTGCTTCTTGGCCGGCTGAAAACGAGTGATAAGGTCGGCCTGCGCTCAGAGTCAAAGATGGGCCGGGGGTACAGAAAATGGCACACCCATTATGCAACGCAATGCTTGGCTTCTCGGCCCTTGCCCTGGTCGCGTGCCAAACTGCCCCTGAAACGCAGCAACCTGCCGCTGTCGAACCTGGGCTAGGACCTGGTCCCAATCCTTCCCAACCTGCCTTGGCTCCTGCCGCTGTTTCTTCCGGTTCGGCACTCATGGATCAATCCGTGGCGATCACGCCCCCTGGCAAGGGCATTCCAGCAAAGTACGCTGCCTTTTCGGGTCTATGGGCCGGGCGATTGGAAGGGATGTATGAAGCCAAACTTGCCGTTCAGACGATTTCTTCCAACGGAAAGGTGACGGTCACCTATGCGTGGGGAAATCTGGCCGACAACTATCCGGGAGAGGCCGCCGGCGCCGGAAGAATAATAGGGACCACGTTGAAGCTTGGGCGCCTCCCGAATGGCGCGGACCTCAGCTTTGTGATGCAGTCAGACGGAACCCTGGCCGCAACCGTTGCGCTTTCTGGCCAGACCTACACGGGCTCGTTCCTCAAGCAATAATCAAAGACGCGTCTGCTGGGTCGCGCTCCGGCCAACCTCCGGGGCAACATGTCAGTTCGCAGATTCCCGATGCTGGAAGAACTGCAAAAACAGTTCCCGCTCGGTGGTGATGTCGAGCTTCTCGTAAATGCGGCGGCGATGGTTCTTGACGGTGCCGACGGTGATGCCGAGCCGCTCGGCGATGTTTGCGGTCGGGTGTCCGGCCAGGATGAGTTGCACGAGTTCACGCTCCCGCTGCGAGAGTTCCGGCCACAGGCTCGCCGGGATGCTGGGCTCCTGCCGCGGTGAAGCCCCGGGGCCGGTCGGCGCCGATGTGCGGGAAAAGTCCGCGCCGCGCGCGGTAATGTCGAGCGCATGCAGCGCCTCGAACACCGGCAGCCGCTCTTCCAGCTGGGCGATTTCGCTGTCCTTGAACGAATTGGTCGAGCGGTCGAGGAAGATGCCGAGGCACCAGTCGCCGCCATCGGCAAGCATGATGCCGACCTCGTCGCAGATTTCCGACTGCGCCAGGAAGCCGGCTATGTACTGGCCGCGCTTGGCGGCATCGTCGGCAAGCCCCTTCAGCGGCATGATTCCGAGCCGACGCTCACTCCGCCACGAGGCATAGAACGGATCGAAGACATAATAACTGGCGAGATAACGCTGGACCATCTCGTCCGAAAAGCGCCGGTGCTTGATGAATTCCGGCGTCTGCGTCGCCGAATAGCGCGTCACGGTGACGAGGTCGTGCGCAATGTCGGCGCCGATCAGATCGATCAGGCAGTCGACATGCCTGTCCGTGCCGGTGGCGGCGATCGCCTTGGCGAGCGGCGCCCAGATATTGCCCATGCGCATGCCCTTTTCTCGGCGATCCCGGCCCAACCGTCATTGTGTCTTTAGGCATATGGCGCGAGGCAGCCTGTCCAAACTAGCCTTGCGTCATCCTAGACCACATCCCGAGGCGACCGTGACCCAGCCCAATCCCGCCGGCCCCATCGTTGGCAATCCGCCGATCATTGGCAATCCCATCGTCATCGGCATCGATGCCGGCGGCACCATGACCGACACGATCCTTGTCGATCAGGACGGCCACTTCAAGATCGGCAAGTCGGCGACGACACCGAAGAACGAAGCCGAGGGCTTTCTGGCCTCGGCCGAAGACGCGGCCGATGCCTGGGGCATCTCGCTGGAGCAGCTCTTCTCCGGCGTCAACGTCGTGCTCTATTCCGGCACCGGCATGCTCAACACGCTGTTGTCGCGCACCGGCCGTCGGCTTGGCCTGATCACCACCAAGGGCCTTGAGGACATGATCCTGATGGGCCGTGGCCTGCAGGCCTGGGCCGACTATTCCTATGCCGACCGGCTGCATGCTGTGACCCATCACCATCCCGATCCGCTGGTGCCGCGCCGCCGCACCCATGGCGTCACCGAGCGCATCGACCAGTTCGGCGACATCGTGCTGCCGCTCTACGAGCATGAGGTCGTCATTGCTGCGAAGAAGCTGATCGCCGACAAGGTCGAAGCGATCTGCATCATGACCATTTTTTCGCACGTCAATCCGGTGCACGAGAAACGCATCGCCGAGATCTGCCGTCAGGAGGTCGAGAAGGCCGGCGCCGACATCATCGTCTACACCAGCCATGAAGTCCGCCCGGTCATCCGCGAGCAGTCGCGGCTGAACTCGGTGCTGATCGAGGCCTACGCCACCTCGCGTGGCCGCAAGCAGCTCAAAGGCATCGAGGACGTCTCGAAAAAATACGGTTTCAAATATGGCGTGCAGACGCTGCTCTCCTTCGGCGGCCTGACCTCGATCAACCATCCGCGCCTGCATGAAACCATGATCTCCGGCCCCATCGGCGGCATCCTCGGTGCCGCCTATGTCGGCAAGCTTATCGGCAACGACTCGCTGATCTGCTCGGACATGGGCGGCACCTCCTTCGACATGGGCGTCATCACGCGCGGCCAGACGCGGATCGAGAACGAGCCGCTGATGGACCGCTTCAAGCTCAATGTGCCGACGCTGCATCTCGACACCATCGGCGCCGGCGCCGGCATGATCCTCAAGGTCGATCCGCTGACCAAGAAAGTCTCGCTCGGGCCGGAAAGTGCTGGCTCCGATCCCGGCCCGATCTGCTTCGATCGCGGCGGCACCGAACCCACCATCGCCGATTGCGATGCCATTCTCGGCCGCCTCAACCCGCATTATTTCCTCGGCGGCAAGGTCGTGCTGCAGGTCGAAAAGGCGCGCAAGGCCTTCCAGGAGAAATGCTCCGACATACTGGGCGTCGGGCTGGAGGAGGCCGCCGAAGGCATGATCGACATGCTGGAGTCCGACGCCAACAATGCGCTGCGTCGCGTCATTTCCGGCCAAGGCATCCACCCCTCGGAATTCACGCTGCTCTCCTATGGCGGTTCCGGCCCGCTGCATCTGGCCGGTTGCTCCAGAGGCATCGGCTTCAAGGACATCATCACCTTTCAGTTCGCCGCCGCCTTCTCCGCCTTCGGCTGCACCACGGCCGATTTCATGCGCCGGCATTCGGTGTCGACGCAGCACGACATCCCGTCGCGCGCCGACGAGGCCACACTTGCCACGTTCGGCGCCAAGGTCACCACGGTCTGGAACGACCTGACCAAGGCAGCGGTCGACGAGATGATTGCCGATGGCCACGCTCGCGAAAAGATCAAGACCGTGCCGTTCCTGATGATGCGCTACACCGGCCAGCTCGAGGATGTCGAAGTGATGGCGCCGCTGGCCGAAGTCAATTCGGCCGACGACATGCGCAAGGTCATCGACGAGTTCGAAGCGGTCTATGCCAAGGTTAACCACCGCGTTTCGCGCTATGGCGAGGCCGGCTTTACAATCACCGAACTTGGCCTTATCGCCACCGCCGACAAGGTCAAACCGGTGCTGCTCAAGCGGCCACTCGGCAAGTCGGACCCGGCAGCCGCCCACAAGGGCGTGCGCGAGGCCTATATTGGCGGACGCTGGCACAGGGCCAATCTCTACGAGATGGACCTGCTGCAACCCGGCCATGAAGTGATCGGCCCGGCCATCATCGAACATCCCGCCACCACGCTCGTCGTTCATCCGCAGGACCGTGTCCATGTCGATGAATGGACGCTGCTGCACTACACCCACGCTTGAGAGGGCACCGCCATGTTGGACAAACCTGCTTCGGCCCTGCGCCTTCGCGAAAGACTGCTCGATTCCGAGCGGCTGATGGAAGAGACCGGCTGCTATGACGGCATCACTGAACTCACACTGCGCAACCAGGATCCGCTGAAATTCGAGACGCTGCACACCAAGCTGCGCGCCTATTGCGTCTCGGCCCGCGAAATGGCCCGCCGCATCTCCGCCTCGCCCGGCGTGCGCGAGGTCGGCGAAATGGTGGTCGCCATCTACACGCCGGAGGGTGACGCCATCGCGCTCTCCAACGGCATCATGGTGCATGTCCATACGATGAGCCGCTTCATCAAATGGATGATCAAGAACAATTACGAGGAAAACCCGAAGATCCGCGAAGGTGATATCTTCGCCAACAACGACGCCTTCATCGGCACCGTGCAGGTGCCTGATGTCATGGACGTGGTGCCGATCTTCCATGAAGGCACGCTGGTCGGCTGGGCTGGCGCCGTCTGCCACGAGCTGGAAGCCGGCGGCATCACCCCTGGCGGCGACGTCTGTCTCGCGCAGGAGCGCTTCACCGAAGGCCTGTTCGTCTGCGCCGAAAAGATCGGCGAGAATGACGAGATCCGCCGCGATTACGTCATCCGCTGCGAGCGCAATCTGCGCATGCCGATCTACTGGGTGCTCGACGAAAAGGCCAAGGTCGCCTCCTGTATCGACATGCGCGAAAGCGTCAAGCAGCTGATCTCCGAGATCGGCCTCGACTACTGGATGAAGGTGTCGAAGGAGTTCATCGAGGAAGGCCGCCGCGCCCAGCTCGCCCGCACCCGCCAGCTCACCGTGCCCGGCATCTATCGCGGCCACACCTTTTACGGCCATGTCACTGCCGGCAAGCCCGGCTTCCAGCTGCTCGGTGATCCCGACTGGCTCTACAACATCCCGATCGAGATGGAGATCACCACCGACGGCAAGATCACCATGGACTTCGAGGGCACGCAGGCCTGGGGCTACCATTCGATGAACTGCACGCCGGCCGGCATGGATGGCGGCATGTTCGTCACGCTGACCCAGCACATGAATTTCGAAGGGCTGGTCAATGACGGCGCCTGGATGGCGACCGAGCTGAAATTGCCGCATGGCACCTGGACCAATCCCGACAACGAGATGGTGGCGACCGCCACCTCGTGGGCCCTGCTGCTGCCGGCCTATGGCGTCTTCCAGCGGCTGTTGTCGCGCAGCTTCGTGGCGCGCGGCTTCGTCGAGGAAGCCTTCGTCGGCCAAGTCAACAGCCCGATGATCGAGATGGGCGGCGAAAGCCAGTACGGCACGCCGTTCGGCATGGCGCATTTCGAATGCGCCGCCGCCGGCTCCGGCGCGCTCGCCATCAAGGACGGGCTCGACACCGCCTATGTCGGCTGGAACCCGGAATCCGACATGGGCAATATCGAGGTCTGGGAACAGTCGATGCCGATGGTCTATATCGGCCGCTCGATCGTGCCGAACTCGGGCGGCGCCGGCAAGTATCGCGGCGGCTGTTCGTTCGTCTCGACCTGGCTGATCAACAAGACCTCGCATCTCAGGCTCCACACCTCGGAGCACTCCTCGCGTGTGTTCGACAATGGCGGCATGTGCGGCGGCTATCCGGCGCCGACCTGCCAGAAGCATCGCGCGGTGCGCAATTCCAACATCCACGAGCTGGCGGCAAAAGGCGCGCCGCTGGCGCATGCGCCCGGCATCGACCCGCATGTCTCCGATTACGAGAAGAACATCGGCGGCGACCATGTCGTGGTCGAGGGCCCCTACATCACATCTCCGCACAAGTCCGGCGACATCTTCAGCCATTCCTACAATGGCGGCGGCGGCTATGGCGACGTGCTGGAGCGCGATCCGATCAAGACGGCGTGGGATGTCGAGAACGGCTTTCTCACCCGCGAGGCGGCGGACCACGTTTTCGGCATCGTGCTGAAGGACGATGCCGATGGCTATCCGGTCGCGGACATAGATGCGACGGTCGAACGCCGTGCCGCCATGCGCAGAGAGCGCCTGGCCAAGGCGATCCCTGTCACAGACTGGATCGCCGCCGAGCGTGGCCGGGTGGAGAAGGCCGAATTCGCGCCCGAGGTGAAGAAAATGTACGCCAGCGCGATCAAGCTGTCGTCGCGCTTCACCAGGGATTTCAGCGAGTTCTGGAACGTCGACGCCAGATCGATCTTCATGCCGGGAGCAAAGCCATGACCTCATACAGCAAGGAAGTCATCCGCGATCTGGCCGCCGGCCAGCTGCCCTGGCCGCAGACGCGGCGCATCATGAGCACCTACAAGGACGATGACCGCTTCTTCAAGATGGTCGCCGTCTATCAGGACCGCGTTGCCTGGAAGGATCCCATCCTGCTGCCGGTCTCCGATCATTTGTTCATCTGCCAGAGCGGCGATGAGCGCATCACCCGCTGCGAATGCGGCCATTCCTTTGGCGACTACCGCAAGAACTGGAAGCTCAAGGCCGCGATCAACGTACGCAACACCGAGGGGGCGCTGCGCGAGATCTATCCCAACAGCGATCTCCCCGATCCCGAATGGATGGAGATCCGCGAATTCATCTGCCCGCAATGCGGCACGCTGCATGAGGTCGAGGCGGCGGCACCGGGCTATCCGATCGTCCATGATTTCGAACCCGACCTCGAAGGCTTCTATCGCGAATGGCTGGGCAAACCTCTATGAGGGCATTGGTTTTGTGAACCGCGTCGCAAGCAAGGTAGCGCTCGTCACCGGTGCCGGCATAGGTCTAAAACTATCGCATCAGATTTCGGCATCGGAGACCCATTGCCTATGACAGACCTTTCCGGCCGCAGCGCGATCGTCACCGGCGGGTTTTCCGGCATGGGTTTTGCGATTGCCACGGCGCTTGCCCAAGTCGGCGCCAATGTTGCCGTCGGTTCCTACGTTGCGCCCGCCGGCGCCGAGAAATCCGATGCCGCCTATTATCCCGGCGCCGATGAAATCGAGCGTGTGCGCTCCGCCCTGTCGGCCCATGGCACCAAGGTTCATGCGGCTCATCTCGATGTCCGCGACAGCGAGGTGACCAACCGGTTCTGGGCTGAAGCCGAGGCGGCTATCGGGCCCGCCGACATTCTGGTCAACGCTGCCGGCACCACCGCCGAGCAGCCGGTTTGTGGTCATTCCGACGCGCTGTGGGACAAGATCGTCGACACCAATCTGACCGGCGCCTTTCGTGTCACCCGCGCCGTGTTGCCTGGCATGATCGCGCGCGGTTGGGGCCGCATCGTCAACATCGGCTCGACGGCGGCTTCTGTCGGCTGGAAGGACAACCCGGCCTATTGTGCCTCCAAGGCCGGCCTTCTCGGGCTCACCCGCTGCGTGGCGCTGGAGGGGGCCGCGCACGGCGTCACCTGCGTCATGATCAGCCCGACCTGGGTCGAGACCGAACTGATGCGCCGCAATGTAGCGCAGGTCGTCGAGCGCGAGGGCAAGGGGCGCACGGCCGAGGAAGCGATGGCCGAGATCGCCAGGGGCAATCCGCAGCAACGCATGCTGCAGCCGCAGGAGATTGCGGCACTCGCCGTCTTCCTGTGCTCGGATCTGGCCAAGGGCATCACCATGGAAAACATCCAGATCACCGGCGGAGCGTTGTGGTAGCGTTTTTCCAGGATGGTTGCGGCCTTCATGGACCATCATGGCGGCCCTGTGGATGCTGGGAGTGCCATTGGATTTGCGCACGCCGCGCAGTTTGAGCTCAGCCTTGGCTTGCCTCCCGGGCACCGGCACGTGAGGTCGTGCCGTCGTTGTTTTCATCCTGCGCCATCGCCAGCGGCGCGCCTGGTTCGCCTTCCCAAAGGATCAGGCTGGCGGCGCCGATCAGTCCGGCCTGGTTGCCAAGCTGCGCCGGCACGATAGGCACGTCGCGATAGGCCGGCATCGCCCGCTGCTGGACAACTGCCCTGATGCGCGGAGCCAAAAGGTCGAAGCCATTGGCGAGGCCGCCGCCCATGACGATCAGGTCCGGCGAATAAAGGTGAAGCAGATTGGTGAAGCCGATGCCCAGCCAGTTCGCCTCCGCGTCGACCAGTTCGAGCGCGCTGACATCGCCGGCCCGCGCTGCCTCGATCACATGCCGGGCCGACACGTCGCCGTCCGCCGAAAGGCGCCGCAGCGCAGAGCCATCGCCAGGCGAGGTCAGCGCCGTGGCGCGCCGCCCAAGCGCGGTTCCGGAGGCGACCGCCTCGAAGCAGCCGATGGCGCCGCAAAAGCAGCGCTCGCCTTCGCCGGTGATGGTCATGTGGCCGATCTCGGCCGCCAGCCCGCGCCTGCCATGATAGATGTGACCCTCGGCAACGACGCCGCCGCCAATGCCGGTCGATACGGTGACGAACACCATCGATCCGGTGCCGCGACCTGCGCCAAAACGCCATTCGCCGAGTGCTGCCGCATTGGCGTCGTTCTCCAGCCGCACCGGCAGGCCGAAATGCTTGCCCAAAATGTCGATCAGCGGCACGTCATGCCAGCCGGCCAGCGTCGGCGGCGCAATGACGATGCCGGCCTTGGGATCGAGCGGCCCCGGCGCCCCGACGCCGATGCCAGCGACCTTGGCCTGGGGGTGCTGTGTCAGCAGCTCTCCGGCCAGCGTGATGATCTGGCCGATCACCGCTTCCGATCCCGCACCCGCCATCGTCGGCGCCGAAACATGGGCGACCACGCGGCCGCCGCTGCCGACCAGCGCGCCGCGCAGCTCCGTTCCGCCGAGATCGAAGGCGAGCGCGACCTTTGTCATCAGGCGGCGACCTTCAACCCATGCAGCCAGGCCATGCGCTGCGCAAGGTCGGGGTCGCCGAAAGCCAGAGAGCCAAGCACCACGGTTTCGGCGCCCGCGGCGCGCAGCCGCGGCACCGTCTCGTGGCGGATGCCGCCATCGGCCGCCAGGATGATGTCGGCTTCGCGGCCGGCTTTTCGCATCAGCGCGCGTGCCTCGATCAGGCGCGGGCAGGCCTGGTCGGACAGGCCCTGCCCCTTGACGCCGATGGATGTGCCGAGCAGCGTCACGAAGGCCACTTCGGGCAGGAAGGGCGTGACGGCGCTGACGGGCGTTTCCAGCCGCAGCACCACGCCGGCCTCGACGCCGAGCTCATGCGCCAGCCGCACGGCGCGCAGGCCGGCTTCGCCATTCTCCGCATGGACGCTGATCAGGTCGGCGCCGGCCTCGATGAACTGGCGCGTCTGCTCCTCGACGATTTCCGCTTCGACCATCAGGTGCACATGGATCGGCCGCGCCGTCAGATTGGCGATGCGCGCCACCAGGTCGGGAAAGAACAGGAAACCAGGTGTGAAGCGGGCGTCTGCGACGTCGATGTGATGCAGATCGACAAAGGCATCGATGCGCTTCAGATCGCGCTCCATATTGGCGAGGTCGGCCGACCACAGGGAGAACTCGCCGAGCAGCCGGTTGCGCGGCAAGGCAGCTATGGCAGCACGGCCGGACAAGGATTTGGTGGTCATGACGCAACAAGGCTCCGAACTTTGAAGTGGGTGTGAAGGAAGGTGGTGATCTCAGCCTGCAGCTCGGCGAAATGCCTGTTGCTGTCGAGCGCCTTGGATGTGATTTCCACGAAGGTCGCGCCGGGAATGGCTGTGGCAAGCGTGTGCGCCGCCGACAGCGGATGCAGGGCATCGAGAGTGTTGCCGACGACCAGCGTGGGGATGCCGAGCGCAGCGGCGTCGCTTGTCGAGACGCCGGGTCCATCGGCAGCGATGTCGGCGAGGACCTGCGCGAACGCTGACCCATCCGGCCGGTCGAAATAGCCGAACAGCGAGGCGAGATTGTCGGGCGCCTCGCGCCGCAGCCGTGCGGCCGTCTGCGACTGCGCGAAGATTTCTTTCGCTTTGTCGGGGCCGTAGCCGAGGATGAGGCCGGCAACCTCGGCGATCGGCCGCAGGTTCGCCGGCGCCTTGTCGAACGTCCAGGCTGGCCGCACCAGCAGCAGGCCGGCGACGCGGTGCGGGTGGCGGCAGGCGAGGCGCAACGCAATCGCCGCGCCCATCGAAATGCCGCCGGCGACGAAACGGTCGAGACCGGCCTGGTCGGCGGCGGCGAGCACATCATCGGCGAACATCTCGAAAGAGAATGGCCGGCCGCTGCCGAGTTCCGAGCTGCCGTGCCCGCGGCATTCCAGCGTGATGCGTCGGCCGGCGGCGGCGGGGAAGGATTGCAAGACCTGCGCCTCGTTGCCGCCCAGCCCATGCTGGAAGGCGACAGAGAGCCCGTCCCCGCTGTCGGAAACCCGAAGCGTGGCGTCGTCGCGGAGCAAGGTGGCCGGGCGCGGCATCAGGCCAGCCCTTTCAGGAAGCGGGCGACACCGGGCGCCTCTTCGGCCGATAGCCCGTGCGTGACCAACGGTCCGTCAAAGCCTGTTGCCTTGAGCCGGGCGACGAAATCGGGGAAGTCGACGACGCCTTGGCCGGCAGTGGCGAAGCGGCCGTCGACGAAACGGTCCTTGGCGTGGGCCATGGCGACGTGGCCGGCTGTGGCTTCGACGGCTGCAGTGACGATGGCGCGCGCCTGTCCGGCGCTCGCCTGCTCGAACAGGTTTGCCGGATCGAGCACGATGCGCAACCGCTTCGAGCCCATCTCGGCGATGAGGCGCATCGCGTCCGCCGCCGACGTCACGATGTTGGCCTGTTCGGGCTCGATGCCGAGATCGACACTGTGGCGCTCGGCAAGTTCAAGCGCCTTTTCCATCTCGACTGCCATATCGGTCCATGCCGAGGGGTCGGCATTGTCCGGATGGTGCGCCCATTGGTCGTCACGATTGCGCGTTCCGGTGCAGAGCGTCACGAGTGGCGTGGCAAGCCTTGCGGCGGCTTCGATCACCACCGTCAGCCGGCGCAAGCCATCGGCGCGTACCTGCTTGTCCGGATGGGCCATGTTGTAGGTGCCGGAGAGCGCCACCAGGGCGACGCCTGAGGCATCGGAAGCGGCCGCAATACTGCGGATGGCGTCGTCAGGCACCGCATCCGGCATCGACGGCAGACCGGCGCAGGCAAGGTTGAACTGGGTGACGGCAAATCCCGCTTCGCGTACCGCCGCCAGCACGCCGGCCGGTTCGCTGCCCGGAAACGTCTTGGCGAACACCCCGATCTGCATCACACCGTTCCCGTCACGGCAGCGATCTCGACGCGCTCGCCGCTTTCGACCGAGCGGGCAATCGCCACCATGGCGCGGATCGAGGCGAGGCCGTCCTCGACATTGGCGCCGCGCATCGGCTTGCCGTCGAGCACCGTCTCGGCGAGACCTTCGAGCTGGCGCCTGAAGAAGTGCCCGTCGGCGCCGAGCGGCTTGCGCGAGGTCGCATCCTTCTCGTGAAAAATGTCGACCTCGCTCGCCCGGAAATACCAGGGATTGAAGGTCTTCGCGATCACCGAGCCGTTCTCGCCATAGAGCTGAAAACCTTCGTGCCAGTCCATGCGCACGGCCACTGTGAGGTCGAGATGGCCGAGCGCGCCATTGGCGAATTCGGTTTCGACGAACCAGCAATAGGCGCCGAATTTTTCGTTGAGACGCGCGCGCACCGCAACGATCTCGCCGCAGAGAAAACGCGCGGTGTCGACGAGGTGCGAGCCATGCGCCAGCATGAAATATTGCCGCAGATCGGCCTTCGGATTTCCCGCCGGCTTGCGCGCCAGTTTGCTGGTCACGGGTAGCGGCTGGATGGCGTCGGTGTTGGTGTAGCGATGGGTGGAATCGCAATACCAGGCTTTCAGCGCCAGGATCTCGCCCATCTCGTCGCGGACGAAATCGCGGGCCGCTTCCAGCGCCGGATCGAAGCGCTTCATATGGCCGACCTGCAGCACCTTGCCGGAGCGTTTGACCGCATCGGCGAGTTTTTGACCTTCCTCGACCGAGACGCCGATCGGCTTTTCGCACAGAACGTGCTTGCCGGCCGCCAGCGCCTTGATCGACATCGGCACGTGATAGGCGTCCGACGTCGCGACGATCACCGCCTCCAGTTGCGGGTCGGCCAGCATGGCATCGTAGTCGCCATACATCTTCTCGGGCTCATAGGTTGCGCCCATGCGCGCCAACAAATCGGGGGCGGCATCGCAGATCGCGTAGAGGTCGGCATTGCTGGCCTTCACGCAGGATTCCAGATGGGCAAATTGCGCGATCGGCCCGCAGCCGAGCACTCCCACACGAAGACGACGGTCTTGCTTGCGGATCATGGTCTCTTCCTCACGCGCCGTAGCCGCGCATGGTCTGGCGGTTGATCTTGACCGCGGCGGCCGGATCGGCGGCGGCGGTCTCGGATTCTTCTTCCAGCACCAGCCAGCCGTTGAAGCGTGGCGCGGCGCTGGCGATGTCGATCACGGTCTGGGTGTCGCAGACGCCCTTGCCGAGCATGGCCCAGATGCCCTTGGCGTCGACGTCCTTCAAATGGACGTAGCGGATGCGGTCGCGGTAGGTGGTGAGCGTATCGGCCATGTCGGCGTGGCCGCGCAAGATGTGGCCGGTGTCGGGCACCCAGCCGACCAGCGACGGATCGAGCAGCCCGAAGATGCGGTCGTAATCGGCGCGGTCGAACAGCAGCGTGTTGTGGTGCGAACTTGGATGCACCGCGACCTGGACGCCGGCCTTTAGGCCGAGTTCACCAGCCTTGTTGTAGACGTCGGCCGCGATGGCAAACTTGTCGTCGCGCGGTCCGTCGGAGACGACGGTGGCCGAACCCATCGAGACCAGTGCGCCAGGAAATTGAGCCGCGAAATCGATCCAACGCTGCGCTGCCTCGAGGTCGACGCCGATCCTGTCCTTCAGCGTAAAACCGCTCTTCGAGCCGAAGGCGAAGGACACCAGCGTCAGGCCGGAAGCCTTCAGTGCCGTGGCAAATTCCGCCGGCTTGTCGGCATAGCGGCCGATCATCGTGTCGGTGATCTCGATGCCGGCATAGCCGCCATCGGCGATCGCCTTCAGCAGGTCGTCGGGGCCGCCGGCAAAACGGTCTCCGAGCATTTCCCAGGTAAAGGTCTGGCACCCGACTTTCAGCTCTTTCACGATCATCCTTTCATTCCTTGATGCCACCTGCGTAGGTGGCCTACTCCCTCAGTTCTCCGTGGGAGGGGCATCCTACTTGACCGAGCCTGCGGTCATGCCGGCGAGGAAATACCTCTGGGCAACGAGGTAAATGAGCAAGAGCGGCAGCGAGCCGAGCACGCTCATCGCCATCATCTGGTTCCATTCAAAGGCGTGCTGCCCCATCAACAGCTGGATGCCGATCGGGACGGTGCGCATCGACGTTGACTTCGTCAGCGTCAGCGCAAACAGAAATTCGTTCCAGCACAACAGGAAGGTGTAGACCGACGTCGCCACGATACCAGGCAGCGAAATCGGGACGATCACCCGCCAGAGCGCGGTCCAGCTGGTGCCGCCGTCGACAGCCACCGCCTCATCGAGATCGCGGGGCAAGGTGTTCAGATATCCCGTCATCAGCAGGATCGCGTAGGGCAGCGTGAACACCAGGTAAGTCAGGATCAGTGCGACGTAGGTGTCGAAGATGCCATACGAAACGACAAGCCCGAAGAAGGGGATCAAAAGCGTGATCGGCGGGATCGTCTGCGTGCTGATGATGAGTGTGTTGAGGCTGCCCTTGCCGCGGAAATTGAAACGGCTGAACCCGTAGGCCGCCAGCAAGGCGATCAGCACCGTCAGCACGGTCACCGATCCGGCCACGAAGTAGCTGTTGAAGAAGAAGCGCAGCTTTACCGGGTCGCCAAGGATGGCCGCATACGCTTCCAGCGTGAAGGCCTTCGGCAGGACGGTCGGTGGCAGGGCAAAGATTTCGGTATTCGACTTGAACGAGCTGCTCAGCATCCAGTAGATCGGGAAGGCCGCGAAAAACAGCCCTGCGGCAAGCGCGACATGCAGCGCGACGGTGATCAGCCTGTCTTTCGGCGTGTGCCTTTTCCTCATGGTGACTACCGAGCCTTTTGATAGCGGATGTAGAACAGCGTCAGGCCGAGAGAGATCAGCAGGATGACCACGGCGCTCGCCGACGCCTGCGAGAGGTTGTAGCTCGAAAACGCCAGCTTGTAGGTGTAGGTGCTCAGCACCTCGGTTGAGTAGATCGGACCGCCGCCCGTCGTTATCCAGATCAATGGAAAGACCTGCATGGTCCAGATGAAGTCGAGCAGCGAGATACTGATAATGATCGGCATCAGCTGCGGGATAGTGATGAAGATCAGCTTCTGGTAGGCCTTCGCCCCGTCGATATCGGCGGCCTCGTAGAAATCCTTGGGAATGCCCTGCAGGCCTGCGAGCAGGCTGACCATGAAAAGCGGGTAGCCCGCCCAGATATTGGCGAAGGTGACGGCGTGCAGCGCGGTCTCGGTCGAGGAAAACCACTCGACCTTGGAACCGATGATGCCCATCTGCATGAGAATGCTGTTCACGACACCGTTCGGCTCGAGCAGGAGGCGCCAGATCACGGCGATAATCACCGCGGTGAACAGCCAGGGCAGTATGTAGAGCACGCGCAGGACATTGCGCAGCGTCGGATTGATGCGGTCGCTGTTCAGCATCAGCGCGAAGACCATGCCGATGGTCATATGGAAAATGACACTCATGCTTGTGAAGTAGAGCGTATGCCACAGCGAAGCCCAGAACACGGGATCGGCAAAGATCGCCTGATAGTGTTTCAGCCCGGCAAAGGACGGGTCGCGACGCAGCACCGCGCTGTTCTGGAACGAGTACGCAATCACCGTCACCATCGGCAGCAGCATCAGAAGGCCGATTATGAGGAGCGAGGGCGACAAATAGAGATAGGGTACGACCGCTCGTTTCAGTCTATGGTGGGAGCGCTTCTGCCGGGTCATGTGCCAACCTTGGGATACACCTTCAAGAGAAGGTGAGCTTCGCAAACAGGTCCATCTCAAATTGCCGATCCGTTGTTGCCGGGTGGCCTGCCCGAAGTCAGGCCACCCGGTCGAAGATAGCAAACGGGGAACAGGCCGATCAGAATTTCGCCATCCAGCCCTTTTGCGCCGCAGCGGCCGCCTCCGCCGGCGTTTGCTCACCGGCAAGCATCTTTTGAGCCTGCACGTCGAACTGGGTCATCAGGTCTTCAGCCACCGGCAGGCCGGTGAACTCGTTGGCGAGATAGCCGGTCTTGAAGATTTCGAAAGCCTTGCCGAAAGCCTTGTCGGACGTCACGAAGTCGGGCTTGGCGTTGACGTTGCCCGGGAAGGCGTTTGCAAGCGAAACCAGCTTCGCGTTCACCTTTTCACTCATCAGATACTGGACGAGTTTCCAGGCCTCTTCCTGATGTTTCGAGCTGGCGGAGACGCCGATGCCCCAGGAGGCATAGGGAAGGCCGCGCTTGCCGTCATAGTTCTCCACGACCGGGACCGGGATGAGGTCGAAGTTCAGGTTGGGATTGCGTTTGCGGATGAGGTTCACATGCGCGAGCGAGTCGATCATCATCCCGACCCGGTTGTTGACGAATTCCTCGACCTTTTCCTGTTCGGTCTTGGTGGCGATACCGGGCGAGATGGTGCCCGCATCGTTGAGCGATTTGACGAAGGTGAGCATATCCACCACCGGCTTGCCTTCGAGGTCAGGCTTGCCGTTCGCCATCATCGATTGGCCCGAAGCCCAGACCCACGACATCAGATCGTTCTGGACTCCGCCGGGAGACTGCAGCGACAGGGGCAGCACCCAGCCATACTCGTTCTTGTCTGCATGGGTCATCTTCTTGGCGGCGTCGAGAAATTCCGCGCGGGTCGACGGCAGCTTGGTCACGCCTGCCTTGGCGGCGAGGTCCAAATTGACAAAGACCGGATAGACGAACGAAGCCACGGGAAACATCACCGCCTTGCCGTCCACCTTGATGATATCCGCGACCTGGGTCTTGTCGAACTTGCTCGCATCCATCATCGGGTTCATGTCTGCCAGCGCACCCTGCGCGTTCAGATTGTTCACCCAGGCGCCATCGAGACCGACGACGTCGCTGAGCGTTCCGGTTGCTGCGCCAACCGAGATCTGGTCTCGCGTGGTCGCGTAGGGGCCGCTGACCAGCGTCACCTTGATCCCGGGGTTTGCCGTCTCGAACTCATCCATGATTGCCCTGAGCGAGCCAGCCGGCAATTCGGGCTCCCACCATTGGGTGAATTCCAGCGTCGTGTCCGCCGCCATGGCGCTGGTTGCGCCAAGCAACCATGCGGCCGCGGCTATTTTCAGCATCGCGGGTTGTATCCGAAACATCGTTTTCTCCTCCTTTTTCAAGATCGACCGCACAATGCGAACGATCGTCTGCTCTATTCAGAAGCCTTCTTGTCTTCCGCAGGCGCCTCGCTCTCGCCTGCGTCTTCCGCAGATCTTCAGATCGCCAGATGCGTCTCGGGATCGAAGAAATGGAACTTGGTATCATCCACGGCCAACCGGATTTCCGAGCCGGAGTGGATGGCGCTGACCGGCTCGAATCTCGCCACCGCGTTCGATGCCAGGCCAAAATCGTCCACCGCGTCCGGATCGCCGGAGTCCACCCGGACCGCGTCGATGTTCAGGTGGACGATGTGTTCAGAGCCGAGCTCTTCGATCGAAGTGACCTTGGCGGGTATCGTCTGATACTTGCGGCCGGATTCGAGGCTGCTGTCATAAAGATGCTCCGGCCGTATGCCGAACACGATCTTGCGCCCCTCATAGGACCTCAGGGCGGGCCTGCCGACGAAAGCTGCATCCTGCAGCCGGATGGCGAAGTCGCGAAAAACGAGCTCGCCACCCTTTAGCGTCGCTTCGAAAAGGCTCATCGAAGGCGAACCGATGAAGCCGGCAACGAACGCATTCACCGGCGATTCATAGAGCCTCTTGGGCGTGTCGACCTGCTGCAGCACGCCGCCTTTCAACACCGCGACCCTGTCGCCCATCGTCATCGCTTCGATTTGGTCGTGGGTCACGTATATGGTCGTGACGCCGAGCTGCTTTTGCAGGCTGGTGATTTCGGCGCGCATTTGCACGCGCAGTTTCGCGTCCAGATTGGAAAGGGGCTCGTCCATCAGAAAGGCGGCGGGCTCGCGCACCATGGCGCGGCCCATGGCAACCCGTTGACGCTGTCCGCCTGAAAGGGTCGCGGGTTTGTTGTCCAGCAGAGACGTCAGTTGAAGGGTTTTGGCGATCTCGTCCACGCGCTTTTTGCGCTCGGCCTTCGGCTTGCCTGCCAGGCGCATCGAAAAGGCGATGTTTTCGAACACCGTCATATGCGGGTAGAGTGCGTAGCTCTGGAAGACCATCGCGATGTCGCGGTCCTTGGGCGGCATGTCGACGACGTCGACTCCGCCGATCCGAAGGCTGCCGCTGGTGATGTCCTCCAATCCCGCGATCATTCGCAACGCGGTGGATTTGCCGCAGCCGGACGGCCCGACGAGAATCAAGAACTCGCCGTCCTTGACCGATAGGTTCAATTGGTCGATTGCGCGAAAATTGTTCCCGTAGGTCTTGCAGATATTCTCAAGAATGACTTCTGCCATGTTCCTCCCTCCACAAGTACAAGCCACTGATTTTTGTAGTTATCCTCGGCTTATGTTAACTTGTGAAATATTTTATCGGATAGTTTCATGCTATGTTCCAGTATCGAGCTGCGCATGTTTCAGTTCGACTGCTGACGGCGCGTTCGTCGATGCCAGCAGTTCCGTGACCTGGTCGTCGGTAGGAAGCGCCTCGCGCCCGCCACGCCCCGTTATCGAAAGGGCCGCCGCTGCGGCCGCGAATGCCACCCGGCCTGCGGTGTCGGCTCCGCGCGTCAACGCATGGGCATAGGCGCCGTGAAAGCAGTCACCGGCGCCAGTCGAGTCGACGACGACAACCCGGTGCGGGGGCAGGTGCCAGAGACCTGTCTCTTCACGCCCGCGATAGTACACGCCCCTGCCACCATCGGTCAGAACCACGGCGCTCCGCGACGGCAGCCACAATGCATCGAGTATCTCGGCGGGCGATCGGCACCCCGTGGCAGTCCGCGCAAAGCCGAGGGGAAGAATGAGATGGTCGCACAGCGCGATCAGCCGCTCCGTGGCTGCACCGCTGCTCCATTCGATATCGCCGAGGATGGCGAGGCCGAGATCGCGAGCCCGAGCCACGACATCCAGCGACCGGATCGCGTAGCTATCGACGATCAGGACGGTCGCGCGGCTGAGGATATCGTCCGGAAAGTCCGGAGCGGTACCCAGCATCGCATCGTCGTCATACGCGATGAACCGTTCCCCGTCCGAGCCGACGGTGATGCGCGAGCGCACCGGGCGCGCGTCCGGGTGGCGCGGCGCGAATGCGGTTTCAACACCGCTCGCAACGAGATCGCACAGCACGACGTCGTCAGCGGCACTGCCAAGCCATCCGACGAACCCGGCGGTTCCGCCGAGCCGCACGACGGCAGCCAGCGCCGTCGCGACATTTCCCCCGAAAGCGCGGGCGCTTTGCAGAACCTTCCCCTTGCCCGCCGACAACGGCTGATCGACATAGACGATGTCGTCGATGGCAATAGCGCCGAAGCCGAGGATCGAGGGGACGGTGGGCATCGTTCAGGCACCCGCCTTCGCCAGCGCGTCTTGCGCCGAAAGGCCGTCATGGATGACGCCCCGAAAGGCAAGCGCTGCCTTCTGCGGATCGCCATGCCCCCAGAGATTGCGGCCGACCACGGCACCGCGTGCGCCGGCACGGATGGCGTCCGCCGTCTGCTGAAGCGCGCCGAGCAGCGTATCGGTCTTGGGACCACCCGCGATCACAACCGGCACCGGGCAGGTCCGGACGGTCTCTCGGAACGATTCGAAATCGCCCGTATAGCCGATCTTGATCACGTCGACGCCGGACTCGTAGCCGATGCGCGCCGCATAGGCGATCTCGTCGGGGGTGAAGACGATTTTTGCGCCGTCGGTGAAATCGCGAGGGTAGATATGCGCCACCACAGGCATACCGTAGCGGGCCGCTGCATTTACCGAATCGGTCAGCCAGCGTATGTATTTGCCCTCGGTCGCGCCGCGCACCGGAATGGCCACGGCCAACGCATCGGCCCCCGCGCGCACCGCATCCTCGGGCGTTGCGATCAACTCGCTGATGCGATCGTCCGCAGTGAAGCAGCCCGCCTGAATCACCAGGGAAGCTTTGCCCGCATATTGCGGCCACAGATGGCGAGCGGTGCCAGGCTGGATGCTGACATAGTCGGGTTTGCCCGCCATGACGCGTGCGAGCGCACCCGGCAGGTCGGCAAGGCCGCCTTTGCGCACGTCGCCATAGCCGACGAAGTGGTCGACCGCGCCGCCAAAAAGGTTCCCCGATGGATGCGAGAAGAGGCGCGCAAGACGCACTTTGGTTCCTAGGCTCATGAGTGCAAAATTCCCTGATCGTTTGATTTCAAAACCCTGGATCCAGTGTCTCCAGTGAGCGCATGACCCACGGGCTTCGAGCCGGAGACCGGCCCTTTCGTCACGTCTGTCATTTTCTCCTCCTGGCGCTGGCAGCCTCCCAATATCGGGCCAGCGTTCCCATATGTTCTATAAAAATTTTACGCGCGTCAACATTTAAAATGCTCTATAGCGGTTTTCGAACGGGACCGGCTGCTGGTGCAACGGGACAGCCAGTGTATGATGGCGTTGGGAGGTGAGGCTGAAAATGCAAGCAAAATCAAAGGAGAGGCTCGGTATCGGCGTCATAGGATGCGGCAACATCTCGACGACCTATCTACGCAACGCAGCACTCTTCGGTGGCGTCGAGCTGCGTGCCTGCGCCGACATTTCCACCGAGCTGGCGGCGCTGCGCGGCCGCGAATACGGCATCCGGGCGGTCAGCGTCGATGCGCTTCTGGCCGATCCCGAGATCGACCTTGTGCTCAACCTGACCATCCCGTCGGCACATTTCGACGTCTCGTTTTCAGCGCTCTCGGCAGGCAAGCACGTCTTCACCGAAAAGCCGCTGGCGACCTCGGCCGGCGATGGCCGTCGCCTTGTCACCGAGGCGGCGCAGCGCGGTCTGCTGCTGGGCTCGGCGCCGGATACGTTTCTTGGCGCCGCCGGCCGGCGGGCGCGCCGCCTGATGGACGAGGGCGCGATCGGTCGCGCGGTGACCGGCACCGCCTTCATGATGGGGCGCGGCATGGAGCACTGGCATCCCAATCCGCAATTCTACTACCAGCCCGGCGGCGGCCCGGTCTTCGACATGGGCCCCTATTACCTGACCATGCTGGTCAATCTGCTCGGGCCTGTGGCGCGCGTCATGGCGATGGCGACGCGCGGTCAGGAAGAACGCCTGATCACCGCCGAGGGGCCTTACAAGAACACCTCTTTCAAAGTCGGCACGCCGACCAACATCCTGTCGCTGCTGGAGTTCCGCTCGGGCGCTACCGTCACCTTCGGCGCCTCCTGGGATGTCTTCAAGCATTCCAATCATCCGATCGAACTGCATGGCACGGAAGGCTCGCTCAGGCTGCCCGATCCGGACACGTTCGGCGGCACCGTCTCGCTGTCGGAGCGCGGCGCCGACTGGGCCGATTTTGCCAGCGAGAGCGAACTCTACGGCGCGCGCAACTGGCCTTACGCCGCCCCCGACCGCGCCAACTACCGCATGCTCGGCGTCGCCGATCTGTCGCGCGCGCTGGCGACGGGCAGAAGGCCGCGTGCATCCGGCGACCTTGCGCTGCATGTGCTGGAAATCATGGAGGCGATCCTCGCTTCGGGCGAAAGCCGCGGCTCGGTCGCCGTCAACGGCACGGTCGATCAGCCGCCGCTGCTTGGCGAGGATGAGGCGAAGAGCCTGCTTGCCTGAGATGCCGTCCACGACACCATCGCCTTCGCACTTGCTCGACCCGCAAGCCCGCCATGTGCTCGACCTCGGCCGCCAGGCGCCCGCGCCGCCGTTCGAGACCGGCACGCCCGAGGAGGCGCGCCGCGCCTATGTGGAGGGCCTTCCGGCCATGCAAGGCGAGCGCGAACCGGTCGCTTCGCTGAGCGAGCGCACCATCGCCGGCCCCGGCGGCCCGTTGCCGCTCAGGATCTATCGCGGCCAGGGAGCGGCGGCAGCCGGTGCGCCAGCGCTGCTCTATCTGCATGGCGGTGGCTGGGTGATCGGCAATCTCGACTCGCATGACGAGATCTGTCGCTGGTTTGCCAACATGGCGGCCTGCGTCGTCGTCTGTCCCGACTACCGGCTGGCGCCTGAGCACAAGTTTCCTGCCGCCGTCGAGGATTGCCGCGCGGCGCTGGCCTTCATGCAGAGCGAGGCCGAGGCTCTCGGCATCGACGCAAAACGGATCGCTATCGCCGGCGACAGCGCCGGCGGCAACCTCGCCACTGTGCTTTGTTTGATGGCGCGCGGGGACAAAGATCCGCCGGTGGCGCAATTGCTGTTCTATCCGAACACCGATGCCGCGCAGGGGGCCGACAGCTACCGTCGTTTTGCCGAGGGCAACGGCCTCACCGCGGCAACCATGGCTTGGTTCCGTGATCACTATGTCAGCCATGCCAGCGATATCGACGACTGGCGCGTGTCGCCGCTGAAAGCCGCCAGCCTTGCCGGCGCAGCACCTGCCTTTGTCGCCATCGCCGGTCATGACATTCTCGCCGACGAAGGCGAGGCTTATGCTAGGCGTCTGCAAGATGACGGCGTGCCAGTCGTGTTGCGCCGCTGGCCCGGCCAGATCCACGGCTTCGTCTCGATGGGCCGCCATGGTCCCGCGTCGCGAGAGGCGGTCAGTGCCGCGGTTGCCGCGTGGCGCGGCTTCGATGGAGCAGCCTAGGCCGACTGACGCATCACCAAGGTCGCGTCGAGATTGACCTTGGCGGCAACCGCCGCGCCATCCTCGTTCAGCAAGGCCAGCAGCGTCTCGACACTGCGCCCGGCCATGGCGGCAAAATCCTGCGCCATGGTGGTCAGGCCGGGGCAGGTGTAGCGGCTCAGCGGATGATCGTCATGGGCCGCGACACGCAGGTCGCAATCGCCCTTGCGGCCGACCTTGAGACCTTGCGCGAAAGCGGCCGCCATCACGCCGAAGGCGAGACGGTCGTTGTTGCACAGGATGGTCTTGCCCGGCAGGCCGCCATTGCCGAGCATCTTTTCCATCTGCTCGTAGCCAATCCGTTCGAAGTCCCATGTGTAGTCGTCGATGTTGCCGATGACGACGGGCTCGTGTCCGAGCCGCTTCATCGAGGCGACATAGCTCTTCAGCCGTTCCGGCGAATTGTGGTTGACGTGCGGAATATCGAAATAAACCGGGGCGTCGCCGGACCGGCAGAGATAGTCGACGATGGTCGAGACACTCTGGCTGTTGTTGTTGCCGACGAAGGGCGTGCCGCCTTCGAGATAGGTGTCAAAATAGACGACGGGTATGGCCTGCGTCAGCTTCTCCAGCGTGCGATGGTCCGAACGCAGGCCAAGCGGCGCGATCAGCGCGCCGGAAACTTTCAAGGAGAGGATGGTTCGCGTCGCCTCCACTTCGAGTTCGCGCGAGCCGTGCGAGGAGATGACGATCGGCCAGTAGCCTTCGTCGCGCAGCCGAAGTTCGATGCGGCTGACCATCTCCGAATAGAAGGGATCGGCAACCGTCGGCACCATGATGCCGATGCTGCGCGTCCGCTTGCGGTTGAGGTTGCGGGCAAACAGATTGGGCTGGTAGTCGGAGGAACGCAGCGCCTCTTCGATCCGCCGCCGCGTCGCCGGCTTGACGCTGGTCGGATCGTCGAAATATTTCGAGAGTGTCGGCCGGGAGACGCCGCAGGAGCGGGCAAAATCCTCCATCGTCTTGTGCGTTATCGGCATCAAACCCTCGCGGCACGGACATCCAGTATCTGGTCGCCTCGGCGCCGCCCCATGCCTCTACATACGGTGCGCCGGCTTGCAACTGCAAGGCGAAATTTTACAGACAATTTCGATAGTTTCCATACGTAAATTTATTATTTTACGCGGAAAAGCGCAAGCGGCTACACAGAGGCAGCGGATGAAAACGCTCTGGTTTCCACGATCATGTTCGCTGGCGGGAGAGGGGAGACAAATCAGTTTGGCTTCCTTATCAATGTCGCCGCCATCAAGGAGAAGACCTTGCGAAGAATCGGTATCGGCATCATCGGCTGCGGCAATATTTCGGACGCCTATCTGAAGGCGTCGCCAAAATTTCCGGTGCTCGACATCGTCGGCGTTGCCGATATCAACCCGGCGGCTGCCGAAGCCAAGGCGCAGGCCTACGCCCTGGCGGCGATGACCATCGAGGCGCTGCTGGCCGATCCCCGTGTCGAGATCGTGCTCAATTTGACGACGCCGCAGCATCACGTGCCGGTCGGCCTGCAGGCCGTGGGGCAAGGCAAGCATGTCTATTCGGAAAAGCCGCTGGCAACGACGCTCACCGATGCGGCGCGACTGGTCGCGGCCGCGCGCGAAAAAGGCGTGCGCGTCGGCTGTGCCCCCGATACTTTCCTTGGCGGCTCGCACCAGACGGCGCGCCGGCTTGTCGACGAAGGGGTCATTGGCACCATCGTCGCCGGCTCGGCCTTCATGCAGGTGCCCGGCCACGAGCTCTGGCATCCGAACCCGGATTTCTACTACCAGCCCGGCGGCGGGCCGATGCTCGACATGGGTCCCTATTACCTGACCTGCCTGGTCAATCTTCTCGGGCCGGTGAAATCGGTGACCGGGCAGGCGAAATCATCCTACGCCACCCGCACCATCGGCTCCGGTCCGCGCCAGGGCCAGACCATCGAAGTCGAGGTGCCGACCCACATTTCCGGCCTGCTGGCGTTCGAGAATGGTGCTGCGGTTTCGATCACCACCAGCTTCGACGTCTGGAAGCACGAGCACAATCATATCGAGCTCTACGGCACGTCGGGCTCGATGATCGTCTCCGATCCGAACCAGTTCCAGGGCGACATCAGGACCAGCCTGCGCAAGGGCGACTGGACGCTGGCCGATCAGATCCATGCCTATGGCGACGGCAACTACCGCATCCTCGGCCTTGCCGACATGGCGCAGGCGATCGTGTCCGGCCGGGAACACCGCGCCAGTCTTGAGCTTTCCCTGCATGTCCTGGAGATCATGGAACAGATCATCCGTTCGGCAGAGATCGGGCAGCGTATCGACCTGAAGCATGGCTGCGCGAGGCCGGCGCCGATGCGCGCCGACCTGCCTTTCGGAATTCTGGAATAGGAACGACATCATGGCCAAGACAGCACTGATTTTCTGGGGCGGCTGGGAAGGCCACACCCCGGCCCGCAGCGCCGGCATCGTCAAGGACATCCTGACCGGGCATGGCTTCGATGTACGGATCGAGCAGGGCACCTCGGCACTCGCCGATCCGCAGCTCTCGCAACTCGATCTCATCGTCCCGGTGATCACTATGACGACGATCGAGAAGCCGGAGCTGGAAGGCCTCACCAGCGCGGTCAGGGGCGGAACCGGCCTTGCCGGTTTTCACGGCTCGATGTGCGACAGCTTTCGCAACGAGACGGAATACCAGTTCATGACCGGCGGCCAGTGGGTCGCCCATCCCGGCAACATCATCGACTATCACGTCGACATCGCCAGGCCCAACGATCCGATCGTGCAGGGCGTCGGTGGTTTCGCCTACCGCTCGGAGCAATATTACATGCATGTCGACCCGACCAACGAGGTGCTGGCGACGACGACCTTTACCGGCGAGCACCTCGACTTCATCGATGGCGTCGTCATGCCCGTCGTCTGGAAGCGGCGCTACGGCAAGGGCCGCGTTTTCTACAGTGCGCTCGGTCACACGGCCGATGAGTTCGACGTGCCGCAGATGCGCACGATCTTCGAGCGCGGCGCGCTTTGGGCCAGCCGGATTGCTGTTTGAATGAAGGATTTCTCCGTGCGATGGCTTGAAATCGCCAGGGAGCAAAGCGCGTCATGATCGTCGACACCCATCTGCACCTGATCGACCTCTCGGCGCTGCGCTATCCCTGGCTCGCCGGCGTGCCGGCGCTCAACCGCGACCACTCCTACGACGAATATGCGATCCAGGCCCGCCGTGCCGGCATCGAGGCTGCCTTGCACATGGAGGTCGATGTCGATCCGGCCGACATCCAGGCTGAAACCAGCCATGTGAAGGCACAGTCACATCAGAAAGGCAGTTTGCTGCGCGGCGCGATTGCCTCGTGCCGACCGGAGGAGCCCGGCTTTGCCGCCTATCTCGAGCGCCAGCGAACCGATCCCTTCGTCAAGGGGTTTCGCCGGGTGCTCCACGTCATGCCGGACGCGCTTTCGCAAACCGCGCTGTTTCGCGAAAACATCAAGCGGCTTGCCGGCACCGGCCTGACCTTCGACCTCGTCGTTCTGCCGCATCAGATCCCGAGCGCAATCGCGCTCGCCGATCTCGCGCCGGATGTGCAGTTCGTGCTCGACCATTGCGGCGTGCCCGACATCAAGGGCGCCAATGAGCATCCGTGGCGCGAGCATATGGCTGACATCGCGCGGCGCCCCAACGTCGTCGGCAAGATTTCCGGCGTGGTCGCCTATGCCGCCGGGTCATGGACCGTCGAGACACTGCGTCCCTATGTCGAGCACACCATCGGCTGCTTCGGCTGGGACCGCGTCGTCTGGGGCAGCGACTGGCCGGTCTGCACGCTTGGCGGCGGCCTTGCGACCTGGGTGGCGGCGACGCATGCGCTGCTTGGCGGAACCAGCGCCGACGAACGGTCAAAGCTGCTCTCCGCCAATGCCAAGGGGATATGGGGATTGTAGGCAGACCGAACAGCGCTCGCCCGTCGATAGTGCGCACCGGTTGGGCGGCTTACGGCTACTTTTCCCGCATCGCTCGGCGGAAGTTCTGCGTGATTGGCTCGGCAAGGTAAGAGAGAACGGTGCGAGCACCCGTCCGGATCATCGTCTCGCTCGACATGCCGGGCAGCAGCTTGCGGCCCTCCAGCTTGGCGAGTTCGCTCTTGTCGATCAACACGGTCGCGGCGAAATACGGCGCCCCGCTGCGCTCCTCCACCATGCGGTCAGCCGACACGATCTCCACCACGCCGTCGAGTGGCGGCAGGTTGTAGCGGGCGAAGGCCGGGAAGCTGACGCGCGCGCGCTGTCCAGGCGCGATCGTCTCGACATCCTCCGGCTTCACCATAGCCTCGACCACGAGTTGTTGTCCGAGCGGCACGACTGTCATCAATGTCTCGCCGGGTTTCACGACACCGCCCGCCGTGTGGACCTTCAGGTCCATGACAATGCCGTCAACCGGTGCGACGACATCGGTGCGGGTAAGCACGTCCTGGGCGGAACGCTCCTCCTGTCTGAGGTCGAACAACTCCGCCTCCACCTTGCTCAACTCTTCGACAGCCTCATTCAGCCGCACTGTGCCGAGGTTCAGGATTTGCATGTCAATCTCGGCCATGGCGCTTCTGGCACGAGCGATGGCCGCGACATTGGTGCCGCGCTCCCCTTCGATCTCCCGCGCTTGTCGGCTGAGCAACAGGTACCGCTCGCGGGTGGTCAACCCCTTCTTGAGCAGACCCTTGAGGTCTTTGGTTTCACCCTCGATCGCCTCGATCTGCTTGTCCTCGGTGACGATAAGCTGCTCCAGTCCCGTTATCTCCTCCTCGGTCTGGTGACGGCGCTGGCCGAGAATTTCCCGCTCGTCCTTCAGATTGTGGTGCTTCGCCGCGAACACGTCACGCTGTGCGGCCACCGCGTCCCTTACGGCAGTAGCGGCGTTTGCCATCAATGCCGGATCAAACGTGATCTCGGCCTTGCCGTCACGCTCGGCCCTCAGACGCGCGGCCAGCGCGTCACGCGTTGCTATCCGGTTCTGGATCAGGTCGAGCTGCGCCCTTGCCTGTGTGTTGTCGAGCCGGACGAGGACCTTGCCGGCCTTGACGATATCACCATTGGCGGCGTTCAACTCCGCGATGATGCCGCCCTCGAGGTGCTGGATGAGCTTGCGGTCGCCCGCGACCTTGATGACGCCCGGAGCCACCGCGGCGCTGTCCAACGGTGCCAGTGCCGCCCACCCTCCGGCCATGCCGAAGAACAGGAACATGATCGCGAACCCGGTGCGCGTTACCCCTGTGAGACGCAGGGGTAGTGGTTCCAGCAACGAGGGTGGGGGGACGGGTAACGGCACGAGGTTCATGTCTGTTCTCGTTTTCATGCCTGGTTCGCCACTATAGCTGGCATCTGACGCACCTTGCGGATGCGCGCCGCGAGTTCGTTGAAGACATAGTCACGTGGACCGTAGAGGTCTTGTTGGCCCCGGTTGAGGACCAATATCTTGTCAGCCTTCTCCATGACGTTCGGTCGGTGCGCGATCAGGACAACAGTCGTGCCCGCGGCCTTGACCGTGCTGAGGGCTGCGATCAATGCGTCCTCGCCCTCGCGGTCGAGGTTGGAATTGGGCTCGTCCAGGATAATGAGCACCGGGTCGCCGTAGAGTGCCCGCGCCAACCCGATGCGTTGGCGCTGCCCGCCTGACAGCACCGCGCCAGATTCGCCGATCTCGGTGGCGTAACCCTTCGGCAGTCCTTTGATCAGGTCGTGAACTCCCGCCAGCTGCGCAGCCTTGACCACGTTGTTGAAAACCGCCGGGTTGAGCTTTGCGAAGCGGCAGATGTTTGCGGCGACGGTACCGGCGAAGAGTTCGATGTCCTGCGGCAAGTAACCGACATAGTGACCGCGGTCCTCCGCCGCCCATTGGGCAACGTCCATGCCGTCCAGCAACGCACGCCCGCCGGATGGACGCCAGGCGCCGGCCAGTATTCGCGCCAGGCTCGTCTTGCCGGCCCCGCTCGGGCCGATCAGCACCATTGCTTCACCCGGGTTGAGTTGGAAGTTGATCCCTTTCAGGATGTGTTCGCCGCCCTGTCTGGCGAGCACAAGGTTGTCGGCCTCGAACCTGCCTTTCGGTCGCGGAAGTGGCAGGACCGGTGTAGCCTCCGGGTGCTGTCCGGCGACTGCGCTGAGACGCCGGTAGGCGGCACGCGCACCGACCGTTGCCTTCCAAGTGCCGATCGCTTGCTCGACGGGGGACAACGCGCGCCCCATCAGAATTGAGGCGGAGATCATGATTCCGGCCGATGCCTCGTTCTGAACCACGAGATAGGCACCAAAGCCGAGTATGGCCATTTGCAGGGCCAGCCGGTGACAACGCGCGATGGCCGCGATGACGCCGCCACGATTGGCAGCAAGAATTTGTCCTTTGTTTGCCTCGTCCTGCTGCGCCTTCCAGCCTACCAGCAGCGGCTTCAACATGCCCATCGCCTGTACGACCTCGGCGTTGCGGATCGCCGCCTCGGCCAGCCCGTATGCCCGCGACTGTGCGCTGGTAGCCTCGGTCAACGGCTTGCGTGTGAGGTATTCGTTGAGCAGCGCCAGCGCGAATAGGACAATCCCGCCGGCCAGCGCCAGCCAACCCAGCCAAGGGTGCATGAGGAATATGGCGGCGAAAAACAGCGGTGCCCAAGGCGCGTCCAGGATCGGGAAGATGCTCGGGCTGGTGAAGAAATTCCGGACCTGGTCCAGGTCGCGCAGCGGACGGGCATTGACCTGGCCGGGCGCCGAGGCGGCATATTCTACCGATGCGGTCAGGAGAACCGGTGCCAACCGCGCGTTCATCCACGATCCGACTGTAGCCAGAAGACGCCCGCGCACCACCTCCAATCCCGCCATTGTTGCGAGTGCCCCTGCCGCCATCAGCGACAGCATCACCAACGTCTCCAAACTGTGGCTGGTCAACACGCGGTGGTAGACCTGGAGCATGTAAAACGCTCCGGTCAGCATCAGCACGTTGATGCCGGCGCTGAACCAGATAAGCGGAAAGATGGCGCGTTTTGCCTCCTTAATCACAACTTGCAGGGCAGGGGGCTGTAGGTTGGTTTTCATCTGGATGACATTTCGTACAACCGATCGCGCGCGTGCGGGGGGCAGCATCGGCTGCCCCCGTTGGTCAAGTGTCAGGCGACGTCAACGAGTATGTGCTGCATCTCTGTCTGGTCCGCGTCTGCGTCTTCCACCTGGAAGGCGAAGTCGAGATGGGCATCCGGCGCCTCGGTCACAGTCGTGGTGAAGCCGATGTCCGTGATCTTCAGCACATCGTTATCGGCGCCGTCGAAGTTCAGCAGACTGGTGGTCGCATTGCTGCCACCGCCAGCGCCGGTCGTCCTGTTCAGGTCGATCGCCGTGTTGTCGCCGGTGATCCCGTTGCCCGACTGCATGATCTGGACACCCTGCAGCAGGTAGTCTTCGCCGGCTGCGTTGTAGTCGTTCTGCTCGAGGATCACGAGGCCGTCATTGTTGTCGAGCGGGAACTCGCTGGCGTACGGGGCCGGGACCTGGCCCTTCCTGAAGAAGTCTTCGTTCGACACGTACACGGCCCGCGTGATCGTGGCGTTGTCGTCCAGGGTACCGTCGATGTTGTCTGCGCCGTTCTTGTCGATCAGGTCGAGGACCAGCATCAGGTCCTCTCTGTTGCCGATGCCGTCGAACTTGATGGCCATGGCACCGGCGGTCGTCGTCGGGATTGTAGCCTCGTTCACAATACCGACGTTGTCGTTGAAGAACCGCAACGTGAGCAGTTCGCCTTTCTGGATCGTGTCGCCGGCGACACCGTTCGTGGTCTGCGTCGCGGACACCCAATCCTCGTGGTTGTTGCTCACCATCTCGTGGCCACCGAGGGTGAACACGGAGTCAGCCGACGACGCCTCGCCATCGTTCGTCAGACGGAACGGGTTGGCTCTGTTGATCGAGTTTCCCGTGAACTGCACGTAGAAATCTTCGTCACCCAGCGTGCTCGCGTCATCCGCCTGCAATTTCTCCAGCACGATCTGCGGGTGGCCCGAGTTGCCCGTGGGCTCCTTGGATAAGAGCTCACTGGTGTGGATAAAGTCGAAGCTGGAGCCTTCGAGCGGGTCGGTCAGGGTGATGGTATAAGTGTTGGCAACCTTGTCGAAGGCGAGGGTACCACCCGCTGTGCCTGCCTGAACACCAGGCGCCGGGTCCTTGTCGTAGGTGAAGCTGAAGTTGAACGTCGCGGAGGTGGGATCCTCCGACGCGAGCGTCACCTCCGGGGTGAGGATATTGCCTCCGCCGCCGCCGATGATCGTGCCGCTCAGTCCGATCTGGACGCCAGCAAGCACGGCGTCCTGGTCGACAAAATCAGAACCGCCACCCGTGTAGAACGCGGCCGTGTGGGCATCCGCGCCGATGTCGTACCCGAAGGCTCCAGTGGCCGACGCGTTGAGCGTGTTGGCCAGGGTCTCGGGGGTTCCGGTACCGTTGCCGGCGTCCTCGTCACCGTCGAACGGCACCGTGATCGCCGGAGCGTCATCCTTGAAGATGAGGCTTGTGCCGATGTCGACACTGTCGAAGGCCTGATCGCCGTCACCGTCGGTAATGGTCGCCGTCAAAGTGACGAGATCATCCAACGCCAACGTTGTTTCCTGGTCCGGCCCGCTGTCGGGCGAGTGTATGACAGCACGCGCCTGATCGAGTGTCACAGTACCGTCAGCAGCTACGCTCACCGTGAACACGATATCGCCGGCGGCTGAACCGGCGCGACCGACCACATCGTCACCTTCGACGAAAAGCAGGACGGACTGGCCGGTTAGGGTGTCGACGAGACCGCTATCGTTCGTGACCTGATTGATGCTGAGCGCATAGGTGATGGCATCGGCGTCCTGGACAGTGTCGTGGTCGCTGTCCTTGAAGCCGTCGGTGCCGAACGCGGCGCTGAAGATGTTGGAGAAGTCGGTCGATGCGGTGTCGGTGATGTCGGTGTCGTCGGTGGTCAGCGTCGGCACCGTGCCGTCCGCCGTCACTGACGGGCCATCATCCTCGAAAGTGAAGGCGTCACCGATATTGGCCGTCGCGTCGGCGGTGTCGCCGTCACCATCGGTGGCGGTCGCGGTTAGCGTCACCAGGTCGGCCGCGGCCAATACCGCCGCCGAGCCACCGCTCTCCACCGGATCGCTCGCATCGTCATGGACGACCGAGCGGTTCTGGGTCAGCGTCACCGAGCCGGTGGCATCGACGCTGATCAGGAAGAAGGCGACGGT
>NZ_JBFUFX010000021.1:0-89312 GCF_056403215.1 Mesorhizobium sp. P2_H9 | reverse complement strand
AGCCTTACGGAGCCAATGCTTTAGCTTTGCAAAGAGCTTCTCGATGGGGTTCAGGTCAGGCGAGTATTTGGGCAGCAAGAACAGCCTGGCGCCGGCCGAGCGGATGGCGCGGCGCACGGCCTTGCCTTTATGCGAGCCGAGATTGTCCATGATGACGATGTCGCCGGGTTCGAGGGTGGGGACGAGAACCTTGTCGACATAGAGCTGGAAACGCTCGCCGTTGATCGGCCCGTCGATCAGCCACGGTGCGGTCGTGGCGCAGTGCCGCCAAGAAGGTCATGGTCTTCCAATGGCCGTGCGGCACCTTGGCTTTGATTCTCTCGCCGCGCGGCGCCCATCCCCTGAGTGGCGCCATGTTGGTTTTGGTCCATGTCTCGTCGATGAACACCAGGCGGGAAGGATCGATCCGGTCCTGATACTTTGCCCACTGTGCTCGCCTGCGTGACACATCCGGTCGATCCTGCTCAGCCGCGATCAGCGTCTTTTTTTGTGACTGAGTTTCTCGGCGTGGACGAACTCCCACACCGAGCGGTAATCGACCTTCAGGCCGCGCTCGCCAAGTTCGACCACAAGACCGCGCAACGTAAAATCCGCAGCTCGGCAGCGCAGCAGCAGCCAGTCCCGATGCTCACCGGCAATCTTCTTCGGTCGGTGCCCACCCATCTTGCCGGGCGCAAGGCTACTCGTGTCGCGCAACCGCTGCACCCACCTGATGACGGTGCTGATACCAACCCCATAGCGTGCCGAGGCCTGCCGTCGCGACAACCCCTCCCGCTCAACCGACGCAACAACCCGTTCGCGAAGATCCATCGAGTAAGGCTTGCCCATCCATGCTGACCTCCTTGTCTCAGCAAGAAGGTTGAATCAGATTTGCACGCCTAAGGGAATCCTCGCCGATTCAGCCTCAATTCATCCCGCTCTAAGACCAATGTCACGGCATGGATCCTCGGGTCTTCGCGACACCGCTGCGCGGCTGCTTCGCCCGTGGATGACGAAGCTTCGGGGCGTCCAGCCAATCGCCACGGCGCGCTCTTGATTGCATTTCCTTGCCTTGTTATATAACATGTTATTCTTAAGCGACGAACGGACCACCCATGGAAGACATCATTCGATCTCTTGGCTACCTCGCCCTGGGCAGCCGGCTGAGGCGCATCGGCGAGCAATTGCAGGCGGATACGCAGCGTCTGCTCGATCGCCTGGAGGTTCCGGTGCAGTCGAGCCAGTACCCACTGCTGGCCGCGCTCGACAGGCTGGGGCCGCTGCCCGTCGGCGAACTGGCGCAGTCGCTCGGGATCACGCAGCCGGGCGTGACGCGGAGCGTGTCACTGCTGTCTGAGCTGGGGCTGGTCGAAGTGATTCAGTCGGACGGTGACCAGCGGCGCAGGATGGTCTCGCTGACGAAGAAGGGGCAGCGCCTGGTCGATACTGGCAAGCGCGATGTGTGGCCGCGCATCGAGAACGCCGTCGCCGATTTGTGCAGGGATCTTTCAGGGCCGCTTCTCGATCAGCTGGCCGCCATCGAGGATGGCTTGGCTGCGGCTCCGCTCGATCGCCGTGTGGGAAAAGCGCTATGAGGCACGTGCTCGATCGCCCTGTCTGGAGCGCGCTGGAGACACGCCATCAGGCCTTCGCGCAAGGTGGCGCCCTCGCCCGGCGCTATCCCTCGTCGATCGTGCCCTTCGCAGCCAGCGCCGCTAACGACGCCGAAAGCCTGCAAGCGCTTCAGGCGCTTGTTGCCGCTGGCGAGAGTGTCATCCTGCTGCAGGCGGACGCCATTGCGCTTCCCGCTGAACTGGCCGCGATCTCGACCGCCTCCGGCGTCCAGATGGTTCTCGACGCGCCATTGCAGGCCGTGTCGGACGAGCGGGTGCAGCAACTGACTCAGGACGACGCGGCCGAGATGCTCGCTTTGGCCTCGCTGACCAAGCCCGGCCCGTTCACGCTCAGGGCTCTCAGCATCGGTGACTTCTGGGGCATAAAGGTCGACGGCAGGCTGGCGGCGATGGCCGGCGAGCGCATGAAGCAGCCCGGCTATACCGAACTCAGCGGCGTGTGCTCGCACCCGGAGTTTCGCGGCGGCGGCCTCGGCCGGCTGCTGTCCGTGTTTGTGGCCAATCAGATCGTGGCGCGCGGTGAGGTTCCGTATCTTCACGCCTATGCCACGAACGCCGCTGCCATAAGCCTGTACGAGTCCATCGGCTTCAGCTTGCGCAGCCCGATGCATGTGGCCGTCGTTCAGCGCGCCGGATAGGCGCAAACCGTCGCGCCTCAGGCCGATTTCGGTTCAAGCCGGCGGAAACCAACGGCTTCCATCAGCATCTCTTCTTCGACCATGCCGGCATTGTGCAAAGCGAGTAGGGTCAGCGCGAGTTCCCGCGCGTCGGCCGAATCGGGATGCGCTTCGCGCCGCTTGCAGGCTTCATCGAACACGCGCTGCAGCCGGGCGATGTCGGCAGGTTTGAGCAGGCCACGGTCATAAACGGATTTTGTCATGGCGGTCTCCTGATACTGACCTAGGGCGCCACGTTTAAATTGCCAATCTTTCCCGAGGCTTGAATGGTTTCAACGCGAAAGGGAGGATTGCGGATTCTTGCCGACCGATCGTCCCGGGCCGCGATCCTGCCTCCGCCCTGCTTTGTCATGGCAACGACAGCCGGCCAATCCGACCCGATTTCCTGTCCTTGATCGCTCCCGCTTGACCGCGACCAGCGGTTCGGAAACAAGGATTGCGACACCCGCGACAAAGGCCATGGTCAAGGAGCAGAAATTGAGTTTTTCGGGATTGCTGCAGCTAGGCTTTTCGACGGTGATTTTTCTGCTGGCCGCGACGGCGGCGAAGCAATGGGGGCTGGCGCCAAGCCTGGGCAAGATCGTGCTGACGCTGGCGCTCTATTCGCTCGGCAATCTGATCATGCTGCGGCTGATCCGCGAATTCGGCATGTCGGTGTCGTTCAGCCTGTCGGCGGTGATCCAGCTGGTGTCGGTCAATGTGGTGGCGCTGGTGTTCTTCGGCGAGCGCGTCAACGCGCTGCAGGCGGTTGGCATCGTGCTGGCGATCGCCGCCGTGGCGCTGATCACGCTCGGGCCCTATCTGCAGGGGCGGATGTAACGGGGCGAATTGCCGATGAAAACCGCCGCGAATGCTCTGCTCAACTGGATCGAATTCCCGGTGCTGCTGGCCGGGCTGGTCATCGCCGGCGGGCTGTGGGGGTTCGAGGAGCTGATGGAGGTGGCGCGCGCCACCACGCCGCACGCTTTCGACACCGAAATCCTGCTCGCTTTCCGTCAGCCGGGTCAACCGGGACTCCCTGTTGGTCCGGCCTGGCTGGAGGGCGCGATGCGCGACATCACCAGCCTCGGCAGCTCCAGCGTGCTGGTGCTGATCGTGACGGCGGTGATCGTCTATCTCTTGCTGATCCGCAGGCCGGCAACAGCGCTGCTGGTCTTCGTGGCGGTGGCTGGTGGCCAGGTGCTGTCCAGCCTGCTGAAAGCCGGTATCGACCGGCCGCGTCCCGAACTCGTCTCGCATCTCGTCGACGAGACGTCGCTGTCCTTTCCGAGCGGCCACGCCATGCTGTCGGCGGTAACCTACCTGACGCTCGGCGCGCTGGCGGCGCGCTTCCTGCCGGGACGAACGACGAAGATCTATGTGCTTGGCCTGGCGGTGCTGACGACGCTGCTGGTCGGCATCAGCCGTATCTATCTCGGTGTCCACTGGCCGTCGGACGTGCTGGCCGGCTGGTGTGCCGGCTTCACCTGGGCGATGCTGTGCTGGCTGACGGCGCGGGCGTGGCAGCGATGGCGCGGACAGCCCGACGTCAGTTGACGCCGCGCGAGTCCGTGTCTGAGCCAAATCGTACCCGCAAGTGCTGCGTCAGATCATCCTGTTGATCACGTGGCCGCAGCCCGCCAGCAGGAAAACCGTCGACAGCAAGTATGCTGATGTCATCAAAGCCTTCAAGATTTTCAACGGCTTATCCCCTCGATGTTTGTCGATGAAACGGGATCGCCGTCGATTTTCTGCAAACGACGACAATGCGGTAGGCTAGCATGGATGTCATACTCGCCACCATCGCGCCGATAAGAGCAAAGCCCATGTTTCATATATGCATACTGATGGTTGAAACATCATCATGATTGTATTATACGTTGATCCCGCAGACTCAGACGGGAGTTTTGGCCGATGATTACTGCCGCGCAGATGCGCGCCGCGAGGGCGCTGGCCGGCATCGATCAGAAGACGCTCGCCGAGCGCGCCGGGGTTTCGCTTCCGACCATCCAGCGCATGGAAGCGAGCGATGGCGTGGTCAGGGGCGTGGTCGATACGCTGATGAAGGTCATCCAGGCCCTCGACGAGGCCGGGGTGGAACTGATCGGCGAGAACCAGGCCAGCGAGCGCGGTGGCCGGGGCGTGCGCCTCAAGCCGGCCGCGCCGCGGTAACCTCCCGCAACCGGGTCGGCACAGATAAGTCGCGACGCGACCGCCGACATTTGCTGCCGACGATCCCGCCGCCTTCACGGAGCGGAAGGCACGTTCATGGACCAGGCCCATCAGGCAAGCCAGCATCAGGCCCAGAAGTCGGCCCCGAAGTCGGCAAAGCCGACATTTTCCGAACTGTTCACGCCCAAGCTGGTGACGGTCTGGCGCGAGGGTTATCACCTGCCGCAATTCAAGGCCGACTTCATGGCCGGACTGACCGTCGCCATCGTCGCGCTGCCGCTGTCGATGGCGATCGCGATCGCTTCGGGGGTGACGCCGGAGCGCGGCCTGTTCACGGCCATCGTCGGCGGTTTCATCGTCTCGGCGCTCGGCGGCAGCCGCTTCCAGATCGGCGGCCCGGCCGGCGCCTTCATCGTGCTGGTGGCGGCGACGGTACAGCGCGAAGGCGTCGACGGGCTGCTGCTGGCGACGATGATGTCGGGCGTCTTCCTGCTCGCCATCGGCTATCTCCGGCTTGGCACCTACATCAAATTCATTCCTTACCCGGTGACGGTCGGCTTCACCGCCGGCATCGCGATCATCATCTTTTCCGGCCAGATCGTCGAACTGTTCGGGCTGAAACTGGCGGGCAAGGAGCCCGGGCCGCTGGTGCCGAAGCTGATGGCGATCGGCGAGGCTGCGAGCACGGTCAACATCTCGGCGACGCTCGTCGCGGTGCTGACCATCGCCACCATCGTTGGCGTGAAACGCTGGCGGCCTGGCTGGCCAGGCATGCTGATTGCCGTCGGCCTGGCCTCGCTGGTGGTGGCGCTGCTGGCACTGCCTGCGGAAACGATCGGCACGCGTTATGGCGGCATTCCGCGCAGCCTGCCGTTTCCGGCGCTGCCGGTGTTCAACCTCGACAAGGTGGTCGCCGTGCTGCCGGATGCGGTGGCCTTTGCCCTGCTCGGCGCCATCGAATCGCTGCTGTCGGCCGTGGTCGCCGACGGCATGACCGGACGCCGCCACCGCTCGAATTGCGAGTTGGTGGCGCAAGGTTTTGCCAACATCGCCTCCGCCTTGTTCGGCGGCATCTGCACTACCGGCACCATCGCCCGCACTGCCACCAATGTGCGGGCCGGCGCGCACGGACCGGTTTCGGGCATGCTGCATTCGCTGTTCCTGCTCGTCTTCATGCTGGTGGCCGCACCCCTGGCCAGCTACATCCCGCTTGCCGCCCTTGCCGGGGTGCTGGCGGTGGTCTGCTGGAACATGTTCGAAAAACAGGCTTTTGCCACGCTCCTGCGCGCCTCGCGCGGCGACGCGCTGGTGCTGTTGGCGACCTTCCTGATCGTCGTCTTCCGCGACCTGACCGAAGGCATTGTCGTCGGCTTCGCGCTGGGCTCGATCCTGTTCATCGACCGTATGGCCAAGTCGATCGCGGTCGAAGCCGACCAGTCGCTGGTGCAGGACGATGTCGCCGACAGCGCCAGCGTCTATGATTCCAGCGAGGCGACCGACGCCGAGACCGTGGTCTACCGCATCTCGGGCGCCTTCTTCTTCGGCGCTGCCTCCACGGTCGGCACCGTGCTCGACCGCATCGCCGACCAGCGCAAGAACTTCATCCTCGACTGCTCGGCCGTGCCATTCTTCGATTCGACGGCCGCCAATGTCATCGAGGGGGCCGCCCACAAGGCAAAGCGCGCCGGCGTGCGCTTCATTATCTCAGGCGCCTCGCCGCAGATACGGCGCACGCTGATCAACCACGGCGTCAAGCGCCCGCTGGTGACGTATGCCGCTTCGATCGGGGATGCCCGTGCGCAGCTGAATGGGAAGCTGGAGACGCAGTAGCAAGCGGGATTGCCGGCCGGCGGCTGAGACGGCGGGGGCTTATCGGCCCACGTGACAACTACTCCTTTGATGCCAAATCACGCAGCATCATCCAGATTTGGCATATTTCCAGAAGCGCCCTTTACCCTCGATTATCCAGGTTAACGACTCCTCGATCCGCTTGACACGCGTTCCATCCGTTTTAGCCTCGCCGATCCAGATATTGTATTCCTTTTGAAACGAAGCCGACTTGCTGTCGAAAATCGCCTTGACCTCGGGCTTGGCAGTGAGCGCCGCAGCGAAAGCGGCAGGTATTTCTACCTCCTTGGGGTCTTTGGACTTTCGCGGCGGGAGTTTCACGCCGCTGTCATTGAGCGACATCGCTTCCTTTATCCAAGCAGTCAGCTCGGCGTCGGCGGGCAGGTCGGCAAGGCTCGTAAGGTTGCCCATGAAGCGCTTCGCGGCGGCCAATTCTGCATTCCCCCTGAGCCGTGCATCGGCCATCAGCGAGTCTTTCCAGAAGCTGAAAGAGCAGTGCTTGTTGTAGGCCGCGAAGATGCACATCATTTCGCCCCTGTAGTCGAAATGGGGGATTCCCCATTTGACCTCCTCCACGACTTCCGGGCAGGTCGCGTGGATGAGGCGACGCAGGTGCGCAAGGATTGGCTTGGCGAAGTCTTCAGCCTGTCCAGCGTAAGCATCGACCTTGGGATTGTGGTTTGGCGCGGCCATCGGATGGTCCCCTTCGAAAGAGTGCTTTTATACCGCGCCAGGTGCGCCCGACATGTCCATCCACATCGCTTCCCAGACATGACCGTCGGGATCGGCCAAGTTGCGGTTATACATGAAGCCAAGGTCCTGCTTGGGGTTGATGTCCGCGGTCCCGCCATTGGCCGATGCAGCATTGTTCATCGCGTCCACTGCATCGCGGCTGTCACATGACAGCGCCAGCATGACTTCGCTCGACGTGGCTGGCGGAATGGGTCGGCTCGTGAAGGTCTGCCATTTCGCATGGGTCAGGAGCATCACGTTGACGCTCTCTGAGACGACCATGCAGGCCGCCGTGTCATCACTAAACTGCGGGTTGTTCGTGAAACCGACGGCTTCATAGAATGCCCTCGACTTAGCAAGGTCAGCAACCGGCAGGTTCACAAAAATCATTCTGGACATTCCTCGTCTCCTTCTTAGGTGTGGTAGGCACGACCCGTCTTGATGTTGCGGTTTAATCCGAACTGCGAGGCGCGCGTTGCCCTAGCCAGATACTGCAGATGACAAAACCGAAGCCGGCGATTTGAGGCAACGACAGTGTTTGGTCGAGGAACACCCATCCAAGCAATACGGCCGTTACCGGGCTGAGGAAAAGCAAGAATGAGACCACTGCGGATTCCAGTCTCGCTACGCCCCGGAACCAAAGGACATAAGTCATGGCCGCACCAATCAGTCCGAGCCATGCCAACCCAAGCAGGTTAGTCTCGGTCGGGAGGGGGATTGATGGTTCAAAAGCCAGAGCTATCGGGACAAGGAGGAGACCACCGGCGGTCAGTTGCCATGCCGTCAACGTCAGAGGTGAAACGGGCGGTTGCCATCTTCGGCTCAATACCGTCCCGAAGGCCATTGAGGCCGCTCCCGCTAGACCAGCTAAAACGCCGACTACATCGAGAGCTGCATGAGGGGTCAGCACCAACAGCGCAACACCTCCAATCCCTACAAGGGCGGCGAGGATCGAGAACGGGCGAACTGGGCTGCCAAGAAAGACAGAAGCGAGGAAAACTACTATCAACGGCTGAACCGACAGCACCGTCGCGGCCACTCCACCCGGAAGCCGGTAGGCCGCGACGAACAGCATGCTCAGGAAGATCGAGATGTCAAGCGCCCCAAGGGCGAAGCCGCGCAGCCACCAGATGCCCGTTGGGAGCTGCCGAACGACCGCCAGCAGCAGCAAGCCGGCAGGCAAGGCACGCAGCATGGCCACCGTCATCGGGGAAAAGCCCGGCAGGAAGTGGGTAGTGACGATATAGGTGCTGCCCCATATCGCCGGCGAAATTGCCGTCAGCAGCAGATCGGAAGCAGTCGTTTTCATGAGAGTTCGAGAACCTCGGTAAGCGGGCGGCGGGGTTTTTGCGGCCAATTTCCTGGCAGGGAGCGGCCGATCGCGACGAGCATCACCGGCACTTCATTGGGGCCGAGGCCAAACTCATGCGAAACGCCGTCAGTATCGAAACCACCCATTGGACCGGAGACAAAGCCCAGGGCTTCGGCTGCAAAAATCAGAGTTGCAGCGGCAAGAGCGGCAGAGCGCACTGCTTCATCGCGGGCTGTCTGTGGATCGCCATATTGTGCGCGGGAACCTTCCTGCCAACCCGAGGCCATGTTCGACGGCATAAAACCGGCTTCCACAAAAGGATGCAGCCTTCCGGCGAGAGAAGCGGGGTCAGGCAGCACGCCGCATATGATGAAGGTCACCGCCGCGGCTTGTACCTTGGCTTGGCCATGCGCGAGACGGTGCAGTCGCTGCTTTGCTTCAGGGGCCCGCACCGCGATGAAGCGCCAGTTCTGAAGGTTGTAGGCGCTCGGCGCGCGCGTTGCCAGGCGCGCCAGTTCCGCGATCTCGGCATCCGTTAGAACGTGCGAGGCGTCGAACAGATTGGCTGAAACGCGCTGTTCGATAAGCGCAATTGTGGGATTGATCGTCATTCTTACGACCGTAGACAATTTACTAGAATACGATAATATGCAATTTTTGAAAGATATTCTTTACCAACGGAGAATAGTTTAATGGATCGCCTTACAGCCTTGCAGGTCTTCCGGCAGGTGGCGGAACTGAATAGTTTTGCCGAAGCTGGACGGCGGCTCGGTCTGTCTGCTTCCGCAATCACCAAGAACGTTGCCGAACTTGAGGCCAATCTCGGCACGCGGCTCATCAACCGCACGACCCGGCGTATGGCCCTGACCGAGGAAGGCAGGATCTATCTCCAGTATGTCACGCAAGGGCTCGATGCCTTGGCGAGGGCGGATCAGGTCCTTTCCCCCACAAGGACGGCGCCGGCTGGTACGTTGCGGGTGAGCGCGCCTATGACTGTCACCTTGACGCGGCTTTCAACCGAAATTCCGGCGTTTCTGACGCGCTACCCCGATCTGAAACTCGATCTGCATCTCGATGACAGGCGCGTCGACATCGTCCGCGAGGGGTTCGATCTTGCCATTCGCGCCAGCGACAATCTTGAGGATTCCAGCCTGGTCGCGCGAAAATTGGAAGTCATGCCGCACGTTTTGTGTGCGACGCCTTCCTATTTCGAGAGGCACGGCAAACCTCGAACGCCTTCCGATTTGAAAGCGCACAACTGCATCCGGTTCAGCCTCTCTGGCCACCCGGACATATGGGAATTCCGCAAGGATGGTCGCATCGAGCGAATCGCCATCGACGGCCGATATTCGGTCTCGTCGAGCCTTGCCGTGCGCGATGCACTACGGGAAGGCTTCGGCATCAGCCTGATCCCCTCTTCCTATATCGAGGGTGATCTGAGGTTAGGTCGGCTTCAATCGGTGCTTGATGACTGGAACATGGTCGAAACCACGTTGTATGCGGTCTACCCGGCCCGGCAGCACCTTGCCCCAAAAACCCGCGTCTTCCTTGATTTCCTGGTCGAAGAATTTGCTCGAGACAATGGTGTTCCTGTTTCTTCGACGTGAGCTCTCAGCGAGCTGTGGTGGATATCTCAATAATCTTGACTGCGAGGGTGGATGCGTGATCGCGCGCGTTCGATATCGCCACAGACCACGTGTTCACGCGGCCCGGTAGACCTGCGCCGCCCCGACCCGTTCCGGCGCTGAACGCTTCCTTGAGCCCCGGTCAGCAGCGCCGAGCTGACTGCGCCGGCGTGCGCCTCATCATCTCGGGCGCCTCGCCGCAGATACGGCGCACGCTGACCACGGCGTCAAGCGCCCGCTGGTGACCTATGCCGCTTCGATCCGGGATGCGCGGGCGCAGCTGAACCGGAAGCAGGATAGCCGACGGCGGCTACTTCATGAGCCTGGCGCGGCCACCTTCCTTCGCCGATGCGGTCGTGAGACTGTGCTGTTGCGATCCATCAAGGGCGCTGAGGCTTAGGCCAGGATAGCCCCGAATGGTCCCGCTGGAGGTAGGCCATGACAAAAGTGCGTGACGCCTCGTTTGTGGCCCTTGCCGCACTTTCCGCAATGTTGGGGTTGGCCGGCAATTTGGATGCCGAGGATGCACCTCCGACAATCGTCACCCTCGGCGACAGCTACATCAACAGCTATGGCGTAGCAGCCACAGAGACCTTTGCGACGAAGCTAAAGTCTGGGCTGAACGCCGCTGGGCACCCAGTGACAATGGTCGAGGTGGGGTACAGGGCGACCAGCGAACGGGGTCTCGCTTGGCTGGCGATCCAAGGATGGCCTTGACCTGCAGGCGAACCCTGCAAACCACGTTGTCATCGTTGAATTGGGTCAGAACGATTGCGCTCGTATCGACCTGGAGGACACGCGAGCGAACCTCGACCAGATTCTGAGTATCCTCGCCCAGAAGCGCGTTCCAGTGCTTGTGGTTGGAACCGCGGCCTATGGCTATTGCTCGTCTAGGCTCGGGGCTGACTATGCCGAGCTGTTTTCAAAGATGTTCTCCGAGCTAGCGACCAAGCACGGAGACTTGCTCTATGCCGACTTCAAGGAAGGCGTGACTGGGCATCCGGAGTTGCTGCAAGCGGACCACGACCACCCAAATGCAGCGGGTGATGCGATCATCGTTAGAAACATGCTGCCTATGGTTGAGGCGCTGCTCGCGCAGGTGCGACCGCGTTGAACACCCGTCTGGGTATAGGGGTGTAGGCGCTGTTCGCGAAAAGCAGCATCCGGGGTGGGGCTTTGGTGTCGTGCTTGGCCCATTGGGCCTCGTGGCAGCCATCAAGGAGCGCAGTGCTCCAGTCTGCCGCCGCCAAAAGATTTGCAGGGCGATACAAGCCTACAGGACGCGATCGCAAACCAGACGAAATATCCATAGACAGCACGCTGCCTCAACCCGTCGATGCGGCGGTGAACACCGCCAATTGAGCGTCGAAGGCACGCTTGTAGGCCGGCCGCGCTTCGCCGCGGGCGATATAGGCGGAGAGGGTCGGATAGTCCTCCAATATGCCTGATGTGCTCAATCTAAGCAGCACCGTCACCATCAGCAGGTCGCCGGCGCTGAACGCGCCTTCGAGCCAGTCGGCATCGCCGAGCCAGGTGGAAAGGTCGTCCAGCCGCTGACGGACGCGGCCGTCGAGCATGGGCATGCGCTCCGCGTACCAGGGCTTGTCGCGCTCCACGATCATGGGCATCGTCCGTTCCAAGATCGGCGGCTCGATCGTGCTCAGCGCGGCAAACATCCAGGTGATCGCGCGCGCCCGGGCATTCGGATCGTCCGGCAGCAGGCCCGCATGGCGCTGCGCGATATGGAACACGATCGAACCTGACTCGAACAGAGCGAGATCGCCTTCCTCATAGGTCGGTATCTGGCCGAATGGGTGCAGCGCACGATGCGCGGGCTCCTTCATCCCGCTGAACGAAACAAGCCGAACATGGTAGGGTTGGCCCACCTCTTCGAGCGCCCAGCGAACACGCATGTCACGTGACAGTCCCTTGCCGCGGTCGGGTGAGCGCTCAAAAGCTGTGATGGTTGGGGTCATTGGAACTCCGGGTTTGGTCAGGTGTCCAGTTGTGTTGATGGGCATCCAAAGGACGAACGACCGGCTTCGCTCCCGACACCCTACCTTGTTTTCTTCGCCGTGGGATTTCGCGGTCCGAACCTTCCGTTCGCCTGACCTGGGCGAACTCACATCTATGACCTCTAGTTGGTGACACGGGCCAGCCATTGCAGACTAGCTGAATGTCACTGACGCCATGACGACAAGGGCCCGAACGTCAACCGTCTCCAATCTTTGCGAGATCTATGGCATAAAAGCCGCATGCAGATTTCAGGCATTGGCAGGATCATTTTCTGGTCTGGCGGAAGCCTTTGGATTGGGCAGGCAGTTGGCCCGATTGAGCTTCACTCCCACCATGCCATTCAGGTCAGCGTGGGTCTGTCCGATCGCGTGCAGTTCCGAACGGGTGACACGGCAGCCTGGGTATCGTACGGCGCGGCTTTCATTCCGCCCGACCTTGCGCACTCGTTCCAGGCACCCGGCAAGACGGCTGCCAACCTCTTCTGCGAGCCCGAGTCTGCGCTGGGCCGTGCCCTTTTGGCCCGCTTTGGAGGCGACCATATCTTGGGCCTCCCCCCAGCCGACATAGCGCCACACGCCAAGGCTCTTCGTTCTGCGTTCGACAATGGTAACCTCGACGAAGAGCTCGAGGATATCGCGCTGGAGACGCTTTACGCTCTTTGCGGAGGTGTTCCAGCAAGCCTGGTCGATCAGCGGATTATTCGTGCCACCGCCTTTATTGCCGCAAAATTGGGAGAGCAGCTCACCCTCGAAGCGGTGGCCCATCATGTTGGGCTCTCCGCAGGGCGCTTCAGACACCTTTTAGTCGAGCAAACAGGCATCTCGTTTCGAGCCTATCTTCTTTGGACAAGGCTCAATTGTGCGCTCGAACTCGGCTTTGGGGGAACATCCTGGACCGATGCGGCTCATGCGACGAACTTCGCGGATTCTGCCCATCTGAGCCGAACGACCCGTAGGATGTATGGGCTCGCTCCAAGTTCGTTGCGCCAGCAACTTCCTCCGGCATCCCGTCCGATGACGGCTTAGCCCCTTCATTCAAGTCTAGTTCAGGCGACAGGTCTATCGAGTTCGTGCAATCGCAACTCGAGGAACATCGCCATGTTTGCCAAACTCTCCCGACGCCATCTGCTGAACGCCAATGACCATTCGGCGTGGAGCAGGCGCGATGATTGAAATAGCGGCGCTTCGCCAGCATCTGTCGCTCGAGCAGCGGAGTCTGACCGAGATCGCTACCGGCCTGTCGGTCACTGCGATGGTCGGCGCGACGCTCTACAATCTCGGTTTCTTTGCGCCGGTTGAGTGGAGCCTCATCTCCGTGCTTACCGTGCAAGACCTCTTGATCGGAGCATCGATCGCACTGCTCCCGATGTCGGTCGCGGCGTGGCTAGCGCTGCTCATTGCCCGCTTCATTGCCGATGCGCCAAAGCGCCAAATGCGCACGATAGTGACCTCTATCGGGCTGATCGCGATCGGCCTCGCTGGGTCCTGGTACTTCTATGAGGGACCTCACCAATCGACCGGGGGGCATCTTGCCTTCGCCTATCTGCCGCTCGCCGGCCTTGCGGCCATTGCCAATCTGATATTCAGGACGCGAACCGTAGGCCTGGTTTGGCTCGCCTTCTCATTGATTTACGTCCCTTTTTCTTGCGGCGCCGCTGATAGTCTTCGTACCATCTCCAACATGTCGGCTGCGACAACGGAGGTCGAGACTGACAAGGGGGTGATCAGTGGTCGGATTCTGAGAATGACCTCGGGATTCGCCATTATCTTCGACGGGCAAGCCATTGTGGTATTGCCTCTGAACAAGGTCCGAAACATGCGGCGACTGTACACCGCCACGCCCGAGATCGACTACCTCAAGGGCGGCACGCCGAACTGAGTCCGCACGGACTCCTGCGGGGCAGAATGCTGCATCCCTATCGAGCAGCGCTACGCCAATGCTATCACCATGCCATATGATCGCCGACGCGGACGACACCTCAGTGGCTCGGGTGCTTCGGGATACGACTATCCTCTGGAGCAGCTCAAAGCCCGTTGCCTAATCGCGTGCGGTAGAGCCTTTCGGGTGGGAAGACATGCCCGCTCAAACTGTCGCCTCGATCGGCTCGGCAAGCCTGGGGTTTGCGCGCGCGGCGATCAGGCAGCCGGCGACGATCAGGCAGGCTCCGGCCAGCGTGGTCCAGGCCAGCGCCTCGTCGAAGAAGAACCAGCCAAGCGCGATCGCCCAGATGAAGGCCGAGTATTCGGTCGGGATCAGATATTGCGCTTCGGCGCGGGCGTAGGACCAGCTCATCAGGAATTGGCCGCTGAGCGACAGCACCGTCACCCCTGCCAGGGGAAGCCATAGATTGGTCGGCAAAGCGACGGCGAACCAAGGTGCTGCGAGGCCGACGAAGATTGCAACGCAAAGGTTCTGGAACAGCATGATCTCGATCGGCTTGGCCAGCAGCGCCTGTTGCCGGGAGAGGATCAGATTGTAGCCATAGAACACCGTCGAGACGAGCACCGCCACCGTGCCGAGCAGGGCATCCTGCGAGTAGCTGGCGCGGCCGAACTGGCCGCCCAGTATGATGGCGACGCCGGCGATACCGGCCAGCGATGCCCAGATCGCCTGCGGCCGGATTCGTTCGCCCAGCAAAAGTGCTGCGAGAAAGAGGGCGAACAGGGGCGCGACGAAGCTGAGCCCGATCGCCTCCGCCAGCGGCAGCCTGGCGAGTCCCCAAAAGAAACAAAGGAGAACGATGCCGACAATCGCGGCGCGCAGCGCATGCAGCCGCAGCACCGCAAGGGTTGGCCGTGAGCGCGGCCCCGCCGACCAGACAGCGCCGGCGACGACGGTCGCGACCAGGCTGCGCCACAGCACCGTGTTGTAGACACCGACGGCAATAACCAGCGTCTTCATCGCCGCATCCATGCCGGACAGCAGGCAGATTGCCAGCGCACAGACGAGCACCGGGATCATCGGGGAAACGACGCCGGTCAGGCTGGGTGTCTTCACGGCTGCACTCATGTGCTGCCGGATATCCCAGAGCAAAGAGCAGGACCAGATGGCAGCCCCGGCGATGTGGAGGGCCAATGTCGAGTGGCGATAGCGCCCTTATCCGTTGAGCGATCTCGGACCGCTAACGAAGGGGCTGCCCCTGAGATAAAATCGCAGCGGGCGATCCGCATCTTTCGAAATGCCGATCCTGATCCCCTGCCCGATGTCGCCGGGTTGTTGGTCATCGCTTGCAAGCCATAGCGCGCCTTGCCGGCACAGATCGAGCCCGTCGAGCGAACGATCGATCCGCAACGCCTGGGCGAGCCGTCCTGGTCCGCGCGCGAGGTCGCGCAGGCGTTCGACGCCGCGATTACGCCGCATGATGTCGATGCCTTCGAGCGGCTCAAGTGCCCTGACCAGCACGCCGGTTCCTATCCCTTGCATCTCGCTGGAAACATTCAGCATGAAGGAGATGCCGTAGGCGAGATAGACATAGGCGTGCCCGCGCTCGAGAAACAGCGAACGGTTGCGCGCAGTCATTCCCCGGTAGCCATGCCCTGCGGCATCGCCGACGACATAGGCCTCGGTCTCGACAATGCGGCCACTGAGGATCCCTTCGGGCAATGCCCGCACCACGACCTTGCCGATGAGATGGCGGGCGAGAGCGGCCGTGTCAGTCGGCAGCTCCGCGCGAGCAAGCGGCGGATGATCCGTGTGGCCGGCGTTCACGAGATAGGCTCACCGCCACCCCAACGCCGGAGCGACATGGGTCAGGATCGCCTCGATGACATGCGCGTTGTAGTCGACGCCGAGCTGGTTCGGCACGGTGAGCAGCAGCGTGTCGGCTTCCGCGATCGCCTCGTCGCCCTTCAGCTGCTCGATGAGCACGTCCGGCTCGGCGGCATAGCTGCGTCCGAAGACGGCGAGTTTCTCGGGCTCGATGTAGCCGAAGTGGTCCTGGCTGTCGCTGCGGCCGAAATAGGCGCGGTCGCGATCGTCGACCAGCGCAAAGATGCTGCGGCTGACCGACACTTGCGGCTCGCGCGCATGCCCGGCCTCCTTCCAGGCGGCGCGATACAGGCGGATCTGCTCTGCCTGCTGGATGTGGAACGGCTTTCCGCTTTCGTCGAATTTCAGGGTGGAACTCTGCAGGTTCATCCCCCGCTTCGCCGCCCATTGCGCCGTAGCGTTGGTGGCGGCACCCCACCAGATCCGCTCGCGCAGCCCTTCCGAATGCGGCTCGAGACGCAGCAGCCCGGGCGGGTTCGGAAACATCGGCCGCGGGTTGGGTTGGGCAAAGCCCTGGCCCCTCAGAATGTCGAGGAACACGTCCGTGTGACGCCGCGCCATGTCGGCGTCGCTCTCGCCTTCCGCTGGCGCAAAGCCAAAGTAGCGCCAGCCGTCGATGACCTGCTCGGGCGATCCACGACTGATGCCGAGCTGGAGGCGCCCGCCGGCAATCAGATCGGCCGCACCGGCGTCCTCAGCCATGTAGAGCGGGTTCTCATAGCGCATATCGATCACGGCGGTGCCGATCTCGATGCGGCTCGTCTTGGCGCCGATCGCGGCCAGCAGCGGAAACGGCGAGCTGAGCTGGCGGGCGAAGTGATGCACGCGGAAATAGGCGCCGTCGGCGCCAAGCTCCTCGGCGGCGACCGCCAGGTCAATGGATTGCAGCAGCGTATCGGCTGCAGAGCGTGTCTGCGACTGGGACGAGGGCGTCCAATGTCCGAATGACAGAAAGCCGATTTTCTTCATGAGGGGAAACCGCGTTGGCGTTGGAGGTCAGCGTCATCTAATGACGGAACTGCCGATTCGCCAGCAGACACAGCGATTGGCTTCGCTAGCGGCTGGTTTTCCACGGTTGAGAAAGGCGGGCGGCGACCTATTTTGCAAGAGCGGAAGAGCACAGGGAAATCGAGAGGAGCACGCATGCCGAAGAACACGATTTGCGTCTGGTACGACAAGGAGGCGGAGGCTGCGGCCCACTTCTACGCCAAGACCTTTCCCGATAGCGCGGTCGGCGCCGTCCACCGTGCACCGAGCGACTATCCCTCGGGCAAGAAGGGCGACGTGTTGACGGTCGATTTTACGGTTGCCGGCATTCCCTGCATCGGCCTCAACGGCGGTTCCGTCTTCAAACAGAGCGAGGCCTTCTCGTTCCAGATCGCCACCGACGATCAGCAGGAGACCGACCGCTACTGGAATGCCATCGTCGGCAATGGCGGCCAGGAGAGCGCCTGTGGCTGGTGCAAGGACAGATGGGGCGTGTCGTGGCAAATCACGCCACGCACACTCACCGAGGCGATGGCGGCAGGCGGCGACGAGGCCAAGCGCGCGTTTGACGCGATGATGGACATGAAAAAGATCGACGTCGCGGCAATCGATGCGGCGCGGCGGGGTTAGCGCCGCGCCATCGTCCTGATCGAGGCATTAGCGCTCAGTCGAGCTTGAGCGCCGCGACTTCGCCTTCGTTCATCAGCGGCACATAGATCGTCGACTTGCCGTCGGTGCCGATGTCGGCGCTGCCGGGCTTGAAGGTCATGACTGCCTCCGGCTTGCCGCCTTGCTTGTAGCGATAGAGCGTGCCGGTCATGTAGGCGGTGGCATAGACGGTGCCGCCAATGGCGATGACACCATCGAGGTCGGCGAAGTTTTGCGCGCCCGGCAATGGCGAAATTGCCTTGCTGGCGAGATCGACCGCCAGCAGGCCGCCCGGCTCCGCCGTGCTGAAGTCAGCCTTGATGCCCTTGCCCCAGGACGCCACGATCAGCCTGCCGCCATCGGCGAAGACGCCATTGGGCGAAGCAAGAACCGCATCCTTGACAAACAGCTCCGGCTGGTCGCCGTCGATGCGGTAGATCGCGTCTGCCAGCATGTCGGTGACGTAGACCTTGCCGGTGGCGTCTGATGTCATGTCGTTGAGGAAGACGGCATTCGGCACGTCGATCGTCGAAACCGGCTTGCCGCTGGCGAGATCGACGACGCGGACGTTGGTGATGTCGGCGACATAGAGTTTTCCGCCTGAAATCGCCATACCCTTGGGCGCGTCCATGCCGTCGGTCCAATGCTGGGTGGTTACCTTGCCGTCCAGCGACAGCACCGAGAGATAGCCGTTGCCGTCGGCTTCGCCGGCATTGCCGACGATGTTGGAGACGATGATGCGCTTGTTGGCGGCATCGAACAGCGCCGATTCCGGCTGCTCGAGGCCTGTCGCGCGCCAGATTTCGCCAGCCTGGGCGGCGGGCACGATCGCCATACCGGCGACGGCGAGGACTGTGGAGGTGATGAGGGCTTTCATGACTGGGTCTCCTTCGGTGATGGCGGAGAGCTAGGCTTTTCGATACTCTTGCGGAAGGCCGATTGCCACTAGTATCGAATATCGATACGAAATTGCGCAAAAGAGGTGCATCTCATGAATGGCCTGATCTTCGAGGCGCTGAAGCGGACGCTGAAGGCGAAGGGCGTCACCTATCGCGTGCTGGCCGAGCGCATGGGCGTTTCGGAACCGACGGTGAAGCGCATTTTTCACGAATGCAACTGCAAGCTCGACCGGCTGATGGAAATCTGCTCGGCAGCCGGCGTCGAACTGGAAAACGTGCTCGGCTCGATGAGCCGGGGGCCGGGGCCGGCCAACCGCGTGGCGCCGGAAATCGAACTCAAGCTCGCCGGCCGGCCGGCGCTGCTGTTCATCTTCGTCATGCTGTCGGAAAAATTCACCCCCGATGGCATCATGCGCTCGCAAGGCTTGAGCGAGGCCTCGATGTTCCTCTATCTGCGCGATCTCGAGGAACTCGGCCTGGTGGCGCTCGGCCGCGGTCTCACGGCAAGGCTGCTGGTCGAGACGCCGATCCAGTGGAATTTCGAAGGACCGCTGCGGCCGCTGTTCGAGATGACCAACAAGAACTTCATCGGCTGGGCGATCACGCATCTGGAGCAGGAGGCGACCTTCGTCAGCTTCTCCAGGCGGATGCGGCCGGAGACGGCGGAGATGGTGCGGCGCGAGGCGGAGGAACTGGCGGAGCGCGCCAAGCTGCTCGCCCATCACGACCAGCACACGACGCCCGAAGACGGGCTCACCGGCTACAAATGGACCTTTGCCTTCGGTGCGACGCCGTTTGAGGCGATCATGCCGATCGGGCCGCACCCGAGGGATGCCGGCGCGCGGCCTGCCGTGACCGCAAAGGGACGGCGGCCGCTGCCGGCATAGTCTGGTCACCGTGCGGCGGCGCGAAAGACCCCTGACGGCAGCAGGCCGATGGTGCGGGCAATCATCATTGCCGCCAGAAAACCCGACAGGACCGCGCTCGCCAGCACGAAGCCGGTGTCTTGAGCCAGAGCGGGATCCAGACCGAGAGCGACGCCTTTGGCGTAGCGGATGACGATGATGGCGACGATGATCGCCAGCGGTACCCAGTCGCCCTGCAGCGCCAGCCGGCCGTCGTCGAGCAATCTGGCGGGGCGGCGGCGCGCAACGGCCATGCCGGCCAGCGTGCCGGCAACCGCACCGCCGGCGAAGCCGAGCAGCCCGCCGGCGGAGATGCCGGACGAAAGCAGATTGTAGAGCGCCAGGCCGGCAATCAATGCCGGCATGATGAACAGGCGCGACGGCGCCACGACCCGATCCCTGGTGCGGTTCCAGCCGACGAACAGGCCGTAGGCGATCAAGGGCCAGACCCAGAGCGGCGTGTGGGAAAGGATGTCGGTGATCCGGGCGAGGAGAAGAGACATTGCGAAAACTCCGTGTGCGGTTGAAGGGTTGCCGCCGGCGCGGTATCGCTTGGCGCTGCGGTTCATCGGCACCATGCTGAGCCGGCGGCGCCGCGGCAAACGCGGCTTCGGGAAGGAACGAACGGCTACGTGAAAGACATGCTGTTGCATCTCACGCTTCGCGAAATGCAGGCGCTGCTGTTTTCGCCGCGCTTCTGGGGAGCGATTCTGGTGGTCTCGCTGGTGCTTGGCATCACCGGTCCGTTCGGCACCTACCAGCAGCTCGATCTCATGCCGCGGCTGGCCTACTGGCTGGCGCTGGCGCTCGCCACTTTTGCCGTCGGCTATCTCTCGATCAAGCTGACGCTCGGCGCCCTGCTCGGCGCCAAGGGAACGCGGCCGGCGCGCAGCGCGATTGCCGGCATTGCCGCCGGCCTGCCGGTGGCGCTGGTCGTGCTTGCGTTCAACCTGGCACTGTTCGGCGGCCCGGTTCCGCCCGCCGCCGATGTCGCCAAGCTGTTCGTCAATTGCAGCCTGATCGCTGCGGCAATTTCCTTCCTGACGACACTGGCCGGTAGCGGCCCGCCACGCGAAGCAGGCGTCGGCGCCGCGCCACCATCTGTTGTGCAAACCGAGGAGGAGCAGGCGACGCCCGACCAGCGCGTGTCGCCAGCGCCGTCGCAACCAGCGCGCCCGCCGCTGATCGACCGCCTGCCGCATGCCGCCCGCGGCAAGCTCGCCTACCTCTCGATGCAGGACCACTATGTCGAAGTGCATACCGACAAGGGGACGACGCTGGTTCTGATGCGGCTTGCCGATGCCATACGCGAGGCCGGCGATGTTGCCGGGCTGCAAATCCATCGCTCGCATTGGGTGGCGCTGGATGCCGTCACCGGCAGCCGGCGCAGGGACGGCAAATTGTTCCTGAAGCTGGCCGACGATGCCTTGCTTCCGGTCAGCCGGTCCTTTGCCGACGCCGTGCGCAAAGCCGGGCTCGCCTAGAGCATTGTTTCATTCCGATGGAATCGGGATGGGCTCTATCTGATTGTTTGAGCATGATCTCTGGACAAAACAGTTCTCGTTTGTCCGAGAAAACCGGTTCCCACTTTTCGGGATCATGCTCTGAGAGTTGCTCGGCGGCTTTCGCCTATGCATCGGCAGCCTTGTCGTCCCAGACCATTTCCCGATAGTCGAAACCATATTCCAGCGTTGGCTTGACGATGCGGAAAAACGGCGACAGGTCGAAGTCGCGCGGCGTGTAGAGCGAGTGGTGGCGGATGTGCAGGATTTCCTTGCGCATGTAGGTCGACTGCGCCGAGGCGCGGCCGGGGGCGCGGGTGATCTCAGGCAGGATCGGATAGCGGATCTGGCCATAGGCTTCGGCGATCAGCGTGGAGCAGATGGCGCGCGTCGGGTCGCCGGAGCCGAAGGCCAGCATACGGCGGCGCCAGCGCACCGGCACCGGCGGTGTGGGGAAGAAAAACCGCAGCATGTCGAAAATGTTCTTGAGATCGTATTTCAGGCCGAGCTTGCCGATCATGAAGGCAACGACCTTGTCGCGGTCTTCCGGCGCCAGGCCGCTCGCCCGACAGATGCGGGTGTTATAGGTGCGATAGCGCGACAGCGGCACGGCGACACAGCCTTCGCCGAGCGTGACCTCGATCAGGCGCCGCCGCTCCGATCCGTCCTCCGGTTCAGCCAGGGCATCGCCGACATAGAAGGCCGCATGCGACCAGGTCGACTGGGTCAGGTATTTGATCGCCGCCGAGATCTTCTGGTTGCCCTCGATAAGCAGGATGTCGCCCGGCTCGAGCGTCCGGCGCAACGTTTCGGCGTCGGACGGCGTGTAGGGCTCATAGCCGGAGGATTCATCCTGCAGCCGGCCGGCAAGCCAGCGGCCAAGGCGGTCGAGAAGCGTTTCGGCGGGCGCAGTCATCGTAGATGGCGATTACCACAGACCGGCGGTCTGGGCCATCATCAGCCGGCGATGGGCAGGCCAGCTTCTTCCTGAGCCGCCGCCCCGGCCAGATCGTCGCGCACCTTGCGGGCGAGCTTCCGTGTCGAGCGCCGGGGGCTGTCGCCGAACAGCTCGGCGGCTTCGGCGAGGCAGGTCTTCTTCAGGCTTTTTTCCGAGCGCTTGAGCAGCTTGCCGAGAAGCTTGGTGTCCTGCGGCTCGCCGAGAGGCTGGTCATCGGCTTCGAGCAGCGCGCGCATCACAAAGACATCGTGCAGTTCGCCCAGCCGTTCGCCAAGTTCGTCGACCGCCTTGCGCCGGGTCTTGATCGGCGTCGGCCATAGCCTGCCGAGCAGCGACAGATGCATGCTGTGGGTCTTGGCGGCTTTGCGCAGATCGTGGAAGTCATCGGCTTCGCCGCGCGATCCGGCCTTGTCCAGCGCCTTTCTGGCACGGCGCAAGGCGATGCGGGCGCCTTCGGCAAGCACGTCGGCGGCCTGTTCCGGCTGGTCGGGCAAAGCAAGCTTTTCGACCCGCGCGAGGCCCTCCTCGCAAGCGGCGATCGCTGCCCCTATCGCAGCGCCAAGACCGGCGCCGCCATGCATCTCGTTCTGGCGCGCGACGAGGGTGTCGCGCACGGCATCGAGGCCGCCACCGGTGCTGTGTTCGGGGAAGCTCGCTGCCAGCCGGTCGATCGTCTCGACCAGCGCGGTCGCCTCGCGCGGACCGGCAAGCAAGGTCGCCACCTCGCGGTAGCAATGATTTTCAGCATCGCAGAACGTTTCGTCTCCGGAACGGACCAGGCGCAGCAAGGCGCGCGCGCTCTTCAGCCTCTTGCGGCATTTGTGCAGTGCCTGTTCCGGCCGGCTGCGCGCGACGTCCAGATGAATGAGCGCCTTGCCGATCTCTTCGGCAAGGATGCGCCTGACCTCGCCGGTCAGCGGCAGGCGTGGATCGATACGAAAACTCATGCGGCGATCTCCGGAATCCCCCCAAGGGCGAGCGACGCGTTGTAGAATCTCGACTCACCGGTGACTTCGCGGCCGAGCCAGGCAGGCAGCATTTCGTCCGGCACGTCCTCCGGCGTCTCCAGTTCGGCGACCACCAACCCAGCCAGCATGCCGCCGAAAACATCGACTTCGTAGAGATAGCCGCGGTGCCTAACATGGTGACGTGTCTTCTCGATGACACGCCCGATGGCGAAGGCCAGCATCTCCTGCGCCTCGGCCAGAGGGATTGGATACTCGAATTCGTCGCGTTCGCGGGCCGTGCTGCCGAATTTGAGCGTCAGCATCGCAGAAGCACTATCGCTGATGCGCACGCGCACGGTGCGGCCCGGTGCTGCGGCAAGATAGAACTGGCGAATGCGGATATCCGCCTCGGCCAGATCTCGCCATTCCGCACTGGAGACCAGGAATTTGCGTTCGACTTCCTTGCCCATGGCCGCGCACTAAAGCGTGTGCGACCGGACATGGCAAGCCAGAGTCGTAGGGATATTGACTTTAATCAATCGATTGAATAAAGTCAGACCATGAGCAAGACGCCGCCATCAGCCGCGGACACGACACGCGCGGCGCTGGTGCAGGCGGCGCTGAAATTGTTCGGGCGGCAGGGTTTTGACGGCACCTCGACGCGCGAGATTGCGGCCGAGGCGAAAGCCAATATTGGCTCGATCGCCTACCATTTCGGCGGCAAGGAAGGGCTTCGCGCAGCAGCGGCCGACTACATCGTCGACACCATCCAGACCATTGCCGGCCAGGCGATGGGCAGCCCGCAGGCAGCGACCGCCGGCCACCCGGAAGCGGCGCGGGCGCAACTCTTCGCCGCCCTGGAGCGGATGGTCACCTTTATCGTGGCCAGTCCGCAGGCCGGCGAGATCGTACAGTTTGTACTTCGTGAATTGTCGCATCCGACCGCGGCCCTCGACCGCATCTATGAGGGCGTGTTCGAGCCGACGCATCGCCGGCTCTGCCTGATCTGGGAACAGGCGACCGGCGAGGCAGCCGAAAGCGAGGCGACAAGGCTCACCGTGTTCACGCTGATCGGCCAGGTCATCTATTTCCGCATCGGCCGCGAGGCGGTGATGCGGCGCATGGGCTGGCACGACATCGGCGCCGCCGAGGCGGCCAAGGTGGTGGCGGCCACATCGGGCAATCTCAGCGCGATACTGGCTGCAAGGAAGAGGCAAAGACCATGAGCTTTCTCTGTTCGCTGCCACTCGCCGCGCAGCTGTTCAGCGCCTGCGCGCCGGCAGCACCGCTGGCTGTCGGCTATGTCGAGGGCGACTACGTGCTGCTGGCGCCGATCGAGGTGGCGCAGGTCGAGACGGTCGCGGTCAAGCGCGGCGACCGCGTCGTATCAGGCACGCCAGTGGTGACGCTGGAGAGCGCCGACGCCAAGATTGCCGTTGCGCTGGCCGAGGCGGGCCTTGCCCAAGCACAGGCGCAGCTGGCCGATTTGCAGGTTGGCAAGCGGCCGGAAGAGATTGCGGTGCTCAAGGCGGAAGTCGACATGGCGAAAGCGCAAGCCACCGACGCCAGGCGCAGATACGACCGCGCCAGCGACCTGTTCAAGCGCGGCACCGGCACGCAGGCCGATTTCGACACGGCGACCGCCACGCTGGAGACGGCCAACGCGCAGGTCGGCCAAGCCGAGGCCAATCTCGCCGTCGGCGGCCTGCCGGCACGACCGGAGACGATCAAGGCCGCCGACAACCAGGTCAAGCAGGCGCAGGCGACCCTGGAGCAGGCTGGGTGGCGGCTGTCGAAGCGCGTGCTTGCGGCACCCTCGCCCGGCCGCGTCAACGACGTCATCCGCAATCCGGGCGACACCGCCGGGCCGACGGCGCCAGTCATTTCGATACTGCCGGACGGCGCGGTGAAGCTCAGCGTCTATATTCCGGAAAGCGCGTTTTCGTCGGTCAAGGTCGGCACGCTGCTCGGCGTTCATTGCGACGGCTGCGGGCCGGAGGTGAAGGCCCGCGTCAGCTATGTCTCGCCGGATCCGGAATTCACGCCGCCGGTGATCTATTCGCTCGAGAACCGGCAGAAGCTGGTCTATCTGGTCGAGGCGCGGCCGGAGGGTGATGCCAGCGCCTTGCAGCCGGGCCAGATCGTCGATGTCGATCTGGTGGACGAGGCAAAATGAACGCCATCGACGTCCATGGCCTGGTCAAGCGCTTTGGCGACAAGACCGTCGTCGACCATGTGACGATGACGGTGGCCGAAGGCGAGATCGTCGGCTTCCTCGGCCCTAACGGCTCCGGCAAGACGACCACCATCCGCATCATGTGCGGCCTGCTGACGCCGGATGAGGGCGAAGGCACGGTGTTGGGTTTCAACATCCGCACCGACAGCCTGCGGATCAAACGCGAAGTCGGCTACATGACGCAGAAATTCTCGTTCTACGAGGATCTGACGATCGGCGAGAACCTCGAATTCGTGGCGCGGCTCTATCAGCTGAAGCCGGTTGCCGAGCATGTGGCGAAGACGCTTGAGGACCTCGGGCTCACCTCGCGCAAAGACCAGCTGGCCGGCACGCTGTCCGGCGGCTGGAAGCAGCGGCTGGCGCTGGCCGCCTGCATCATGCACAAGCCGAAATTATTGTTGCTCGACGAGCCGACGGCGGGCGTCGACCCTAAAGCGCGGCGCGAATTCTGGGACGAGATCCATCGCCTCGCCAGTGGCGGGCTGACCGTTCTGGTCTCCACCCACTACATGGACGAGGCTGAGCGCTGCCACCGCATCAGCTACATCTCCTATGGCAAGATGCTGGCCACCGGCACGGTCGAGGAGGTGGTGAAAAATGCCGGGCTGACGACCTTTGTCGTGCAAGGCCCGCGCCTCGACCAGGTTGCTGCCGCACTCAGTGGCCGGCCCGGCGTCGACCAGGTGGCGCCGTTCGGCGCGACGCTCCATGTCGTCGGCTCCGACAGGAAGAAGCTGCAAGCAGCGCTCGCCGATGTCGAGAAGGAGCACAAGGGGGTGACGGTGACGCCGGGCGAGACCAGCCTGGAAGACGTGTTCATCCAGTTCATGTCCGGCTCCAGGGACAATATGGCATGAACAGCGTCTTTTCCTTCGCCCGGCTCGGCGCGGTGCTGATCAAGGAGTTCATCCAGATGCGGCGCGACCGCATCACCTTTGCCATGATGCTGGGCGTGCCGCTGATGCAATTGGTGCTGTTCGGCTATGCCATCAACAATGATCCGAAGAGCCTGCCGGCGGCACTGGTGGCGACGAGCAGCGACCCGTACACCCGGGCCATGGTGTCGGCGCTGCAGACCACCGGCTACTACCGCTTCGACTATGTCGCGCAAAGTGCCGCGCAGGCGGAATTCCTGATGTCGCGCGGCGATGTCGCCTTCGTCGTCACCATCCCGGCCGATTTCGCCCGCCGGGTCGAACGCGGCGACAGCCCGCAGATCCTGATCGAGGCCGACGCCACCGATCCGGCGGTGGCCAGCGGCGCCATCTCGACGCTCGGCACCGTCGCCAACCAGGCGCTGCTGCGGGCACGCGGCACGCAGGAGGCGGCGACCGAGGCGGCCAGGGGCCAGCTCGAAGTGGTGGTGCACCGGCGCTACAATCCGGAAGGCATCTCGCAATACAACATCGTTCCCGGTCTGCTCGGCGTCATCCTGCAGATGACCATGGTGATGATGACCTCGATCGCGCTGACGCGCGAGACCGAGCGCGGTACGATGGAGAACCTGCTGGCGATGCCGTCCAGCCCGCTGGAGATCATGATGGGCAAGGTGCTGCCCTATCTGGCGGTCGGCGCGGTGCAGGTGGTGGTGGTGCTGGCGGCGGCGAAGCTTCTGTTCGCCATTCCCTTCACCGGGTCGATGTCGCTGCTGCTCACCGCCGTGCTGATCTTCGTGCTCGCGCTTGTGCTGCTCGGCTACACGATCTCGACCATCGCCCGCACGCAGATGCAGGCGCTGCAGCTGACCTTCTTCTTCTTCCTGCCGTCGATCATGCTGTCCGGCTTCATGTTCCCCTATCGCGGCATGCCCGGCTGGGCGCAATTGTTCGGCGAGATCCTGCCGCTGACGCATTTCTTGCGCATCATCCGCGCGGTGATGCTGAAAGGCGCCGAACTGCCGGCGGTGGCGACGGAGATCGGCTGGCTGGTCGTGTTCGTGGCGCTGTTTGCCGGGGTGGCGCTGGTGCGGTTCAGGCGGACGCTCGACTGAAGCCTACGCCGCCGCCATGATCTCGGCATAGGTGCCGAAATCGACATTGCCGCCGGACAGCACCACGGCGACGCATTTGCCGGCGAGATCGATCTCGCCTGACGACAGCGCCGCCAGCGCGACGCAGCCGCCGGGCTCGACCACCAGCTTGAGATAGGCCATGGCATCGCGCATCGCCTGTGCCGTCGCCTTGTCGGAGACGGCGATGGCGCCGGCGAGGTTTTTGCGGTTGATCTCGAAGGTGATTTCGCCTGGCTCGGCGGTGAGGATCGCATCGCAGATCGAGCTGTGGCCGGGTTCATTCGAGACCCTTTCGCCCTTGATGAGCGAGCGGCGGGTGTCGTCGAAATGCTCGGGCTCCACCGCCCAGACGGCGGTATCGCGCGAAGCATCCTTGACCGCGACCGAAATGCCGCTGCTCAGGCCACCGCCGCCACACGGGATAAAAACCGCGTCGAGGCTGACGCCGAGCGCTTTGGCTTGAGCCATCAGTTCAAGGCCGATCGTGCCCTGGCCGGCGATGATGGCCGGGTCGTCGAAGGGCGGCACCAGCACCATGCCCTTGTCTATGTAGGGCCGAACCACGGTCAGGCGGTCATCGCGAAAGCGGTCGAACGGCACCACCTCGGCGCCCATTTTGCGGACATTGCCGATCTTCATCGCTGGCGCGTCGGACGGCATGGCGATGACCGCCTTGACGCCGAACATGGCAGCGGAGGCGGCAACGCCTTGCGCGTGGTTGCCTGAGGAGAATGCAACGACCCCGCGGCGGCGCTCTTCCTCGCTCAGCGACGACAATTTGTTGTAGGCGCCGCGGAACTTGAAGGAGCCGGTGCGCTGCAAGGTCTCCGGCTTGAACAGGATGCGGCCGCCGAAGCGCTTGTTCAGCTCAAGCGATTCGATCAGCGGCGTTTCGACGATCAGGCCGGAGAGTTTTGCCGCGGCGCTGCGGATGTCGGCGATGCCGGGAGGGGTGGTCATGGCGAGGTCCCGCGGAAATGAGATCGCCCATGCTGCACGTAAAGGGCTGCACGATGCCAACGAAAAAATGTGACCGATACAAAGTTTGGAAGGTCATGATGCGTAGGCAGCGCTGCCCCTCATCTGGCTGCCGCCATCTTCTCCCCGTGAACGGGGAGAAGGACGCTGTAGTCGACCATTTTTGCCAATCACCAACGTTGCAAGGAGGGCGGCGGCGTTCCGGTCGGCTTCTTTCTCCCCGTTTACGGGGAGAAATGCCCGGCAGGGCAATGAGGGGCGGCGCCGACATCGGCAGTTGCCGTCCGCCGGGCCTATCTGCTCAATCCTAGCCCAGTAGCGCCCGCTGCCGCTTCGCCCCACCCATCTTGCGCCAGGTGTTGAACCGATGCGTCGCGGCGGCGAAGGAGATCTTCATCTGCTGGGCCACCGAATAGCGCGACTTGCCCTCGTCGAACATGCGGTAGCAGCACTCGACGCCCTCCTCGGTCAGCTTGCCGTCGGGCGCCTTGTTGTGCGGGTTGGCGGGGTCGAACTTTTCGACCTGCTGTTCGACCAGGCCCTTCAGCCGCTGCAGGTCGGCCTCGATGCTGGCGATGAGATCGAGAACGGGTTTCGGGTCAAATGCATCGGTGTGCGGTTTTGCCGTCATCTGCGAATTCCTCTGTCTTGGCTTAGGTTCAGTTATATAGGCGAACATTCACCGATAACGAAGAGGCGCCCGCCGGATTTCCGGTTCAAATAATTTTGACCGCCGAGCGACGCGCTCGGTTGACCCAGAGTACTCCAAACTCTAGTTTAGAATAATTCTAAACTAGGGTGAATTTGTCATGCTTTCGCGTGTTTTCGGCTTTGGCCGCCGTTCCTTCGAATCGCTCTCGGAACAGGAGATCCTGGCGCTCGCCATCTCGTCCGAGGAAGATGACGGGCGCATCTATCGCGCCTATGCCGACGGGCTGGCGGAAGACTTTCCGCAATCGGCCAAAGTGTTCGAGGCGATGGCGGAGGAAGAGGACGGCCATCGCGACGCGCTGATCGAGCTTTTCCGCAAGCGTTTCGGCGAGCGCATTCCGCTGATCCGCCGCGATCATGTGAAGGGCTATTACGAACGCAAGGCGGACTGGCTGGTCCGCCCGCTCGGCATCGAGCATGTGCGCCAGCAGGCCGAGGTGATGGAGCGGCAAGCCTATCTGTTCTACGTCGAGGCGGCCAAGCGCACCACCGATGCCTCGACCAGAAAGCTGCTCGGCGATCTGGCGGCGGCCGAACAGGGCCATGAGAGCTCGGCACACCAGCTCGAACAGCAGCATGTGCCGGGCGCAGTGAAGGATGAGGAGGCGGCGGCCGAGCAGCGCCAGTTCATCCTGACCTATGTGCAGCCGGGGCTGGCCGGGCTGATGGACGGCTCGGTGTCGACGCTGGCGCCGATCTTCGCCGCCGCCTTCGCCACACATGATACCTGGCAGACGCTTCTGGTCGGTCTCGCGGCCTCGATCGGCGCCGGCATCTCGATGGGCTTCACCGAAGTCGCGTCCGACGACGGCAAATTGTCCGGGCGCGGTTCGCCACTGAAGCGCGGGCTGACAGTCGGCATCATGACCACGCTGGGCGGCCTAGGCCACGCGCTGCCCTATCTCATCCCGCAATTCTGGACAGCGACGGCGGTGGCAGCGGTGGTGGTGTTCTTCGAACTGTGGACCATCGCCTTCGTGCAGAACCGCTACATGCAGACGCCGTTCCTGCGCGCCGCCTTCCAGGTGGTGCTGGGCGGCGCGCTGGTGTTTGCGGCCGGCGTGCTGATCGGGAATGCTTAGCCGTTGACCACCCGGCTATCCGCCGGCGCCTCGGCCCTTTCCGTCAGCCCATAATCGCGCACGACATGCGCGATGCGTAGTCGATAGCCGGCAAAGATGCCACCGCGGCCGGCTTGCTGCGCCTGCCGGTGCTTCTCGGTGTTGCGCCAAGCCTTCACCGCCTCCTCGTCGCGCCAGAACGATAGCGACAGGACGCGGTTCGGGTCGGCCAGGCTCTGGAAGCGTTCGATCGAGACAAAGCCGTCGATGTCATCGAGCAGCTGGCGCAGCTGCGCGGCGATGCCGAGATAGGCATCGCGCTTGCCCGCCGCCGGCTCGACCTCGAAGATGACCGCGATCATATCTTCACCAGCGGCGCGTGCGGCCCGGACACGTGCTTCAGGAAGATGCGATCCTCCTTCAGAATGAATTTTTCCCGCCTGGCGAACTCGTAATTCGCCTTGCCGGCCGGATCGGCGGCGAGCCGGGCGCGGTAGGCTTCGTAGGCGGCAAGGCTGTCGATGTTGTACATCGCATAGGCCGTGGTGGCCGAACCCTCATGCGGCGCGTAGTAGCCGATCAGATCGGCGCCGCAGCGCGGGATGGCCTGGCCCCAGTTGCGGGCATACTCCTCGAACGCCGCCTTGCCGAACGGGTCGATCTCGTAGCGGATGAAACAGGTGATGGCCATTTTTGTCTCCTTGACGGTTGGATATTTCTTGCGCGGACAGTTCGAGCCGGATCGAAACGTTGTGTGGATCGACGTGCTAGGCAATTCCCTTGCTGGTCATGTCTGCCAGAAGGATTTCGCGCATTCGCGGCGGACGTCTTCAGGCGTCAAACCAAGGTCGCGCAACAAATGATCGTCGATCTCGGCGAGGTCGAGACGCTGCCGATGGCGGTCGTACCAGCGGGCCAGAAGCCGCAAGCGCAGCCGGTGCAAGGCGAAGAACGGGAACGGCAGGCGGGCGACAGGTGCGGAGGTCGAAGCGGCTGTTGTGGTCATCGTCGTCTCCTTGATCTCACTGGAGAATAGTGGTTATCTGACAAGAATGCTTCGATGAGGGACGAACTATGCGTGAAGGACCCGACATCGCGCGCATCGCCAGCCTGGTCGGCGATCCGGCGCGGGCAAACATGCTGAATGCGCTGATGGGCGGGACGGCGCTGACGGCGAGCGAACTGGCGATGGAGGCCGGCGTGTCACTGCCCACCGCCAGTTCGCATCTGGGCAAACTGCTGGAGGGCGGGCTGCTGACAGTGGCAAGCCAGGGACGGCATCGCTACTACGGCCTCGCCGGCCCGCAAGTGGCGGGCATGATCGAGGCCATCACCGGCGTCGCCGCTTCGGTCGGGCCGCAGCGCGTGCGGCCGGGACCGCGCGATGCGGCGATGCGGGTGGCGCGGGTCTGCTACGATCATCTTGCCGGCGAACAAGCGGTGGCAATGCTGGACCGTCTCGTCGACAAACACATCCTGCTGCGCGAGGACAAGGAGATCCGGCTCGGCCCGGCGGCCGCTTCGCATTTCGCCGCCATCGGCATCGACGTCTACACCAAGCCGCGACGACCGGTATGCCGCGCCTGCCTCGACTGGAGCGTGCGGCGCTCGCATCTGGCCGGCACGCTGGGCGCCGCCATCCTCGACAAGATCATCTCGGAAAAATGGGCGCGGCGCGAGAAGGACAGCCGCGCCGTGGTGTTCTCGCCGGTGGGCAAGCAGGCATTCGAGAAAGTGTTTTTGGGGTGAACTGAACTTCGTCATCCACGGGCGGAGCAAGGAGCGAAGCGACGCGGCGCAGACCATAGGATGACGAAGTCATGGGGCTCAGCTCCGCTTCAACACCTTCCCCAGCTTGAAGAAATCCGCCCACGGATCGGCTTTCGATAATTGCTTCAGCGTCGTCTTGTCGCCGATCGGAAAGGCGTTCGGCGCCAGCCCGGCTTCGATTTCCGCCCAGGTCACCGGCATCGACACGGTGGCGCCCTTCTTGGCGCGCGACGAATAGGGCGCGACCGTGGTCGAACCGCGACCGTTGCGCAGATAGTCGACGAAGATCTTTCCGGTGCGCGCCTTCTTCGACAGCGTCGCCGTGTAGCGATCCGGTGCCGCCTGCTCCAGCGCGCGGGCGAAATCATGGGCGAAGGTTTTTACCTCCTCCCAATCGGCCGACGGTTTTAGCGGCACGACGACATGGTAGCCCTTGCCGCCCGATGTCTTGACGAGGTTGGGCATCGACAAATCATCGAGCTTGCCGCGGATGTCGAGCGCTGCCTCGCGCACCGCCTTGGCGTCGACGCCCTCGTCGGGATCGAGATCGAAGACGATCTGGTCGGGCTTTTCCAGCTCGTCGATGGTGCAGCCCCAGATGTGGATCTCGACGACGCCGTTCTGGACCAGAGCGGCGAGGCCGTCGAAGTCGCGGATGAACAAGATCTCCTCGCCGTCCGTCGGGTCCTTCATCCTGGCAATCTTTTCATGCATGCCGGCTGAAGCGTGCTTCTGGAAGAAGCGCGGACCGCCGATGCCGTCCGGCGCCCGCACCAGGCTGAGCGGCCGGTTGACGACGAATTGCTGCATGCGCGGCCAGACCAGCGCGTAGTGCTCGAGCAGGCCCTGCTTCGAGATCTTTTCCTCGGGCCACAAAAGCTTGTCCGGATGGGACAATTTGACGACGGTTTGTACCGTCCCGGCGGATTTCGTCGAAGCCGGCTTTGCCTTGCTCGCGCCCGTCGGAGCCTTCGGTTTTTCCTGCACGACTTCCTCCGCCGGCTTGTCTTCGCGCAATCCCTGGAACGATGCATGGCGTATTATACGGTCGGAGGTCCAGCTGCGAAACTCCACTTCGCCCACCAATTCGGGCTTGACCCAGACCAGTCCCTTGCCCTTCGGCACGGCGGCGGCGAAGGGTGAAGCGTCTGCTTTCAAAGCATCGAGTCTTTTCTTCAGATCGGTGGCCATCCTGGCCGAAAAGCCGGTGCCGACGCGGCCGGCATAGTGCAGCTTGCCGGCCTCGAAATAGCCGACCAGCAGCGAGCGCAGCCCGCGCCTGGTCTTTTCCGACGGCAGATAGCCGCCGATGACGAATTCCTGGCGCGCCGTGCATTTCGACTTGACCCAGGCCGGGCCGCGACCGCTGCGATAGGCTGCGTCGGCGCGCTTGGAGACGATGCCTTCCAGCCCCATGCGACAGGCGTGCTGCAGCATGATCTTGCCGGGTTCGGCGAAGTGGTCGCTGAAGCGGACTGCCGAATCGTCCGACTGTTTGCCGAGCAGGTCCTGCAGCGCCTGTTTGCGCTCGACCAGCGGCTCGCTGCGCAGATCTTGCCCGTCGAGACGCATGAGGTCGAAGACATAGTAGATGAAGCGATTGGTGCGGCTCGCCGACAGGTCCTGTTGCAGCAGCGAAAAGGACGAGACGCCATTGTCTGCCAGCACGACGATCTCGCCGTCGATAATGGCTTCGGTGCATTTCAACCGCCCGAGTTCCGCAACGATCTCGCCGCCGAATTTCTCCGTCCAGTCGAGGCCGGTGCGCGTCAGCAGCCGCACCTCAGTGCCGGCAAGCTGCGCCTGCATGCGGTAGCCGTCGAATTTCACCTCGTGCAGCCAGTCCTTTCCGGCCGGTGCATCTCTTTCCAGCGTGGCAAGCTGCGGCTCGATGAAGTCGAGCCGCTTTGTCGCACCAGCCATCGCCTTTCCGGCGGCCGGCTTGTTGGAATGCCAGACTTTTGGCGTCCTGCCCTTGGCGGTCTTGCCTGCGCCGACCTCCTCGATCGTCAGGCCCGACTTCACCGATTTCGGGGCTTCCTCGAGGATGTCTTCGCCGGGGCGGGCGGCGGCATCGTCGGACTTGATCAGCAGCCAGTTGTCGCGCTTTTCGCCCGCGCGGGGTTTCAATCTGACCAGATGCCAGAGGCCATGCAATTTGTGGCCGTGCAGCTCGAAGCTGATATGGCCTTTCTGCATGGCCTTGGCCGGATCGATCTCGGGCGTCCAGGCGCCCTCGTCCCAGACGATGACCGTGCCGCCGCCATACTCGCCCTTGGGAATGGTTCCTTCGAACGGCGCATAGTCGATCGGATGGTCCTCGACATGCACGGCCAGCCGCTTCTCGTGCGGGTCGAGGCTCGGGCCGCGCGTGACCGCCCAGCTCCACAGCACGCCGTCATGCTCGAGGCGAAGATCGTAGTGCAGTCTTGTCGCGTCATGCTTGTGGATGACGAAGATGCCGCCGGCCTTGCCCTTGCCGCTGCGCGATACCTTGCCGGCCGGCTCGGCGGTCTTCTTGAAATCGCGCTTGGAATGATACTGTTCGAGGCCGGCCATCTCTCCAATCCTCAGGCCGATTTACGCTTGGCGGCGGCGGCTTTCGCCTTCGCACCCTTCGCCGGCGCCTTGGCTTTTGCCGACGCGGAAGCCTTTAAACCGCCATCCGAAGAAAGGCTCTGCTTCAGCGCATCGAACAGATTGACGACGTTGGAGGGTTTTGGCGCGGCCTGCGCCGCCGGCGCCTTCTTGCCGGCTTTCTTGGCGCGGATCAGTTCAAGCAGGGCGTCCTCGTATTTGTCGTCGAATTTCGACGGATCGAAACTGGCCTTCTTCTTGTCGATGATGAGCTCGGCGAGATCGGTCATCTCCTGATCGGTCTTCACCGCCTTGATGTCGCCGAAGACAGTATCCGGCTGGCGCACGGTGTTGTCGTAGCGCAGCGTGGTCAGCACCATGCCCTTGCCCAGCGGCTCGATCACAACAGGACGTTCGCGGCTGTAAAGAACGATGCGGGCGAGCCCCGCCATCTTCTTGCCCGCCATGGCATCGCGAATGACGGCAAAGGCTTCCTCCGACACCTTGTCGGCCGGCGCCACATAGTAGGGCGTGTCGAGATAGATCTGCTGGATCGAGGCTTTGTCGACGAAGCCGTCGAGGCTCATCGTGTGCGAGGATTCGATCTGCACCGCCTCGATCTCGTCTTCTTCGACGTGGACGAAGTCGCCATCGCTGACCTCATAGCCCTTGATCTCGTCGCCGTCGCCCAGCGGCTTGCCGGTTTGGGCGTCGACATAGATGCGTTTGACAATGTTGCCGGTCTTGCGGTTGAGCACCCGGAACGAGACCTTTTCCGTGTGGGTGACGACATTGGTCAGCTCGATGGCGCAGGTGACCAGCGACAGCTTCAGATAGCCTTTCCAGGCTGGACGAGGCGCCATGACAAACTCCCTGCGTGGTGCGTTTGAAGCGAGAACGGGCAAAGCCCAATCCGGTTCCGGCGGCAGGCCTGTCAGGACCATGGCGCCGGCGGGCGTTGCGCAAGGAAATTTCGTGGCTTCGGCGATTGTTGAAACAGAACCGCGCGCAAGCGACATTCAGGCGAAACATATGTGATGCAAAAGTCACATTGGGCGAAATGCCGACGAACTGCACCGAAAGACCCCGAATCAGCCGCATTCCGGCCACGAACCAGGGCCTTTTCGACCAGAGATTAACATCGTGTTCACCGACTATTCACGCATCGACGCTATGATGCCCGTAATTCGGAAGGGACATCCGAAATCGGGACAGGGACCAAAGAAAATGAACTTCTGGCATCACATTGCCGGCTATGCCGCCGCCATCCGCGAATTCGTCGCGCCGAGCTATCGGCCCGAGCGCTATTACATGCGCGGCCCCGGCCCGGCCTGCGCACGTCGCGGCAACTCGCTCGGCGTCAGCGCGCACTGATCATGACGTTCGAGACCCGTCATAACAGCCGGATCTGCAGACCGGGCGCAAACCACCGCGCAACCACCTATCGTGCCGAGCACCCTGTGCTGGCCGACAGACGACGTGCGACAACGCCGAGGCTTTAACGCCGCCGCCGGCAGGCTTAGTGTCCTAGGACATAAGCTGCCGGGTTGCACGTGACCATCGACCATCCCTCAGAAGTCTTCGATGCCAGCCAGCCGTTGATCGTTTTCGACGGCGTCTGCGTTTTGTGCTCCGGCTTCGTGCGCATGGTGGTGAAGCTCGACCGCAAGAACCGCTTCCGCTTCGCCACAGCGCAGTCGCCCTTCGGCGAGGCGCTGTTCCGAAAATACGGGCTGCGTACCGACAGCTACGAGACCAACCTCGTCCTCATCGACGGTGCGGCCTTCATGCGCCTCGAGAGTCTCGTCGCCGTGATGACTGAGCTGGGCTGGCCGTGGCGGGCAGCAAGGGTCTTGCTCCTGCTGCCGCGCCCGCTTCGCAACTGGCTTTACAACCGCATCGCCAGGAACCGCTATGCGCTGTTCGGCGAGAAGGACAGTTGCGAGATCCCGTCGGGCGAGCTGAGGGGACGGTTGATTGGCTAGGATGCGAGCCCTGGGTGAGCCGCGATGAATATTCTTGTCGTCGGTGGCTATGGCATCTTTGGCGGCCGCATCGTCGAATTGCTGGAAAACGAACCACGGCTGACGCTGTATGTCGCCGGGCGCTCGCTTGCCAAGGCCGAGGCCTTTTGCAGGAACCGGCGCCATGCCGTTGCTCACCTCGCTCCCACCCAGTTCGATCGCAATGGCGACCTCGATGCGCAACTGGCGTCGCTGCGGCCCGACATCGTCGTCGACGCCAGCGGTCCGTTCCAGGCCTATGGCGAGGGGCGCTACCGGCTGATCGAGGCCTGCATCGGTAACGGCGTAAACTACCTCGATCTCGCCGACGGTTCGGATTTCGTCGCCGGCGTTTCCGGCTTCGACGTGGCGGCGAAAGTGGCTGGCCTGTTCGTGCTGTCCGGCGTTTCCAGTTTTCCGGTGCTGACGGCAGCGGTGGTGCGCCGCCTGTCGTCAGAGATGACGCGCATCGACAGCATTCGCGGCGGCATTGCGCCGTCGCCCTATGCCGGCGTCGGCGAAAACGTCATCCGCGCCATTGCGGGCTATGCCGGCCAGCCGGTCCAGCTCGTGCGCGACGGCCAGAAGCGCCAAGGCCATCCGCTGACCGAACAGCTTCGCACCACGATCGCGCCTCCCGGCCGTGTACCGCTGCACAACACGCTGTTCTCGCTGGTCGACGTGCCGGACCTGCGGGCGCTGGCAGAACTGTGGCCTGAGGCGAAAACCATCTGGATGGGCGCCGGGCCGGTTCCAGAGCTGCTGCATCGCGCGTTGATCGCGCTGGCGTGGCTGGTGCGCATTGGACTGGTCCGCTCGCTGTCGCCGCTCGCCCCGCTGATGCATCTTGCGACGAACCGGCTGCGCTGGGGTGAGCATCGCGGCGGCATGTTTGTCGCAGTGGAAGGGACGGACCGGTCGGGTGCCGCAGTCAAACGCTTATGGCATCTTTTGGCGGAAGGCGATGACGGGCCGCTGATCCCGGCGATGGCGGTCGAGGCGCTGGTCCGAAAGACGCTGGACGGAGACAGGCCGGCGCCAGGCGCGCGGGCGGCCGTGTACGATTTGGAACTTGAAGACTACGAAGCGCTCTTTGCCAGCAAGACGATTTACACCGGCTTCAGGGACGATACTGCCGACAAGGAAAAGCCGCTCTATGCCGCCTTGCTCGGCGACGCCTGGCAAAGCCTGCCAAGAGAGATCCGCGCCATGCACGACCACGCTATTGCGGCGCAAGGACGCGCCAGCGTCGAGCGCGGGCGCAGCATCCTTAGCCGGCTATCGGCCTGGATGGTCGGCTTTCCCGAGGCGAGCGCCGACACCCCCGTGCGTGTCGATTTCGAAGCCGACAAGGGCGAGGAGACCTGGACGCGGACCTTTGGCGAGCACCGCTTTTCAAGCCGCCAGTTCGAAGGCCGTGGCCGGTCGCAGCGGCTGCTGTGCGAACGTTTCGGGCCGCTGAGTTTCGCCATGGCGCTAGTGGCCGAGGAAGGGCAGCTGTCACTCGTCCTGCGCCGCTGGAGCCTTTTCGGCCTGCCGCTGCCGATGTTTCTGTGCCCGCGCTCGACATCCTACGAGGCCGTGGAAGACGGCCACTTCCGCTTCCATGTCGAGATTTCGCATCCGCTCACCGGCATGATCGTGCGCTACCGTGGTTGGCTGGAGCCGTCCGTCTCGCAAGGCTCCAGACAGCCCCAGGAGACCGTAGTGCTGGGCAATTAGCGCCATCGGCAAGCTTGTGTGCTTGCGCAACGCGCCGCCAGGGACGAAGATTTTTGGAGCGCCTGTCGAAATCGGGCGTGGCCGCGCGACATACGTTCGGCCCGCACCGATGCGGCCCTGTAACCACGGGAGATGACCATGCAGTACCTGCTTCTTATCTATTCCAACGAAGCCGCAATGGCAGCCGCGCCCAAGGATGCGGCCATCCAGATGAGCGCCGCCTATAGCGCCTATACCGAAGCGATGAAGAAGGCCGGCGTGTTCCTGGCCGGGGAACGGTTGAAACCGACGAAGATCGCTACCACCGTGCGGGTGGCCAGCGGCAAGACCAACGTGATCGACGGTCCCTATGCCGACACCAAGGAGCAGCTCGGCGGCTACTATCTGATCGAGGTGGCTGACATGGACGCGGCGATCTCTTGGGCGGCGCGCTGTCCCGGTGCCAGCACCGGCACCATGGAAGTGCGGCCGATCTGGCCGATGGCAGAATACATGCCAGCATACACTGCGTGACAGCCGGTAGACCAGACACTGCACGGGCGGCGGCGGAAGCTGCTGCCCGGCAGAGCTACGGCAAGCTGGTTGCCTATCTCGCCGCGCGCACGCGCGACGTGGCCGGCGCCGAAGACGCGCTGGCCGATGCCTTTGCCGCAGCCCTGGAACGCTGGCCGCAAACCGGGGTGCCCGAAAAGCCTGAGGCCTGGCTGCTGGCGGTGGCGCGGCGGCGCAGCGTCGATGCGGTCAGGCGCCAGCTGACCAGCGAGGCCGGGCGCGATCACCTCAAGCTGATCGCCGAGGAAATGGAGGCGCGCATGACCGACGAAGACCTGCCTGACGAGCGGCTTCGGCTGATGTTTGCCTGCGCACATCCGGCGATCGAGGCTGGCGTGCGGGCGCCGCTGATCCTGCAGACGGTTCTGGGCTTCGACGCCGCAACGATCGCTTCCGCTTTCCTGGTGTCGCCGGCGACGATGAGCCAGCGCCTGGTGCGCGCCAAGTCGCGTATCCGCGAGACCGGCATTCCGTTCCGCGTGCCGGAGCGGGAAGAGCTTGGCGAGCGGCTGGACACGGTGCTGGAGGCGATCTACGCCGCCTTTGCCGAAGGCTGGTCGGACCCCGCCGGCACAGAAACGCGAGGGCGCAACCTTGCCACCGAAGGCATCTGGCTCGGCCGGCTGGTCGCCTCGCTGATGCCTGACGAACCGGAGGCACTGGGGCTGCTGGCGCTGATGCTGTTTGCCGAAGCGCGGCGTGCGGCGCGGCGCAACGCCGCCGGGGACTACGTGCCACTGGCCGAGCAGGATCTTGCGCTGTGGGATGATGCCCTGATCGACGAGGCGGAGGCCTTGCTCAGACACGCCGCCGGCAAAGGCGTCATCGGCCGCTATCAGCTCGAGGCGGCCGTGCAATCCGCCCACACGACTCGGCGGCTGACCGGCCGGACCGACTGGGTGGCGATCCGGGAGCTTTATGATGCCTTGTCGGTAATTGCCGGTTCGCCCGTGGTGTCGATCAACCGCGCGGTGGCGATTGCCGAGGCCGAAGGTGCTGCGGCAGGGCTGGCGGCGCTTTACGTGCTGGGTGACGACAAGCGGCTTGACGACTACCAGCCCTATTGGGCGGCCCGCGCCGGTCTGCTGGCCAGGCTCGGCAACATACCGCAGGCCAGCGAGGCCTATGACCGGGCGATCGGCCTCGAACGCGACCCGGCCGTGCGCCGGTTCCTGCAGGCAAAGCGCGCCGCGCTGAAGAATTGAGCGCCGGGAAACGTCGCTTCGCTGCCAGCAATTCGTTCAGGCCGGCCACATGTCATGCGAGGCGTTCAGCTTCCGCATCACCGGATGCTGGCGCAACCCGGCCCACAGGCGTTCGATGTTCGGCCAGGCGGTTCGAACTTTCTCGACCTCGGGATGCCAGGCGACCAGCATGACGAGATAGATGTCGGCCAGCGAGAGCCGGTCGCCGACCAGCCACTCGCGGTTTTCGAGGGCGGCGTCGACAATGGCAAAGTCGCGATCCATCTCGGCAACCGCCGCCTCCTTGACGGCTTCCACGCCGCCGGGGTCGGCCGTGTAGCGATGCGCGTAGAAGAACCTTAGGGCGGCCGGGTAAATGACCGACGACATGAAGGTCATCCAGCGCAGGAAATCGGCGCGAGCAGGTGAACCGATTGCTGGCGCCAGATCCGCCTCCGGGTGACGCTCGGCAAGCAGGATGCACATGGCCGCCGACTCGGTGATCGAGTTGCCGTCCGGCAAGGTCAGCACCGGAACCTGGTTCAACGGACTGATGTCGAGAAAGGTCGGGTCCGGCGGCTTCGGGACGTCGATCTGGTCGAACGGCACTCCGGCCAGCGCAAGGGCTGCCTCGACGACGAAGCCGCCGCTGTTGGGGCGCGTATAGAGTTTGTACATGAAGTCCTCCGCCGGCCTGCGCAAAGCAGGCCGGCGGCCATTGGACACGCAAGCCGCGTCCCGCTCAAGCGAGCGGCAGCGGCCACGGAGGGTTTTTTCGGCGGTCCAGCGAAACCTACGAGCCAAGCCCTTCAAACAGAATCGTCGACAGATAGCGTTCGGCGAAGGATGGGATGATCACCACCAGGTTCTTGCCCTTGTTCTCCGGTCGCGAGCCGACGACGATGGCTGCCTGCAGGGCGGCGCCCGACGAGATGCCGACCGGCACGCCCTCGAGGCGGGCGACGAGGCGGGCATTGGCGACCGAATCCTCGTTCGAGACCCTGACGATCTCGTCATAGATCGTCGTGTCGAGGATTTTTGGCGCGAAGCCGGCGCCGATGCCCTGGATCTTGTGCGGGCCGGGCTGGCCGCCGGACAGCACTGGCGACGCCTCAGGCTCGACAGCGACGACATGGACCGACGGTTTGCGCTTCTTAAGCACCTGGCCAACGCCGGTGATGGTGCCACCGGTGCCGATGCCGGCGACGAAAATGTCGACCTCGCCATGGGTGTCGTTCCAGATTTCCTCGGCCGTCGTGGTGCGGTGTATCTCCGGATTGGCGGGATTTTCGAACTGCTGCGGGATGACGGCGTCGGGCAGCGTCGCGGCCAGTTCGTCGGCCTTGGCGATGGCGCCCTTCATGCCTTTCGGACCCTCGGTCAGCACCAGTTCGGCGCCGAGCAGCGCCAGCATCTTGCGGCGCTCTACCGACATGGTCTCAGGCATGGTCAATATCAGCTTGTAGCCCTTGGCGGCAGCGGCAAAGGCGAGCGCGATGCCGGTGTTGCCGGAGGTCGGCTCGACCAGCGTGGTCTTGCCGGGCGTAATCCTGCCGGACGCCTCGAGCGCTTCGATCATCGCCACGCCGATGCGGTCCTTGACCGAGGCGATGGGGTTGAAGAATTCGAGCTTGGCCAGAAGATTGGCGACGACGCCCTTTTCCCTGGCGAACTTGTCGAGCCGCACCAGCGGTGTGTCGCCGATCGTCTCTGTGATCGAATTGTAGATGCGGCCGCGACCGGGCACGCGCGCTGAGGTGACGGGCTTGTTCATTGGTTTCGCTCCCAGGATTTCAGGCAAGTGGACTCTAGGCGTCAGGGTATGGCCGGCAAGATAAGCTGTCGACCGGAAATATCCGAGTGGAGCCTGTGCTTAAAGCACCCCGGCATCGGAAAACGGTTTCCTGAAACGAGCCGATTCTGGAATGGCTTGGCCGAAACGCGCCTATTGGCGAGCGGCAATCGCTGCCGCCGCGCCGACCATGAAGCCGGCGGCGGTGCGGTTCAGGGCTTTCAGCGCGCGCGGCGACTTAAGGAACCAGCGCGCCTTTGCCGCCAGCGCCAGATAAGGCACCAGCACCACCAGCAGCACGACGACGGTGAGCGCGACCAGGATGCCGTAGTCGACGAGCGTGATGGTCTTCAGGTCGACGATGGTCGGCGTGATGGCGAGGTAGAAGATCATCGTCTTCGGATTGCCAAGCGTGACGGTGAGGCCGGCGATGAAGCTGGACAGCAGTCCGCCCTTGCCCTTTTTCGCCTCGACCGTTTCGGGTGTGATGCCGCTGGTCCAGAAGCGCCAGCCGAGGAAGGCCAGATAGGCAACGCCGAGCCATTTGATGGCCAGGAAGACCATGCCAAAAGTCTGGGCGACGAAGGCGAGGCCGAGCACCACGGCGGTGAGATAGGTGACGTCGCCGAGCATCAGCCCAAACGACATCGCCAGCGACGAACGAAAGCCGGAGCCGAGCGCCCGCGCCACAAGTGCTGTGACGCCGGGGCCGGGAATGGCGGCGGCGATGCCGAGAGCGGCGCTGTAGGCGAGGAATCCGGTAAGGGTCATGCGACAGCTTTAGCGCAAAGCCGGGTGAGGGTGAATTCCCTCAAGGCCGGATTCGATTGCACCAGTGGGTCAGGAGCCGCCATGGGTGATGCGCCAGATGGTGCCGCTGCCGTCTTCGGTGACGATCAGCGCGCCATCCTTTGCCACCGCCACGCCGACCGGGCGGCCCCAGACCTCGTCGTCGGAGATGACGAAGCCGGTGATGAAATCCTCATACTCGCCGGTCGGCTTGCCGTCCTTGAACCGCAACCTGACCACCTTGTAGCCGGTGCGGATGCCGCGATTCCACGAGCCGTGCAGGGCGACGAAGGCATCGCCCTGATAGTCGGGCGGAAAATTCCCGCCAGTATAGAAGGCGATGTTGAGCGGCGCCGAATGGGCCTGGATCAGCACATCGGGGATGGTGGCCTTGCCGGCGAGGTCGGTGCGTTCGCCCTTGTGGCGCGGATCCTCATTGTTGCCGATATAGTACCAGGGCCAACCGTAGAAGGCACCATCCTTGACGGTGGTTGCGTATTCGAACGGCACATTGTCGCCGAGCGCGTCGCGCTCATTGACCACACACCAGAGCGCGCCGGTGGCCGGCTGCACGGTCATGCCCGAACAATTGCGCAGGCCGGTGGCGACGATGCGGCCATTCTTGCCGTCGGGATCGAAGGCCAGCACATCGGCGCGACCATCCTCGGCGCCCCAGGCCGCACCCAGCGGCATTGACTTGGCCCAGGCGTCGAGGCCGCCCTTGGGCCGCTTGCCCATGCCCTCGGCGACGTTCGAACCGGAGCCGACCGAGAGATAGAGCGTCTTGCCATCAGGCGAGAAGGCGATGTCGCGGGTCCAGTGGTGGCTCGAGGGAATGTTGGCTACGACGGTTTCCGGCTGGCCGGAAGCCTTGAGGTCGCCGTCGCGATAGGCAAAGCGAACGACGCTGTTGCTGTTGGCGACATAGACCCATTGCGGACTGTCTCCCTTGGGATAGAAGGCGATGCCATAGGGCTGGGTGAGGCCGTTGGCGAAGATCGCCTCCTCGGCGGGTTTGGCGCTGCCCTGCGTGAGACGATAGACGCGGATCTGGTTGGCCCTGCTGTCGGCGACGAAGAGGTCGCCATTGGGCGCGACGCGCACGACGCGCGGGCTGGCGATGCCTGAGGCGATCATCTCGGCCGAAAAACCCGGCGGCATCTGCGGCCTGGCGCCTTCCGGCCGGTCCGCCAGGCCGGCGCCATTGGATGCGGATTCGGTAAGGAAGGGCGCCTGCAGATCCTCAGGCAGGATCAGGCGCCGCACGCCCGGCCTGTCGTCCCTCCAGTCGCCAAAGGCGGCTTCGCCTTTCAGCAGCGGCTGATCCGCTTGGGCAAATGCCGCCATGGCGAAAAACAAGGCGGCGGAAATAGCCGTCGGACCGGCAAATCGCATCATGCTGAACTCCATGGCTTCACCTCGACACGGCGAAACGGGTGGGCTCGTCGGTCGTTCCGCATCACACGGGGTGTTGAAGGGATCGAGACTCAGTTTCCGGCGGCGTAGAAATCGTCGTCGAGGCGCTTTTCCAGCTCGACGAGATCGGCCGGCAGCGGCAGGCCCATGGCCCGCATTTCCCTCAGCTTCTCGCGCAGCTGTTCCTGCACCTCATGCTGATCCTCCGGCTGGTTGACCATCTCTTCGAGCAGCAGGCTGATCTGCGCCTTGATCTCTTCGAAAGCCATTGTTTTTCTCCTTGCGCAGCCTTGCCATGAGGCAACTTGATATTCAGGTCAGGCCGACCTCACCTGAATATCAATACACCTCAACGGAGCATGCGCGATATCAGCTGCGCCGTATAGTCGACCATTGGCACGATGCGGGCGTAGTTCAGCCGGGTTGGGCCGATGACGCCGAGCGCGCCGATGACGCGGGCGTCCTTGTCGCGATAGGGCGCGACGACCAGCGACGAACCCGACAGCGAAAACAGCTTGTTTTCCGAGCCGATGAAGATGCGCACGCCGGAGCCTTCTTCGGCGAGGTCGAGCAGCTGGATCAGCCCGTCCTGCGTCTCCATGTCCTCGAACAGATGCCGCAGCAGCTCGATCTCGGCGTGGGCGGTGACATTTTCGAGCAGGTTGGCGCGGCCGCGGACGATGAGCCGCGCCGGCAGGCCGCTGTCGGCGCCGGCCCAGACCGCTAGGCCTTTCTCGACCAGATCCTGCGACAGCGTGTCGAGCGCCGCCTTGGTCTCTTCCTTGACGCGGGCGATCTCGACCCGCGCCTCGGCCAGCGTGCGGCCGCGGATGTGGGCGTTGAGGAAGTTGGAGGCTTCATGCAACTGCGAGACGGTGACGCCGGCGGGCAGGTCGATGACACGGTTTTCGACGTCGCCGTTCTGCGACACCAGCACGGCCAGCGCCTTGGTCGGCTCGAGCTGGATGAATTCGATATGCTTGAGCGCCACTTCGTTCTTGGCGGTCAGCACCAGGCCGGCGCCGCGCGACATGCCGGACAGCATCTGGCTGGCTTCGGTCAGCATGTGTTCCAGCGTCGCGCCCGAGCCGGAGGCGCGCACCTGCGCCTCGATGGTGCGGCGCTCCTCGTCGGAGAGATCGCCCAGTTCCATGAAAGCATCGACGAAAAACCGCAGCCCGGCCTGGGTCGGCAAGCGACCGGCGGAAATGTGCGGAGCGTAGATCAGGCCGAGATGCTCGAGGTCGCTCATCACATTGCGGATGGTGGCCGGCGACAGCGACGATGGCAGGATGCGCGACAGGCTGCGCGAGCCCACAGGTTCGCCGTCCTTCAGATAGGAATCGACGATGCGCCGAAAAATATCGCGCGAGCGCATATCAAGCGACTGCAGCGCGGGCGACAGCAAACTGGGTTCGGCAACTGCCTTGGTCATTCGAGCCAAAAACCTCCGGCTAAAGGATATAGACTTCACCGGCGCCCGCGCAACCCGGTGTCTGTGTCTCAGATCACTCGGTGTCTGTGCCAGATCACCCGGCGCCTGTGTCAGGTCGCCCGGCGCCTGTGTCAGGTCGCCCGGCGCCTGTGTCAGGTCGCCCGGCGCCTGTGTCGGCCATTTTCCTTTGCGCCATGGGCCCCATGCGGTTACAAGCCGGCCACGATTCCGAAAAACATAGGAAAACAGCCTGAATGCGCCCTTCCAAACGCCAATTCGACGAAATGCGCGCCATCTCCTTCGAGCGCGGCGTCTCCAAGCACGCCGAAGGCTCGTGCCTGGTGAAGTTCGGCGACACGCATGTGCTGTGTACGGCGAGCCTTGAGGAGAAGGTGCCGGGCTGGATGCGCAACTCCGGCAAGGGCTGGGTGACGGCCGAATACGGCATGCTGCCACGCTCGACCGGCGAGCGCATGCGCCGCGAGGCGTCCGCCGGCAAGCAAGGCGGCCGCACGCTGGAAATCCAGCGTCTGATCGGCCGCTCTTTGCGCGCCGTGGTCGACCTGCAGGCGCTGGGCGAACAGCAGATCACCGTCGACTGCGATGTCATCCAGGCCGACGGCGGCACCCGCACCGCTTCGATCACCGGCGGCTGGGTGGCGCTCTACGACTGCCTGCGCTGGATGGAAGCCCGGCAGATGGCCAGCGTCGCCAAGGTGCTGAAGGATCATGTCGCGGCGATCTCCTGCGGCATCCATGACGGCCAGCCGGTCATCGACCTCGATTATGTCGAGGATTCCTCGGCCGGTACCGACGCCAATTTCGTCATGACCGGCAAGGGCGGCATCGTCGAGATCCAGGGCACGGCCGAGGGCGAGCCTTTTTCCGAGGATCAGTTCGCGGCGCTGATGGGCTTGGCCAAGAAAGGCATCCAGCGGCTGGTCAGCCTGCAGCAGATGGCTGTGGCGTAACCTTCGGCTTCACGATGACCCCCGCCGCCATCCTGGAATCAGCCCTCTACGTCACCGATCTGGCGGCGGCCGAAGCGTTCTACACCGACATCCTCGGCCTCGATCTGCTCGGCAAGGTCGACGGCAGGCACATTTTCTTCCGCTGCGGTTCCGGCGTGCTGCTGGTCTTCAATGCCGAGGCGACGAAAGTCCCGCCGGCGCCCGATGCGCGGCTGAAGGTGCCGCCGCACGGCACGGTTGGCGACGGCCACCTCTGCTTTGCGGCAAGCGCTGCCGAGATCGCCCGCTGGAAGGCGCATCTCGAGGCGAAAAAGATCGCCATCGAAAGTGAGTTCGAATGGCCGCAAGGCGGCCGCTCGATCTATATTCGCGACCCCTCGGGCAACTCGATCGAATTCGCCGAGCCAAGAATCTGGGGCCTTTGATGCATTCTCTCGATGGCAAGAAGATCGTCGTTGCCAGCCATAATGCCGGCAAATTGCGCGAATTCGCCGATCTGATGGGGCCGTTCGGCTTCGAAGCGAAATCGGCCAAGGACTATGGCCTGCCGGAGCCGGACGAGACCGGCACCACGTTTGAGGAAAACGCCTACATCAAGGCGCTGGCCGCGGCCAAGGCGACCGGCCTGCCGGCGCTGTCGGACGATTCCGGCCTGTGCGTCGATGCGCTCGACGGCGCGCCCGGCGTCTACACCGCCAATTGGGCCGAGACGCCGGATGGTTCGCGCGACTTCGGCATGGCCATGCAGCGCACCGAAGTGGCGCTGCAGGAAGTCGGCGCGGCTCTGCCGGAACAGCGCAAGGGCCGCTTCGTCGCCGTCATTTGCCTGGCCTTTCCCGACGGCGATGCCGAGTACTATCGCGGCGAGGCCGAGGGAACGCTGGTGTGGCCGCCGCGCGGCGAGCTCGGCTTCGGCTACGACCCGGTGTTTTTGCCCAATGGTTTCGACAAGACTTTTGGCGAGATGAGTGCCGAGGAAAAACACGGCTGGAAGCCCGGCCAGCCGACCGCATTGTCGCACCGCGCCCGCGCCTTCCAGAAATTCGCCCAAGCGCGACTTGGTTCGGAATGATTGGGTCCGGCATGACCATGCCCCTCGACCGCAGCCCCGGCTTCGGCGTCTACATCCATTGGCCGTTCTGTGCGGCCAAGTGCCCCTATTGCGACTTCAACAGCCATGTCCGCCACCAGCCCGTCGACCAGGAGCGTTTTGCCCGCGCCTTCGAGACCGAGCTCAAGACCATGCGCGAACGCACCGGACCGCGCGACGTCACCAGCATTTTTCTCGGCGGCGGCACGCCGTCACTGATGAAACCGGAAACGGTGGCGGCGGTGCTGGACGCGGTGGCCAAAAACTGGACGGTGCCCGATGGCATCGAGGTGACGCTGGAAGCCAATCCGTCCTCGGTCGAGGCGGAGCGCTTTCGCGGCTATCGCGCGGCCGGCGTCAACCGGGTGTCGCTCGGCGTGCAGGCGCTGAACGACAAGGATTTGCGTTTTCTCGGCCGCTTGCACAATGTCGATGAGGCGCTGCATGCGATCGGGCTGGCGCGCGAAATCTTTCCGCGGCTGTCGTTCGACCTGATCTATGCGCGGCCCGGCCAGACGCCAGAGGCTTGGGCATTGGAGCTCGAACAGGCGATCGGCCACGCCGCCGACCATCTGTCGCTCTATCAGCTGACGATCGAGGAAGGCACGCCGTTCCACGCGCTGCATGCGGCAAAGAAGTTTGCCATTCCCGACAATGACCACGCCGCCGACCTCTATGCGCTGACGCAGGAAATCACCGCGGCGCACGGGCTGCCGGCCTATGAGATCTCCAACCACGCCCGGCCAGGCGCGGAAAGCCGGCACAACCTCACCTATTGGCGCTATGGCGAATATGTCGGCGTCGGCCCCGGCGCGCATGGCCGCTTCATCGAAAACGGCCGCCGCACAGTCACGATCGCCGAGAGAATGCCGGAGACCTGGGCCAATCTGGTCGAGGCCAAGGCTCATGGCGTCACCGGTGGCGAAATCCTGACCCGTTCGGAGGAGGCCGACGAGTTCCTGTTGATGGGCTTGCGGCTCGCCGAAGGCATCGACCTGTCGCGCTACGAAGCGTTTTCCGGACGCAGCCTGTCGACGGCGCGGCTGACGGTACTGCAGGACGAAGGGCTGGTGGCGCCGATCGGCAACGCCCGGCTGCGCGCCACGGCCGCCGGCATGATCGTGCTCGACGCCGTGGTGGCGGATCTGGCGAGATAACCCCTTTGAAAAACGTGCTCTTCGTCTGCAGCCAGAACCGCTTGCGCAGCCCGACTGCCGAGCAGGTGTTTTCCAAGCGCCAGGATATCGAGGTCGCATCGGCGGGAACAAACCACGATGCCGACACGCCGCTGACGCATGAGCTGGTGGCGTGGGCCGACATCATCTTCGTCATGGAGAAGGCGCACCGCACCAAACTGCAGAAGAGATTTAGGGACAGCCTGAGCAAGGCCCGGGTGATCTGCCTCGACATCCCCGACGACTACGAATTCATGGATCTGGAGCTGATTGATCTGCTGAAGGCACGGGTGTCCAGGTATCTGGGCTAAGGCGTTCTAGAACCGCCATTCCGTGCATATGGCGCCTAGGCGTCGTGTTTGTGGCGGCGTTTGGTGCGGTCTTTTTCGGCAAGCGCCTCCCCAGGCCGGACCTGCTTGGCAGTGCCCTTGTCGCGGCGGATATGCTGGTCGGCAATAGGATGCGGCGGGACGCCTTCCCTGGTGGTTTTCGTTTCAAGACGGGTGATGAAAATATCGAAGCGATTGGGCATCGTCCGGTCAGTGCTCCGTCGTGCTGTCGGGTTCGTTGTCGGAAAGCCTGATCTCCGCTGCCGGCGCGCGCGGGACAGGCTTTTGCGACTGTCTGTTGCCTTTTTCGCTCGGCACGCTGTCCTTCGGCGCGGCAAAGCGCTTGCGGCCGGCATAGTAGGGCTCGAAAACGTCCTGGATCTTCAGGCTGTCCATCCTGTCCTCCTCCTCAGAGACTCAGGGGGTAAATTCGCCGGGCTTGGTTTCGTTCCCCACTGTGGCAAAGGCATGGCGGCCACATTACATCGCGGTCACGTTTTGCAACCGCGCCTGCTCCGTGCCAAACAGGGTAAACGCATTCGAAATATCAGGGGCACTGGTGACCGGTGATACGGCAAAACGCAGCTATGTGATCGGGCAGACCGAGATATCGGTCCGGCCGCTGCAGCCGGCGCTCTATCTGGTGGCGACGCCGATCGGCAATCTCTCCGACATCACGCTGCGCGCGCTGGAAACGCTGGCCGCCGCCGACGTCGTCGCCTGCGAGGACACCCGGGTTTCGCGCGTGCTGCTCGACCGCTATGGCATTCGCCGCCGCACGTCAGCCTATCACGAGCACAATGCCGGCGAGGCCGGGCCAAAACTGATCGCGGCCCTGCAGGCCGGGCAGAGCGTGGCGTTGATCTCCGACGCCGGCACGCCGCTGATCTCCGATCCCGGCTACCGGCTGGTCGGCGAAGCCATCGACCACGGCATTCGCGTCGTGCCGATCCCCGGCCCGTCGGCACCGCTTGCCGCACTGACGGCGTCCGGCCTGCCGTCCGACGCCTTCCTGTTTGCCGGTTTTTTGCCCGTCAAAACCGGACAGCGGCTGACCAAGCTGGAGACGTTCAAGGCAGTGCCGGCGACGCTGATCTTCTTCGAATCGCCGCGCCGGCTGGCCGAGACGCTGGTCGCCATGGTGGACGTGCTGGGCGGCGAGCGGAAAGCCGCGATCGGCCGCGAGCTGACCAAGACCTTTGAGGAAATGCGCACCGGCACATTGCAAATGCTGGCCGACCACTATGCGGCGGCCGACACGCCGAAGGGCGAGATCGTCATCTGCGTCGGGCCCGCTGAGGCCAAGGCCGACCAACCCGCCGATATCGACCGGCTGCTGCTGTCGCTCGCCGCCGAGATGCCGGCCTCAAAGGCAGCGGCGGAAGCGGCGAAGATGACCGGCGGTCAGAAACAGGCGCTCTACCGGCGGCTGCTCGAGCTGAAGGACGGCGGCGGAGAAAGCGGCGGTGGCTGAGCGCCCAAGCGCCAGCCGTCAAAAGGCCTATCGGCGCGGCCATCGCGGCGAATGGCTGGCGGCAGCGGCTTTGATGCTGAAAGGCTATCGGATATTGGCCCGCCGCTATCGCACCAAGCTCGGCGAAATCGACCTGATCGCGCGGCGCGGCAATCTGGTGCTGTTCGTCGAGGTCAAGGCGCGGCGCTCGCTGATCGAGGCCATGGAAGCCATTGCCCACGAATCGGAGCGCCGCATCGAGGGTGCGGCCGATCTCTGGCTGATGCGGCAGCGGGATTATGGAAAACTGTCGATGCGTTTCGACATGGTGGCGGTGCTGCCCTGGCGCTGGCCGGTGCATGTCGAGAATGTGTTTTATGGGAGGGATTAGCTGAGGTCGGCACCCTTCCTTCGTCATCCTAGGGCGAAGCAGGAGCGGAGCGACGTCGCGGAGACCCTGGGATCCATGCCGCGACCTATGTGCGCTTCTGCGGTGGAAAATCTGGAGGATCAAGCAGGGTGCCTGACGAGAGCTATCCCGACCACGTTCTTCGGTCGACTTCACGGCATGGATCCTCGGGTCTGCGCCGCGTCGCTACGCTCCTTGCTCCGCCCGTGGATGACGAAGTCGCGGAGGCTGCGGACCACTCCTCACCCCCAGACGAACAGCGCCGCCAGCCCGACTATGCCAACCACCAGCCGCCACCAGCCGAACAGCGAGTAGCCGTTGCGCGAGACGTAGTCGAGCAGGAAGCGGACGACGATCAGTGCGGTGATGAAGGCGGCGACGAAACCGATGGCGATGATCGGCAGGTCAGCGGTGCTGAGCACATTGCGGTTCTTGAACAGGTCGAAGGCGAAGGCGCCGACCATGGTCGGGATGGCGAGGAAGAAGGAGAACTCCGCCGCCGCACGCTTGTCGACGCCGAGAAGCAGCGCGCCGACGATGGTCGAGCCGGAACGCGACGTCCCGGGGATCAGCGACAGGCACTGGAACAGGCCGATCTGCAGATAGAGCCGCGTCGGAAAGCGCTCGACGTCGCGGTAGACCGGCTTGAGGTTCATGCGATCGACCGCCAGCAGGATGACGCCGCCGATGATCAGCATGATGCAGATCAGCCTCGGCGATTCGAACAGCACCGTCTTGATGAAATCATGCGCCAGCGCGCCGATGAGTGCCGCCGGCAGGAAGGCGATGAGGATGCCGATGACGAAATGCCGCGTCAGCCGGTCATGCGGCAGGTCGATCAGCATCTGCCACAGGCGGCGGAAATAGACGCTGAGGATGGCCAGGATGGCGCCGAGCTGGATCAGGATCTCAAAAGCCTTGCCGGTCGAGTGGAAGCCGAGAAAATGGCCGGCTAGCAGGATATGACCGGTCGAGGAGACCGGAATGAACTCGGTCAGCCCCTCCAGCAGGCCGAGCAACAGGGCTTCGACGATGGTCTGGCTTTCCATGGCAACCTCGGCATTGACGTGAGCGCTTGAGAAAACGGCTTGCGAAAGGGCTTGCTTGTCACGGCGCGGAAGTCCCCCTATAGGTCGCAACACCCTGACGGCCCGGAATCCGGGCGGCCAAGACTTACCGGCGCCGCCGGCGATTCGCCAGTGCGCCTTATTATCGCGGGACCATGCTGACGCTTTTCCACCACCCGATGTTCGCCACCTGCCGCTTCGTTCGCCTCGCCTTCGGCGAGTATGGCGAGGAGCTGGCGCTGATCGAGGAAAAGCCGTGGACGCGGCGCAAGGAGTTTTTGGCGCTGAACCCGGCCGGAACCTTGCCGATCCTGTTGGCCGAAGGCGACGTGCCGATCGTCGGCGCCATGGTGATTGCCGAATATCTCGACGAGACGCGCGGCGTGTTGAAGCGCGACAAGCGGCTGTTTGCTGAAGACCCGATGGAGCGCGCCGAAATCCGCCGTCTGACCGACTGGTATCTCACCAAGGCCGAAGGCGAAGTGACAAGGCATCTGGTACGCGAACGCGTGCTGAAGCCGGTCATGCCGGAGACGGCGGGCGGCGGCTCGCCCGATTCGGCGGCGATCCGTGCTGCGCGCGCCAACATCCGCCAGCACATGAAATACACCAACTGGCTGGCCGGCACCCGCCACTGGCTGGCCGGCTCAAGGGTGACCTATGCCGACCTCGCGGCGGCTGCAACGCTGTCGGTGCTGGATTATCTCGGCGAGATCGACTGGCGCGAACACACCGCGGCGCGCGAATGGTACACGCGGGTCAAATCGCGACCGTCGTTCCGGCCGCTTCTGTCCGACCGGGTGCGCGGCCTGTCACCGGTGTCGCATTATGCGGACCTCGACTTCTAAGAGCGAAACCCTGCGCGCGCTGATCGACCGTGAAGCGCGGCGCGCCGGTTTCGATGCGGTTGCCGTCACCACGCCCGGCGCGATTCCGCTGGCGCCCGCGCGGCTCGCCGAATTCGTCGCCGACGGTTTTCATGGCTCGATGGGCTGGATCGCCGAGACGCTTGAGCGCCGGGGCGAACCGACGGTACTTTGGCCTGAGGTTCGGTCCATTGTGGTGCTGGCCATGAATTATGGTCCGGACCACGACCCGCGCGCGCTGCAAGCCCGGCGCCACCGCGGCGCCATCTCCGTCTATGCGCAGAACCGCGACTATCACGAGGTGATGAAAGGCCGGCTGAAGGAAATCGCCGGCAAGATCGTGGCGCGTGCCGGCGGCGACGTGAAAGTGTTCGTCGACACCGCGCCGGTGATGGAAAAGCCGCTGGCCGAAGCCGCCGGGCTCGGCTGGCAAGGCAAGCACACCAATCTGGTCAGCCGCGAGCATGGCTCCTGGCTGTTCCTCGGCACCATTTTTACCACGGCCGAACTCGAGCCCGACCGGGCGGAGATCGACCATTGCGGCTCCTGCCGCGCCTGCCTCGACGCCTGCCCGACCGACGCCTTTCCGGCACCCTACCGGCTCGATGCGCGGCGCTGCATTTCCTATCTCACCATCGAGAACAAGGGGCCGATCCCGCACGAATTCCGCGAAAAGATCGGCAACCGCATCTATGGCTGCGACGACTGCCTTGCCGCCTGCCCGTGGAACAAGTTTGCCAAAACGGCTTCCGAGGCCAAGCTTGCCGCACGCGCGGATTTGCGCGAACCGCCGCTCGGCGAGCTGCTTAGCCTCGACGACGCGGCGTTCCGGTCTTTCTTCTCGGGTTCACCGATAAAACGCATCGGCCGCGACCGCTTTGTCCGCAATGTGCTGATCGCCGCCGGCAATTCCGGCGATTTTTCGCTCGTCGACTCCGTGAGAGCGCTGCTTGGCGATGCCTCGCCGCTGGTGCGGGGTGTTGCGGTATGGGCGCTGGCGCGACTTGTGCCTGAGAGCGAATTTGCCGACCGTGCCGCCGCTGCGATGAAAACAGAAAGCGAAGAAGCCGTGCGAAACGAATGGCTTCTGGCGTTGCCCCCTCCAATCGAGACGCATGTATGAGCGAAAAGCAGATCCTCATTTTCGGCGCCGGCTATTCAGGCAAGGCTTTTGCCCGAGGCAACGCCAATGACAACAAGATTTTCGGCACGACGCGCTCGACTGAAAAATTCGCGGCGCTGCGGCAGACCGGCATCGAGCCTCTGCTTTTCGATGGAGCGCTGACACCGGAGATCAGCGACGCGCTGAAGACAACGACGCATCTGATCATCTCGGTGGCGCCGGAAGAGGCCGGTGACCCGGTGCTGACTGCCGCGCGCGCAAGGATCGCGGCTGATATGCCGGCCCTCGCATGGATCGGTTATTTGTCCACCGTCGGCGTCTATGGCGATCATGGCGGTGGCTGGGTGGACGAAAGCGCCGCATGCCGGCCGGTGTCGAAACGGTCGGTGATGCGGGTCGCGGCAGAACAGGATTGGTTGAAACTCGGCCAGGATATCGGCCGGCCGGTGGCGATCTTGCGGCTGTCCGGCATTTACGGACCAGGCCGCAATGCGCTGGTCAATCTGGACAACGGCACCGCGCGGCGGCTGGTCAAGCCCGGCCAGGTGTTCAACCGCATCCATTGCGACGACATTGCCGGCGCGCTCTGGCATCTGGCGGAGAGCAATAGAGGTGGCATCTTCAACGTCACCGATGACGAGCCGGCGCCGCCGCAGGATGTCGTCACCTATGCCGCTTCGTTGATGGGTGTCGCACCACCGCCGGAAATTCCGTTCGAGACCGCCCAACTTTCGCCCATGGCGCGGTCCTTCTATGGCGAGAACAAGCGGGTCGCCAATACGGCGATCAAGGCGGCGGGCTATCGCTTTCGCTTTCCGGACTACCGCACCGCCTTCGATCATATGTGGGCAAGCGGCGACTGGCGCGACGGCGAAGCGCGCAGCCCGATGAAGCGCTGACGATCGAAGCGTCGTGTGTGTCGTGCTATGATTCGAGCATTGGGATTGCGGTGGGGTCCGGTTTCATGAAGACAGCGATGCGGCTCGGCAAAACGTCAATGCTAGCGGCGGCACTCGGCCTGCTCACAATGGCCGGGCTCGCCGCGCAGCCGGCGGCGGCCGAAGAGCGGGCAAAAGACCTGTTCGGCGCCAAGAAATTGCCGGCGGCGGTGGCGGCGCAGTCGATCGGCTTCTATTCCAAGGGCTGCTTTGCCGGCGGCGTCGCCATTCCCATGGACGGTCCGAACTGGGAGGTGATGCGGCCTTCGCGTAACCGCCGCTGGGGCCATCCCACAATGATCGCGCTGGTCGAAAAGCTGTCGCGCGACGCAGCGGCCGACGGCTGGCCAGGCCTGTTGATTGGCGACATTTCGCAGCCACGCGGCGGCCCGATGATGACCGGCCATGCCTCGCACCAGATCGGTCTCGACGCCGACATCTGGCTGACGCCAATGTCGAGCCATCCGCTGTCGACTGCGCAACGCGAAAGCATGAGCGCCACCTTGCTGGTCGACGAAAAGACGCATCTGGTGAAGGACGCGCTGTGGACCCCGGCGCATATGCGGCTGCTGAAGCGCGCGGCGAGCTACCCGGAGGTCGAGCGCATCCTGGTCAATCCCGGCATCAAGAAGAAGCTTTGCGACACCGTCACCGGTGACCGCAGCTGGCTGCAAAAGATCAGGCCGTTCTGGGGCCACGACTATCATTTTCACATGCGCATCGGCTGCCAGCCGGGCTCGCCCAACTGCAAGGCGCAGGAAGCCACCACGCCCGGCGACGGCTGCGACAAGTCGCTGGCCTGGTGGTTCACCGAGGAGCCGTGGCGGCCCAACAAGAACCCGGATGCGCCCAAGGCGCGCGACATTATGACGATGGCGAACCTGCCCAAGCAGTGCCAGGCGGTGCTCGACGCGCCGGCGCCGGCCTCGGCGGAAGCCGCCACCTATCATGGCGACGGCATGCCGATCGCTGCCGCGCCTGCTCTTGCAGATGCAGAGCCGGCTCCGCCAGCCGAAAGCCCAGGAACAGTTCTGCCGGCTTCGGCCAATGCCTTCGCTGCGACCCCCGAGATCCACATTCCGCTGCCGCGCCCGCGGCCGGGAAACTGACCTGTCAGCGGTCCCTGGCGAAATCCATTCTTTCCCTTTCCAAACTCATGCGCTAGTCAACGAAGAACGGTGCAACGCCGCCGGAACGGGGACGGACAAGGGCATGCCTAGCGTGAGTGACGACGATACTGTGCTGCGGTTTCCGATCCTGATCGGCGATATCGGTGGCACCAATGCGCGCTTTTCGATCGTGCTCGACGCGAACTCGGAGCCGAGCGAGCCGCAAATCGTGCAGACGGCCAATTTCAACACCATCGACGAGGCGATCCAGGCGGCGGTGCTCGACCGCTCGTCGGTGCGGCCGAATTCGGCGGTGCTGGCCGTGGCCGGCCCGGTCGACGGCGACGAGATCCAGCTCACCAACTGCCCGTGGATCGTCAAGCCGAAGCAGATGTTTGCCAATCTCGGCCTGAGCGACATCGTCGTGCTCAACGATTTCGAGGCGCAGGCGCTGGCCGTCGTCGCGCTCGGCGAAGAGCATATGGAAAAGATCGGCGGCGGCACGCCGGAATCCAATGCCGGGCGCGTGGTGCTCGGTCCCGGAACCGGGCTCGGCGTCGCCGGTTTGATCCATGCCCTCAACCACTGGATACCGGTGCCGGGCGAGGGCGGCCATATGGACATCGGACCGCGCTCGGCCCGCGATTTCCAGGTGTTCCCACATATAGAGAAGCTCGAGGGCCGCATTTCCGGCGAGCAGATCCTGTGCGGACGCGGCCTGGTCAACGTCTACCGGGCGGTGGCCAAGGCCGACGGCAAGCCGGCGCCCTTCACCGCGCCCGCCGAGATCACAGCTGCCGCACTGGCGAAAACCGACCGGATCGCCGAGGAAGCGCTGTCGATGTTCGTCACCTGCCTCGGGCGCACCGCTGGCGACCTGGCGCTGGTGTTCATGAGCCGCGGTGGCGTCTTCCTCACCGGCGGCATCGCGCAAAAGATCGTGCCGGCCCTGAAAGCCGGCAATTTCCGCGCCGCCTTCGAGGACAAGGCACCGCATAGCGAGCTGATGCGCTTGATGCCAGTCTACGTGATCACCCACCCGCTGGCAGCGCTTCTGGGCCTTGCCGCCTATGCCAGAAACCCGTCGCTGTTCGGTGTGCAGACCGCGGGCCGGCGCTGGCGGGCATGATCCATTTCGCCCCGAACATAGGGCTTTTGCGAGACACGGTTGTCGCTTTCTTGATCCGCGCCCTTGGCCGCGACGAAGTTTCGCCATAGGCAAGCCCCGGCCGGGGCGGTAAGAGGGGGCCGAATTCCAGCCTGGAATCCCTAGGAAACCACGAAGCGCTCGCGATTTGACAGCCCAAGGTCCACTCAAACTGAAAGTCCAGCCTTCCGAGGTCAGCGCGGTGCTGCGCCGTATCCTGGCTGAAAACGGCAATGAATATCGCTGGACCTATGTCGTTGCCATCGGCTGCCTGCTGATTGTTTCCGCCACCACTGCGTTTCTAGCGTGGGTCATGGCCCCGATGATCGATGGGATATTCGTCGAGCGGCGCAGCGACATAATCTTCTGGGTCTGCGCCGGTTTCATGGGAGCCTCGCTGTTGCGCGGCTTCGCCGGCTACGGCCAGGCGGTGGCACTGGCCAGCATCGGCAACAACCTGGTGGCGCGCTACCAGAAACGCACCTTCGACCATCTGATGAAGCTTGGCGTCGACTTTTTCAACGATACGCGTTCCGGTCGGCTGGCGGCGCAGGTCAACGAGAATGTCGGCGGCGTTCGCGATCTGCTGTCGCTGACACTGACCTCCATCAGCCGCGACGCGGTGTCGCTGATCGCCCTCGTCGGCGTCATGATCTACCAGGATCCGGTGTTGTCGCTCAGCTCGCTGCTGATCGGACCGCCGCTGATCTGGGCCGTCGTCTACATCACCCGCCGCCTGCGGCGTATCAACCGGGAATCCGTCCTGATCAACTCGCGGCTGAACGGGTCGGTGCAGGAGGCCACGCAAGGCATCGCCATCGTCAAGGCCTTCACCTTGGAGGACGAGCTGGCGCACCGCATCGGCATCATGGCCGATACGGCCGAGCAGCGTAACAACAAGATCGCCCGTGTCGCGGAGCGGCTGTCGCCGATTTCCGAGATTCTCGGCGGCCTCGCCATTACCGCCGTGGTCGCCTATTCCGGCTACCGGGCGCTGTATCTTGGGCAGCCGCCGGGGGCGGTCTTCTCCTTCATCACCGCGCTGATCATGGCCTACGATCCGGCAAGACGCCTGGCGCGCACGCAGGTCGGCATGGAACGTGCCCTGGTCAACGCGCGCATGATCTACGAGTTGCTCGACCTGGAGCCGAAACAGGGCGATGCCCCCGACGCTGTTGAGGCCAGGATCACTGCCGGCGAGGTGCGCTTCGACAATGTGACGTTCGGCTACAGCGCCGACATGCCGGTGCTGAGGGATCTGAGCTTTACCGCCGCGGCCGGCAAGGTCACGGCCATCGTCGGCGCTTCGGGCGCCGGCAAGTCGACGATCGTGGCGCTGCTGCAGCGCTTCTATGACGTCGACCAGGGCAACATCGAGGTCGATGGCCAGGACATCGCGAAGGTAACCAAGCATTCGCTGCGTCAGTCGATCGCCTATGTGGCGCAGGCGCCTTATCTGTTCGAAGGCACAATCCGCGACAACATCCGCTACGGCCGCCTCTCGGCCACGGACGCCGAGATCGAGCAGGCTGCCAGGCAGGCCGCCGCCGACGAGTTCATCCGCCAGCAACCGCAAGGTTACGACACGCCGGTCGGCGAGGGCGGCTCTACCCTTTCCGGCGGCCAGCGCCAGCGCGTCTCGATCGCGCGCGCCATCGTGCGCAATGCGCCGATCCTACTGCTCGACGAGGCGACCTCGGCGCTCGACAACGAGGCCGAGGCGCGCGTCCAGGAGGCCCTGACCCATGTGATGGAGGGACGCACGACGATCGTCATCGCGCACCGGCTGTCGACGGTGGTCAATGCCGACCATATCATCGTGCTGGAAGAAGGCCGGCTGGTCGAGGAGGGCACACATGCCTCGCTGATGGCCGATCCGCATAGCGTCTATGCCCGCTTCCACCGCATTCAAGGGAAGAAGGGCCTGGGGCTTGTCGACGACGCCAAGCCCATCCAAACTCCGGTCCAGCGCAGCCGCGCCAAGAAGGCGGTCGGGAGAACAGTATGAGCGGATCCGGCGATATGGGCCTGGTGGTGGTGGGTGCGGCCGGCCGCATGGGCCAGACGCTGATCCGCGCCATCCATACGATCCCCGGCGCGCGCGTCGTCGGCGCGGTCGAGCGCACTGGGTCGCCCTATCTCGGACGGGATGCGGGCGAACTCGCCGGCATCGGCATCATCAATGTGGCGATATCGGACGATCCGTTGCCGGTGTTCGCCAGGGCCGATGGCGTGCTCGATTTCACTGCACCGGCGGCGACCGTCGAGTTCGCCGGCTATGCCGCGCAGGCGCGTATTGCCCATATCATCGGCACCACCGGCTGCTCGGCCGACGACAATGAAAAAATCGCAGCGGCGGCGCGCCACGCGACGATCGTCAAATCCGGCAATATGAGCCTCGGCGTCAATCTGCTGGCCGTGCTGGTGGAGCAGGCCGCGAAGGCGCTCGACGCCGACGATTTCGACATCGAGATCCTGGAAATGCATCACCGCCACAAGGTCGACGCGCCGTCGGGGACAGCACTGCTGCTCGGAGATGCCGCCGCCGCGGGGCGCGGCATTCCCCTTGCCGGCAACGACGTGCGGGTGCGCGACGGCCATACCGGCGTGCGCAAGACCGGCTCGATCGGTTTCGCCGCGCTGCGCGGCGGTTCGGTGGTCGGCGACCATTCCGTCATTCTGGCCGGCACCGGCGAGCGCATCACGCTTGCCCACCATGCCGAGGACCGGGCGATCTTTGCCCGCGGCGCGGTCAAGGCGGCACTGTGGGCACGCGGCAAGAAGCCGGGACTGTATTCGATGCGGGACGTGCTCGGGCTCGCCTGAGATTTCCATAAACTTGAAGGAGCAAACATGTCGGGAACTCTCGTGCTCGTGCGCCATGGCCAGAGCGAATGGAACCTGAAGAACCTGTTCACCGGCTGGCGTGACGTCGACCTGACCGAACTGGGCCATGCCGAAGCCAAGGCCGCCGGCCAGAAGCTGAAGGCGCGTGGCCTGAAATTCGACATCGCCTTCACCTCGGCGCTGATCCGGGCGCAAAAGACCTGCCAGCACATCCTCGACGCGGTCGGCCAGAGCGATCTGAAGACCATTCGCGACCAGGCGCTGAACGAGCGCGACTATGGCGACCTCTCCGGCCTCAACAAGGACGACGCGCGCAAGAAATGGGGTGAGGAGCAGGTGCATGTCTGGCGCCGCTCCTACGACGTGCCGCCGCCCGGCGGCGAGAGCCTGAAGGACACCGGCGCCCGCGTCTGGCCCTATTATCTGCACGACATGCAGTCGCATGTGCTGCGCGGCGGCACCGTGCTGGTGGCGGCGCACGGCAATTCGCTGCGGGCGCTGATCATGGCGCTGGACGGCAAATCCGGCGAGGAGATCGTCAAGCTGGAACTCGGCACCGGCGTGCCGGTGGTCTACAAGCTCAACGCCGATTCGACCGTGGCCTCCAAGGAAGTGCTGGAGGGCTGAGCCGGCTTGCCGACCGTGGCCTCAAAAAAGCGCGTTGACACTCATCGCTTGCCCGCTTACATGAGCCCGCACCAGCCCAGATGGCGGAATTGGTAGACGCGCACGGTTCAGGTCCGTGTTCCGCAAGGAGTGGAGGTTCGAGTCCTCTTCTGGGCACCAAATTCCCGTTTCGGACCGGCCGATATGGTCCAGACGCCTGACAAAAAGCCCGGTTTTGCCGGGCTTTTTTGTTGCCTCTGGTTCTGTGACGTCAGCGACCAGACGAAGGCCGCGAATTGAACCCGCTGGCCCTCTTGCCTACAAGCGCATGAGGATTTCTGTTGAAACTGTTTGGAAAGCTTCGCGCGCCCTGGCGTTCGTACGTGCAGACCGTGTTTCGCGGCGATTGGACCTACCGCCCTCGAAGGGCTGTTCGAGAGCGGTATCGATTTCAGCGGCAAGCGCATACTCGACGCCGGCTGCAACGTCGGGATCGTTGCCTATGAGGTGGCAAAGCATGGGCCGGCTTCGATCCACGGAGTCGACTATTTCCCCGACTTCATCGAAACCGCAAAACACGTGTTCCTCGGCTATCGGTCTCTGCCGCACAGATTCGATGTGCTTGACCTCACCAAACCGCGCCGGGTCGAGAAGACCCTCGCGAGCGAATACGACATCGTCATCTTCATGGCGGTGTGGCAGCACATTTACCAAAGGCATGGCGCGGCCGTCGCCGAGCGGGTCGCGGTCGATCTTGCCAGAAGATGCAAGGAGACGTTGATCGCCCGAACCGTGCCCCTTGCGCTCGATGCCTTCTCCGGCATCATGCGACGGGAAGGCTTCGAGCTTGCCCGGGAATGGCGGGGCACAAAGTCAAAGACCGGCGACCGTATTTTGGCTATCTACAGCCGCGTTCATCCGCCGGGTTCAGATAGCGCAACACAATATCGCTAATCAGCCATCGGTGCTTGTATTCTCGACTATTCGCTTTGCTCTGCGTCGACGCCAGTAGATTAAATGGCCGAGACTTGCCGATGCGAATGAGGTCAGAGCATCGGGCCGACACGCATTTGGTCGAATCGTGCACCAGATCGTCGACAGTGATGATTGGTCGAATCGGCCTTGGTACGAAGTCTTAAGATGTCTCACCTAGGTTCGTCTTTGACTTCGAGAGCGCTGCCTTAAACAGATCTGCACAGTTTACATTCGCAAGTCAGACAGCGCTCCGCATCGGAATGGATGTCTCAGAATGCGCGACGTCACGCCTTCTCGACCGCACCCGAGAACCCTGGGATGGGTGGGCACGACAGCGCTCGCCATGGGGGGCAGCAATCAAAGCCTGTTTCTGATCACCGCCCTTTTCGTCGGCCAGGGGAACATTCCCGGCCAGGGAAGCGCTGCGGTGCCGTTGCTCTTCATTGGCCTGCTGCTTGGCTGGGCTGCCGCGCCGGCGTGGACCGAACTGGTTCTCATGTGGCCAAACCGCGTCGGCGGTATCTCTGCGGCGTGCGCGGAAGCTTTCAGGCCTTACAGTCCCGTCCTCTCGGCCTTGACGGGCACTTGCTATTGGTGGGGCTGGGTTCCGACCTGCGGACTGACCGCGGTTCTTTCAGCGTCTGCAATCCAGCAATGGTACTTGCCGGGCCTTCCCGTGGAGGCGGTCGCCTGCGGGCTCGTCGCATTCTTCGCGGCAGTCAATTTGTGCGGAATCAAGTGGGTGGTCCGACTGGCGATACCGGTCGCCACGGCCTCCGCAATACTGGCGTTTCTCTCGTCCCTTGTCCCGGTCATCAGTGGCGAAGTCGACTGGCGCAAGGCGACGGATTTTGCGCTGACCAGCCCGTTTGCCGGCCTGTTCGGCGATATCACGTCGGTAATGGCTGGGCTGTACCTGATCGGATTTGCAGCGCCGGCATTCGAGGCTGCAGCCTGCCATGTTGGCGAGACCGTCGATCCCAACCGCAACATTCCCCGGGCGATGTGGGCCAGCGCGGCAATGGCCGGCATCTATTTCCTTGTCCTGCCGGTGGTCTGGCTGGGTGTGCTTGGACCTGAGCCGCTCGGCACGGACCTCGCCATGGCTCTCGGGCCTACGTTTGCGCCCCTGTTGGGCAGTTTCGGCAAGGCGGCCGCCATCTGGTTCATCATGTTCAACATGTTCCATGGAACGTTGCAGCCATTGGCAGGCGCCGCGCGGACCCTCGCGCAGCTGAGCGAAGACGGCCTGCTGCCGAGATTCCTGGCCAGCCGCATCTCGACAACGGATTGCCCATGGGCGGCAACGCTGCTCACCGCTGCCGCGGCAATCGGTTTCATGCTGTGCGGCTATCCGCTCTGGATGATTGCCGCAGCCAATTTTACCTACCTGATCAGCATCTGCATGCCCAACATCGCAGTCTGGCTCTTGCGCCGTGACCATCCCGATGCCGCGCGACCCTTCCGGGCTCCCAGAGGAACGATCGTCCTTGGCGTGGGCGCGGCGGCAGTATGGTTGTTGACCGCTATACTGGGCTTCCAGCAGTTTGGCCTTCCGACCGTCCTGTTCGGTCTGGCGTTGGCCTATTCGGGTGCTGCGCTTTACGCCTGGCGCGCCATGGAGGATCGCCACGCACTGGGTCTATCCTTGCTGCCGCATACGCTTCACCTGAAGCTTACCGGGGCCATGCTTTTTGTGCTCGTGCTTGACGGTGCCGGCTATTTCCTGGCGATCGGCAGCGTTCCCAACATCGACGCTCCCCTGATCGCTGCGCTGGAGGACATTTTTGTCGTTGTCGCGTTGCTGACCATCAGCGTCGGTCTGGTTTTGCCGGGAATGATCACCCATTCGGCAACCGAGGTGAGCAACGCAGCGAAGCGTTTGACATCCGGAACGCTGAAGGACTTCTCTCTCGCCATGGCTGCCCTGGGGCGTGGAGACCTTGCTGCAGCGCACGCCTCCGTGAACATCATGCCGGTGACTGTAAACTCTCGCGACGAACTCGGAGAGATGGCCGAAAGCTTCAACCAGCTGCAGGACAAGGTGAGGGAAGCCGCCCACGGCCTGGACGACGCGCGCGAGAATATGAACCTGGCGCGCACCGAACTCATGGCACGGCACGAGGAAATCGCGCATCTCGCGCACCACGATCCGCTTACCGGTCTGGCGAACCGAACTGCGCTTGCAGCGCACCTGGCCACCACGATTGAGCGGGCGAGAGCAACGCACGCCAGCTTTGCCGTGTTCAGCATTGACCTTGATCATTTCAAAGAGACCAACGACGTTTTTGGGCACGCGGCCGGCGACGATCTCCTGTGCACCATCGCCCGGCGCCTTCAATCCGCGGCGCCGGAGGCCTTTATCGCCCGCATGGGCGGCGACGAATTCACTCTTGTCCTGGCGCTGGATGAACGACCCGCAGGGGCAAGGGAAGTCGCCGATCGTCTGTTCGAAGCGGCGGCAGGCGAATTCGAAATCCGGGGCCAGCACATTTCAATCGGGCTGAGCATCGGCGCGGCGATCTATCCGAGGGACGGAGACAATGTCGCATCGCTCATGGCAAATGCCGACGCCGCCCTCTACCGAGCCAAGGCGGATGGTCGCCGAATGCTGCAATTCTTCGATCCGGAAATGGATCGGCGACTAAGAGAGCGCTACGCCCTGCAGCAAGATTTGCGATCGGCGGTCGCGCGTGGCGAACTTGTGCTCCACTATCAGCCGCAAGCCCGGATAGACGGCGAAATCTTTGGTTTTGAGGCACTTGCCCGTTGGCACCATCCAAAACACGGGCTCGTCTCGCCGACCGCGTTCGTACCCCTTGCCGAACAGGATGGCACGATCGTTGAAATAGGGGAATGGACGCTAAGGCAGGCATGCAAAGACGCCGCCTCCTGGGCCACACCCCTGCAGATCGCCGTCAATCTTTCCCCGGTGCAATTCCGTTTCGGGGACCTGGTGGGTCTCGTTCATTCGATCCTCTACGAGACCGGCCTTACGCCCGGACGCCTTGAACTGGAAATCACGGAAGGGGTTCTCATCCGCGATCGGGCAACCGCATTGTCGGTTTTGCGGCGACTGAAGGCGTTGGGCGTCAGGATCGCCATGGATGATTTTGGCACCGGATATGCCTCACTGTCCTCGCTACAGGCGTTTCCATTCGACAAGATCAAGATCGATCGCAGTTTTGTTTCGGGTGTCAGTTCGAATGTCCAGTCGGCCGCCATCGTGCGCACGATACTCAGTCTGGGCTCTGCACTGGCCCTGCCTGTCATCGCAGAGGGCGTTGAAACCGAAGACGAGCGTGTTTTCCTGATGAAGGAAGGATGTCCGGAGATTCAGGGATATCTGGTGGGGCACCCGCATCCAATAGCGCTCTACAAGGATGTGACGGATGGCTTATCCCCTGGATCTGCCTTGGGAGATTGCGCGGGATCCTCCGCTGCAGCCCAGGCGTTTGGCGTGACAGGATAGTCTTGGGCGGAGATCGTGGCTTGCGCTGTCGGCCGCGTCATCGATCAGGCTCGCCCCTGATCTGTGCGGCAGATCAAACGGCCAGCTTGCGAGCGGCCTCGATCGAAGCCTCCGCTATGACATCGAGCGCGCCGAACTGCTCGTAGAAATTGAGCCCGAACTGCTGTTGCATCTCGCGCCCGGTCGTTCCGCACAGCATCCAGCTGTTGCCGGATGGATTGATTTCGATCAGTTGGAGATTGCCGGTCGCTTCGTCGCGCAGGATGTCGACGCCGAGCGAGGGAATGGTCGGGAAGACGGCATGTGTCTGGACAGCAAGGTCGAGCACGTCCTGGTCCACGGCAAGGGCGACGGTGCAACCCTTGGCCGAGGCTATGATCGATTCCCCCTGGCCATGCCGGAACCCGTCGGGACTCTCCAGCGGGGTGAAATCCTTCCTGCCCTCGTACTGGAGGGACATCAGCGGCCTGCCGAGATAGGTGAGGACGCGGTAGGCCTTTGGCCAGCGCCCGGTATGGACATAGCGCTGGGCAAGCATCGGCGAGCGCCGTCCCGCATGCTCCTCGGGATACTCCACTGGGTCAGTGTAGCGGACGCGGCCGGTCTTGGTGATGCGCGCGAACGCGCCGCGCGCGCCGTGCGACGGCTTTACCACCACATACGGCCCCCAAACCGCCGGATCGAGTTTGGTCCCGGGCACGATCTCCACCCATTTCGGAACCGGCAATCCCGCTGCCTCGAGAACGGCAAGCTCCCTGATCTTGCCCATATGCTGATGAACGAGCCGCGTTCCGCGCAGCGGCCGCAGCCATTTCAGCCTGTCCATTTCGATCGAAAGGGTTGGCCGCATCGCCAATGCCGCGGTGGGCAACGGCGTCAGCACGGAAGCGGTCGACAGAACACTGACCTTGATCTCCGGCGCGCGCGCCGAGATCAAGGCGCCGACCTTGCGGAAATCGTCGATCGCTTCCTTCTTGGGATAGCAGTAGAAAGCCAAGTTGGACTGGGCCATGCTGGGTTTCGTCCGGAAAAATTTGTAAGCTAGAAGACAGATCGTGCCTGCTTCGGGTAGCAAGGAATAGCTATGCTGCGCCAACGCAATCTCTGTCAGCCCTGAAATAGCAGGACAATCCGTCATCGAGGGTCCTGAAGGAAAAGCCTTCTAGGGTGGGGGTCTACCTTCGCAAGAATCCAAATGCGATTACCTCGCCTCGCGGCTAGGCCCTGAACAAACCACTTCAAACCCGGCGGCCGCTTCGGTACGGTCAAAGCCATGGCTCAACCCACCAACCCGACCGTCACCCGTCGCGACCAGATGTTTCCCATCCTGGCGGAGGCTGACATCGAGCGCATGCGCCGTTTTGGGCAAGCCAGCGCCTATGCCGCAGGCGAGCCGATCGTCAAAGCCGGCGATGTGGCGCCGGGCCTGATCGTCATCCTGTCGGGCAGAGCGGACATTACCCAGGGCGGCGAGTTCGGCCGGCGCGAGACGATTGTCACGCACGGCCCGGGCAATTTCCTCGGCGAGCTGGCGCAGCTTTCGGGCCGCCCGTCGCTGGTCAATGCCGAGGCGGTCGAACCGGTCGAAGCGTTCGTCATTGCGCCGCAGCGGCTGCGCGACCTGATGGTGCAGGAGGCAAATCTCGGCGAGCGCATCATGCGGGCGCTGATCCTGCGCCGCGTCGGGCTGCTGGAAAGCGGCAGCAGCGGGCCGATCATCATCGGACCCGCCGGCAATGGCGACACGCTGCGCCTGCAAGGCTTTCTGGCGCGCAGCGGCCAGCCGCACCGGGCACTCGATTCCGACACGGATCCGTGCGCGACGACGCTGATCGAGCGGTTTCAGGTCGACCCCCATCATCTGCCGATCGTGCTGTGTCCAAACGGGAAGCTGCTGCACAATCCCGGCGAGAACGAACTCGCCCGCTGCATCGGCCTGCTGCGGCCGATCGATGCCAGCAAACTCTACGACGTGGCCATTGTCGGCGCCGGACCGGCGGGGCTGGCGGCGGCGGTCTATGCAGCTTCAGAGGGGCTGTCGACGATCGTGCTCGACTGCCGGGCGTTCGGCGGACAGACGGGCGCCTCCTCGCGTATCGAAAACTATCTCGGCTTTCCCACCGGTATCTCGGGCATGGCGCTGATGGCGCGCGCCTACAACCAGGCGCAAAAATTCGGCGTCGAGATGGTGATACCCGACGAGGCCAAGCTGCTGAGCAGTGCCGCCGACCCGTCCGGTGCCCGCTACAGGCTCGATGTCGGCGACGGCGAGAGCGTGCGGGCGCGCACGGTGGTGATCGCCAGTGGGGCGCGCTATCGCCGTCTCGATATCGCCAATCTGGCGCAGTTCGAGGGAACGAGCGTTCACTATTGGGCGTCGCCGATCGAAGCGCGGCTGTGCGGCGGCCAGGAAGTGGCGCTGGTCGGCGCCGGCAATTCGGCGGGGCAGGCGGCGGTCTATCTGGCCAGCCATGTCAGGAAGGTGGCGCTTTTGGCGCGTGGCGGCAGTCTGGACGCCACGATGTCGCGCTACCTGGTCGAGCGCATCAGGGCCCAGCCCAACATCGGGGTGCTGACCGAGACCGAGATCGAGGCGCTGGAAGGCGATCAGGGCAATCTCGGCAGCATTCGGTGGCGCAACCGCGCCAGCGGCGAGGAAACGACGCGGCCGATCCGCCATCTCTTCCTGTTCATCGGCGCCGACCCGAATACGGACTGGCTGGCGCACTGCAACGTGGCGCTGGACACCAAGGGTTTCGTGCGCACCGGATCGGACATAGGGTCGGGCCTGATGGAGACCAGCCGCAGCGGCGTGTTTGCCATCGGCGACGTCCGCTCCGGCTCGGTCAAACGCGTCGCTGCCGCCGTCGGCGAAGGCGCCCAGGTGGTGGCGGCACTGCACGCATATCTCGCGCAAAACGGCAGCCAGGCCGTGGCGCCCGAACTGGCCAGGAGAAACTGATGGCGGATGAATGCAGACATGCGCATGACATCAAGGATGTGACGCCGAGCGCGCTCGGCTGCGAGGAATGCCTGAAGAGCGGCTCGTGGTGGGTGCATCTGCGGCTCTGCCGCACCTGTGGCCATGTCGGTTGCTGCGACGACTCGCCCAACCGCCACGCGACCAAACACTTTCACGCCACAAGCCATCCAGTCATCGAAGGCTACGATCCGCCGGAGGGTTGGGGCTGGTGCTACATCGACGAGGTCTTTCTCGACCTCGGCGAGCGGGTCACGCCGCAGAACGGCCCGATCCCGCGATTTTATTGAGGTAGCGTTGGAAGCCGGCCGTTTATCGCACGGAGCCGGTGACGGTCCGGTCGATGGCGTCGGGATTGCGTTCATTGCCGGCAAGGGCCGCTATGAGCAGCAGGCTGGCAACCACCGGCACAAACAGGATGGCAACGCGGGCTTGCACATAAAAAATGGCGCGCCATTCGCTGCGCTTTTCGGGGCTGTCGTCCATCGTACTCACTCTGTCAGGCCCCCCAGGGCGTGACATAGAGGCGAACGGTTAAACAACCCCTTCCGAGTTTGTTAACGGGCGATTTTGAAACCCTCGCAACCCGGCGGTCAGACGGGCAATGCGAACAGCCTGCCTCCGGCGGCCACGACATCATTCACCCCCGCCAGCCGCAGGCAGTGCCAGGCCATGGCGTGGTTGCTGGAGGTGACCGGGATGCCGATGCGCTTTTCCAGCCCGGCCACCGCTTCGGCGACGCGCAGGCTGGTGCAGGAGATGAAGATCGCATCGACGCCCGGCGTTGCCGCCATACGCTCGGCGGCGGCTTCGATGGAGGCGACCGAGATGCGGGCGGCTTCGCGGTCATCCTGCCGGTCGAAGGTGGCGACGGCGGCTATGTCGAGGCCACGGCCGGTGAAATAGGCAACGAGGCCTTCATTGATGCGGGGCGAATAGGGCGTCAGCAGGCCGATGCCCTTGACGCCGAGCGCCTTGAACGCAGCAAGGGCGGCGGTGACCGGCGTGGTGCAGGCGATGCCGGGCCGCGCCTTCCTGATTTCGGCGAACACCGTTTCCTCGCCGAGCGTCATCGTCGCCGAGGTGCAGCCGAAGCCGACGACGTCGAGCGGGATGTTGGGCAGGATGAGGTCGACGCATGGCGCGATCCTCGGTCCGATCGCGCGCAAAGTGTCTGGAGTGATGTCGTGGTCGTTGAAGACGCGGGCCTCGTAAAAGGCGACCCCGGGAATGCGTATGAGCGCACGGAATTCATGCTCCAGCGTCTGGTCGGTGGCCAGCACGGCAAGGCCGATCGCCGCGCGTGAGGCCAGACCGCCATCGAGGTCCGATGGCAACACACCAAGATCGATCGGTCCGGAAGCGGGACGTCTAGCAGCAGCGTTAGGAGACATAGCGTTTCCTTTCAGTTCAAAAGACCATCCATGGAAATGGCCGGCGTCTTGCCGGCGATCAGGTCGGCGGTGATGCGGGCCGAGCCATGCGACATGGTCCAGCCGATATGGCCGTGCCCGGTGTTGAGGTAGAGGTTGCGCATGCGGCGGCGGCCGAAGGCGGGCAAATTGTTCGGCGTCATGGGCCGCAGCCCCGCCCACATCTCGGCGCGGTCATAGTCGGCGCCTTCGGGATAGAGCTCCTGCGTCACGCCTTTCATGAAGGCGAAATCGGCCGGCTTGTGGCTGGTGTCGTAGCCGGCGAACTCGGCCGTCGCGGTGACGCGGATGCGGTCGCCGAAGCGCGAGATGGCGACCAGATTGTGCTCGTCGACGGAAGCGATGGTCGGCGGGGCCGGGCGGTTGCCGACCGGAATGGTCAGCGAATAGCCCTTGATCGGATAGATCGGCAGGTTGATGCCGATCTTGCCGGCAAGCTTCGGGCTGTGGCTGCCGAGCGCCAGCACATAGGCGTCACCCCTAAAGGCGCCCTTGTCGGTGAGCACCTGGGTGACGCCATCGCCCGATGTCTCGATGCCGGTGATCGTCGTTGCCGTGTGAATGGCGCCGCCGCGCGCAACAACCTTGGCGGCGAGCGCCCGGGTGAATTTGGCGGGGTCGCCGGTCTCGTCGGTCGGGCAATAAATGCCGCCGGCGATCTTGTCCCTGGCCGACGCGAGCGAAGGATCGAGCGCGACGACGTCGTCGCGGTCGAGCACTTTGATCTCCTGTCCGTCGGATTCGAGCAGCTTCATGTGCTCGACGCCCTTGTCGAGCGCCTGCTGGCTGCGGTGGAAATAGACGATGCCGCGGTCGTTGCGGTCGTAGTCGATGTCTTCGTCGGCGATGACGTCGCGCAGGACGGTTTGCGAATAGGCGGCGAGGCGGTGCTTGAGCAGCGTGTTGCGGCGTGCCTTGGCGGCGGTGCACTCCATCAGAAACAGCCACGACCATGTGTAAAGCCGTGGGTCGGCCGAGAATTTGAAGCGCAGCGCCTGGTCCTTCAGCAGCAGCGATTTCAGCAGGATCATCGGCGCCCTCGGTGACGACCAGACGAAGGAATGGCCCGGCGCGATCATGCCGGCATTGCCCCAGCTGGTTTCGGCGGCGACCTGTGCCTGGCGCTCGATGAGCGCGACCTCGTGGCCATCCTTCTGCAGCTGATAGGCGGTGGTGACACCAACGACACCGCCACCCAGCACGACAATTCGCATGACGCCTCCGGCGAGAGCAAAGTGAGGGCAGTTTAGGATGGAATCTGAAATTGCAAAGGCTGGACTTGTGGACCACGGGCCGGCCGATGGCAGGACGCGACGATGGTTCGATGAAGTGCCGCCGGTTTATTGGTCGGATTGCGACTGAACTATGCTCGGCTTGACAGTGTCGTATACCAGCGGACCAATCACAGACAGAATGAGGAAGGCCAAAATACCCTTGCAAGCGGTGCCAGCTCTGCGCAATGCGATGGCATACCAAGTCTCTGAGACCAAGGAGTGTTTCCCCGCCAAATAGCCCGTGGCGATAAATGCGCAGGCAATCGCCGTGAACAATGTGGCATAGGGACCCCACCAGCCCAACCGAGAGACCGCGTCCCAGTTCCGAATTGTAATTTGAATTGCTAGAGTGGCGGCCCCAAAACACGTCAATAATTGCACTGCCAAAGTGGTGATTTGCCCTGCACGGATCTCGGCCAGATCACGCGCCCTGTTCTCAGCATTTAGGATGTCGACTTTTGCGGCCGCGCGATTTCTCTCTTCGGCCAACACTGCACCTGCCTTCTCTGCGCTTGCCTTCTCAAGTTCCAACGCAGCTCGACGTGACTCAATGTCCGCTATCCGGGACGTGTAGGTCGCCTCCGCTTCCTTTGTCGCTCGACCAAGCAGTTCAAGGTCGCGGGCCGCTTCGTCGGCTCTTCTCTCCAGTTCCGCTGCGTGACTAACAATGGCATCTTTTACAAGAGTTAGCTCCTCATCTCTCCCCAAAGGTCGTTCCATCTGAGTCCGAAGCGCCTTATTGCCAAGAACCTCTAGGATTGCATCCTGAGAAAGATCATCGATATTATCAAATCGCGAGATACTGCTAAGTATTCTCTGCGTAACTTTTTCATCATCCAAATTAAACGCCTCGAATAAAAACGGCATCTGCATCAGTGCTAGTATCGTTCTCTCCAAATTCTCGTCAGCAGGTATGAGCATTTGAAGTGCCTGAACAAGAGCGGCCGGGTGGACCATACTAGGTATGCCCCGCCCCTTTCGCTTATGCGAGTCGAAGGCCATGAGGCCGTAGTCAATAGTGACACCGACCCATTGCGCTTCAAAAACTGTATCAGCCACTGATGGTCGCCGGTCGGAAATGTAATGCCATAGCACCATGTCGTGCCAAATTTGCTCATAAGACTTCTGCCGTTTTGGCTCGTTCATAAATTTACTTTTATAAAACGTTTGTTGCTCAAGCGCGTCGTCTATTGTTGCTTGGTCCGATGAATATCGGTTTTCTGCATCCTCTAAGACGTTGACGTTGTGCTGGGCTAGAAGACTGACCGTATCGTTGTGATAGGGGTCAAAATAATCCTTTGCAGAGATGCGGTAGCCGCTATCCCTTACGCGCTTGAAGTACGTCTGAAGGACCCCAGATATGTCCGACCTAACGCCGACATCTATGATATTTTTGGTGACCCGGAAGCTCTTAGCTATCCCTTCATAGTTCACCAAAGATCGTCGAAACTCTTGTATCGTATTTGGCAAAACGTACATTTTAATAGCGATCTGGGGGTGGCAATTTTGATATTGTCTGTAACAGCAACGACACCGCCTCATTCGAGGGATTGGAATGCAGCGTAAAGAGAGAGAAGAGAAAGTTCGTGTCCAACACAAGTTTGAGCTGTTTCACTTTCCCTTTTTTGTTAACAAATACTTTTTCTACGACTTCCTCTGGAAGGGTTAGGGCAGAGTGGAAAAAATAGCTGTTCAGCATGCGGAGCGTGTATGTCCGGCAACTTGAGCTATTTTTGTCCAAAAGAGCAAGGATCATGCCCTCCAGAACTGCTTTCTGTTCTCCCGGGAAGCGGGATAGGAACTCAGAGATGAACGCGGTCTGTTGAACGTCCGTTTTGGCGCCTGTGATCAGTTCATAAGCCCTTGCACCAAATTCCGTAATAAACGGGGCTATAAATTCGCTATGAAAGCGATCCCACAGCGCGCTCTCACCATCTGCCGGCAACTCTGGGGCGACAGCCCGAGCGGCGGCGAGAATCTTCTTTCTAACTTGGCTTTCTATCTCGCCGGCGTTCTGTACCAGGCCCTCGATCGCAAGAATTTCTTGCTCAGCTAGCTTTAAGAAGCCATCTCCAACGGCAATTAGTGAGCCGCTCTTGACGAGCGATTCGACCGCAGTGTGTATGTGCTCTCGGCTTAGTTCCGCCAACCCAACTGTTGTTCGCTGCGCGAATACCTGATGCTCGGTGGCTGGAGCCGCCATGAGCCAGAAAAGAAATCGCACGGCCTTCGCGACGGCCACGTCAATCCAGCCACTTTCATTAAGCTCAATGTGCTGAACTAAGGCGATTATGTCGGAGTCTATGCGCTGAGAATCGGTCATCTAGCCCTCCCCAAAGCGGCAATGTTCACGAACTTGGAGCCAAAGACCAGTGTCCCCCTACAAAACGATGCCTCGCGCTAACCAGTGCTTGCCTTACGCGAACTTCAATATTCAACCGGGGCACATCAATGGTGTCCTGGCTGGTTAGTTTCGATGCTCCTCATTTCTCTCCGCCTTAGGAAAGGCCAGGAACTCCCCTACGTCTTCAACGCCTGATCCAGATCCGCAATCAAATCATCGCCATCCTCGATGCCGGCGGACAGCCGGACCAGCGAATCCGAAATGCCGATGGCCGCGCGTTTTTCGGCCGGGATCGAGCCATGCGTCATGATGGCGGGGTGCTCGATCAGGCTTTCGACGCCGCCGAGGCTTTCGGCCAGCGTGAACAATTGCGTGCGTTCGAGGAAGCGCTTTGTGGCGGCGAGGTCGCGGTCGAGCTCGACAGTGATCATGCCGCCGAAGGCATGCATCTGCTGGACAGCGATGCCGTGCTGCGGGTGGCTGGCGAGGCCGGGATAGATGACCCGGCGCACGTCTTTGCGGGCCTCCAGCCACTGCGCGATCTTCAGGCCGTTCGACGAATGGCGTTCCATCCGCAGCGCCAAGGTCTTGATGCCGCGCAGCGCCAGAAAGCTGTCGAACGGGCCTGATATGGCGCCGATGGCGTTCTGCAGGAACTTCAGCTGGGCGGCGAGATCCTTGTTGTCACCGACCACGGCGACGCCGCCGACCATGTCGGAATGGCCATTGAGGTATTTGGTCGTCGAGTGGACGACGATGTCGATGCCGAGCTCCAGCGGCCGCTGGATGTAGGGGCTGCAGAAGGTGTTGTCGGCGACGGTGAGAACGCCCTTGCGTTTTGCCAGGGCGGCGACGCCTTCGAGGTCGACGATGCGCAGCAGCGGGTTGGTCGGCGTCTCGACCCAGAGCATTTTTGTCTCCGGGCGGATCGCCGCCTCGACGGCGGCAAGGTCGGTGAAATCGACGAAGGAGACCTGCAGATTGGCCGAGCGCTTGCGCACCCGTTCCATCAGCCGGAACGAGCCGCCATAGATGTCGTCGGTGGCGACGATGTGGGCGCCTGCATCCAGCAGTTCCAGCACTGTGGCGATCGACGCCAGGCCGGAGGCGAAGGCGAAGGCGGCCGAGCCGCTTTCGAGATCGGCCACGGCGCGCTCGAAGGCAAAGCGGGTCGGGTTCTGGCTGCGGGCATATTCAAAGCCCTTGTGCACGCCGGGCGACTGCTGGCCGTAGGTCGACGTCGCATAGATCGGCACCATCACCGCGCCGGTCAGCGGGTCGTGGCTCTGGCCGCCATGGATGGTGCGCGTCGAGAAGGCCAGGCGGTTTTTCCCGGATGGCGGTGTGTTTGCGTTCATCGTGCGCGCCTCAAATGGTTGATCAGGTCGATGCGGGTTATCAGGCCGACGAAATCGTCGCCATCGAAGATGATGGCGACCTCGTTGCGATCGAACACCGGCAAAAGCGCATCCAGCGTCTGGCTGGCCTGCAGCGTGTGCAGGTTGGAGGTCATCGCCGTGCGCACCGGACCGTTGAAGCGTTCCCAGCGGCCGTCATGGGGACCATCGACCTTGGCCAGGATGTCGCTTTCGTCGACGATGCCGACCAGTCTGCCATTGTCGAGCACCGGCAGTTGCGACACATCCGAGCGGCGCATGCGGCCATAGGCGTTGAGCAGGCTTTCCTCCGGGCCGACAGAGACGGTGTCGCCGGTGCGATGCGAGCGCATGACGAGGTCGCGCAGATCGCCATGCTGCTCCTGCTCTGCAAGGCCCTGCTCGGCCAGCCAGAAATCGTCGAACACTTTTGACAGATATTTGTTGCCGCTGTCGCAGACGAAGGTGACGACGCGCTTCGGCACCGTCTGCTCGCGGCAATAGCGCAAGGCGGTCGACAAAAGCGTGCCGGAGGACGAGCCGGCGAGGATGCCTTCCTTCGACAGGAGATCGCGCACCGCCAGCATGCTCTGCTTGTCGGGGATGGAATAGGCCTTCTTGACCAGCGACAGGTCGGCATTGGGCGGCACGAAATCCTCGCCGATGCCTTCGACGGTCCAGCTGCCGGCCTCTTCCAGCTTGCCGGTCTTGATCAGCGGCGCCAGCACCGACCCCACAGGATCGGCCAGGATCATCTCGGTCTTCGGCGAGACCTTTGCGAAGTAGCGGCCAAGCCCGGTGAGCGTGCCGCCGGAGCCGACGCCGACGACCACGGCATCGACATTGCCTTCGAGCTGGGAAAAAATCTCCGGACCGGTGGTGGTTTCATGCGCCGCAGGATTGGCCGGATTGGCGAACTGATTGGCATAGAAGGCGCCGGGCACTTCGGCGGCGATCTTTTCGGCCATGTCCTGATAATATTCGGCATGGCCCTTGCCGACATCGGAGCGGGTCATGCGCACTTCGGCGCCGAGCGCGCGCAGATGCTGGATCTTTTCGCGCGACATCTTGTCGGGGACGACGAGGATGATGCGATAGCCCTTGGGGATGCCGACCTGGGCGAGGCCGAGGCCGGTGTTGCCGGCGGTCGCCTCGACAATGGTGCCGCCGCGCTTGAGCTTGCCCTCGCGCTCGGCGGCGGCGATCATGGACAACGCAATGCGGTCCTTGATCGAGCCGCCCGGGTTCTGGCTTTCGAGCTTGATGAACAGCCGGCACTTGCCGGTGTCGAATTTGGTCAGTTCGACGATCGGCGTCTGGCCGATCAGGTCGAGAACCGACGCATAGGGCGGACGCAGGCGCGACAGCGCGCCGTCAGGTGAAGCGGTTCTGTGCTCGCTCATGTCGAAGCTCCATGGTCAAGGCGAGCAACCGCCGGGGGCAAGCGGTAGCCTATCCTCTTCTCCTGCCCTTTGCAGTCGGAAAGAAGATAGATCATGCCAATCAACCGGCCAGATGCGGAATGAAATTCCGGGTTTCGAGCATGCGGCCGCTGCGGAGGGTTGACGGCAATCACGGTTGCGCAATCGTTCGAGGTTTGCCGAAGCCTCCTCGCGTTCGTCATCCTAGGGCGGAGCAGGAGCGAAGCGACGTTGCGGAGACCCTAGGATCCATGCCGGGACTCTTGAACGCCGCGACGGTGCAGAGTTTTGAAGTGCCAAGACGATCCTCATTCTCAACCGCCGTGTTCCTTGCCGCCCGTCACGGAATGGATCCTAGGGTCTGCGCCGCGTCGCTTCGCTCCTTGCTTCGCCCTAGGATGACGAAGGCATGGGTAGCTTGCTCAGGCGTCTACCCCAGCAGCTGCTTGCTCAGCCTCGCACACTGAACGCGAATGTCCGGGATGGCGTCGATCTCGAAGAAAGTCCCGCGCGTCAGCGGTCCGACGGCGAGGATCTTGGCCGATACCGACCCGTCGCTGGCGATGATTTCGCAATTGGCTGACACGTCGAGGCCGAGCCGCAGCGGGTCGGGCCGGGCCAGTCCACGGTCGACCAGCGAGCGCACCACGCTGTTCGAGGTGGTCGAGATGTCCCTGGCGATGCCGGTGCAATCATAGAGGCGGGCGGCTTCGAAGGTTTCGAGACGCTGCGTGTGGCGGGACTGGACTTCCACCGTATAGCCGTCGCCCGCCGTGATGCCGACGATACGCCCGGCGACGGGACGGATGCGGCCCTTTTGCACGGCCTCGGTGACGCGGGCATAGACCTCCGGCGCCATGCGATGCCGATGGATGTCCCACCAGGCCTTGGTGTGCTCGACAAAGCGGCGCTTGGCCGAGGACGGCCAGTTCTGCCAGATTTTCTGGTTGAACGGCCTGAGGCCGTCGACGACATCGCGCCAGTCGATACCGGCCTTCTGGTTCTCGCGGATCAGGTCGCGGAACCAGCCGACAAAGTAAGAAAGCTGGGTGCCGAGCGGAATGTCGGCGACATCGAGCTTGATCGGTTTGCCCTTGCGGTGCGGCGAAGGCAGCAGGCCGCGCCTGGACAAAGCGACGATCTCGCCGCGATGGCCGCGCTGTTCGAGCGCCAGGAAGGCATCGACCATGCTCAGGCCGGTACCCAGCACCAGCACTCGGGCTTGCGGATCGAGCGCGGTGTCGGCTTCCGATCCCATGCGGATGGCGTGGCCTTGCCCGGCGCCTGGCTCCTCGTCATGACCGGTGGCCAGCACGGCAAGATGGGCGACGACGCTGGTGCCATTGGCCAGTGCCACCTCGACCCCGGATGCGCTCGGCGCAATCGACAGGCTCTCCTCGCGGATCAGGCGCAAGCGTCCCGTCTGCTCTTCCCGCGTCTCGAGCTCGTCCAGCAATTCCTTGAGGTAGCGGGCATAGACGCTGCGCGGCGCATAGACCGGCGCCTGCTCCTGGGTTGCCAGGCCATTTTCGAGCAGCCAGCGCCAGAAATTGCCGGGATCGTCGGCATAGGCGCTCATGCCGGTGGCGGCGACATTCAGCACATGGGCGGAGAGCAGCGTGGAATAGGCCATGCCCTGGCCAAAATGCGGACGCTTTTCGATCAGCGTGACGCGCAGATCGGGATTGGGCGATTTTAAGAGATGCGCGGCCAGCACGACGCCGCTAGCGCCGCCGCCGACAATGATGATCGAATTGGGGATGATCGAATTGCCGCGCCCGGTCATGCGCGCACCAGCAGTGGTCGAAGGGTCAGGCCTGAACCTTCACCGCGATGTCCTTCGCGACCGTAAGGTCGTCGAGGGCGATGTCGCGCATCTCGGCGAGGCTGCGCTGATCGAGCACCTCGGCGATCGCCTGCCGGACCTCGAGCATCAGATGTCTGACTTGGCATGTCGCCTCATTGCAGTCTTCGCAGCGCTGATACTGGGTGCGGCTGGCGCAAGGGATCGGCGCCAGCGGCCCGTCGAGCACGCGCACGACATGGCCGACCTTGATTTCATCGGCCGGGCGGGCAAGACGATAGCCGCCTTCCTTGCCCTTGCGGCTCTGGACGAAACCCGCATTGCGCAATTCGCCGAGGATGGCGTCGAGAAATTTCTTCGGGATGTTGTTGCCGCTGGCGATATCGCCAACGAAGGCGAGCTGTCCGACCGGCAACTGCGCCAGATGGACGAGCGCCTTGAGGCCGTACTTACCCTTTTTTGTGAGCATAAACCGAACGTTTCTCTGTGCTGCGATGGCTTTTGACCATCGGTTGCGAAACGCCTGACGTGCCTCCCCGCCGCGTCCAAGCTGCCACGACACATAAATTCTAGTGACATGATATACAAGCCGGGAAACGTTGATTTTGCTCGATTTTCAAGCCGCTGAGGCCGTTTTTGTCGGTCTTTGTGCCTTTGAGAGCACAGAAATGCGCTTGGGCGGCAGCAGGCCGACAAAGAGCGGCACATTTGAAGGCCGATGCACGCCGCGAACGATCATGGTGATGCGGTGGTCGCTCATCGTCGCCTCCAACTCGTCAATGTCGATAAGACTACTATACTTAGCCCCGAAGACGCGGAAAGCGTTTTCGAATCGAGGGCGGTTTGGGGCATGGATTTGCCGGGCGGGGGAGCGTGTTGGGAATTCTCGTTCGCGGCCGGCCGGCGAGAGCGTCAAATGCGCGAGCGGTTCGCCCAACCCAACCCGACCAGGCCGACCAGCATGGTGACGATGCCGATATAGAGCCATTGCGTCTGGTCGGTCATGAAGCTTCCCCGGACAATGCCGAGGCCCTGCAGCGACCACAGCGCGCCGATGGCCAGGACAAGCAACGCCAGCAGATTCCTGATCAGTCTCATCGTCGGCATTCCCTTCCCAAGTCGATCGTCAACTGCATCATGGCCGCGATGAAAATGCGAAAGGAAGAGATCCGGTCGCGCCTGCTGTTACTTGCATAGTAACGTTGAACCTTGCCGAAAACATCCCCGATATTGCCATGATAATCACCGGAAATACGCCGGTCTATGGTTAAAAATTCCTGACAAACTGTTTCCTCGTGACTCCAAACGTGTGCTGCCGCCACGGAACTGCCAGACGTTTGCCGCATTTCCTGCCTTATTCGACACATAACGGCTGGGGTCTGTCAAAGAACGGAGCCAATCCCACAAATGAAGAAGAACAACCCGACCGCGCTTGTCGCGGTGACGATAGCGGCTGGCCTGATGGTCGGCGCTTCCGTCTCCCCCGCCGCCGCGCAATGCGGCCGTGCCTCCTGGTACGCACTGCACTCCCGGACCGCCAACGGCGAGCGCATGAACCCGTCGGCGATGACCGCGGCGCATCGCACGTTGCCTTTCGGCACGAAGCTCAGGGTGACCAACAAGAACAACGGCCGCAGCGTCGTCGTGCGCATCAACGATCGCGGGCCGTTCATCAAGGGACGCATGCTCGACCTGTCGAAGGGCGCTGCCGGCCAACTCGGCTTCATCAGCTCGGGCTATACCGCCGTCTGCGTGGCCCGCATTTGACCTTTTGACCTTTGTCGTGTCCAGCCCAGCCGGACACGACCTGCCCGCCAAGCGCCTTTCGCAATGCACAGTGAGCCGGCTCCGCTGTTCGAGACGGATTCTCAAGACCTTAGACGAAATGAGCATATTTCACGCCAGGTGACGTATTGCATCGCAGCAATTAGTTGTTAACCTCGCCGCGAGACATTCAAGGATCGGCGCTGCTCGTCGTGCCTTTGGATCGCATGCAGCAGCGGGGTTCTTTATGTTCTACCAGCTCTACGAACTCAACCACGCTGCCTTGCAGCCCGCCCGCGCCTACGCGGATGCGGTGCGGATTTTTTACCGCAATCCGCTCAATCCGTTTTCGCATACATCCTGGGGCCGCTCGGTGGCGGCGACCGCCGAATTGTTCGAGCGCACCACGCGCCGCTACAGCAAGCCGCGTTTCGAGCTGACCAAGACCGTGGTCGACTGGAAAAATGTCGAGGTCACCGAAAAGACGGTGTGGTCGCGGCCGTTCTGCAATCTCCAGCGCTTCGAGCGCGCCGTTCCTGCCGGGCGCAAACCGGATCCGAAGCTCTTGATCGTGGCGCCGATGTCCGGCCACTATGCGACGCTGCTGCGCGGCACGGTCGAAGCGATGCTGCCCCATGCCGATGTGCACATCACCGACTGGGTCGATGCCCGCATGGTGCCGCTTGCCGACGGCAGCTTCGATCTCGACGACTATATCGACTACATCATCGACATGCTGCACGCGCTGGGGCCTGACACCCATGTCATGGCGGTATGCCAGCCTTCGGTGCCGGTGCTGGCGGCGGTGGCGCTGATGGAAACCCGCGGCGACCCCTTCGTTCCCTCGACCATGACGCTGATGGGCGGGCCGATCGATACACGCCGCAATCCGACGGCGGTCAATCTTCTGGCCAAGGAAAAGGGCATCGACTGGTTCGCCGACAATGTCATCATGAATGCGCCGTGGCCGGTGCCCGGCTTCGGCCGCGAGGTCTATCCCGGCTTCCTGCAGCTTTCGGGCTTCATGAGCATGAACCTCGACCGCCACATCACTGCCCACAAGGACTTCTTCGTGCACCTGGTGAAGCATGATGGCGACAATGCCGAGAAGCACCGCGATTTCTACGACGAGTATCTGGCGGTGATGGACCTGACGGCGGAGTTCTATCTGCAGACGGTCGATACCGTGTTCGTCCGCCACGCTTTGCCGAAGGGCGAAATGATGCATCGCGGCGTCGCCGTCGATACGTCGGCGATCCGCAATGTCGCGCTGTTCACCGTCGAGGGCGAGAACGACGACATTTCCGGCCTCGGCCAGACCCAGGCCGCGCACGACCTCTGCCCCAACATCCCGGCTGAGCGGCACGCCCATTACATGCAGCCGGCGGTCGGCCACTACGGCGTCTTCAACGGCTCGCGATTCCGTTCCGAAATCGTGCCGCGCATCGTCGACTTCATCACCAGCTACGGCCGCCAGAACCGCGTCGCGGCAAAGCCCAGGCTGGTCCGTTCCGCCAAGGGCTGAAGCAGGAGCCACAGCACGCCAAGGTCACGGCGCAGAAGCGCTATCTTTGTTTTGAGCATGACCTTTCCGAAAACCAGTTCCCACTTTTCGGGATCATGCTCTGGGCCGCTGTCGAAACCGATCTGTTGCACAATAGACGCTGTTGGGGCTGGTGCGGGTAACCATGCCAAGATTCTGGCTGTCGTCATAATTGACACGGAGTGTAAATCCCCCTTAACCTTTCGTTAACAACAAGGGCGAACGGGGACAATGATTTCCTCACCGATGGCACGGACGCTGCGCTTGTGTGCAGTCGCAGGGCTGGCGATTTCGGGATGCTGGGCTGGCCCGGCATCGGCGGCAGCGCCAATGGCAACCGGCGGGCCGACCTCGCAGCCGATCGGACACTATGATTTCTGCAAGGCCCATCCGGGCGAATGCTCGATCCGGCCGACCAATCTCGCTCCCGCCGCCATGACCGACGCATTCATGCGCAAGCTGATCAGCGTCACCGCGCAGGTCAACGCCGCCGTCAAGCCGATGAGCGACTACGACATTTACGGCAAGGACGAGGTCTGGGCCTATCCCGACAAGGGCGTCGGCGACTGCGAGGACTATGTCCTGGAAAAGCGCCGCGACCTGAACCGCCTGGGCGTGTCCCTGGCCGACCTTCTGATCACCGTCGTGCGCAAGCCCGACGGCGAGGGCCATGCGGTGCTGACCGTGCGCACCGACAAGGGCGACTACATCCTCGACAATCTGACCGACAAGGTCCGCTCGTGGGACCAGACCGGCTACCGCTTCCTAAAGCGGCAGGCGATCGACAACACCGGCCGCTGGGTTTCGATCCGCGGTGGCCAGCAGGTTCTGGTCGGCGCGGTTCAGTAGCGACCTGCGGCTTCCACCGTTTCGACCGCTCAGGCGCGCCTCATCGCCATCCGAAAATTTTCTGCATTCTCCGTGAACCAATTCATCTCGGCCAACGACACATGGCTGTAGACGGAAACCAACCATGGAGAATTCAGATGACTGCACTTTTGCGTAATGCCTTTCTCGCCGCCATTGCGGTATCGGCCCTGGCCGGATCCGCTTTCGCCGATCAGACCATCACCTGCGTCAAGACCAAAACCAACGACCAGTGGGCCGGCCGCTGTTGCAGTGTCGACTCGAACTGCCCGGGCCGTGAACACGGTGGCCACGACCATGGGCACCCCGGAAATAACGGCAGCACGGCCGGCAAACAGTGATCTCGCTACAGCTGCCCGCTGGCTGACTGCCGGCGGGCACTGTTTTGCGATCGATGCATGTCGCTCAAATGGTTACGGTCGCCGGCCGAGTGCCGCGCGGATCGACGCGGTGATGCGGCGCAGCTCGACTTCGTCGAGTTTTTCGATGTTTTCGGCCAGAAGATTGGCGAGTTCCGTGGCGGCAGGGGTGAGACCCGACGTGTCGATCCTGACGCGCGGATGCGAGCCCTCGGCCAGCCGCGCCAGCTCCTCCGCATCGTCCCAGATGACATTGAAATAGCCGATGATCTTCTGGATCAGCGTCCAGGTCGGCGCGCCGCGGCGGCCATGCTCGAGCGCCGACAGATAGGCGGCGCTGACGCCGATGGCCGAAGCCATGTCCTTCTGGCTGACACCGCGTTCCTGTCGCAGCGACCGCAGCTTTTCGCCGAACGGGGTCACGGCCACGCCCTCATCAGCGCAGCCGCCGCAAACGGATGTAGAGCGCGCCCGAGCCGCCATGGTTGCGGGCGGCATGGTCGTGGCTGGAGACCAGCGGCCGGAACGCCGGCGTCGACAACCAGGCCGGCACGGCGCGGCGCAGCACCCCATCACCGCCCGACGACGAGCCCTTGCCGGTAATGACCAGGACATAGCGGATGCCGCCAGCATGTGCCCGGTGCAGGAACGAAAACAGCAGCGAATAGGCCTCGTCCTGGGTCATGCCATGCAGGTCGACGCGGCCTTCGATCGGCAGCCGGCCCTTCTTCAACTTGTCCAGTGTCGGCTCGTCGAGCGCATGCGAGATGTGCTGCGGCTTTGGCTTTGGCGCCAAAGCGGGGCTGGCGGCGGCTTGAGCCGGCGGCGCGGCAGGCTTCGCGTCGACGCCGAAATCCGGAATGTCGACGGCGGTCCTGCCCCTGAGCGGCTTGGCGGTGCGCGCCACCAGGTTCCACAGCACCCGGTCGTCCTCGCTCAGCCTGTCTGTCTTCCGCGTCATGGATTCGCCCCCGAAACAAGCGGACGCGGTAGCAGCGCATAGAAATCGGCGGCGTTGCGGACGACGCCGGCGATCTCGCCGGCCGCATCGCCCGATCCGGCGAAGAGATCGCCGCGCGCGGGCCCGGTGATGGCCGAGCCGGTGTCCTGCGCGATCATCAGGCGCCGGAACGGCTTTGCCCCGAAAGCCGTCAGCGTCGGCGCGTCGATGTAGAACGGCGTGCCAAACGTGTGCAGCAGCCGGTCGACTGCGACCGAGCGGCCCGGCGTTAGCTGCACCTTGGCGGCGGCAATCGGTCCGAGCGCTGCGTCGTCGACATCAGCTTCGCGGAAGAAGATAAAAGAACGGTTCTGCCAGAGGATCTCGTCGATACGATCCGGGTGCGCCTTGAACCAGGCGCGGATCGACTGCATCGTCACTTTTTCCAGCGGGATCTCGCCGGTTTCGCTCAGGATCTTGCCTGGGCCGGTAAAGCGCTGGCCGGATTTGGCGGCATAGGTGATGCGGCGCAGCCGGCCGTCGGTCATGTTGAGCCGCGCGGCGCCTTGAACATGGATGAAGAAGGCATCGACCTTGTCGGCCAGCCAGGCGATTTCCAGACCCTTGCCGGCAAGCGCCCCGCGCTCGATGGCGCCACGGTCGTAATACTCCGCTGGCCCGTCGGCGCGCGCGAAGGCGAGATAGGGATCCATTCCTGGGGGACGGTTGGCGTCGTCAATGTCGATGAGGTCGGCCGGACGCGACAGCAGCGGCACGGTGAACCGATCCGTGCGCACCGGCGAGGCCTCGACCTGAGGCTCATAGAAACCGGTGACGAGGCCACCGTTTTCGGCGTCGATACGGGCCGGAATGAAATGGCGTTCGAAAAAATCGCGCGCCGCGTTTCGATTCGGCAGCGAAATGGTCCGCGCCTCATCATAGGCGGCGGCAAAGGCGGCGAAATCGACGCCGAGTGCGCCGCTGCGATAGGGCTTGGTCAGGACATGGACGGCCGAACGGCGAAAGGCGGCAAAGGCCTGGAGATGGTCGTCATCGCCCCAGCCGGGGAGATCATCGAAGGATTTTACCTGGAAAGACCGCGATAGCGACACGACCTGGCCCGCCGCCGCTGGAATTCAGTCTTCTTCTTCGGTGGCGACGAGCTTCCAGTTCGGATCGCGCGAGCGCGTGTCGCGGGCAAAGGTCCAGACATCCTTGACCTCGGCGACCGTCTCGGGATCGCCGTCGATGACCGCGCCGGCCTTGTCGCGGGTCGCTGAAATCAGTTCGCTGATGATGCGCAAGGTGACATGGGCCTCGCCGCCCTTCATCTCGGCGGAGACGATGTCGGCCTTGTCGATGCCGACGAAGGAGGACTGGATCTTTTCCGATTTCGCCTCGCGGTCGCCGATGGCGGCGACAAAGCCGTCAAAGACCTCGCGCGACAACAGGTTCTTCAGCGTCTTGCGGTCGCCATCGGCATAAGCCATGACGATCATCTCGTAAGCCATCTTGGCGCCATCGACGAAGGTTTTGGGCTCAAAGGTCGGGTCGTTGTCCTTGATCGTGCGCAGGCCCTTGTTGAGGTCGGTGTCGGGCTTGGCGAAGGCATCGATGGCGGCATAGGTGTCGCCAACCGGTTCACCCGGCGCCCGCTTGCGCGGCAGCGAGACCACATTCTCGGGTTTCTGGGGGGCATCCTTGTCGGCGGCGCGGCCCGCCGTATAGGGATCGAAGGGCGGGCGTTCGCTGCCCGTGCGGCGACCGAGCACATTGCGCAGCTGGAAAAAGATCACCACTGCCGCGATCAGAAAGAAAATTGTGCCGAAGTCGAAAAATCCCATATCTTCCGCCAATCAATCCCTGTCCTGGCCGGAACCCCGGCCAATCAACAGGCCGCGGTCGCATAGCGTTCAACATTCAAAGCATATAGAACGCAAGGCGCCATCATTCAAATCAAAGGCAGGCATACCTATCTAACGGGCTCAGTGCCAGCGGCGATTGCTCGCCGACCGGCAAAACATGGAACCGATCGGTCAAGACTTGCGTATTTCGTTCCTTCCCCTGTTCCTGCTGGCGCTTCCGTTGCTGGAAATCGCCGGGTTCGTCGTTGTCGGCCGCCAGGTCGGCGCGCTGGCGACGGTCGGCCTGGTGCTGGCCTCGAGCGTGGCCGGCGCCCTGCTGCTCCGGCACCAGGGCTTTGGCGTCATGACCCGCGTGCGCACTGAGATGAATGCCGGGCGCGATCCAAGCCGGCAACTGGCGCACGGCGTGATGATCGTACTGGCAGCGATCCTGCTGATCATCCCCGGTTTCATCACCGACATCTTCGGCATCTTGCTGTTCCTGCCGCCGGTCCGCGACCTCGCCTGGCGGCTGTTGAAGAGCCGCGTCGTGCTGGCGACCGATTTCAGTACTGGCGGTTTCCGCACCCGGCAGCGCGGCAAGACCATCGATCTCGAAGACGGCGACTATTCGCGCGCCGACGACTATGGCCGCGGACCCGATCACAATTCGCCCTGGCGCCGCCTCAAGGACGAGTAGGTTGTCCCGCGGTCGCTTCGCGGGAAGCAAGGCGGCAAACCTTGTCTTGTCATGCCGACCATGGTAGCGAACGCCCGATTTCAATTCGGGCCGCTTCGTCGCCCAGGCAAAAGGACAACGGCTCATGGCCAGCAAAGATGACGCGCCGGTCGGCGCCGCCAACGGCAACGGCGAGACAACGCAGCCCTCGCTCAACGTGCTCGCCCAGTATGTGAAGGACCTGTCCTTCGAGAGCCCCGGCGCGCCCAATTCGCTGCGCGGCCGCGACAAGGCTCCCGGCATCGCCATCAACGTCAATGTCAACGCCAACCCGCTTTCGGACAAGCAGTTCGACGTCAATTTGACGCTGAACGCCAAGGCTTCCTTCGACCAGGAAGTGCTGTTCAATGTCGAGCTGGTCTATGGTGGCGTGTTCGCCATCGCCGGTTTCCCGCAGGAGCACATGCTGCCGATCCTGTTCATCGAATGCCCGCGGCTTTTGTTCCCGTTTGCCAGGCAGATCATTGCCGAAGCGACCCGCAATGGCGGCTTCCCGCCCTTGATGCTCGACCCGATCGATTTCGCGCAGATGTTCCAGCAGAAGCTGGCCGAAGACCAGGCGGCGTCGAAGGTCAAGGTCAGCTGAGGCTGCCCTGCACGGTGATTTGAAAAGCCCGGCCTCGCGCCGGGTTTTTTGTTTGTGGCGCTGGCGGGACAGCGAATCCTTCTAGGTTGCCGATGCCCTCCTCTCCCTTCGTCATCCTAGGGCGAAGCAAGGAGCGAAGCGACGCAGCGCAGACCCTAGGATCCATGCCGTGAAATTGATCGTAGGATGCAGCGGATCAGAATCGCGCTTGTACACGCGCTGACGCTCGCTACCCTGAAACCATGACCGGATACGTCTATATGACCGCAAGCCAGAAGCGCGGCACGATCTATATCGGCGTCACCAACGATCTTGGCCGCCGCATGCCGGAGCACAAGGCCCGTCAGGGCGCAGGTTTCACCAGCCGATACGGTGTGCAACGGCTGGTCTGGTACGAGGAGTATTTCGACATTACCGACACCATCCAGCGCGAAAATCGCTGAAGCGCTGGCCGCGCCAATGGAAGATCGATCTGATCGAGACGGCCAATCCCGAGTGGTTCGAGCTCTTTCGTGGAACCGGGTGGTAGGCGCTCGGTTTCTTGGACCGCCGGGCACGGCACCACGGTCGCGGCATGGATCCTAGGGTCTGCGCCGCGTCGCTTCGCTCCTTGCTCCGCCCTAGGATGACGAAGACGCGGCAACCTTCAGCCACAGCGCCTTTTCGCCGAGCGTCCCGACCATGCCGGCATGCGCGGCGCGTTCGGCGTCGGTCAGGCGCGGGGCGAGCTGCACCGGCCGGGCACCGATCGAGATGTCGATATAGTCGACATCCGACCTGCCGGCGGAGGGCGATGCCACGCTGTCGAGGATGAGCGCCGCCTGCTTGCCGCCGATGAGCTCGATATAGACCTCGGCCAGCAATTCCGAATCGAGCAAGGCGCCGTGCTTGGTGCGATGGGCGTTGTCGATGCCGTAGCGCCGGCACAGCGCGTCCAGCGAATTGGGGCCCATCGGATGCTTGCGGCGCGCCAGGGCCAGCGTGTCGACGACCAGCCCATTGTCGATGACCGGGTGACCCAGCCGGCCGAATTCGACATTGAGGAAGCCGATGTCGAAAGTGGCGTTGTGGGCGACCAGCTTGGCGCCGTCGGTGAAGGCCAGCCACTCCTCGGCAATCTCGGCAAAGGTCGGCTTGTCCTTCAGGTCCTCCGCACTGATGCCGTGCACCGCCTGCGCTTCGGCATGAACCGCGCGGCCTTGCGGATTGATGAATTTGTGGAAGGTGCGTCCGGTCGGAAAGCGGTTGACCAGTTCGACGCCGCCAAGTTCGATGACGCGGTCCTCGCGGGAATCGAGGCCGGTGGTTTCGGTATCGAAGATGATCTCGCGCATCGAATCAGTCTGCTCCTGGCGAGCAGAATCATACACCGGAACAAAATGGCAATGGGCAATGCTGACGGCTTGGCGTCAGGAGCCAGCCAAGCCGGACTTATCCCCGGCCAGTTCGGCAATGATCGTGTTGACCGCCGCCCGCGCAGCCTCAAACCCCTCCCCGGTATCGATGACAAAATCGGCAAGCTTGCGCTTCTCGGCGTCGGGAACCTGTTTGGCCAGGATCGCCGCAAATTTCTCTTCGCTCATGCCCGGCCGCGCCAGCACGCGGGCGCGCTGGATGTCGGCCGGCGCGGTGACGACCACGACCTTGTCGACGCGGTCGCGGCCGCCGGTTTCGAACAGCAGCGGAATGTCGAGCACCACAAGCGGTGTGCCGGCGGCACGGTTTTTTGCCAGAAATTCATCGGCCTCGGCGCGGACGAGCGGGTGGACGATTGTCTCCAGCTTTCTCAGCGCGGCGGCGTCGCCAAGCACGCGTCCGGCCAACGCCGTGCGATCGATCGCACCGGATCTGGCCACGCCGGGAAAGGCGGCTTCGACCAGCGGAACGGCCTTGCCCGAATAAAGGCGATGCACGGTCTCATCCGAATCATGGACAGGCACGCCGGCCTCGGCAAACATTTTTGCCGTGGTCGACTTGCCCATGCCGATCGATCCGGTGAGGCCGAGCACGATCATGCCTTGGCGCCGATATCGCTGACGATCATCTGCCGCAGTTCGGCGGTGACCTCCGGCCGCGTGCCAAACCAGCGCTCGAAGCCGGGCACCGCCTGATGCAACAGCATGCCGAGCCCGTCGACCGTCTTCAGCCTCCTGGCGCGCGCGGCGGCCAGCAACGGCGTCTCCAGCGGCACATAGACGATGTCGGTGACGATGGCATGATCGGGCAATCTCGCCGGGTCGGCGGACAGACCTTCATTGCCATGCATGCCGAGTGCGGTGGTGTTGACCAGCAGGCCGGCGCCGGCAAGCAGTTCATTGGTTGCGCCGAGACCATGGGCGGTAACGCCGGCGCCGAAACGATCGCGCAATTCCTGCGCCCGCGCGAGTGTGCGGTTTACGATGCGGATGTCACCGACGCCCCGCTCGATCAGCGCATGGATGACGGCGCGCGACGCGCCGCCGGCGCCCAGCACCACGGCCGGGCCGTTGGTCGCCCAGCCCGGCGCATGGTCGTCCAGATTGGCGGCAAAGCCATGGGCGTCGGTATTGCCGCCCCACAGATTGCCGTCTTCGAACCACAGCGTGTTGACGGCGCCGATCTGTTCGGCGGCCGCGTCGCGGCGCTCGACCAGGGCGAAAGCGGCCTCCTTGTGCGGAATGGTGACGTTGCCGCCGCGGTAGCCGTTCTTGCGCAACCCAGCGAGGAATACGGCAAAATCCTGCGGCGCGACGTCGATGGCCTGGTAGCTGCCGTCGATGCCGTATTGTTCCAGCCAATGGCCGTGAATTCTCGGCGACCGCGAATGGGCGATCGGATGGCCGGTGACAAAGGCTTTTTTCGCTGCCTCAGCCATCGATTGCTCCAAGTGTTCGAAGTTCGGCCAGCACCGGCAAAAGCGGCAGGCCGACAATGGTAAAATAGTCGCCCTCGATCTGAGCGAATAGCTGGATGCCCTCGCCTTCGATCTGATAGGCGCCGACGCTGGACAAGGCCTTGACGCCGACGCGGGCGAGATGGCGGCCGATGAAGGCCGGATCGAGCTTGCGCATGGTCAGGCTGGCGATGCCGACATGCCGCCACAAAACCGCACCGTTTCGAACCAGAACGGCGGCACTGTTGAGCTGATGGGTCTTGCCCGACAAAGCCAGCAGATGGCGGCGCGCGCCTTCCATGTCGGCCGGCTTGTGGAACACTTCGTCGCCGAGCGACAGCGTCTGGTCGCAGCCAAGCACCAGGGCGCCGGGCTTGCGCTCGCTGACCTCGGTGGCCTTGGCTTCGGCCAGGATCGCGGCAACGTCTTCGGGCGAGACGCCTTGCAAAGGCGCTTCGAGCACGCGTTCATCGACATCCGCGGGAACCGCCTCAATAGCGACGCCGGCATTGATGAGCATCGCCTTGCGGAAGGGGCTGCCGGACGCAAGGATGATTGTTTCGGTCATTGTTTTATCGCGCCTGATTACCTGTCTAGTGCCCAAGTAGAAAACCGTTGCATTCGTCGGCCACTGTAACGGCATGGATCCTAGGGTCTGCGCCGCGTCGCTACGCTCCCTGCTCCGCCCTAGGATGACGAAGGCGTGGTGGCTTTTTGGCTAACCGCGAATGTCGGAGTTCGGCATCTACGCCGTTGAATAGCAG
>NZ_JBFUFX010000020.1:0-109668 GCF_056403215.1 Mesorhizobium sp. P2_H9 | reverse complement strand
AGGCCGTGCGCCGCGCCATCCGCTCGGCCGGCGCCAGGCTGTTCTTGCTGCCCAAATACTCGCCTGACCTGAACCCCATCGAGAAGCTCTTTGCAAAGCTAAAGCATTGGCTCCGTAAGGCTGCCAAGCGTACCGTCGAAACCGTCTGTGACGCCATCGGCCAAATCCTCGGCACCGTCTCTTCAACCGAATGCAGAAATTACKTCACAGAGGCAGGCTATGCGCCAACCTAGATTCATCCCGCTCTAGCGCCACAAGAATGCGTGTGAAGGCCTGAACAGCAACGCCTGCCTCGACTCAACTACCCGAGAGTTTGACTGGCAAGCGCATAGGTCACCGGTCCAGCTGAGCCGCCGACGGCAAAATCGTTGAGGGGCTTACCCATCGACATGGTGAGCACCGTGTCGAAAACCGGCATTCCGCTGTGCGACAGAAAGGCGGCGAACTCGCCATTGTCCATGTGAGTGTCGATGCGCAGGAAAGACCCCGAATGGTCGGCTACGTGCGGCCGCACGATCGCAACGGCGTCGGCGTCGCTTTCCGCCACGACCGGCCCCACGACATGGCCCCGCCCGAAGGGCCGACAGAGCGCGAACGCGTTCAGCTTGTCATCCTTGAAAAGACCATATCCGGCCGAGTGCGCGAAAAGCCTTTCGATGAGCGCCGCCCGCCTCACGCCAAACCCTGCCGCGTCGAGCGCGATTGCCGCGGGAATATCTCTTGCGTCCAAAGTCCGGACATCGCCTCGAATATCGGCGGGCCTGGCCATCGTCGGCATCCGGGCGATGCCCTGGCATTGATAGACGGTCTTCTCGGGCTGGAAGTCGAGCGAGAGATAGAGCCGCCTTGCCGCGCGCGTTGCATTAAGGCGCAAGTCGCGGCCGACGACCTTGTCGAAGACCCGCTTCATCAGCCATTGCCCCGCTCCCAGCGTCTGGAGTCGTGGCGATGTGATGACCATCCCCACGGTGGCGAAATCGGTGCCATGCACGAACCACATGGCGGAACCCAGAACCCGGCCGATATCGTCGAGCGCTACGAACCCCTCTCCCGATTCACGCAGGAATTGCCAATCCTCGGCGCGATGCGGCCATCCCACGGAGAGCGAGAGTGCGTGCAGCCGGTCCAGCTCGACGCCTTCGATGTCGCCTATACGCATCGAGAAGGCGTCGATTTTCAAGTTTCCTGGCGGCTTCAAGTCCATGCCTTTGAAATATCCCCGCAAATTGACCGGCGACACGCCGCAGCCGCCCTTTGTCCACCAACGCTAAACAAACAGGCCCGTACGATTTGCTCGAAAGCCCCCTGCCAACGCAAGATTCAACTGAAACATTTCCGCTTTCGGCACGCAATCGCGGGAGAACGCAGACATTCTCGGCGGAAATGTAGCAGCACACAATCGTCGGCATCGATACTGGCGATCCCGATATGCCTTGAGGGCTGGAATGGACGTCTTCGATATCCTCGACCGTCTCGTCGCCTTCCCGTCGGTGGCCGGCAAGCCGAATGGTGATATCACCGGCTGGATCGAGGCCTATCTCGCGGGGTACGGCGCGCAGGTCACGGTGCTGCCGGGGCCGGAAGGCGACCGTTCCAATCTTTTCGCGACGATCGGCCCCGCCGATGTCCCGGGCTACATCCTGTCCGGCCACATGGACGTCGTCCCCGCCGGCGAACCGCAGTGGAGCTCGGCCCCTTTTGCGCTGCGCCAGGAGGGCGAGCGGCTCTATGGACGCGGCACCACGGACATGAAGGGGTTTCTGGCCGCGGTGCTCGCGGCCGTGCCCACTCTGGCGAAGCTGCGCCTTGCCAGGCCAATCCACTTCGCCTTCTCCTATGACGAGGAGGTGGGATGCCGTGGCGTGCCGCATTTGATCGCCCGCCTTGCCGAACTTTGCGCCAAGCCGCTCGGCGTGATCGTCGGCGAGCCAAGCGGCATGCGCGCCGTACGCGGCCACAAGGGCAAGGCGGCTGCCCGCGTGACGATCAGCGGGCGCTCCGGCCATTCCTCGCGACCCGACCTCGGCCTCAACGCCGTCCACGCCATGGCCGAAACGCTGGTTGCGGTCGTGAGCGAAGCCGAGCGGCTGACGCATGGCCCGTTCGACCCAGCCTTCGAGCCGCCCTATTCCTCACTGCAGGCTGGCGTGATCAAGGGCGGACAGTCGGTCAACATCATTCCCGACAGCTGCACGCTGGAGCTGGAGGCGCGCGCCATTCCGGGCGTCGACCCGGCCAGCCTGCTTGCACCGGTAAGGGCGAAGGCAGAGGCCTGTGAGGCCGACGGCTTTCGGGTCGAATGGATGCCGCTCAGCGCCTATCCGGCGCTGTCGCTGCCACAGGACGCGCCGGTGGCGGCGCTGCTACAAGAGCTGACCGGCGAAACGCCGATCGCCGCCGTCAGCTACGGTACCGAGGCCGGACTCTATCAGGCCGCCGGCTTCGACGCGATCATCTGCGGCCCCGGCGACATCGGCCGCGCCCACAAGCCGGATGAGTACATTCTCACCGACGAACTCATCGCCTGCCAGCGATTGACCGAGGCGCTGGGCGCCCGCTGCGCGGCTTAGGGGGAACCGGAATGACATTCCTGTTCAATTCCGATGCGCGGCGCGGGGCGATCTTCGCCGAAGCCTTCGCTAGAGAATTGCCGGACGTCCCCTTCACGATGGATGCCGCAACGGTCGATCCCGACGCCGTACGCTACCTCATCACCTGGACCGCGCCAGAAGACCTCGCGCGCTACCGGAACCTGGAGATCCTGTTCTCCCTTGGCGCGGGTGTGGACCAGTTCCGCCTCGCCACCGTACCGGAACAGGTGAAGATCGTGCGTACTGTCGAGGAAGGCATCATGCGCATGATGCAGGAGTATGTGACGCTTGCCGTGCTCGCCTTGCATCGCAACCTGCCGGAATATCTGGCACAGCAACGCGCCGGCGATTGGCACGATATCGCGCAGCTCCAGGCCGGGTCGCGCCGGATCGGCATGCTTGGTCTTGGACAGCTCGGCCAGGCCGCTCTCGATCGCCTGAAGCCTTTCGGCTTTAAGCTCGCCGGATGGAGCCGCACGCCGCGGCAGATCGAAGGTGTGACCTGTCATCATGGCGAGCTTGGGCTGAAGGAAATGCTCGCCGACAGCGACATACTGGTGTGCCTGCTGCCGCTGACCGAGGATACGCGCGGTTTCCTGAATGCCGACCTGTTTGCGAAGCTGCCCAAGGGCGCTGCGCTCGTCCATACGGGCCGGGGGCCGCAGCTCGACCATGAAGCCCTTCTCGCCGCACTCGACCGCGGCCACCTTTCGGCGGCGATGATCGACGTCACCGATCCCGAACCGCTGCCCGCGGGCCATCCGTTCTGGTCGCATCCGAAGATCATGCTGACCCCGCATATCGCCAGCGTCACCCAGCCGGCGACCGCTGCGCGGGCCGTCATCGAAAATATCAGGCGCTACCACGCCGGGCTCGACCCCATCGGGCTCGTCGACCGTTCGCGCGGCTATTGAAACCCAACCTGAAAGGCCATCCCTTGTCCCTGCTCAAGACCGTCGACACCAGCCCTGCCTTCCCGCCGCGCGAATCCCGGGCGCTGCCCGAACGGCTGATTGCCGGTAACCCCGCTTTCAAGACCTGGGCGCAGGACGCCGCCAAGGGCGATCTCGTCCACACCGGCATCTGGGAAGCGACGCCCGGCGAGACGCGCTCGATCAAGGGGGAGACTTTCGAGTTCTGCCATATCCTCACGGGCGTGATCGAGATCACGCCCGATGGCAGCGAGGCGGTGACCTACCGCGCCGGCGACAGTTTCGTGATGAAGCCTGGCTTCACCGGTGTCTGGAAGACCATTGAAACGGTGCGCAAGATCTACGTCACGGTAGGGTAATGGCGCCCGAGCGAGGTGCTGGCCCCGCAACAGATTTTGCCGTCCCTCATCGCCAGCACGCAACAATCATCCGCGACTGATCGTCGAACGGTGCATGCTGCGCTCCTGCCCGCGCTAGGCTCCCACAGAATGCTGCAAGGTGGTCGCCTATGACGTTGAGCTTCGATCCGGATACTGTCTCCCTTCCCGTCGGCCATTTCATTGGCGGAGAGCTGATCGCGGCCCAGAGTGCGATCGAGATGCGCCGACCGTCGGATGGCAAGGCATACACCGCCAGCCCCGTAGCCGACGTCGATATGGTCGACCGTGCGGTGGCGAACGCCAAGGCGGCGTTGAAGGCCAGCAACTGGGGCGGCGTCCGTCCACGCGAGCGCACCAGGACACTCCAGGCCTGGGCCGACCTGATCGAGGCGGAAGCCGAAACGCTGGCAAAAATCGAGGCGCTGTGCTCGACGCGGCCCGTCGGCCAGCTCATCGCTGGCGACATTGCCATAACCGCCGAGCAGATCCGCTTCTTTGCCGAATTCGCCGACAAGGAAGGCAGCGAACTGGTGCCGACCGACGACGCCAGTCTCGGCATGATCATGAGCGAGCCCTATGGCGTGGTCGGCGCGATCACGCCCTGGAATTTTCCTATCTCGATGGCCGGATGGAAGCTCGGTCCGGCGCTGGCCGCGGGCAATGCGGTGGTGCTGAAGCCGTCGGAAATGACACCCTTCTCGGCCGTCTATATGGCAGGGCTCGCGATCAGGGCGGGCCTGCCGGCCGGGCTAATCAACGTGGTGCTCGGCGACGGTCCGACGACCGGCACGGCGCTGACCGGTCATCCCGAGATCGCCAAGGTCAGCTTCACCGGCTCGACCCGCGCCGGCTCGGCCATCATGGAGAACGTCGCCCGCACCGGCGTCAAACCGATGACGCTGGAACTCGGCGGCAAGAGCCCGCAGATCGTCTTTGCCGATGCCGATCTCGACAAGGCAGCGATGGCGATCGCCGGCAGCGTCACCTTCAACGCCGGTCAGGCCTGTGTGGCCGGTACACGCCTGATCGTCGAGAAGAGTGTCGCCGACAGGCTGACGGCCGCCATCCTGGAGAAGATGAAGGCGGCCCGACCCGGCCCGACCTGGGACGAGGCAACGCAGTATTCGCCCATCATCTCGGAACGGCAGCGGGCGCGTGTCGATAGCATCGTGCGGACCGCAATCCAGGCCGGCGGCGAATGCCTGACCGGCGGCGCCGCCATGGACAGCCCCGGCTATTTCTACGAGCCGACACTGATCGCCAATGTCGACCAGGCCAACCCGGCGATCGTCGAGGAAATCTTCGGCCCGGTCCTGACCATCCAGACCTTCAAGACCGAGGAAGAGGCGCTGGCGCTGTCCAGCCATCCGACCTATGGGCTGGCTTCCGGCCTGTTCACCTCCGATCTGTCCCGTACCATCCGCCTGGCACGCAGGCTCGAAGCGGGCACCGTCTGGGTCAACCGCTACAGCCGCTCGCGCGACCATATCCTGCCGACCGGTGGCTACAAGCGCTCCGGCATCGGCAAGGATCTCGGCCGCGAAGCCTATCTCGCCAACCGCAGGACCAAGAGCGTCCTGATCAGCCTCTAGAGAGATGCCGATGAAGTCCTATTCGATCGCTTTGATCCCCGGTGACGGCATCGGCCGCGATGTGACCGCCGCCGCCTGGACGGTGCTGGAAACCACGGCCAAGACCTTCGGCTTTGCCCTGACGGGGACCGAGCTCCCCTGGTCCTGCCGCTTCTTCAAGGAGACCGGCCGCATGATGCCGGAGGACGGCATCGACACCTTGCGCAGCTTCGACGCCATCCTTCTCGGCGCCGTCGGCTGGCCGGCGGAGGTGCCGGATTCGGTCTCGCTGCACGGCCTGCTGCTGCCGATCCGCAAGGCGTTCGTGCAATATGCCAACATAAGACCGCACCGCCTGCTGCCGGGGGTCACCGGCCCGTTGCGTGCGGAAAACTTCGACATCCTCTGCATCCGCGAGAACACCGAAGGCGAATATTCGGGCGCCGGCGGGCGCGTGCATCAAGGCACACTGGACGAGGTCGCAGTGGAGACCTCGATCTTCACCCGTGCCGGCGTCGAGCGCATCCTGCGCTTCGGCTTCGAGCAGGCGCGGTCGCGTCGACGCAAGCTGGCCTCGGTCACCAAGTCAAACGCGCAGAAATATTCGATGGTGTTCTGGGACGACATCACGCGAAAGCTGGCCGCGGAGTATCCGGACGTCGAAGTGACGAGCTATCATGTTGATGCGCTCGCCGCGCGCATGATCATGGCACCGGAGAGCCTCGACGTGGTCGTCGCCTCCAACCTGTTCGGCGACATACTGACCGACATCGGCGCGGCGATCCAGGGTGGGCTCGGTTACGCTGCCTCCGCCAATATCAATCCCGACCGCTCGGCGCCGTCCATGTTCGAGCCTGTGCACGGCTCCGCGCCCGACATCGCCCATCTCGGCATCGCCAATCCGATCGCCACCATATGGTCCGGCGCCATGATGCTCGACCATCTCGGCGAAGCGGCCGCCGCCGGCCGGGTCATGCAAGCGGTCGAAGCGACAACCGCGCGCGGCATTGGAACCACTCCGGGCAAAGACAGAACGGAGGCCATCACGGCCGCCGTCGTCGCAGCCCTCTCCTGATTGCAAGGTCGTTTTCGATGAAAAACCTGAAAGACAAAAACCTCTTCCGCGAAGCCGGCCTGATCGGCGGCAAATGGGTCGCGGCCGCTTCCGGAAAGACGGTCGATGTCGTCGATCCGGCGACCCAGACGACGATCGGCACGGTGCCCGATATGGCCGGTCCGGAGACCCAGGCGGCCATCGAGGCAGCGGCGTCCGCTTATGCTGGCTGGAAGAAGAAGACCAACGCCGAGCGCGCTGGCCTGCTGGAGGCCTGGCATGGTCTGATGCTCGCGCATCTGGACGATCTCGCCCTGATCCTGACGACCGAACAGGGCAAGCCGCTGGACGAGGCCAAAGGCGAAATCCGCTACGGCGCGTCCTTCGTCAAATGGTTCGCCGAGGAAGCGCGCCGGATCAATGGCCACACAATCCCCTCGCCGACGCCGGACCGACGCATCATCGTGCTGAAGGAGCCGGTCGGGGTGTGCGGCATCATCACGCCGTGGAACTTTCCCAACGCGATGATCACCCGCAAGGTCGCGCCGGCGCTGGCCGCCGGCTGCACGGTGGTGATCAAGCCATCCGAGTTCACGCCCTATTCGGCGCTGGCACTCGGCGTGCTTGCCGAACGGGCGGGCATCCCCGCCGGCGTCATCAACATCGTCACCGGCATGCCGGCCGAGATCGGCAACGAGATCATGGCGAACGAGACCGTTCGCAAGATCTCCTTCACCGGCTCGACGCGGGTCGGTTCGCTGCTGATGCGCGGCGCGGCCGACAGCGTGAAGCGGCTCAGCCTCGAACTCGGCGGCAACGCGCCCCTCATCGTCTTCGACGACGCCGATCTCGATCTCGCCGTCGAGGGCGCGCTTGTCTCGAAATTCCGTAACGGCGGCCAGACCTGCGTCTGCGCCAACCGAATTCTTGTCCAGGCTGGGGTCTATGACGCATTCGCTGCGAAGCTCAATGCTCGAGTCAACGCCATGACGGTGGGGCCAGGCACCCAGCCCGGCGTCGCCATCGGGCCGATGATCAACATGGCGGCGGTCGAAAAGATCAACCGCCACGTCGAGGACGCGCTCGCCAAGGGTGCTTCGATCATCACAACCAGGCCGGCATTGCCCGACGGTCCTCAGTATGTCGCGCCGCTGGTGCTGACCGGCGCCACAAAGGACATGCAGCTCGCCGCCGAGGAAACCTTCGGCCCGGTCGCGCCGCTTTTCCGGTTCGAGACGGAAGAGGAGGCGATCACGCTCGCCAACTGTACGCCCTACGGGCTTGCTTCCTACTTCTACACCGAGAACCTGAAACGCGCCTGGCGCGTCGGCGAGGCGCTGGAGTTCGGCATGGTGGGGCTCAACACCGGCTCGGTCTCGATGGAAGTGGCCCCCTTCGGCGGCGTCAAGCAGTCCGGCCTCGGCCGTGAGGGCGCGCAGGCAGGCATAGAGGAATATCTCGAGATGAAGAGCTTCCACATGGGCGGGCTTAGCTGAGGCAATTTGGCTGACAGCCCGAGCGGGCCGGATCGAAGCTCACTGGATCCGGTCGAGCGCCTTGTAATAGAGGCCGACCACCGGCAGGAACCAGGGCTTGCCGGAATAGCCGGGAATGGAAGGCCACTCGAGCCCCTTCATTGGATTGCGGTCTTCGCGGCCGAGCATCGCATCGGCCAGGATCATGCCGAGATGGGTGGAAAGCTGCGCGCCGTGGCCGGAATAGCCCATCGCGTACCAGACACCGTCTTGGTAGCCGGCCCGCGGAAAACGGTCCTTGGTCATGTCGACCAACCCACCCCAGCAATAGTCGATCTCGACCTTGGCGAGCTGCGGGAAGATAGCCGCGAGGCCCGCCTGCAATATCTGTCCGCTCCTGGCATCGGAGCGCTGGTCCGATGTCGCCGAGAAGCGTGCGCGGCCGCCGAAGATCAGGCGCCTGTCCGGCGAAAGCCGGAAGTAGTTGCCGATATTCATCGAGGTCACGCATGTCCGGTTGCCAGGCATGGTCGCCGCGATCTCGGCGTCACTCAACGGCCGCGTGGCAATGATGAAGCTGCCGACGGAAATGATCCTGCGACGGAAGTAACTGAAATTCGGCGTGGTGTAGGCGCCGGTCGCCACCAGCACATTGTCGGCGCTGATGCGGCCGCGAGAGGTGGTCAGCTCATGCCTGCCGCCGGCCTGCTTGCGGTCCGTCACCGCCGTGTTCTCGTGGATCACCGCACCGTGGCGAGCGGCGGCCGTGGCCAGGCCTGCCACATAGCGGCCCATATGCATCATGGCGCTCTTCTTCGACAGCATCGCGCCGTGGAAGGGCGAACCGATCTCGGATTTGAGGTCGGCCGCCGACAGCAGCGCTGTATCCGGATCCACTTCCGCATGGAGGGCTTCGAAGTTGCGGGCGATCGCTTCGAAATGCTGCGGCTTGGAGGCGAGCTTCAGCTTGCCGGCGCGGCGGAAATTGCAGTCGATGCCCTCTTCGGCAACCAGCGCCTCGATGGTGTCGACGGAGTCGTCGAGCGCCCGATAGAGCGCGATCGCGCGTTCCTTGCCGAGCTCCGCCTTGGCCGAGAGGTAGCTGTGGGCGAGGCCGTTGTTCAGGTGCCCGCCATTGCGACCGGATGCGCCCCAGCCCACCCGCTCCGCCTCCAGCACCGCCACCTTCGCGCCGGCCTTCGCCAGTTGGCGCGCCGCGGCGAGACCGGTGAAGCCGCCACCGACGATGACGGCGTCATAGTGCCCCTCGACCGGGCCTTGCGCTCCGCCGGAAAAGACAGGGGCGGTATCGTGCCAGTAGGAGATCAGTTTCATCGACGATCCGCCTGTTTCAAAGCCCGACCACTCCCGGAAGACCGGAAATGTCTGATATCTCGACATAGCCATAGTAAGGGTTTGCCGGTTCGTGGCCGCGATTGACCCAGACCTTGTTCTTAATGCCGAGATCATGTGCCGACATCAGGTCGTAGCGGAACGAGGACGAGCAGTGAAGAATATCTTCCGGCCCGCAACCCAGCATGTCGAGCATGTACTCGAACCCCTTGAACCGGGGCTTGTAGGCCTGCGCCTGCTCGGCCGTATAAACGGCATGGAACGGCGCGCCGAGCTTCTCGACATTGGACATGATCTGCGCGTTCATGGCGTTGGACAGGATGACCAGCGGAATTTCCTTGGCCACCTTCGCCAGGCCGGCCGGAACATCTGCATGCGGGCCCCAAGTCGGGACACGTTCATAAACCAACCTGGCGTCGTCAGGGCTGAAGGCAACACCATTGCGCTTGCAGGCCCGTTCGAGCGCGTTGTGGACAACGTCGGCATAAGGCTTCCAGTCACCCATGATCTCGTCGAGCCGATAGGCGGCGAAGTTCTTGATGAACTCCTTCATACGCGGTTCGTCGAGCCGGCTGCCGTAAAGGTCTCGCGCCGCTTCCGCCATCTGGAAATTGGTCAACGTGCCATAGCAGTCGAAGGTGATGTATTTGGGCCTGAAAGAAGCCATGTCCGTCGATCTCCAGTGGAACCACATTCGCGTTGGGATGTATTTCATCATAGGACGGGTGACGGCGACCCACCTGACCGAAATCGCCCTCCCGAAAGCAGAAAGTTCCGTATCCACCATCCGGTTTGGCACGCTGTAGCATCTGGTGTGTCGAACGCGACGCCGCGCGTGACGTGACGCGCGTCCGTCGTGGCGGGCGCCAGCACAAGATGCGGCGTACCCCTCGCGCTACGGCGAAAGATACCGCCGAAGCCGAAGCCTTCAGACGATTTGCGACGCGCCAATCGTCGAGACTTGAGGGCAGACGGAAGGATGCCTCATGCACCAGGGCGAGATCGAGATTCAGGACTTCGGGCCGGACCATATCGAGGGAGCAGTGGCGCTTTCTCGCCAGGAGAATTGGCCGCATCGCGCGCAGGACTGGCAGATGGCGCTGCGGCTCTCAAGGGGCGTGGTCGCGCTCGACGACCAGGGTCGTGTCACCGGAACCATCCTGGTGACGCCCTACGGCACGGATTGCGCCATGATCAACATGGTGATCGTCGACAGGAACGTGCGTGGCAAGGGGCTCGGGCGCCGGCTCATGGATCAGGCCCTCGCCCTTGCCGGCGACCGTCCGCTGCGGCTCGTCGCGACGACTGACGGCATGCCTCTCTATGAGAAGCTCGGGTTTGTGTCCTCCGGCACGATCCGGCAGCATCAAGGTACGGTTGCAGCGCTCGGCGCACCCGATGGCGTGGAAGCAGCAGGCGCCGGCGATCTGCCTGACATCAAGACGCTGGACCGCGACGCCTATGGCGCCGACCGGGAAGCCCTGATCGATGCGCTGGCCGAACGCGGCCAATTCGCCGTTATCCGCCGCAACGGCACCATCGAGGCCTATGCCGCGATCCGCCCGTTTGGACGCGGTGAGGTGATCGGACCGGTCATCGCGGAAAGCGCTGACAGCGCGAAGGCCCTGATTGGCTTCTTCGCCGCGAGCCGCCCCGGCGCCTTTCTGCGCGTGGATACCGACAGCAGGACCGGCCTTGCCGGCTGGCTCGAAGACATCGGCCTTGCCCATGTCGGCGGCGGCGTGGCCATGGACCGTCCACCCAAGAACGGCGCGGAACAGGCCAGGCCAAAAGTTTACGCCCTCGCCAACCAGGCGCTCGGCTAGGAGGACAACAATGCTCGCCAATTCCCTGATCGAACTCGACCGCGCCCATCTCATCCATCCTGTCTCATCATACCGCGGCCATGAGGCGCTCGGCGTGCGCGTCTTGAAATCGGCGAAGGGCGCGACCGTGACCGATGCGTCCGGCAAGCAACTCGTTGACGGTTTTGCGGGGCTGTGGTGCGTCAATGCCGGCTACGGCCATGACAGCATCGTCGAGGCTGCGGCCCGGCAGATGCGCGAGCTCCCCTACGCCACTGCCTATTTCGACCTCGGCTCGGAGCCGGCCATCCGCCTCGCCTCGGAATTGGCTGAGCGCGCGCCCGGGAATCTCAATCACGTCTATTTCACGCTCGGCGGGTCGGACGCGGTCGACAGCACGATCCGTTTCGTCCGCTACTACTGGAATGCCAGGGGCGAGTCGAAGCGCGACCAGTTCATTTCCATCGAGCTGGGTTATCACGGGTCATCGGTGGTCGGCGCTGGCCTGACCGCATTGCCCGCCTTTCACGCCGGTTTCGGCATTCCTTTCGAATGGCAGCACAAGATCCCCTCCCCCTATCCCTATCGCAACCCGGTGGGCGAGGACGCCAACGCGATCATCGCCGCATCGCTCGCCGCGCTGAAGGCCAAGATCGAGGAGATTGGACCGGAGCGGGTCGCTGCCTTCTATGCCGAGCCGATCCAGGGCTCGGGCGGCGTCATTGTCCCGCCGAAGGGCTGGGTCAAGGCGATACGCGAACTCTGCCGGAAGTACGGCATCCTGTTCATCGCCGACGAGGTGATCACCGGCTTCGGCCGCACGGGACCTCTGTTCGCCTGCACGGAGGAGGACATCGTTCCCGACTTCATGACGACCGCGAAGGGGCTGACCTCGGGCTATGTTCCTATGGGCGCCGTATTCATGTCTGATCATGTCTACAACGTCATCGCCGATGGCGCTGGCGCTTCGGCGGTCGGCCACGGCTACACCTATTCCGCCCATCCCGTCAGCGCCGCCGTCGCGCTCGAGGTGTTGAAGCTCTATGAAGGCGGCCTGCTGGAGAATGGTATCAAGGCCGGAGCGCGCCTTATGGCAGGATTGGCAGGCCTGAGCGATCACCCGCTCGTCGGCGATGTTCGCGGTCGCGGGATGCTTGCCGCGATCGAACTGGTGGTCGACAAAAAGAAGAAGACACCGCTTCCCGCATCGGCCATGCCGGCGCGGCGCGTCTTCGACAGGGCGTGGGACAATGGCCTGATCATTCGAGCCTTTGCCAACGGGGTTATCGGTTACGCTCCCCCGCTCTGCTGCACCGACGACGACATCGATGCGATCATCGAGCGCACGCGCCGGACGCTCGACCAGACGCTGGACGATGCCGACGTCCGCCAGGCCCTGGCATGACGGGCGACAAATACCACGCGTTTCGAAATAGCGCCCGGGCAGACGATTTCGCAATTTTGTGCCGCAGCCCAGCGCCTTTTCGGCGAATCCAGCGCGGGGGAAGTGCCAGACTGCTCATAAGACAAGGCCAGAAGCCCCGAACTTCCGGGTGAAAAGGCCGATGCCCCGGACAGCACGGAATTTTGTTCTGTTCAGCACCATGCAATTCGGCCGCGCGCAGAGGAGAGCCAGTCTTGGCCAGGGGCTTTAGCGAATTCAAATACATGACCTTCGACGTCGTCGGCACGCTGATTGACTTCGAAGGTGGCATCACGACCTGCCTGGCCGGGATTGCCGCCAACGCTGGCGTTTCCGTCGATGGCGAAGCCGCGCTGGCCCTGTATCGGCAGGCCCGCTACATGCCCGATGCGGGCCTGTTCCCCGACGATCTCGTACGTGTCTACATGGTCATCGCGCCGCAACTCGGCCTGCCGGTCGAGGAGAAATATGGCGTGCGCCTACGCGACTCCGCCAACGCCTGGCAAGGTTTCGCCGACAGCGCTGCGGCATTGGCCGAGCTTGCGAAATCGCACAAGCTGATTGCCATGACCAATGCCCGGCGTTGGGCGCTCGACCATTTCGAGAAGCGGCTCGGATCGCCCTTCTTCGCCACCTTCACCGCCGACGATACCGGAACGGAGAAACCGGATCCGGCGTTCTTCCAGAAGGTCTTCGATTTCGTCGTCTCCCGTGGTGACAGCAAGGACGACATCCTGCACGTCGCGCAGAGCCAGTATCACGATATCGGCATATCGCGGGCGCTTGGCTTGACCAACTGCTGGATCGAACGCCGGCACGCCCAGAAGGGCTATGGCGGCACGATCGAGCCCGAGCGCTTCACCGCGCCGGACTACCACTTCACCTCAATGGCCGCATTGGCGGCGGCCGTGCGGGAAAGCCTGAAGGAACGAATCTGAGCCCAAGCCCGGAAAGCCGCGACAAGACGAGCATCCCGACCAAACAACCAGAAAGGGGAATACCATGACCGACAAGATCACGAACTGGACCAGCGCAGACGATGCCATGGTCGAAAACGCCATCCGCCGGGGCGCAAGCCGCCGCGAACTTCTCAAGATGCTGTTGGCCGGCGGCGCCGCGGTTGCCGCGGGCAGCCTGGTGCTCGGCCGCGCCACCAATGCCGTCGCCGCCGAGCCGGTTTCCGGCGGAACGTTCAAGGCCGCCGGCTGGTCGTCATCGACCGCCGACACGCTCGATCCGGCAAAGGCGTCGCTCTCCACCGACTATGTCCGCTGCTGCTCGCTCTACAACCGCCTGACTTTCCTCGACAAGGGTGGCGTCACGCAGATGGAGCTCGCCGAGAGTTTCGACAGCAAGGACGCCAAGACCTGGACCGTGAAGCTGCGCAAGGGCGTCACCTTCCACGACGGCAAGGATCTCACCGCCGACGACGTCGTCTTCTCGCTGAAGCGTCATCTTGATCCGGCGGTCGGCTCCAAGGTCGCCAAGATCGCCGCACAGATGACCGGCTTCAAGGCGGTCGACAAGTCGACCGTGGAAATCACGCTCGCCGACCCGAATGCCGACCTGCCGACCATCCTTGCGCTGCACCATTTCATGATCGTCCAGGACGGCACCACGGACTTCTCCAAGGGCAAAGGCACCGGCGCCTTTGTGCTGCAAACCTTCGAACCGGGCGTACGTTCGGTGGTCACCAAGAACAAGAACTACTGGAAGTCGGGCAAGCCCTATCTCGACTCCTTCGAGTTCATCGCCATCAGCGACGACAGCGCCCGCGTCAACGCCCTGCTTTCCGGCGACATCAATTTTGCGGCCTCGATCAATCCGCGTGCGATGAAGCTCATCGGCGGCCAGCAGGGTTTCGAATTGTCGAAGACGACTTCGGGCAACTACACCGACCTCAACATCCGGCTCGACATGGATCCGGGCAGCAAGGCCGACTTCGTGGCGGGCATGAAGTATCTCGTCAACCGCGAGCAGATCGTCAAATCGGCCTTGCGCGGCCTCGGCGAAATCGGCAACGACCAGCCTGTCTCGCCGGCAAATATCTTCCACAATCCCGACGTCAAGCCGAAGGCTTTCGACCCGGACAAGGCGAAGTTCCACTTCCAGAAGGCCGGCCTGCTCGGCCAGTCCATCCCGGTGATCGCCTCCGACGCCGCCACCTCGTCGATCGACATGGCGGTGATCATCCAGGCCGCCGGCGCGGATATCGGCATGAAGCTCGACGTCCAGCGCGTCCCGGCCGACGGCTACTGGGACAATTACTGGCTCAAGGCGCCGATCCATTTCGGCAACATCAATCCGCGCCCGACGCCGGACATCCTGTTCTCGCTCCTCTACGCTTCCAACGCGCCGTGGAACGAAAGCCAGTACAAGTCCGAGAAGTTCGACAAGATGCTCATCGAGGCGCGCGGCTCGCTCGACCAGGCCAAGCGCAAGGAGATCTACGGCCAGATGCAGGCTATGGTCTCCGAGGAGGCCGGCACCATCATCCCGGCCTACATTTCCAACGTCGACGCCCTCTCCAGCAAGGTGAAGGGTTTGGAAGCGAACCCGCTCGGTGGCATGATGGGCTATGCAATGGCGGAATATCTCTGGCTCGAAGCCTGAGAGAAGCCAGCCGGGGGCCGGTCAGCCGGCCCCCGGCACTTCATTGCGCAAGATTGCTTGGCCGAACAACCGCAGGGAGCGCTTCCATGACGTCTGGGGTTCTCAACCTCGTGCTGATGCGGCTGGGGATCGCGGCCGTCACGCTTTTAATCGTGCTGTTCGCTGTGTTCTTCGCCACCAGCATGCTGCCAGGCGACACCGCATCGATCCTGCTCGGCCAGGCGGCTACTCCGGAAGCGGTCGCCGGCCTGCGCGAGGCCATGCATCTCAACGATCCGGCGATCCTGCGCTTTCTGCTCTGGCTTGTGGGACTGCTCCACGGCGACCTCGGCACGTCCTATGCCAATGAGATGCCGGTCGCGACACTGATCGGCGGACGCCTGGTCCACACCATGAAACTCGCGGGCATCACTACGCTGCTCTCGGTGCCCTTGGCGCTGACGCTCGGCATCACCGCCGCCATGCTACGAGGCTCCGTCTATGACCGCACCGTCACCATCCTGTCGATCGGCATCATCTCGGTGCCGGAATTCATGGTCGCGACACTCGCGGTCCTGCTCTTCGCCGTTTATCTCAAATGGCTGCCGGCGCTGTCCTCGGTCAACGAGGCGCATTCGCTGACCGACCTCGTGCGCATCTATGCAATGCCCGTGATCACGCTGACCTTCGTCATCTCCGCCCAGATGATCCGCATGACGCGCGCCGCGGTGATCGAAACGCTTTCCACGCCTTATGTGGAGATGGCGCTTCTGAAAGGTGCTTCGCGCGGCCGCATGGTGCTGAGGCACGCGCTTCCGAACGCTCTCGGCCCGATAGTCAACGCGGTCGCGCTCTCGCTGTCCTATCTGGTCGGCGGCGTCATCATCGTCGAGACGATCTTCAACTATCCCGGCGTCGCCAAGCTGATGGTCGATGCCGTCGCCACCCGCGACCTGCCGCTTATCCAGAGCTGCGCGATGATCTTCTGCCTCGGCTACCTCTTCCTCATCACCGCTGCCGACATCGTCGCCATCATGTCCAACCCGAGGCTCAGATGACGATGGCGCGCGCGACAACCCTCCGACGGTCCTTCCTGGGTCACAGCTACAGCCTCGTTGGCGTCGTGGCCGCGCTGGTCATCCTGGCCTGGACGCTCATCGCGATCCTGGCGCCTTACCTCATTCCCCATTCGATCGGCGACATTGTCGACGACGACTATTTCGGCCCGATGCGCCAGGGACTGTGGCTCGGCTCGGACTATCTTGGGCGCGATATGCTCTCGCGGGTTCTGATGGGCGCCCGCTACACGGTCGGCATATCGCTCGCCGCCGTCTCCATAGCGTGTTTCTCAGGTGTCGTGCTGGGGATGATGGCGGCCGTCACCGGTGGCTGGCTCGACACCTGCCTCAGCCGCTTCCTGGACGCCATGAACTCCATCCCCAGCAAGCTGTTCGGCCTTGTGGTCGTCGCCGCGGTCGGCTCGTCGATCCCGGTGCTGATCCTGACGCTCGCCGTCATCTACATCCCCGGCGCCTACCGCTTCGCGCGCGCGCTCGCCGTCAACATCAATACCATGGACTTCATCACCGTCGCCCGCGTCCGTGGCGAAAGCACCGCCTACCTCATCGGCTCCGAGATCCTGCCCAACATCATCCGCCCGGTGCTTGCCGACTTCGGCCTGCGCTTCGTCTTCATCGTGCTGTTGCTCTCCGGCCTGTCTTTCCTCGGGCTCGGCCTCCAGCCGCCGCTCGCCGACTGGGGCGCGCTGGTGCGCGAGAACATCGGCGCCCTGCCCTTCGCGGCCCCCGCCGTCATCGTGCCGTCGCTGGCAATCGCCAGCCTCACCATCAGCGTCAACCTGCTGATCGACAACCTGCCGCAGAAGATCAGGGACCGGGACGCATGAGCAATCTCGTCGAGGTCAGAAACCTGAGGATCGAGGCGAAGACCGACTCCGGACGGCTTGTCGAAATCATCAAGGGCGTCAGCTTCGACATCGCCGACGGCGAGATCGTTGCCCTGATCGGCGAGAGCGGCTCCGGCAAGACGACGGTAGCGCTCTCGCTCATGGGCTATGCACGGCCCGGCTGCCGGATCGTCGGCGGCGAGATCAATGTCAACGGCAAGAACATGGTTGCCCTTTCCGAAAAGGAACGCGCCAGGCTGCGGGGCACCGACATTGCCTATGTTCCGCAAAGTGCCGCCGCCTCTTTCAACCCCTCCTCCACGATCATGGAGCAGGTCATCGAGGTCACGCGCATCCACAAGCTGATGCCACCCGAGCAGGCGCGCCAGCGCGCGGTCGAGCTGTTCCGGGCCTTGTCGTTACCAGATCCCGAAGGGATCGGCGCGCGTTATCCGCACCAGGTTTCGGGCGGGCAATTGCAGCGGCTTGCCGCGGCCATGGCGCTCATCGGCGACCCCAAGCTGATGATCTTCGACGAGCCGACGACAGCACTCGACGTGACGACGCAGATCGACGTGCTGAAGGCATTCAAGTCGGTCATGCGGGCGGGCGGGATAGCGGGTGTCTATGTTTCCCACGACCTCGCGGTCGTCGCCCAGATCGCCGACCGCATCGTCGTGCTGAAAGGCGGCGAAGTGCAGGAGACCGGCACCACGGCGGCAATCCTTTCGGCCGCCCAGCACCCCTACACGCGCGAACTGCTGGCCGCCTTCGAACCGAAGCCGCGACAAGCACATGCAGACGCGGATGCCGGGACGAAACAGCTGCTGCGTATCGACAATGTGACGGCCGGCTATGGCGCGGTGCGGGATGACGGACTGCCGCTAATCCGCGCGGTCGATTCTGTCAGCCTCGTTGTCGAGAAAGGGCGCAATCTCGGCATCATCGGCGAATCCGGCTGCGGAAAGTCGACGCTGGCGCGCGTCATCGCCGGCATCCATCCGGCGGCCGCCGGTGATATCGTCTTCAACGGTGAGGAACTGCAGCGTGCCGCCAGGAAGCGCAGCCAGAACCAACTGCGCGAGATGCAGATTGTTTTCCAATATGCCGATACCGCGCTCAATCCGGCCAAGCCGGTAGAGGACATCATCTCCCGCCCGCTGGCCTTCTATCACCGGCTCGACAGGCAGGCGCGCTCGAAGCGCGTCGACGAACTGCTCGACATGGTGCGCCTGCCCAAGACGCTGCGCTACCGTCACCCATCGGAGCTCTCGGGCGGCCAGAAGCAGCGCGTGAACTTCGCGCGTGCGCTGGCGGCCGACCCCAAGCTCATCATCTGCGACGAAATCACCTCGGCGCTCGACACGGTGGTGGCAGCGGCCGTGATCGAGCTGCTCAAGGAGCTGCAGCGCGAGTTGGGACTCTCCTATATCTTTATCAGCCACGACCTCTCCGTCGTCGAGGCCATCTGCGACGAGATCATGGTCATGTACAATGGCGAGCGGGTGGAGCAGATCACGCCAGACAAGCTGACGGCGCCCACCCACCCCTATTCCAAGCTTCTGTTCTCTTCGGTGCCGAAGCTTGACCCGACCTGGCTCGACGGCCTCGTCCGCGACCCCGAACTCGTCAGCCAGTACGGCCACCGATAGAGCGGTTCGCCATTTCACGGAAACCGCGAAACGCTCTATCTGTTTCCTTTCTGGCGCAATTCCAAAGGGAAAGCGATGCGCGCTTTTCCCAGGAAAACCGCTTCACACTTTTCCTGGAATTGCTCTGATTTCCTGGAATTGCTCTGACTACATCGGAAACAGGCTGGGTAGCGGCATGTGCGCCTTGACGATGGGGGATTTCAGCACCACGAAGCTGAAATACTTGTCGATGCCGATATCCATGTCGGTCAGCCGCTCCATGATCGTCTGATACTCACTAATGCCGGAGGTCACGAATTTCATCAGATAGTCGTAGCCGCCCGACACAAGATGGCATTCGATGACCTGCTCGATCTTCTCCACGACAGCGAGAAAGCGGGCGAAGTCAATCTGACGATGGTTCTTCAAGGTGATTTCGGTGAACACGGTCAGCGTCTGGCCAAGCTTGCCGATATTGATCTGCGCGGAATAGCCTTCGATGTAGCCTTCCGACTGCAGTTTCTTGACCCGCATCAGGCACGGGCTCGGCGACAGATGCACCAGATCGGCCAGTTCCACATTGGTGATGCGGCCGTTCTTCTGCAACTCGTGAAGAATTCTGATGTCGATCCGATCCAGTTTCACGGCCGTCTCCGAAGAACGCATGCCGCAGCACAAAATGCTGCCCTGCCAACAACCATTGACACTACCACAGCCCGCTGCCCTGTCCATCCGAGCGGATACCCGCTGAATGGCAGGGACTCCCGATTCCGATGGCGCTTCCAGAATAAAATACTGCTTCGGCCTCAACTGCAGCAGCGGCTGCCTGCGCAAAGCACTAGATTGTAGCGTCAATGTAGAGAAGACCATGCCCGCGCCACTGCAGCAAATCGAGACATCCGGCGAACTGCCACGGTCCGCTGACGCGGTGGTGATCGGCGGTGGCATCGTGGGGGCCTTCGCAGCTTACTATCTGGCGAGGCGCGGCATGCAGGTTGCGCTTGTCGAAAAGGGACGCATCGGCGCCGAGCAATCCAGCAGGAACTGGGGATGGTGCCGCCAGCAGAACCGCGATGCCCGCGAGCTGCCGATGGCGACGCGAAGCCTCGATCTTTGGGAGCGTTTTGCCGCGGACGCCGGCGAGGATACCGGCTTCCGACGCTGCGGCTTGCTCTATCTTAGCAATGACGAGGCGGAACTGGCCGGCTGGGCGCGCTGGCGTGACTTCGCCCGCACGGCCGGTGTCACCACACATATGCTCGACAGCGCCGCGGCCAGTGAGCGAGGCCACGCCACGGGCCGGACCTGGAAGGGCGGCGTCTTCTCTCCAGCCGACGGCATCGCCGATCCATCGCAGGCTGCGCCCGCCGTCGCCCGCGCTATCCTCAAGCTCGGGAGCAGCGTGCACCAGAATTGCGCCGCGCGCGGCATTGAGACCGAGGGCGGGCGCGTGAGCGCCGTGGTTACGGAGAGCGGAACGATCCGAACCAAGGCGGTCGTGCTGGCTGGCGGCGCCTGGGCCTCCTCGTTTTGCCATCAGTTCGGTTTCCGCTTTCCGCAGGTGTCGGTCCGCTCCTCCATCCTGTCGGTTTCGCCGGGCGCAGAGGGCCTGCCGGATGCGCTTCACACGGCAACGATCTCGGCCACGCGTCGCAGCGGCGGCGGCTACACGCTCGCCATAAGCGGACGCGGCCGCGTGGACTTGACGCCGCAGCAGCTGCGTTTCTCGTCGCAATTCCTGCCGATGTTCCTGAAGCGGTGGCGAAGCATCGCACCCGGCGGGCTGGAAGGCATGCGTTCGGGCCACGAAACGCTACGGCGCTGGCGGCTCGACCGGCCGACGCCGATGGAGCGGATGCGCATCCTCGACCCGGCTCCGGACCAGGCGACGATCCGCTTGACCCACGCCCGCGCGCTTGAGCTGCTGCCGGCACTGCGCCAGACCAGGATCAGCGCGGCCTGGGCCGGCTACGTCGACAGCACACCGGACGGCGTGCCTGCCATTGGCGAAATCCAGACCATTCCGGGTTTCTTCCTGGCTGCCGGATTTTCGGGACACGGCTTCGGCATCGGGCCCGGCGCCGGGCATCTCGTCGCCGATCTGGTGACGGGAGCGGAGCCGATCGTCGATCCGACATCCTATGATCCCAGGCGCTTCGACGCTTCGGCCTGGGGCAAGGTCGCCGATTTCTAGGACGTGATCCATGCCATCCGTGCACGGCCTCCGGAACTGCATCAGCCGTTCCGGAGAAAAGCGCCGATAGGCGACGGCCGGACAGGCGCCTGCCCGCGAAACCGGCCGACGGCGTCGGGCATGCAGCCGGCTTGCGCCGCAACGAGCTCGACGGCAGCCAACTGGCAATAGCGCCCCTGGCAGCGCCCCATGCCGACTCGCGACAGCGACTTCACCCTGTTGGCTTCGCCGCCACCGAAAATCACGCTCTCTCGTATGTCTCCGGCACTCACGTTCTCGCAGCGGCAGACGATCGTGTCGTCGGGGAGTGCCCGCGCCATCGCTGCCGGCCAGGGAAAGGCCCGAGCCAGGCCGCGGGCAAAGCGCTCGAGCCGCGCGAGCTTGCGCAGATCGGCGCCGGCGGAGGGCGACGGATGTCCGAGATCGGCAAGGCATGCCGCCGCAGCGAGACGCCCAGCGATCTCAGCGCCGTCCGCGCCAAGAAGACGTACCCCATCGCCCGCAAGATGGACGCCGTTGCCGGCACGACCCATCTGGTCGGTCTTTGGCAGCCATTGCCGCCACTGTTCGTCATAGGTGAAGGCGCATCCCGCGAGGTCGGCCAGATGCGTCTCCGCCCGCAGGTGCCAGCCCATGCCAATCATGTCGCACAGGGTGAGACGCTGCCTTCCGCCCGCGTCGCGCCAGCGCATCGCGGTGACACCTTGTTCGTCGGCCTCGATCCGTTCGAGCGTCACGCCCGCGTGGTAGCGGCTGCCGAGCCTCGCCCGCAGGGCCAGACCACGCAGTGCGACGAACGGGCGGGCGGCAAGCTGCCAGAGCCCCCGCATCTGCTGATCCCAGGGAGAAGTGTCCAGCACCGCCGCCACATCCGCTCCAGCCTTGACGAGTTGGGCGCCGACCAGCGTCAGCAAAGGCCCCGATCCGAACAGCACGATGCGCCGCCCAAGCGCCACGCCCTGCGCCTTCAGCGCGATCTGCGCTGCGCCAAGGCTGTAGACGCCGGCGCTCTGCCAGCCCGGCACCGGAGCGACGCGGTCGGACGCGCCGGTGGCAAGGATCAGGCGGTCATAGAAGATCATCTGCACGCCGTCCTCCCCCAGCACGTGCAGCCGCCCCTCCTGCATTGCGATGACCGAGCTCGCCGCGCAATGGGTGAGGCGACCCTCTGCCGCCAGCCGGTCGAAGAGCGCATGCAGCGCATCCGCCTTCGCCGCCTCCGACCCGTAGAGCTGCTTCGCGGTGCGGCTGAACCCGGTGGGCGGGCGGCGATAGATCTGTCCGCCTGCGCGCTGCCCTTCGTCGATCACCACCGGGTGGAGCCCGGCCTCCACCAGCGTCGCGGCGGCCCTAATGCCAGCCGGGCCGGCGCCCACGATCACGATCCGCGGCGGCATGGTCCCGCTCACGGCCAGCTCTCCGGTGGCATCGTGCGCAACCGCATGCCTTCGCTGACAAGTGTCGAGCACGCCCGCAGGCGCGGTCCCTCGTCCTGCCATACCCAGCAATCCTGGCAGGCTCCCATCAGGCAGAAGCCGGCGCGCGGCTCGGGTCCGAACTCGGACTTTCGCAACGCGTGCCCAGACGCCAGCATCGCGGTCAGCACGGTGTCGCCCGCCAGTGCACTACGCATCTGCCCGTCGAGAAAGAAATGCAACTGCGCCCGGTCGCGCTCGGCCAGCCGGACGATGCGGCCGGCCGTGATCATTCCGCTGCCTCTCGCACGGTGCGAGGACGGGGCAATTCGGGGAACCGTTCGCAGACCGCATCGAACGCCGCCTGGACGCCTTCCGGTCCCGAGCGCCCCTTCATGCGACGGAAGATCTCCGTCTTGGCGAAAAACCGCCAGTGGATCGGCAAGTCCCGCAGTATGGCGGTCAGCAGGTCATAGGCGGCCGGCGTCCACTGCGCTTCGTAGCCATCGCGCTCCGGACCGAAATGAAAATGGCCGGCGGCTGGCCCCTGCCGCGCGCGCAGTCTCTCCGTCGCCTGCACGTCGACCTCGCCGTCGCGGATGACGACCCCATAGTCGCGCTCGGCAGCCGTTGGCGAGGCATAGCCACGCCGCACGTCCTGCGCGACGCGCCAGGGCTCGCGCTTATGCGGATCGCCGCGCCCGCCGCCTCCGGCGGAGCGGATATCGAGCACGTCCCCAGGCTGCAGCACCGCCGTGTCGATGTTGCCCAGCCGCCGCTCGTGCTCGGTTCCTGGATTGACGACCATGTCCGATAGGCCGGCCGCCTTGCCGCCCAGCACGCCCCACGGACGAAAGAAGCTGCGATCGCGGTTGCGCGCCGTGATCCTGGAGTCGGGGGCGAAGACACGGAAGGCCATCTCGGTCGCCAGGCCGCCGCGCCAGCGCCCTGCACCGCCGCTGTCCCTGGCGAGCCCGTATTTCACGAACTCGACCGGGGTCTCGGTCTCGGTGATCTCGATCGGCGTGTTCTTGAGATAGGCGGCATCGGCGCCCGACCCGTTGGTTCCGTCGCGATGCGGCATCGCGCCACCGCCGCCCACCACGGGATTCACCGCCGTGATGACAGTTTTGCTGGTTCGCTCGTCCGTGGTCATGACGTTGACGATGCAGTTGTTGCCGGCAGGTGCTGCGGGCAGGCGCTCCGGCACGGCTTGCGAGAAGGCCCCGAAGATGACCGACCGCAGCCGGGCGCAGGTGAGCGAGCGCATGCCCACCGCGGCGGGATGGACCGGATTGAGCACCGAACCTTCGGGCGTAATGCAGGTGAACGGCCTGGTGAGGCCCGTATTGAGCAGGAGCTTCGGGTTGAGTGTGTAAAGCACGTAATAGACGCCCACCAGCAGCATGGTGTGTCGCGGGTCGCCGCCTGAAGGTACGTTGAGCGAGGAGCCGAGCTGCGGATCGGAGCCGGTGAAGTCGAGCACCGCCTCGTCGCCTTTGATCGTCAGCGTCAGCTTCAGCCTGCAGGGATTGGCCTCGACCGAATCCTCGTCGGCATAATCGGCGAACTGCCATGTGCCGTCGGGCATGGCGCGCAGCACGTCGCGCGCCTGCGCCTCGGCATGGTCGAGAAGCGCGGAAACGCCCTCGATGAAGCCGGCCTTGCCGAACTTCCGCACCATCGCCTGGATCTTACGTTCACCGGTGTTGAGCGCGCCGACCAGCGCCTTGATGTCGCCGATGTTGAGGTCGGGCTTGCGCACATTGGTGCTCATGATCCGCAGGATCGTTTCATCGAAGACGCCCTCGTTCACCAGCTTCATGGGCGGAAAGCGGATGCCTTCCTGATGGATTTCGGTCAGCGCCCGGCTGAGCGAAGCTGGCACCGCGCCACCCATGTCGGTGTTATGGATGTGCCCTCCGGTCCAGGCGACGGTCTCGCCGTCGACGAAGACCGGCTTCCACAGATGCGTGTCGGGCGCGTGCGTGGCGACGTGGCCGGAATAGGGATCGTTGGTGAACGCAACGTCCCCCGGCCTGTAGTCGTCGACCATCGCGATCGCGCGGTGATATGAAAGCCCCGGATACCAGGTGGCGCCGAGTTCCATCGGCACGGCGAAGGTCGCGCCTGAACGGTCCATCAGCATCACCGTAAAATCCTGCGTCTCCTTGACGAAGGCGGAGTGCGCGGTGCGGTGCAGCGTATGGGCCATGTTCTCGGCGGCCGCGCGGGCGTGGTTCGCCAGAACCTGAAGGTTTGTCCGGTCAAACATGGCTTTACTCCGGGAAGGTCAGCAAAAGGTTGAGGTGACGGTCGACCCTTGCCTGTGCTCCCGCGGGAATGGCGAAGGTGGTGTCTTCCTGCACGACCACGGCAGGACCGTGGAACGTGCTGCCGGACACGAGGGCCTGCCGCTCGTAGAGGTCGACGGTCTGGACGCTCAGGCCGGTGTAGACCGGGAGCCGACGCGCCGGGATGGCCGAGCCGCCGATCTCGTCGATCTCCGGGAAGGAGAGCTTCGGCCCCGCGCCTACGGCGGATAGCCGGACATTCACAAGTTCTATCTCGCCGTTCGGATCGTGGAAATCGTAGAGCTGCTGATGGGTGAGGTGGAAGGCCTGTGCGATGGCGGCCGCATTCCCGTCGGTCAGCCATTCCGGCTGAAGGGCGACCTCGATTTCATAACTTTGTCCGACATAGCGCATGTCGCAGGAGAGGTTGAGCTCCGCCTCCCCGTCATGACCTTGCTCCGCAAGCCAGTCGCGCCCCTCTTGCGCGAGAGCCTCGAAAGTCTCGCGAATTCCGGGGAGCGACGTGCCCGACAGGGGGCTGAAGATGGTGCGAATGAAGTCTCCGCGCAGATCAGCCACCAGCCCGCCCAGCGCTGACACCACGCCAGGGCGGCGGGGCGCAATGACGCGCCTCATCCCGAGTTCGCGGGCAAGGAAGGCGCCGAGCATGGGGCCGCCGCCGCCGAAGGGCATCAGCGTGAAATCGCGCAAGTCGACGCCGGTGCGCGAGGCGAGTTTCTCGACCTCGACGAACATTTCCGACACCGCGATGTCGAGGATCGCCTGCGCGGTCTGCTCGATCGGGCGGCCGAGCCGGGCGGCAAGATCGCCGACCGCGCGATGCGCCAGTCCGGTATCGATCCTGAGCTGGCCGTAGGCCATCTCGCTGTGGCCAAGCCATCCGCATGCCACCATGGCGTCCGTCACCGTCGCCCGCTCGCCACCCCGGCCGTAGCATGCCGGTCCTGGCGTCGAACCTGCCGACTCCGGTCCGACGCGCAGCACCCCTTGCGCGTCGACACTGGCGATCGAGCCGCCGCCGACGCCGATCGAGCTCACCGACACGGAAGGGATATGCAGTGGAAATTCGCCGATCAGTTCACCGGTTCCGAATTGCGCCTCGCCGCCGATGATGAGCGCGAAGTCGGCCGAGGTGCCGCCAATGTCGAGAGTAAGAATCTTGTCTTCGCCTGCCTGACGCGCCAGCCACGAGGCGCCGATGACGCCGGAGGCCGTTCCCGACAAGAGCATGTTCACGCAGGCACGCTTGCCTTCGGCAGCGTTCATCAGCCCACCGTTCGACTTCGTCAGCATCGGGCGGGCCGGCACGCCGCGGTCCTTCAGCCGCTCTTCCAGCGCCGTCAGGTAGCCCGAGACGCGCGGATGGACATAGCCGTTGAGAATGGCGGTCGAGCTGCGCTCGTATTCGCGGATGACCGGCCACACCTCAGCCGAGGAGAAGACGAAGAGGTCTGGCGCGAGACGCGCGATCGTCGCCTTGACGGCGGCCTCCTGCGCGGCATTGCGCCATGAATGGAGGAAGGAGACGATGATCCCCAGCGCCCCATTCGCTTTCGCTGCCGCCACCGCCCTGGCCACCGCCGCCATGTCCGGTGCCTTGGATTCGCTTCCATCGGCACGCATGCGAACCGGAATGCCGAACACCATGTCGCGAGAGATCAGCGGGTCCGGGCGCGAGCAGAACAGCGAATACATGTCCGGCATGCGCAGCCGTGCGAGTTCGATCACGTCCTCGAAGCCCGCATTGGTGAACAGCGCCAGCGGCGCGCCCTTGCGCTGGATGATCGTGTTGATGCCGACGGTGGTGCCGTGCACGAAGCGCGTCATGAGCGTAGGATCAAAACCTTCGCGTTCGGCCAGAAGGGTGAGGCCGGTCATCAGTTCGGCACCCGGATCTTCCGGCGTCGTCAGCACTTTCAGCGAGGCGACCCGTCCGGAACGGGCTTCAAGCGCGCAGAAATCGATGAATGTCCCGCCAATATCGACGCCGACCTTCCAGTCGGCCCCGCTTTTCGCCGCATCCGCCGCGATGGCACTGTCCATGATGCGTCCCTTCCTGTCTGCCAAAGGCAAAACTGGCATGACTGGATGGTGCGGGTCCAAGACGTATGATGAGCAAGGATATAAGTCTTGCTTATGCGTTCGCGCGATGCTCATCCAGGACGGCGGAACAGGCGGCGCGGATTTCGTCGCGCATCATCTCATCGGCCCGCGAAAGAGGCCGTGTGCGCGAGGTCAGCAGCGCGATCGGAAATTCCGGCCCCGCGGCGAGCGGCCTGACGGCAAGCCCGGCAAACTGGTGCCACGGCAACAGCGCATCGACCAGCGCGATGCCCAAGCCAGCCTGGACGAAGCCGACGGCGGAGATGGATACGTCGATCTCGAGCGACGGCGAAAGCACCACGCCCTGTGCGCGGGCCGCATGGGCCAGTTCGTCGGCGGGACGGGTGTTGCCACGATAGGATATCAACTCCTCGCCGGCGAGATCGGCGAGCGTCAGCGCGGTTTTCCCGACCAAAGCATGCCCTGCGGGCAGCAGGCATGAGAAGCCGACGCTGCCGATCACTTCCGCCTCGACATCGGGAGGCAGGCGGTCGTCCATGGCCACGCCGAGGCTGGCATCACCGGCGCGCAGCATGTCGATGATGGCGGAGATCGGCGCGCTATGAGCACGCAACATTATGTTGGGATGCTGGACCCGGAATTCGGTGAACGCACGCGGCAAGATAGCCATGGCCGGCGGCGGTGAAGCCGCGACCCGCACCAGCCCGGTCCGGCCCAGACGCAGGTCGGTGGTCTTGCGGCGCAGGCCCTCCAGCCCCGCCGACAACCTCTCGGCATCAGGGAAGATCTCGAGCGCCTCCGGGGTCGGTCGTAACCGACCCTTCACCCGCTCGAACAGGGTGAAGCCGAGTTCGTCCTCGGCGTGGAGCAGTATCTGGCTCAAAGCGGGCTGGGAGATGTTCAGCATCCGCGCCGCAGCGGTCACGGTGCCCGCGCGCATGACGGCGATGAACACTTCGAGCTGCCGGGCCCGCATGGCCACTCCATAGGTAAAGCTTATGGCTTCTGTCCAAACCCATCTTTGACGCAATGCCGGGGCACCGACAAGATGGATACATCCAAGGATCAGCTGCTCTACGCTAAGGAACGACTATGGATGTGATCGTGCTGGGCGGCGGCCTGATGGGGACGGCTTCGGCCTATTTCCTCGCCAGGCGCGGCGCGCGCGTGACGCTTATCGAGCGCAACCGGATCGGCACCGGAGCAACCGTCGCTTCCTTTGGCAACATCCGGCGCACCGGACGCCATCTCTCCCAGCTTCCGCTGGCCCACCGCTCGCTCAGGCTGTGGGGCGAGGCCGAGAAGATGCTTGGCCGCGACGTGGAATTCCGCGCTACCGGCCATATCCGGCTGATCTTCGATGAAGATAGCCTCGCCGACATGCGGGCCTACGCCAAGGCGGCGCGCCCCGAGGGGCTTGAACTGGAGGAACTCGGTCCACGCGAGATTCGTGCCCGCTTTCCCGGCCTCGGCCCCGAAGCGATCGCGGCGTCGTTCTCTCCGCAAGATGGCAGCGGCAATCCGCGGCTGATCGCGCCTGCCTTTGCCGAGGCAGCCCGCAAGCTGGGCGCGGAGATCATCGAAAGAGCGGAGGTCGAGACGATCACTCACACGGGCTCCGGTTTCCTTGTCGCCAGCTCGAAAGGTAAATTCGCCGCCGGCTGTCTGCTCAACACCGCCGGAGCCTGGGGCGCGCGCATCGCAGCGCAGTTCGGCGAAGAGGTCCCGCTCGACGCCTATGGCCCGCAGATGGGCGTGACCGAGCCGCTGCCGCATCGGATCCTGCCAGTGGTCGGCATCTGGACGCGCGACAAGGACTATGGCGCCTATCTGCGCCAGGTCGAGCGCGGCAACATCGTCTTCGGCGGCGCGGCCGAAAGGGTGCCGGTGGACCTCGATCCAGGCCACGCGGCCGCCGACCCAATGCGCCTGCCGACGCAGCTGCGCGCCGTAGCGCGACTGCTGCCGGCGATCGCCCAGGCTACGGTCATCCGCACCTGGTCCGGTTGCGAGGGATATGTCAGGGACATGCTGCCGGTCATGGGGCGCTCGGCGACGACGCCTGGCCTGTTCTACGCCTTCGGCTTCAGCGGACACGGCTTCCAGCTTGGTCCGGGCGTGGGCGACGCCATGGCCGAACTCATCACGACCGACCGTTGCGAAACGCCGCTCGACGACTTCAGGGTCGATCGCTTCGCCAGCGCAGCCTGAACGAGCAGAAAAAACGGAGGCGTAGCGAGATTTGGGCGTGGCGTCGGAGCTCGGTCCTAGCCACTCTCACACACTCGCTGCGAGTGCCTTCCAACGGGAGGCAGGAACTCTTCCCGACTGAGCCGCCTCATCGTGACAAAGAGAGTACTGTCAGGTGCACACGGTTGGCCATCAAGGCGTCAAATACCGCCGCCCGCAACGCGGAAGTGCTCTCGCCGTAGTTCGCGTCTCCCGTTCGGTCCTTTCTGACCCGCCGATTTGCACCATTGGCGCGACGTTCCAACTGCGCATATTTCAAGCCACGCCATCGACCTTGTTCAGGAACACGCGAAGCTGCTGCGGGTCCATATGCACGACGTGCCTGTCTTCGGGATAGGCGAGGCTGTTGACGTCTGCGACATATTCGGAGAACGCGGCGATGCGCTCCGCCTGCAAGCGATCATATTCGGCGGCGAAATTGCGATAGACCTTGGAGTGACGAGGCATGTGACCACGGTTCTGGCCAAGAATGTCGTCGGCGAACAGATATTGCGCGTCGCAGCCGCTGCCCGCCCCCATCGACAGCATGATCAGCGACGTCCGCTCCGAGATCGCTTTCGCCACCTCGACCGGAACCACCTCGATCTCGGCGCCGATGGCGCCGGCGGCCTCATACTGCTTCACCGCCTCGAAGATCTGCATAGCGGTATCGGCGGTCTTGCCGACCGCCTTGAAGCCGCCCGTCCAGGTCGCGCGCGAAGGAATGAGGCCGACATGGCCGATTACCGGTATGGCGTCATCGGCCAGCCGCTTGACGGTGGCAAAGCCGGCGCTGCAATAGACCGCGTCGGCACTCGCCTTGTAGACCCGGAACGCCCAGCGGATGAAATCGTCAGCGGTGCCGATCTCATAGAAATTTTCGCCCGGCATGGTGAACAGGCTGGGCGCCGCATCGCGATACTGCGGATTAAGCACCAGTTCCGGCGGCACCGAAACGATGTCGACCCCTGCCCGCTCGGCGGCCTCGGCCTCGTCCATCGTCATCACGCGCAGCATGGTCAACTGGCGCTTGCCCTTCATGGCGCGCAAATCCGCCACAGTCGGTCTTTTCCGGCTCATCGATTTTGCTTCCTCGTGTTGCGGCTACGGCAGGCCGGTCAGCTGATGTCGATCATCACTTTGCCAGCCTCGACCTTGACTGCATAGGTCCTGAGATTGACGCAGACAGGCGCGCCCTTGGCGGCGCCTGTCTTGTAGTTGAAGCGGCCGTTGTGCTTGGGGCATTCGATGATGTCGTCCATGACCAGCCCGTCGGCAAGATGCGTGTTCTCATGCGTGCAAAATCCGTCGGTGGCAAAGAATTCGTCATCGGGCGAGCGATAGATCGCGAAGCTGCGCCCGCCATGGTCGAAGCGGATGACATCCTCTTCGTCGACAGCGTCGACGGCGCACGCTTCAACCCAGTCAGCCATTTTTGTCTCCTGCTGAGGCCGCAAGCCTATTCCGCCGCTGCCGACATATTCAACTCGTGGAATTCGCCCCGATAGGGTCGCGCCGTCGCCGGCAATTCGCGCTTGAGGAAATAGTCCTCGTATTTGAGCTGCTTGAGCATCACCGGCCAGACCTCGCGATAGGCATGCCACATCGACGGGTTGGGCTCCGGCAGATCGTGCTTGATCAACTCATGCAGCCGGGGCAGCGCATGATAGGGCACCATCGGGAACATGTGATGCTCCACATGGTAGTTCATGTTCCAGTAGATGAAGCGGCTGATCGGGTTCATGTAGACGGTGCGGGTGTTGAGCCGATGGTCGACGACATTGTCGGCGAGGCCGATATGCTGCAGCAGGCCGGTCAGCACCATGTGCCAGCTGCCGTAGAGGCGCGGCAGGCCGATGATCATCAGCGGCAGGAACGACCACATATAGAGCGCCAGCGCGATGGTCGCGACGTAGATGGCAACATGCCAGCGTGCGGCGGTGATGACCTTGGGCTGCTCCATCTCGGGGATGTAGCTCTTCTCGTCGGGCGAGATGTTGCCGAGGGCGTTTCGCACCAGGGTCGGCAGCGAATAGCGGAAATCGAGAATGCCGGTGAAGGCAAGGGCGGCGCGCAGCAGGTCCGGCGGCCGCATCACCGCGATCTCGGCATCGCGGCCGACGATGATCGTGTCGGTGTGGTGGCGGGCATGGCTCCAGCGCCAGGTCACCGGATTGCGCACCACCATGAAGCTGGCGATCTGATAGATCGCATCGTTCATCCAGCGCGTCCTGAACGCGGTGCCATGACCGCATTCGTGCCAGCGCGAGTCGCTGGAGGAGCCGTAGAGCAGGCCATAGACGAAGAAGAAGGGTACGCACCACCAGCTGCCCCAGAACCAGATGCCACCGGCGGCGGAACCCAAGATGGCAACGATCCAGATGATGGTGTCGCGGATCGCCGGGCCGTCCGAGCGCTGCATCAGCTCCTTCATCGCCTTGCGCGAGACATCGGTGTGATACCATTCGGCCGAAGCCAGCCCGGTCTCGATCGCCCGCCGTGTGCTTTCGCCGACCAGGCTGTAATCGCGCTTGTTCTCCGTCACATCGACCTCCGATTTCCGGCCCGCCAGCCGACGTTTTGCAACCCGGTCATGCCCGGCCCGCCAATTTTGGGAAATTGCCCGACGGCCTCGGGTATTCCTCGCGCGGCTGCTGCGCGATGCCAGCGATCCGGCGCTCGGCAGCGATGATCTCATCAGTGCCGTCGAGCACGCGAAACACCGCATCGTAGGAGCGGCTTTCGCCATGCTCCAGCCAGATCATCTCGCCGCGTTCGCGCGCCGCCAGATTGCCGAGCACATGATGCGTCGAGGGTTCGATGCCCAGTGCATACTGGCCGGCCTGGAAATTCTGCCATTGATAGACGCACGGCAACTGGTCCTTGCGCGTCACCACTTCGAAGCCGAGGCCGAGCCGGTCGTTGACCACCGCCACCGGCACCTCCCCGGCGGCATTGGCCGCCATTTCATGCTGCCAGACCTGCTCGCTGAACCCCAGCTGCGGCGCCGGCATCGTGCGGTAGCCGACTTTCTGCGCCTCATAGCGCTCGCCGGCATGTCCGGCCCAGACGACATCCTTGATCGGCGCCAGATAGCGCGACCCCTCGTCGAGCAAGGGATGGCTGACATTGATGTGATAGAAATACATATGCGGCGTGCGGTTGAAGCCGTGATTGACGACGCGGTCTGAAAGCCGGATCTCGTTGCCGCCGACATCGGCCTCGATGCGGCGCAACAGGTGCAGATCCTCGCCGAACACCGTCGACTGCTGGACCATCGCCTCGGCCCACAGCACGCAACGGTCGCCGTCCCAGGCCTCGCCATAGCCGGTCAGCCGCGCCGGGATGGTGCCGATGCGGCCATGCAGCGAATGGATCACGCTCTTCTTGCCGGGGTAGTTGTAGGTGTCGGCCGGCACTTCATCGCGGCCGAGAATATGGTCGAGACCGCAGGTCAAAAGCAGACCGGAAAACGAACGCGCCCAGGCAAGGCCTTGCTCGCCTTCATAGTCGTGCAGGCCGGGATGGCGGAAGCCGCTCGGCGAATGCCAGCCGATCGCCTGGCCCCTGAAGTCGCAGTCGGCGATATCGAGCGCCCGGTCGACCAGCGCGGTGAAGCGCAGGCCGGAGCCGGTGCGGAATTCGAGCATGCGGATGCCGCGCTCGACGCCGTCGCCGAGCGTCATCAGCCGCACGCCGGCAAATTGCGAAAGCATGCCCGAACGTTCGCTGACTTGTCGGCGCGAAAGTGTCTTGCCGTAAAGCTCTACCATCTGCCGGCCGCTTCTCTCACTTCCCTGTGGCGATGCGCCGCCGCAAAGCGGCGACGCAAGGAGTTGGTGTCAAAGGCCGTTGGCGCGGAACTTGTCGTCGAGGAATTTCTTGGCGCGCGGCACATCGTCTTCCGAGAGATGCTCGATGATGACAGGAATGTTCGGGTTCTTCTGCGCCAGGCGCTGSAGRTAGAGATCGTAGTTGAGCGAACCGGTGCCCGGTGCGTTCAGCACCATCTCGCCGACCCCGCGGAACGTATGCGAGGCGAGCGCGTCATCATCGCCGATATCGGCGTGCTTCTCGCTTTTGTCGTCGCCGGCGCGCGCGACATCCTTGGCGTGCGCAATCTTGACCTTGTCGGCCAGCGTGTCGAACACCTGGTTCAGCACCTTGTCCATCTGGTCGATGTTGTGGCTTTCGAAATAGTTGGTCGGGTCCATCAGCAGGCCGAGACCGGGATGGTCGACCTGCGCGAACATGCGCACCGTTTCCTCGACCGAGCCGACGACATTGTTGACGTAGGTTTCGAGCAGGAACATCGAGCCGTGATCGTAGGCCTCCTGCGCCAGCTCGGCGATCACCTTGCGGCACATCTCGAAGCCCTCTTCGGACTTGTTCTTGGGATCGCTCATCCACTCGCTCTCGGTGTTGTAGGTGCCGGTCTCCGAGATCACGTAAGCACTGCCGAGCTGGCGGGCGTTGCGGATGATTTCCTTCAGCCGATCCACATTCGCCTTGCGGTGCGCGAGGTCGGGATGAATGACATTGGTGTAGCCCGAGATGCAGCAGATCGGCAGGTCGTAGCCACGAAACGTATCGCGCACCTTCTTGGCCTTGTCCTTGGTGATCTGGCCGGCCGACAGGTCGATATCCTTGAAATGCAGGTCGAGCTGTACGGTGTTGAAGCCGTGGCCGCGAATTTTCTTCGCCGTCTCTTCGAGCCCGTAGGGGAAATACCCTGTGAAAATTCCAGATTGCATCATGGCGTGAAGTCCTCCCTGTAAGCGATTCAGTTGATTCAGTTTGTCGAGATTTCCGAAAGCTTGACCGTGCGACCCTTGTCGATCGAGCGGTAGCCGGCTTCGACCAGCGCCATGGTCTTGACGTTGTCGGCGACCGAGAGCGCCGGCGGCGTGCCGGTCTTCACCGCGTGCTGCAGCTGTTCCATGACGCCGATAAAGGCGTGCGGGAACCACATCGTGTCCCAGCTCGGCGTCACCCATTTGCCGTCGGTGGTCTCGGTCGAGGCGTAGGTCAGCGTCGAGGCCGAGCCCGTCGGCCAGCCAATCGTGCCCTTGGCGACACCCTTGGTGCCGTCGACGCGCCAGTTGATGTGCTGGTCGTCCTTGTAGCCGTCCTGGCGAGGGCCGGACCAGACATCCTCCAGCGACACGGCGAGCACGCCGGACGGGAAGCGCAGCGTCGACACGGTGATGCCGTCGGAATGGTCGAATTTCGTGCGCGGGTCCTTGCGCGTCAGCGTCGTGATCTCGTCGGGATCGCCGAACAGAAAACGCAAAACGTCGAGATGGTGCACGCTCATATTGGCGAGCGTCAGCCGGTCATAATCCTCGAGAAAAGTCTGCCAGTGCGGGATGGCGTGCATGTCCATCTGCGCGAAGACGATGTCGCCCAGCGCGCCGCTGTCCATGATCTGCTTCAGCACACGCATCGACTGGTCGTAGCGCATGTTCTGGTTGACCGAGAGGATTTTGCCGGCCTTGGCGGCCGCGTCGCGCAGCTCGATCGCATCCTCGAGCGAAAGCGCCAGTGGTTTCTGCGCCAGGATCGCCTTGATGTGCTTCTGCTTCAGCGCATGGCGGATCAGTGCCGGCTGCTGGTCCGGCGGAAAGGCAAGGTCGATGATCTCGACGTTTTGATCCTCGATCAGCTGTTCAGGCGTGTCGTGGACGGTCGGGATGCTCCATCGCTTTGCGACCTTTTCGGCACTGGCTTTGGTGCGCGAGGCAATCGCCACCACGGGAAAACCCGCTTCGTGATAGGCAGCCAGATGGCATTCGGCCATGATCATGCCGGCGCCGACGCAGCCGATCCTGTATTCCTTCGTGCGGACCTTCACGTCCGGCTCAAAGCCCTTGTTTGCCATCTGGTCCTCCCGAAATCCTTCTCTGAGCGTCGCCGTCATCGTGCCAGCGCTCCCCCGCTCTGTCCGAAATAATGCACGCGGGCCGGCTCGCAGGATATCGCCACCATCGCGTCCGGCCTGATGTCGGGCTGGCCGCGCAGCAATGCCCGCAGCCGCGCCTGCCCGGCGGCCAGCGTCACCACCGTATAGCCGCCGAGCGGCTCGACCTCGAACACCCGCGCCGGACGGCTTGACGTCCCATCCACCCATGGCCCGACCTTGATGTCTTCCGGCCTGAGCCCGATCTCGACGGCATCGCTGGGAGCCTTTGCATCCGCAACGCGGATCGTGCCTTCCGCCGCCTCGACGCCGCCGGCGCCGCGCACCGATTTCAGGATATTCATCATCGGCGAACCGAGCAGCCGCGCCACATAGGTGCTGGCCGGCCGGTCGTAGATCTCGGACGGCGCGCCGATCTGCCGGATCTTTCCATTCTCCAGGATGGCGATGCGGTCGGCGACCGACATCGCCTCTTCCTGGTCGTGCGTGACATAGATCAGCGTCTTGCCGAGTTCGCGCTGGATGCGCTTCAACTCGACGCGCGTCTCCTCGCGCAGCCGGGCGTCGAGCGCCGAGATCGGATCATCCATCAGATAGGCATTTGGGTCGCGCACGAGCGCACGCGCGATTGCCACCCGCTGCCGCTCGCCACCCGAAAGCTGCGCCGGCGGCTTGTGCAGGATATGGCCGATATGCAGTTTCGCGGCGACATCGGCGACCCGCTTTTTGATCTGCAACTCGGCAACCCCGCGTTCGACCAGCGGGAAGCGCACATTGTCGAGCGCGCTCATATGCGGAAACAGCGCCAGGTTCTGGAACACCATGGCGACGTTGCGCTCAGCCGGCGACACCGCATTGACCGGCTTGCCGCCGATCAGGATCTCGCCCGTATCAGGCGCTTCGAGGCCGAGCACCAGCCGCAGGATCGTCGACTTGCCGGATAGCGGCGGACCAAAAAAACAAAAAAACTCGTTGTCGTTGACCGTGAACGAGGCGTCGTCGACGGCGAGTGTCTTGCCGTAGCGCTTGGTCACATTGCGGAAGACGATGTCGGCCATGGTTTCAGTCCGCTTTCATGGCGACGCCAGTGGCAGCGTCGAAGATGCGCACCGAATGAGCGGCCGGCGCGAGGGTGGCGGTCTGCCCGATCGCCAGGCCGACATCATTGTCGAACACCGCCTTCACCGCGCTCTCACCCTCGCCGAGATGAACGATGGTGCGCGCGCCGATCCGCTCGACGAACGTCACCGGCATCGACAGGCCCGGGCCGTGCTGCACCAGTGTCACCTGCTCCGGGCGAAAGCCGTAAAAAACTTCGCCGCGCGCACGGCGCACGGAAGCGGCGATATCGTCGGGCAGCGGTGGTGTCGCGCCAAGCGGGCCGAGGTCGACGACCAGGCCGCGATCGCTTTCCGCCAGCCAGCCCTTGAGCAGGTTCATGCCGGGCGCGCCGATGAAGCGGGCGACGAACAGGTTGACCGGATTGTTGTAGACCTCGAGCGGCGTGCCGACTTGCTGCAGCACGCCATGGTCCATGACAGCGATGCGGTCGGCCATGGTCATGGCTTCGAGCTGGTCGTGGGTGACATAGACCATGGTCTGCTTGAACTGGCGCTGCAACTGCTTCAGCTCGGTGCGCATGACGGCCCGGAAGGCGGCGTCGACATTGGACAACGGCTCGTCGAGCAGGAAAATCGCCGGCTCCATGATCGCCGAGCGGCCGATGGCCACCCGCTGCAGGATGTTGACCGACAGCCGGTCGGCCTTGCGGTCGAGCAGCGGCGTCAGCTGCAACATCTCGGCAATGGCGCCGACGCGGCGGTCGATCTCGGCCCGCGCCGCGCCGCGCATCTTCGGCCCGTAGGCAAGGTTCTGGCGCACCGTCATATGGGTGAAGATGGCGTAGTTCTGGAAGACGAAGCCGACGCCGCGCCGCCCCATCGACACGCCAGCCATGTCGCGCTCGCCAAACAGGATCTTGCCGCCGGTCGGCTCTTCCATGCCGGCGATCATGTTCATCGTCGTCGACTTGCCGCAGCCGGAGGGGCCGAGCAGCGCCATGAATTCGCCGTCCGATATCTCGAGGTCCATCGTCTTCAACGCGGTGAAGTCGCCGAATTTCTTGACCAGGTTCTGCAAATGGATGGCGCTCATGCCGGCACCGCCCGCGCCATGCGCTTCATGGCAAACACCGCAGCGATCGACAGCACGATCAGTATGGCCAGCGCGATCGCCGCGACATAGCCCCAGATCAGGTCCTGCGTGGTGAGCTTGTAGATGTAGACGGAGATGGTTTCGGTGGCGACGCCGGGACCGCCGCCGGTCATGATGTAGAGCGTGTCGAAGATCTTGAAATTCTCGATCACCCGGATCGCCAGCGCGATGATGATGATCGTCTTCATCTTCGGCAGCACGATGGTGACGAAGCGCTGCCACGGATTGGCGCCGAGCAGCGTCGCCGCCTTGATCTGGTCCTCGGGCACGCCGACCAGGCCGGCCAACAGGATGAGGAACATCAGCGGCGTCCACTGCCAGATGTCGGCGACCATGACGGCAAACAGCGCCAGTGTCGGATCCGACAGCCAGGCGATGGTCACAGGCGAACCGGTGAGCGACGACAGGATGTCGTTCACCGGGCCGCCCGACTGGAACAGCATGAAGAACATGTAGCCGGCCACCGCCGGCACCACCATCATCGGCATCAGCAGGATCGAATAGAAGATGCGCTTGCCCGGAAACTCGTCGGCAAACAACGTCGCCAGTGCCAAGCCGAGCAGGAATTCGACCGGCACGCAGACGATCATGACGATGGCCGTGCGCTTCAGCGCGCTCCAGAAGCGCGCATCGGCGGCAAGGTCGGTGTAGTTGGCAAAACTGTTCCACATCGACCAGGCGTTCCACCAGCCGAGGCCGGACAGCGGCGACCAGTCGGTCAGGCTGATGTAGAACTGCATCAGCAGCGGGAAGACGGCGATGAACAGCACCAGGATCTGCGCCGGCAGCGTCAGCCGGAAGCCGAGTTTTGCGCCGTCGTCCCGCGGGGCCGGCTTTGCCTGGACGGCGTTCATGTCGTCCTCCGAAATCGTCGCAGTCACCGCGCTCATTGTTTGAGCGCTCCGAAGGTCAGGCCGCGCACCAGATGGCGCTGGATGGCGATGCCCATGATCACGGGCGGCACCGCGGCGATCAGGCCAAGTGCTGCCTTGGCGCCGTAGAGCTGACCGGTCATCGAGGACGACAGCGAGGCCATATAGACGGGGATCGTCACCCATTCGCGCGTCGTCAAAAGCAGCGCGATCAGATAGTCGGACCAGTTGAGAATGAAGACGAAGAGTGCGGCACTCGCCAGCGGCGCGCGCATCATCGGCAGCGTGATGCGGGTAAAGACGCGCCACCGCGAACAGCCCTCGACCAGCGCCGCCTCCTCGATCTCGCGCGGCATGTCGTCAAAGAAGGTCTTCATCAGCCAGAAGGCGAAAGGCAGCGTGACGATGCCGTAGATCAGCGACAGGCCCCACCAGCTGTCGGTGAAGTTGAGAAAGGCCCACATGATCATGACAGGTGTCATCACCGCCATCGGCGGAAACAGCCTGAGCTGGATCAGCGCCAGCGGCAGGTTCTGCCCCGAGCCGAAGCGCGACAGCCCGTAGGCGGCGGCGGTGCCGGCGGACATGGCGATCATTGTTCCGAACGTGGCCGACAGCAGCGACGACAGGATCGGCTTCAGCGCATTGCGGTCGAGCGCGACGATAAGATTGTTGGTGGACTCGCCGAAGACGAAGCGGAAATTGCTCAGCGTCGGGTTTTTCGGCCACCATGTCAGCTCGGCGCCGGTCGCCGACCATTCGGCGATCGGCTTGAACGCCATCGACACCATCCACAGGATCGGGATCAACGTCACCGCCATCGCCGCGGCAATCGCGGCATAGCGGAATATCTCGAAGGGAACGGAACGCTTCATCTGGCTGCCTTGCTGGTGGCGTCGTTTGCGGAGGGAGGAGCGACAAGCCCCTCCCCTCCCTTTTGATCCCGGATCAGCTGATCGGATCGAGAACGGTCGGCCAGGCCTCCTTGTTGGTCTTGATGGCTTCGAGAAGCTTGTCCTCGCCGATGCGGCGGGCGATCTTCTTCCACTCGCTCTCGGTGTCGGCCATTGCCTGCTCTGCAGTCTTGGCCTTGGTCAGCGATGCCATCAGGTTTTCGTCCAGCGCATTGTGGAAGGCGGTGGCACCGGGATAGTTGATGGTCGGCACGGTCCGGGCGACCGTCTCGCGCACCACATCCATGTGGTAGGCGTGATAGGTCTGGCGGACCAGCGGATCGGAGAAGTCCGACAGCCGGAACGGATCGAAATAGCCGCCCGGATTGGCCGTCATCCAGGCGTAGATGCGCGCGGAGCCCAACCATTGCATCAGGAGATAGGCGACCTCCTGGTTCTTCGACTGCGATGAGACCATGCCGGTCAGCGAGAACCAGAGCACGGAACGGCTGATCAGCTTGCCGCCGATCTCGCGACCGGGCGGCAGCATGGAGCCGATCTTGCCGGTAACCTGGGAATCCTTGTTGCCGGCATTGTCGAGGAATTTCGGCAGGTTGGAGAAGGCGCAGGTCATGGCCGCACCGCCCTTGGCGAAATTGCCGTACTGCTCCGGCCAGCCCCACGAGATCGCATCTGGCGAATGATGCGCCAGCGAGGCGATGTATTCGTTGGTGGCGGCAATGCCCTGTTCCGAGTTGATCAGCGGCTTGCCGTCTTCGCCGAACAGGAACTGGTTGGGCGACGCCATCGAGACATAGCGCTGGTACCAGTTGGTGTAGCCCCAGCCCTGGTTGCGCAGGTCTGTCGAGCCGAACAAGCCCTTGTCCGGACGCTGGAAGAACGCCGCGATGTCGCCATGCTGCTTCCAGGTTTTCGGCGGCGCCAGGTCGTAACCGTATTTGTCCTTGAACGCCTTCTTCTCGGCTTCGTCGCCGAGCAGGTCGGTGCGATAGACCCAGGTCTGGAAGTCGCCGTCCAGCGACACGCCATAGGTCGAGCCGCGATATTTGTTGAGCAGCGACACGCCCTTGGCGCCGTCGACATAGCCGGTCTTGGGGTCGTCCCACTCCGGCTTGTACTGGGCGACGAAGTCGTCGAGCTTGGCGATGCCGCCGGTCTCGGCGAGATCACCGAGGCGGTTCCATTCCGTAGAGTAGATGTCGTAGGCCCCACCCTTGGTGGAGATGTCCTGCATCGTCTTGGTGAATTCCTGGCCGTTCGGCAGGCCGACGATTTCGATCGGAATTCCGGTTTCCTTTTCCCACAGATCCTTGATCGATGGCGCGCCGGCCGGGAACGGCTGCGTCAGCTGGCCGATCGAGCCATCCGACAGGCCGAGCACGATCTTGGCCGGCGCCTTGCCGGCGCCCTTGAGCGCCTTGGCCGCCTCGATGGCGCGGCCTTCAGGGGTGTCGGCGCCATATTGATAGCGCTCGGCGCCATCGAAGCCGGTCGGGCCACCGATCATGCCCGGCGCCAGCGCGTCGGCCGCAAAGGCGCGGCCGGGACGAATGAACTGCGGTGCGATACCTGCCGCGGCCACGAAGACGGCCGCCTTTCCACCGGACGCCAGCAAACGGCGCCGCGACATGCGGATCAAATCAGACATTGAAAACTCCTCCCTCAAGGCCTTGTTCCTCCATGGCCTCGATGATTGATATTGACGGCACTATGCAAAGGCTGTCAACATCATAAATAATCAAAAAACATCATAACATCGCAGAAGGGGAGAGAATATGCCTTACACCGACCGCCATCCACCGCTCCCGATGCCTATATTTGATGGGAAAATGCAGTGCGCCCCAAATTTGCGGCGGGGCCGCTTGATTTGGTTTAGCGCGATGGCTTGCGCATCGGCCAAGGCCGGTTACATCATTTCCCATCAGAATCGCCGACGGGGATGAACCGTCAATGCTATCCGGTTGCGTGATTTTGATGCTCTAGATGAGGTGATCGACAGTGCGGTCCACGCTGACAGACATAGCCCGGGAAGCCGGTGTTTCCCCGGCCACGGTCGACCGTGTGCTCAACAACCGTGCCGGTGTTCGGGCGCGCACCCGCGAAGTCGTGCTCGAAACCGCACAGCGGCTTGGCTACATCGCGGAGAATTCGAACAGCCCGGTGCCGCGTAGCGTCTTTTCCGGCGACGTCATCCGGCTCGACTTCGCGCTGCCCGCCGGCACCAACTCCTTCATCAAGATGCTGCATCGCCACATCGAGGCGCAGGCGCAGGCGCGGCCCGATCTCGACGTCCATGTCTCCACCATCGAAGGCTTCAATCCGGACCGGCTCGCCCGCCTGCTGCAGGACTTGCGCGGCCAGACGCAAGGTGTCGGCGTCATCGCGCTCGACCATCCGACGGTGCGCGAGGCGATCCGCTCTTTGTCGGCCAACGACATCAAGGTCGTCACCATCGCCTCAGACATCCAGCATGTGCCCAGGGTCGCCTATATAGGCATCGACAACCGCGCCGCCGGCCGGCTGGCCGGCTATCTGCTCAACCGCTTCATGGGATCAGGGCGTCCGGGCAAGGTGGCGTTGTTCGCCGGCTCGCTGTCCTATCGCGGCCATGAGGAACGCGAGATGGGTTTCCGCCACATACTGACGGAAGAATCGCCGAACCTGCAGATCGTCGAAATGCGCGAAATGCTCGACGACCGCGAGAAAGCCTATTCGGAGGCGTCGGCCCTTTTGGAGCGGCACCCGGATCTCGCCGCGATCTACAATGTCGGCGCCGGCAACACCGGCATTGCCCGCGCGCTGAAGGAGCGCGGGCGCGAACATTCGACCGTCTTTCTCGGCCACGAGGTAACGGACGGCACCAAGGACCTGCTGCTCGACGGCACGCTCGACGCGGTCATCGACCAGAACCCGCGCGTCGAGGCGCGCGAGGCGCTCAATACGCTGACCCATGCGGTGAAAGGCCTGCCCTATGAACTGCACCAGCCCAGGCTGCAGGTAATCTTCCGGGAAAACATCCCGGAGATTTGAGTTTTGGGCGGCTCGACCGATCCCACCTGCGGAGATCTAACCCTTGAACGTGTGGCGTTGGCAGTATGCGGGATCCCCGCATCGGTGATTTTTTTCGGCCTCCGATGGGTGCCGGCGCTTGCCAGGTGACAGGCGGTGACGCCGCGAGCGCCGGGTCGATCCGACAGTCAGTGATAACAGTCCCGCTATGCAATCAGGCGACCGGAAGGCATGAAACGGCGGCGAAGGGGCTCTGGTCAAACCATCGCAATGTGGTAGAGTGATCATACCAGTTAATCACTTGACGATCGGCGCGGCCATCGTTGGAAGATCAGGAGCAAGATTAGATGACAACGATTGCGCTGTTCGGTGCCGGCGGGAAAATGGGCTACCGCCTATCGACCAATTTTCGCGGATCGCCCTACACTATACGCCATGTCGAGGTCAGCGAGGCCGGCCGCGAGCGGCTGAAGTCGGGGCTGGGCTTCGATGCCCTCAGCGCCGATGAAGCGCTCGACGGGGCCGATGTGGTGATCCTGGCGGTTCCCGATACGCATATCGGCAAGGTGGCGGCCAGCATCGAGAGCAAGCTTGCATCAGGCACGATGGTGGTGGTGCTCGACGCAGCCGCACCGTTCGCCGGCCATTTGCCGAAGCGGCCGGACCTGACCTATTTCGTCACCCATCCCTGCCATCCGCCGATCTTCAACGACGAGACCGACATGGCGGCCAAGAAGGACTATTTCGGCGGTGTCAAGGCCAAGCAGCATATGGTCAGCGCACTGATGCAAGGACCGGAAGAGGATTTTGCCAAGGGCGAGGCGATCGCCAAGATTATCTGGGCGCCGGTGATGCGCTCACACCGTGTCACTGTCGATCAGATGGCGTTGCTGGAGCCCGGCCTTTCGGAAACCGTATGCGCCTCGCTGCTCGTCGTCATGAAGGAAGCCGTCGACGAGGTCGTCGCGCGCGGCGTCGACAAGCAAGCCGCGCTCGACTTCCTGCTCGGCCATATGAATGTGCTCGGCGCCGTCATCTTCGGCGAAACCAAAGGGGTGTTCTCCGACGCCTGCAACAAGGCGATCGAGTTCGGCAAGCCGGTGCTGATGCGCGACGACTGGAAGCGGGTGTTCGAGCCGGAAGAGATCGCCGCGAGCATTCAGCGCATCACCTGAGTAGCGGGCGATGTTCGGCCGCTCATCAGGTACATGTCATCTGAATTTGTGGTTGACTCATCATACCAGTTGGCTTAGCTGTTGATGGCTCGGATCGACAAGGTTTCGCAGGGCCTGGACGAGTGGAGGGACGGCGGGGGAGCAACGATCGTCAGGGGAAGCCGGCAAACGGCTTTCGAGCCTGAACCGATCAGCGGCCCGCGCCGCGCGACGAATTCGAATGCAGACAGTGGCCTTGGTTGACCAAGGCATTTTTCAAACGGGAGGACATCATGAGACTCACACGCAGAATGACACTTGCGGCTTTCGCCGGCATGCTGGCGCTTGGTACGGCGGCGCCCGCCTATGCGGCGGACCTCATCGCCATCATCACGCCGTCGCATGACAATCCGTTCTTCAAGGCGGAAGCCGTCGGCGCCGAAGCCAAGGCCAAGGAGCTCGGCTACGAAGCGCTGGTGCTCGTGCATGACGACGATGCCAACAAGCAGTCCGAGCTGATCGACACGGCAATCGGTCGCGGCGCCAAGGCGATCATCCTCGACAATGCCGGCGCCGACGCCACCGTCGCCGCCGTGCAGAAGGCCAAGGACGCGGGCGTGCCTTCGTTCCTGATCGATCGCGAGATCAATGCCACCGGCGTTGCCGTGGCGCAGATCGTTTCGAACAACTACCAGGGCGCCCAGCTCGGCGCGCAGGAATTCGTTAAGCTGATGGGCGAGAAGGGCAATTTCGTCGAGCTGGTCGGCAAGGAATCCGACACCAATGCCGGCATCCGCTCGAAGGGTTATCACGATGTCATCGACGACTATCCGGACCTGAAGATGGTCGCCCAGCAGTCGGCCAACTGGAGCCAGACCGAGGCCTACGCCAAGATGGAATCGATCCTGCAGGCCAACCCCGACATCAAGGGCGTCATCTCCGGCAACGACACGATGGCGATGGGCGCCTATGCGGCGCTGGTAGCGGCGAACCGCAAGCACGTCATCGTCGTCGGCTTCGACGGATCGAACGACGTGCGTGACTCGATCACCGCGGGCGGCATCAAGGCAACCGTCCTGCAGCCGGCTTACGCGCAGGCGCAGATGGCGGTCGAACAGGCCAACGACTTCATCAAGAACAAGAAGTCGCCCGAGAAGGAGAAGCAGCTGATGGACTGCCTTCTGGTCAATGGCGACAATGCTGCCAAGCTGGAAACGTTTGCGCTGACCAACTGAGCCGGCGTGACATGACTAGCGAGGGGCGACTCAAGGGTCGTCCCTCGCCGCCATTTTCCGTGGGTGCCGACAACCATGCTGAACAACAGGCCGCCATGCTGAACAACAAGCCGACCTGGCCGATCCTTGCCGTGACGATCGGCATCAGCCTGACCGCCTGCAAGATTCTGCCGACTCCCTCGGGGGATAGCGGCAATGCCGCAGCGTTCAATCCGGACAAGATGGTCGAGGAGATCTGGGCCGCCAAGGTCGTACCCTACCTCCAGCGGAAGGCCGGACCGTTTGCCGAGGTTCACGCGCTGGCGAAAACCAATCCCGCTTCCGCCGGCGCCAAATATGGCAATCCGAACAAGCAGGCGAACTCGCCCTGGACCTTCGCGGTTCGCGTAGAGGGCAAGATCATCGCCGCCAACACGGCGTCGCGCGCGGCGACCATGGATATCGATGTCGATGGTGACGGCAAGGCCGATGCGCGGGTGCAGATCGGACCGGCAATGCGGGGAACCGCGCTGCGCGACAGCCTCGATTTCATCCAGTTCAACGATTTTACCAACCAGATCGATTTTGCCCAATTCGGCAAGGCGTTCAATGCCTATGCCGACAAGACAGTGCTTTCCAAACTGCCGCGCGACGCGCTGGATGGCCGGACCGCCAGGGTTCTCGGCGCCTACACGCTCGAAAGCGGCCAGGACTTGCCGCTGGTGACGCCGGCGGAGGCAGAAATCGGGCCGAAGCCATGAGTGCTGGCGTCGCTCACGATGTCATCCTGAAGCTGGAGGACGTCTCGAAAGTCTATTCCGGCACCGTTGCGGTCAAGCGCGCGAATTTCGAGGTGCGCAAGGGCGCGGTCAATGTGCTGGTCGGCGAAAACGGGGCCGGCAAATCGACGCTGATGAAGATCATCGCCGGCGTCGAACAGCCGACTCTCGGCCGGATTCTTCTGGAAGGGGAGGAGGTCTCCTTCTCTTCGTCCGGCGACGCGGTGAACCGCGGCATCGGCATGGTGTTCCAGGAACTGAACCTGTTCGGCAATATGACCGTGGCCGAGAACATTTTCGCTACGCGCGAAATCACCAACCGGTTCCGCAAGATCGACCGCAAGGAGCAGGAGCGCCGCGCGGCGCAATTTCTCGAACGCCTGCAGGCCGGGATCCGTCCGGACATGCTGGTTGAGGATCTGCGCATCGGCCAGCAGCAGCTGGTCGAGATCGCCAAGGCGGTTTCGCTGGATGCGCGCATCCTGATCATGGACGAGCCGACCTCGGCGCTGAGTGCGGCGGAGGTCGAGATCCTGTTCAAGGTGATTGCCGATCTCAAGGCGCGCGGCGTCGCCATCGTCTACATCTCGCACCGGTTGGAAGAGCTGATCCGGATCGGCGATTACATCACCGTGCTGCGCGACGGGCACATCACCGGCCAGGAAGAAATGAAAAACGTCGACACGCGGTGGATCGTGCGACAGATGATCGGCTCCGACGCCAAGGATTTTGCCAAGGCTGACGGCCATGTTCCCGGCGAAGAAATATTCCGCGCCGAGGACATCTGCCTGCCGCGCGCGACCGGCGGGCTGGCGGTCGACCATGTGTCGCTGTCGCTGCGCGCCGGCGAGATTCTGGGCATCTACGGCCTGATGGGCGCCGGGCGTAGCGAGCTGTTCGACTGCATCATGGGCCGCCATGGCCAGGCCACCGGAACGATCTTCATCGCCGGCAAAAAGGTCAAGGAGCGCGACACGACGCGGCGCATCCGGCGCGGACTGGCGCTGATCCCCGAAGACCGCCAGCGCGAAGGGCTGGTGTCGATCCTGTCGGTCGCCAGCAATCTGACGCTGGCCAGCCTGTCGCGGTTTGTCCGCCTGTTCCACATCCGTGGCGGCCCCGAAAAGCAGGCGGTGACGCAGATGGTGCGGGAACTGGCGATCAAGGTCGCCGACCCGGCGCAGGAGGTGTCGTCGTTGTCCGGCGGCAACCAGCAGAAGGTGGTGATCGGCAAGGCGCTGCTCACCGGACCGAAGGTACTGCTGATGGATGAGCCGAGCCGCGGCATCGATGTCGGCGCCAAGGCCGACGTCTTCCGCACCATGCGCAAACTGTCGCGCGATGGGCTGGGCATTCTCTTCGCCACCTCCGATCTCGACGAGGTGATGGCGCTGTCCGACCGCATCGCGGTGATGAGCAATGGAAAACTGACCGGCATGTTCGATCGCACCGAGGCGACGGAGGCAGCCCTGGTCGCCGCTTCCGCACTTGGCCACGGACCGGCCCCGCACACGGAGAACCCATGACTGACATCCCGGCCAAGGCGGCTGTCTCCTCCGTCCCGAGTGGCTCCCTGCTGCTGACGCTGATGAAGGCGAGGACGTTCATCGCGCTGATCGCCGTCTTGATCTTCTTCTCGATCGCGGCGCCGAATTTCCTGTCGACCGCCAATCTGATCCTGATGTCGAAACACGTGGCGCTGAATGCATTCCTGGCCATGGGCATGACCTTCGTCATCATCACCGGCGGCATCGACCTTTCGGTCGGCTCGATCGTCGGCCTGTGCGGCATGGTCGCCGGCTACCTCGTGCTCAACGGCATCGATCTGCAGATTGGCTACACCATCTATTTCAACGTCGTCGAGATCGCGCTGATCACGCTGGCGGTAGGCATCCTGATCGGCGCCGTCAACGGGTTGCTGATCACCAGGCTGAATGTCGCTCCGTTCATCGCCACGCTTGGCGTGCTCTATGTCGCGCGCGGCCTGGCGCTGCTGTCGTCGGATGGCCGCACCTTCCCCAACCTGGCCGGCAAACCGGAGCTCGGCACCACCGGGTTTGGCTTCCTCGGCGCCGGCCGGCTGCTCGGCCTGCCGGTGGCGATCTGGATCCTGATCGTCGTTGCGCTGGCGGCGGCCTATCTCGCCAAATACACGCCGCTCGGCCGCCATATCTTCGCCGTTGGCGGCAATGAACGGGCGTCGCGAATTTCCGGCGTCCGTGTCAACATGGTGAAAATGTTCGTCTACATGTTCTCCGGTTTCTGCGCAGCGATCGTCGGCCTGATCATCTCGTCCGAGCTGATGGCCTCGCATCCGGCAACAGGTGAAAGTTTTGAGCTCAACGCCATTGCGGCGGCGGTGCTCGGCGGCACCTCGATGTCGGGCGGGCGCGGCACGATCGGCGGCACCATTGTCGGCGCCTTCGTTATCGGCATTCTTTCGGACGGGTTGGTGATGATGGGGGTGAGTTCGTTCTGGCAGATGGTGATCAAGGGCCTCGTCATCATCGTCGCGGTCGTCGTCGACCAGGCGCAGCGCCGGCTGCAGAGCCGGGTGACGCTGATGCAGATGGCAAAGGCAGGCTGAGCATGGCGGAGTTGCGGGGAGCGCTGATCGGTTGCGGCTTCTTTGCCGTCAACCAGATGCATGCCTGGCGCGACATTGAAGGCGCCTCGATTGTCGCCATCTGCGACCGCGATCCGGACCGGCTGCGGATCGTAGGCGACCAGTTCGGCGTTGCCAAGCGCTACACCGACGCGGCTGCTTTGTTCGAAAGCGAAAGCTTGGATTTCGTCGATATCGCCACCACGGCGCCGAGCCATCGTCCGCTGGTCGAGATGGCGGCACAGCACCGCGTTCCGACAATCTGCCAAAAACCGTTCGCGCCGACGCTTGCCGACGCCAAGGCAATGGTGAAGGCCTGCGTCGATGCCGCCGTACCGCTGATGGTGCATGAGAACTTTCGCTGGCAGTCGCCGATCCAGGCGGTGCGCGCGGTGCTCGACAGCGGTGAGATCGGCACGCCCTTCTTTGGACGCATCTCCTTCCGCTCCGCCTATGACGTGTTTTCCGGCCAGCCCTATCTCGCCAAGGGCAAGCGTTTCATCATCGAGGACCTCGGCATCCATAGTCTCGACATCGCCCGCTTCCTGCTCGGCGACGTCTCGACGATCACGACGCGAACGGCGCGCATCAACCCTGCCATCGCCGGCGAGGACGTCGCGACGATGCTGATGGATCACAAGAGCGGCGCGATGTCTGTCGTTGATTGCAGCTACGCGACGAAGCTTGCCATGGAGCCGTTTCCGGAAACGCTGATCGAGATCGACGGCAGCGACGGCACCATCCGGCTGGCGCAAGGATACCGGCTCACGGTCACTGGCAGAAGCGGCACGAAGATCACCGACATCTCGCCGCCGTTGCTGCCCTGGGCATCGCGGCCCTGGCACAACATCCAGGAGAGCGTCGTTGCCATCCAACAGCACTGGGTCGACTGCCTCGCAAAGGCAACCGAGCCGGCGACTTCGGGGGCGGACAATCTCAAGACCTTCGCGCTGGTCGAGGCCGCCTATCTGGGCGCGGCGAGCCACGAACCTGTCCACCTCGATGCCTTGCTGAAATGACAGCCGACGCCTTCCTCCTCTACGGTACCCATACCGTCGAAGCCGAGCCAGTCAGGCTGAGTGCGGGCCTGCTCAGCGCCGACTTCGTCAACGGCAATCTGCGCACCATCCGCCATAGCGGCACCGAGGTGCTGCGCGCCATCGCCTATATCGTGCGCGACCGCGACTGGGGCACTTACGAGCCTGAACTGACCGACCTTGTCATCAACCAGGGCGCCGACACTTTCTCGGTCGGCTACACGGCGAGCTGCGTCGGGCCGGATGCAAGCCGGCTCAGCTTCCGCGCCACCATCAAGGGCTCCGCCAGCGGCGAACTGTTGTTCGATGTCAGCGCTCTAACTGATAGGGACTTCGAGACCAATCGCTGCGGCTTCTGCATCCTGCATCCGATCGCTGGCCTGGCCGGCAGCCCGGTCACTGTCGAGCATACCGACGGCAGTGTGGTGGCGACGAAACTGCCGCTTTTGATCGATCCCTGGCAGCCTTTCAGGGATTTGCGCGCCATCACCCATGAGGTGAGGCCCGGTGTCAGTGCCGAGTGCCGGATGGAAGGCGATACCTTTGAGATGGAGGACCAGCGCAACTGGTCGGACGCCTCCTACAAGACCTATGTGCGGCCGTTGGCGCTGCCATGGCCCTATTTGCTGCCGGCCGGGCAAACCGTCAGACAAACGGTCAGCCTGCGCATCACCGGCGACGGGACGCTGCCGGTTGTCGCGGCAAGCAGCGAACCGGTCCGTGTCGAGCTTGGTGAGGCCGGGCAGAGGCTGCCGGATATCGGCGTGATTATCTACCCGGATGAGGTCGAAGCAGCACTTGTGAACCTGCCGGTGCTCTCTACGCTTGGCCCGCAACAGCTGATCTTCCACTACGATCCCACGCGCGGCCATGGGCTCGACGCTCTGCACTCCTTTGCCCGGCTCGCAGCAGCCTATCCAGCCGACACGACGCTGGAATGCGTCGTCGCCTGTGCCGGCGATCTCGATGCTGAACTTTCAGCCGTCGCCGACATGGTGCGCCAGGCTGGGCTAAAACTCTCGGCCATCGCCGTCTCGCCTTCGGTCGACCGGCAGTCGACGCCGCCGGGCAGTGCGTGGCCGGATTGTCCGCCGCTCGAAGACGTCTATGCCGCGGCACGGCACGCCTTTCCCGATATCCGCCTTGGCGGCGGAATGTTCAGCTATTTCACCGAACTCAACCGCAAGCGCGTGCCGGCAGACCAGCTCGATTTCGTCACCCACTGCACCTGCCCGATCGTGCACGCCGCCGACGATCTCAGCGTCATGCAATCGCTGGAGGCGCTGCCCTTGATCACCGCATCAGTGCGGGCGATCTTCGGGGCAAAGCCCTACCGGATCGGCCCGTCGACGATTGCCATGCGCCAGAACCCCTATGGTGGCGCGACCAAGGCCAATCCCGGGGGACAGCGCATCGCCATGGCCGATCGCGACCCTCGTCATGCCGGCCTGTTCTCCGCCGCGTGGACGATCGGCTATGCCGCGCGCGTCGCGCCGGCAGGGCTGGAGGTGCTCACGCTCTCCGGCTTCACCGGACCATTCGGCGTGCTGGCCGCCTCCGGGGAACCCGTCGCGGAAGGATCTCCCCGGCCGATCTTCCAAGCCATCAGGGGGCTTTGTGAAATGGCCGGCCTTGCGCATGTGGCGGCAGGGACAAGCGACGAGACCAGGGTGCTGGCGCTGGCCGGCCGCTCCGCTTCGGGCAAGACCGTCACGTGGCTGGCGAACCTGACGGCGGACGATGTACCGGTCGACATCTCAGCGCTTGGCCGAGGCCAGTTCGTGATGGCGCCCTACGCGATTGCCCGGTTCGGCTGAGCTATTTTTCGGAATTCATCACATAGAGCGCGCGCGAGCGCTCGAGATGCTTGATCATCGCCTTCTCGGCGCCGTCGGCATCTTTCTTCTCGATGCGGCCGATGATCTCTTCATGCTCGGTCAACGTGAACTTTTCCTTGCCGGTCCAGATCAGCATTTCGGTGTGATATTCCTTCAGCCAACCCAGCATCGCCTCGCTGACGGCGACATAGATCGGGTTGCCTGAAATGGCCGCGATCTGGGTGTGAAACTTCATGTCGGCGGAAATGAAGGCTTCGGAAACGCCGCGAAAGCCGCGCTGTTCGGCAACGGTGGCCCGCAGGCGCTCGACGTCCTCGGCGGTGGCGTTTTCGGCCGCTTCCCTGACCATGCCGCGCTCGAAGAAGATGCGCGCGGTTTTAAGGTGCTCCAGCGTGTCCTTCGACGACGACAGGATGATCTTGGCGGCGCCGTCGACCTGTTTGATGATCGACTTGGCAGTCAGCTGCAGCACCTTGGCGCGCTCGCCATGCGAGATGGCGACGAGGCCCATATTGCTCAGTGCCTGCATCGCCTCGCGGATGGCGGGCCGGCCGACCTCGAAGCGCTCCATCAGCTCGCGCTCCGACGGCATGTCGTCGCCCGGCGTCAATTCTCCGCTGGTGATCAGGCGCTTCAGCCGCAAAAATACTTCGTCGGAAAGTTTGCGCCGGACGATCGGCTCCGAACGGTTCATCGTCGCGAATCACTCCCTTGACCGGTGTCTATCTAGCACTGCCGCCACGATTTCCAGAATGCCTGCCGGCCAATCTGCTCATATCGTGCGAGCAGGATATTGCTTGCAAAGCTTATGTACTCATTATACCAGATTTCGACGATCAAGGAACTCTTTTCGAACCTCCTTAGGCCTCAGACGACGAACCATGATCACGCTCACCTACCGCATCGAAACATCAGGCAGCATCGAGGCGCTGGCAGCCAAGATCGCCAGCGACCAGTCGACCGGAACCTTCGTTGCGCTGCCCGGCGAAACCGAGGAACTGAAGGCCCGGGTGGCGGCGCATGTTCTGGCGATACGGCATTTGCCTGACGCCCTTCGGCCCTCCATTCCCGAAGCCGGTGATGGGCCCTTCAAGCGCGCGGATGTTGACATCGCCTTTCCGTTCGATGCCATCGGCACCGACCTCTCGGCGCTGATGACCATTGCCATCGGCGGCGCCTATTCGATCAAGGGCCTATCCGGCATTCGCGTCGTCGACATGAAACTGCCGGAGGACTATCGCGGCGCGCATCCAGGTCCTCAGTTTGGCGTCGCCGGCAGCCGCCGGCTGACCGGAGTCGAGGGCCGCCCGATCATCGGCACTATAGTCAAGCCGGCGCTGGGGCTCAGGCCGCACGAGACGGCCGCAATGGTGGGCGAGCTGATCGCCGCCGGCGTCGATTTCATCAAGGACGACGAGAAGCTGATGAGCCCGGCCTATTCGCCCTTGGCGGAACGGGTGAAGGCAATCATGCCGCTGATCCTCGACCATGAGCAGAGGACCGGCAAGAAGGTGATGTACGCCTTCGGCATCTCGCATGCCGACCCCGACGAGATGATGCGCAACCACGACCTTGTCGCCAAGGCCGGCGGCAATTGCGCGGTGGTCAACATCAATTCCATCGGCTTTGGCGGCATGGCTTTCCTCAGGAAGCGCTCCAGCCTGGTGCTGCACGCCCACCGCAACGGCTGGGACATTCTCACCCGCCATCCCGGCCTCGGCATGGACTTCAAGGTCTGGCAAAAATTCTGGCGGTTGCTCGGCGTCGACCAGTTCCAGATCAATGGCATTCAATCGAAATACTGGGAGCCGGACGCGTCCTTCGTCGAGTCCTTCAAGGCGGTGACGACGCCGATCTTTGCGCCTGAGGATTGTGCCTTGCCGGTGGCGGGCTCCGGCCAATGGGGCGGGCAAGCGCCCGAGACGTACGAGCGAACCGGCCGTACGGTCGATCTGCTCTATCTCTGCGGCGGCGGCATCGTCAGCCACCCGGACGGGCCGGGCGCCGGCGTGCGTGCCGTGCAGCAGGCCTGGCAAGCGGCGGTCGACGGCATTCCGCTGGCGGAGTTCGCCTTGAGCCATCCTGAGCTGGTGCGGTCGATCGAAAAATTCGGCAACGGCAAGGCAGCCTGAAGCGATGCAAGACCTGCTGCTCAGCTATTATGGCGATGACCTCACCGGTTCGACCGACGTGATGGAGGCGCTTGAACTCGGCGGCGTGCCGACGGTGCTGTTCATGCGCCAGCCGGACGCGGCGCAGCTGGCGCAGTTCAACCATTGCCGCGCGATCGGATTAGCCGGCACCAGCCGCAGCGAGACGCCGCACTGGATGGACACGAACCTGCGCGATGCGTTCGCCTGGCTGAAGACGCTGAACGCAGCGATCTGCCACTACAAGGTCTGCTCGACCTTCGATTCCAGTCCGACGATCGGCAGCATCGGCCGGGCGATCGAGATCGGCCGCTCGGTCTTTACGCAGGACAGCGTGCCGCTGCTGGTCGGCGCGCCGCAGCTCAAGCGCTACACCGCCTTTGGCCACCTGTTCGCCGCCTATCGGGAAAAGTATTTCCGCATCGACCGCCATCCGGTGATGAGCCGCCACCCGACCACGCCGATGGATGAGTCCGATCTGCTGATCCATCTGTCACGACAAACGGAGCTGACGTCAGGGCTGGTCGATCTCGCGACGCTGCAGTCGGCGGGCCGGTCGGAAGCCTTCGACCGTGTGGTCGCCGAGGGCACCGCTATCGTGCTTGTCGATGTTGACAGCCTGGAAACGCAGGCGCTTGCTGGCAAGGAGATTTGGCGTAGCCGCAAGCCCGGTGGCACCTTCGTCGTCGGCTCGTCCGGCGTCGAGTACGCGTTGCTCGCCGAATGGGCGGAGACTGCCGTCGTTCGGGCCGCGTCCCGCTTTTCTCCGCCAGGTGCCGCCAACCGGATCGCCGTCGTGTCGGGCAGTTGCTCGCCGACCACGGAAAGGCAGATCCGGCACGCTTTGACCGACGGCTTCGACGGCATCGAGGTCGATCCCGTCGAACTGGTCTCGGAGACGTCCGAACAGGCGATAGCGCGCGCGGCGGCAAGCGGCCGCGCCAGCCTGGAAGCCGGGCGCAGCGTCATCCTCTACACCGCGCTCGGACCTGCGGCCGATCGCGGCGCCGAGATCGACCGCCAGGAAGGCGCCCGCCACAAGCTTGGCCGCGGCCTTGGTGCGCTGCTGCGGCAACTGACCGAAGATCAGGACCTAAAGCGCGTCATCCTCGCCGGCGGCGACACGTCGAGCCATGCGCTGGGGCAGATGGGCGTCGATGCGCTGACGGTCAGGATGCCGCTGCCGGCGTCACCAGGCTCGCCGCTCTGCGTCGCCCATTCGCGCGTCAAGGCGATCGACGGGCTGGAGGTTGCGTTGAAGGGCGGGCAGGTAGGAACCGACCGCTATTTCTCGTCCATCCGTGACGGCCTTCGCGGTTGATGTGGCGTTAGGCTGGTAAACCGCCAGACCTGGTGAGGAACAGGCGCTGTCCAATAGCGCTTCAACTTGCGCCGCCGAAGCACTAAGCAAAAACATGTATGCTCGAAATTAACCAGCAGAGCCCCTCCCGACCAGGCCTTTGGGGCAAGTTGAGCGATGACCGCTTCCGGGAAGGCTGCGCTTCGCCCGGAATGATGAACATGCGGCGCGAAGCAGACCCGCCTTTGTGCACGTCCTGCGCGACGTCGGCGCCAGCCGCATCCTGGACAAAACGACTGAGGCTGATCTTGAGGCGACTGGCGTCGCCGTCGGCGACGGAGTTGACCTCGAAACCAAGATTGCCAAGAAGCTGGGCTACAGCGCGCGCATCATTGGCCGGATTGCTCAAACCTGGCAGTTCCAGATAGTGCGACTCGCCGATGACCAGAGCCACACCGTGCAGCGGCTTCGCTGACTGCGCTTGCCCGTATTCAGGCCAAGCCAGACAACTAACAAGTTGCAGCAGGAATAGCGTTACAAGAGCGGCTAGCCGATCCGAACCGATCAAATGTCACCCCAGCGACCTCTGATGCCCACCTCATATTAGACGTTACCAGATTAGACGTTGCCAGATGGCTGCTCAATGGTCGGTAGATTGAATAGATCTCAAGGTCGGCGGCTTTTACGCGTAACTCGCAATCTTTAGAGCGGGTCGAGCATTTCTCTCGAAATTGAAGCTTGAGTGGAGAACGTTGGATTTCGGTTACTCTCCCTCCAGGGCAGCGTCCTTAAAAGTGCGCCCTATAGAATTGAACTGTTGGATATCGTCTCAATGTGAAAATCGTATTTCAGATGTCTGCCTCGACAACGGCGGCACTGGCGGACGTTCGACCAATAAGTGCTTGGGTAGAAATAGGGGGTTCGAGTCCACGTCGAGGGCCCCTTCAGAAAATGGCATAAAAATCAGTAACTTACGCGGTCGTTTTGGTGGGCCCGGAGGCGTATTAAAATCGTTGATTTTGTTGAGTTTTTCGTGGGCCAAAATCAGAAATCTTCCCGTATCGTTCCGCATGGTCCCGTGACGCCATACAGCCGACTTTAGCTAACCTCATTTGCGAACGGTCGGAGCCATGCTCCAGAATGGCCGCAGTGGGCCGAGAGCGGACGATCCGGTTTCAACCGACGTCTGCGGTAAGCTGTCGTTCCGAAACCAACCCACAATCGGTCGTCGCACTTGTCAAAGCCGCCTCCCGTACGAGGGTCGACCTCATCGTTGGCGAATAGCTCAGTGTTAGATCTTCAAAAATCGATAGACGAAGCGATCGGTCTGGCCCTTAATCGAGGGATCGAACACCTTGATCGAGTGCGGATCGTCCTTGTTCGCGAGCATGGTGCTTTCCGCGTCCAGTACGAAGCCAGCCGCCTCCACCTCCTCCCGAACGGATGCAGGCTCAATCCGATGCAGCGACTCGGCGGCAGCGAGTTGGCTGCGAAAGCGCCGCGCAATGAGACGGAACTCCGTATATTCCGGGTCGGCGAGTACGCCGATTAGGATCGCCGATCCACTCACCGCAAAGTTGAGGGACTATGGAATGCCTAAAAGGTTCATCGCCGAGAAGGCGGCGGAGATGATCCTGTTGGACACGCGCCAATGATGTTCCGGCGACGTGCGGCATCTTGCGGATGCCGGAGGCCGCCTGATGGTGAGCCCGAATTTCGATTTGTCGGGGTTCACTGCAGCCTTGAAGGCTGGAATGGTCCTGCATGGACAAAGGAGATTGCTCGCTCCACCCCATGAATGTTTCCAGCCGTGGGGTGGAGCGGAGCATTCGCCTCCGCGGTCAAATGTTGGCGAGCAATTCGTTGACGCGGCTTTCCATGTCGGCAAGCGCGGCATCGACGTCTTTCTGGCCGGTGATTGCAGCGCTCATCTCTTCGCCGACAATGTCCTGGATCGCAAACTGACGTTGTACCGCTGACGGCAGTGGCCTGCCGAGATCGGCGACGGCGGAGATCGTGTTGCGATGTGGCAGCGCCTTGAAGGCATCGGAGGTGATGATGGCCTTGTAAGCCGGCAGATGGCCGGTGCGCGACCATTCGAAGTCGTTGTCGGCGAAGAACTTCAGGAACTTGCCGATGGCCGCGGTCTGCTCAGGCGTGCGGTCCTTTTGCGACACGGCCCAGGTGTGGCCGTCGGCATATTGCGCATGGGCACCACCAAACAGCTGCGGATATGGGTAGACCGCATAGCCACCCTTGTTGAGCGCAGTGCCCTTGGTTTCGGACTGGGCGTTGTTGTCACCGACAACCCACGTGCCGTTGAGCTGGACGCCACCTTCGCCAGCGAGGAAAGCGTTGATCGCGCCGCCATAGTCGAGGTCCTTGGTGGTGTAGCCCTTGTCGAAGATCGCCTTGTACATCTCCACGACCTTCTTGGCTTCCGGCGTGTTCAATTTCACATGCTTCGGGTCGGCAAAGAAGTCGGAATCCTGCTGGAAGAGATAGGTGTAGAGATTGCGGGTGTAGAGCGCCGTCTCATTCGCCAGGTTCTGGACGAAATAGGGCTTGCCTGTCTTCTGCTTGAATTGTTCGGCCTGGGCGAGCAATTCCTCTGGTGACTTCGGAAGCATCGGCGTGCCGTCGGCGTTGACGAGGCCGGCTTGCTTAAAGAGATCCATGTTGATGTGATAGAGCATCGTCCAGCTGTCGATCGGCAGGCCGTAGATCTTGCCGTCCTTGGTGGCGCCGTTGCGCGCCGCATCGGTAAAGGCGTCAGGCGTCACGCCAACGGACTTCAAGAGATCGTCGAGCGGCATCAACAGGCCCTTGGACTGGTAGTCGGAAAGCGCCGATTCATGGATCGTGACGATGTCGGGAGCATCGCCCGAAGCGAACTGCGCCGTCAGTTGGTCATAGCCCGGCCATTCCACGGTGGAGACCGTGACGTGCACATCGGGATTGTCGGCATTGAACTTGTTGATCAGCGAAGTGATGATGCCACATTCGCCGACGGCCTTGGTGACATCGGTGTTGGTGCCGAAATCGGCATCGCAAGCACCGAAAAAGCGCTGCACGGTCAGCTCGGTTGCCGCAAGGCTCGGGCTGGCCAGCATCATTACCCCCGCGGAGACCGCGGCAAGCAGCATTCTCTTCATTTTCATGTCAGTTCCTCCTCCTGAGTTTTCCGCCACTCCACCCTGGATTGGCGTCATGCGTTCCATCACCGCGGCGCGCTCCTGCGCCGTCAGGCAATCTCGTCATCGCACCGCAGCGCCGGATACGGCCGTGACGATGTATTTCTGGAAAAACAGATAGACGACGAGGATCGGCGCGCCGGCGAACACCGCCTGCGCCATCAGGAAGCCGATGCCTTCGGATTGGGCGAAATTGGTCTGCGTCGAGGCCATGCCGACGGTCAGCGTGTACATGTCCTGCTTGGTCGCCGAGATCAGCGGCCACAGATAGTCGTTCCATGCGCCGAGGAAGGTGAAGATGCCGAGGGTTGCCTGCGCGGGCACCGTGAGCGGCAGAAGCACCTTCCAGAAAATCCTGAACTGGCTGGCATTGTCGAGCATGGCGGCTTCGTCCAGCTCCTTCGGGATGGCCTTGAAATATTGGGTCATCAGGAAGACGCCGAACGAAGCCGACAGGCCCGGGAGGATGAGCCCGTGATAGGTGTTGTGGAACTTCAATACGCTGAAGATCTGGTGGCGGGCGACAAGCACGGCCTGTTCGGGAACCGCCAGGCCGAAGAGCACGACGACGAACAGGATGTTTCGGCCAGGGAAGTTCAGCCGTGCAAAACCGTAGCCGGCGAGCGACGACAGGATCAGCGTGCCAAGCGTCAATCCGCCCGAGACGATGATGCTGTTGAACACCCAGACGAACACCGACGAGGTGCCGATGGTGTTGATGTAGTTCTTGAGCGTGTAGGGCCCGTGGAAGACCGAATTCGGATCGGCCATCAGCTCGACATTGTCCTTCAGCGACAGGCCGATGACCCACAGCACCGGCGCGATCATGACCATCGAAAGCAGGATGACGAGAGCCAGCAACACGCGGTCGCCAAATGCGCGTCCGCTGATGGAAATGGCTGGCGCTCTCATGGCTGATCCGCCTTGTTGCGCGTGACGAGATATTGGGCCATGGCCGCGATCAGGATGAGGATGAACAGGATCTCCGATGCCGCGGCACCCAGGCCCAGATCCCAGCGACGGAATGCGGTGTCGTAGATGTAGAGAACGATCGGCTTGGTCAGGTTGTTCGGGCCGCCACGCGTCATCAGCCAGGCCTGGCCGAACAGCTGAAATTGCAGCACGATCTGGACAATGATCACCAGGATGAAGGTGCGCTTGATCGACGGCAGGGTGATCGAGCGCAGCGTCTGCCAGCGGTTGGCATTGTCGAGCGCTGCTGCCTCGTAAATATCCTGCGGGATCTGCTGCAGGGCCGAGAGAAAGAGCATCATCGGCAGGCCGATGCACCACCAGATAGTGGCAATGGCGATGCCGATCATCGCAAGGCCGGGATCGGAAATGAACGCCGGCGCAGTGGCGCCGAACCATCCGTAGATCGTCGACAGCAGACCGACATTCGGAATGAAGACGATGCGCCAGATCAGTGTGACGATGGTGACCGACAGCACCGAGGAAGAAAAGAACAAGGTCCGCAGCACGGCGGCGGTGCGGGTGCGGCGGTTGAGGCAAAGCGCGAGAAAGAGGCCGATCAGCGCCAGTGTCGGCACCGTCAGAAGCACGAAGTAGAAGGTGTTCCAGACCGATTGCAAAAACACCTTGTCGTGGAACAGCCTGACATAGTTGCCGAAACCGACAAAATTTCCGGACGAGAAGGTGTCGGCCTTGTGGAAGCTCAGCCACATTCCCCACAGCAGCGGGAAGACGAGCAGCGTCGTGAAGAAGAACAGGAATGGCGCGACGAACATGAAGTTTCGCCATTGCGGCGCGTAGATGTCGACGCTTGGGGCCCTGACGCTCGCGGCCGGCGTCGCGGTCTGCGGCATCGTCAGCCGGTCAGCCATATCAGGCCTCCCTCGCGTGCCAGGCGCGGCCGGTCTCGTTGAACAGATGTGATTTCTGGCCGTCGAAGGCGAGCCCGACCTTGTGGCCGACCGCGACGCGGCTGTTGCCGGCATCGGAGGCGACGATCTGCTGGCCGTCGCCCAGCCGCGCGTAGACCAAGGTGCGTTCGCCGAGCCGCTCGAGCACATCGACCACGCCGTCGGCATTGCCCTGTCCCGCGGCAACGATGCGGACATCTTCCGAACGGATGCCGAAGCTGTACCTGCCGTCGCTCAACTGGCTGGAGGCGATCCCGGTCTGGACCGATATGCCGTCCGCAAAGCTGGCGGCGGCATTGTCTCCCGATCTGTCGAGCGTCGCCTCGACAAAATTCATCGCCGGGGCGCCGACGAAGCCGGCGACAAATCTGGTCGCCGGGCGTTCGTAGATTTCCATCGGCGAGCCGATCTGCTCGATCCTGCGATTGTTCATGACGACGATGCGGTTGGCGAGCGTCATCGCCTCGACCTGATCATGAGTGACGAAGATCATCGTCGATTGCAGGCGCTGGTGAAGCTGGGCAAGTTCGAGGCGGGTGCGGGTGCGCAACGCCGCATCGAGATTGGAGAGCGGCTCGTCGAACAGGAAGGCCTTGGGCTCCTTGACGATCGCCCGGCCGATGGCGACACGTTGGCGCTGGCCGCCGGAGAGCTGGCCCGGCTTGCGCTCGAGCAGATGCGGCATTTCGAGGATGCGGGCGGCCTCGTTGATCCGCGCATCGATGACCTCGCGCGACATGCCGATGTTCTCAAGCCCGAAGGCCATGTTGTCGCGCACGCTCATATGCGGATAGAGCGCATAGGACTGGAACACCATGGCAATGCCGCGCTTGCCCGGCGGCAGGTGGTCGATGCGTTCGTTGTTGATGGCGATCTCGCCGCTGTCGACGGTTTCGAGGCCGGCGATCATGCGCAGCAGCGTCGATTTTCCGCAGCCGGACGGTCCAAGGAACACGATGAATTCACGTGCCTTGATGGAAAGCGACAGGTCCTCAAGCACCGACATGGTACCGTACCGCTTGCTCACATTCCTGATCTCGATATCGGCCGTCACGTCGACGCTCCTCCTCAGCGCATGCACTTTCCGACAATCCGCCTGAAGTCAGAGCTTCAGGCGGATCATCTGGTAGGAATAGGCCGGCAACGACAGGCGAAGCGTGCCGCCAGCCAGCGAGGCGCCCTCCCCCTTCCTGGGGCCGACATTGCCGGGGTTCCCGGCCGAGTTGACGGCTTTCAGATCCGCGTGCGTGATCGCCTGGTGATCGACGATGTCGCCCGTGCCGAAACCGCTAATGTCGATGACGGTTTCGATTGCCTCGTCCGGATGGCGGTTGACGGCGAAGAAGGTGACATGCCCGGCTTGCGTATCGTGCACGCCGGCGACGTCGACATAGGCAACGTCGCCGGCGACGCTGGACTTGTAGGTCGGGCTTTCGACCTTGAGATCCAGCGCGTTGCCGCGGCCGTAGATCGAGGCATAGAGATAGGGATAGAAGATCGTCTGGCGCCATGCCGGGCCATTGGGAACGGTCATGATCGGTGCGATGACGTTGACCAGTTGCGCCATGCACGCGATCTTGACCACGTCGGAACGGCGGATGAAGGTGTTAATGATCAGTCCGACCTGCAGCACGTCCTCGAAATTGTAGATGTCTTCGAGCAGCGGCGGGGCAAAGGGCCAGCCGTCATTGCCGCCGAGGATTTTCTTGTCCTGCTCCTTGGAATGGTACCAGACGTTCCATTCGTCGAACGAGATGTAGACCTGCTTGCTGGAGCGCTTCTTGGCCTTGATGTAGTCGATGACGCCTGAGACCGAGACGATGTAGTCGTCGAGCTTCTCGCTCATGGCGAGGTAGTTCGGCGCATCATTGGCTTCGTTGTCGAAATACATATGCAGCGAGATGTAGTCGACCTCGTTGTAGGTGTGGTCAAGAACGACCGCTTCCCATTCGGGATAGGTCGGCATCCTGGCATTCGAAGAACCGCAGACCACGAGTTCGAGAGACTTGGAGAAGGCGCGCATCGCCTTGGCGGTCTCGTGGGCCAGGCGGCCATACTCGTCGGCGGTCTTGTGGCCGATCTGCCAGGGGCCGTCCATTTCGTTGCCGAGACACCAGAGCTTGACGTCGAAGGGCTGCTTGCGGCCATTGGCGATGCGCTTGTCGCTCCATTCGCTGCCGCCGGGATGATTGGCGTATTCCAGAAGGTTGCGGGCTTCATCAAGGCCACGCGAGCCGAGATTGACGGCCAGCATCATCTCGGTGTTGGCGGAGGCGCACCAGTCGGCAAATTCATGCAGGCCGACTTCGTTGCTTTCCGACGTATGCCAGGCAAGGTCGAGGCGCACCGGCCGCTCTTCCCTGGGGCCGACGCCGTCTTCCCAATTGTAGGCGGAGACAAAATTGCCGCCGGGATAGCGCACGATCGGAACATTGAGTTCCCTGACCAGATCGATGACGTCCTGACGCATGCCATTGGCATCTGCCGTCGGATGGCCCGGCTCATAGATGCCGGTGTAAACCGCACGCCCGAGATGCTCGATAAAGGACCCATAGAGCCTCGGATCGATTTTCGAGACGACATAGTGCGGATGCGCCGTGACGGCTGCCTTCATGCGTTTTCCTCCCACAATATCACAAATGATGATTTAAATCACCTTGTCCGATATCAAAGGGAAGCAGCACCCATCCGTCAAGTCAAAAACAGCCAAATGTCTGACAATTTAACTGCAGCCTCGGTCATCAATGTGAGCAAAAGACTGAAATTGCTGCGTTATCTTTGAAACCCGATTTGATGATATCAACCGGTTTTGATCCTGAGCAGAATGTCCTGGTCGTAGTTTCCAAATCCCTTGCCGAAAATATTGATCCCGCCAGGGCGCTTGGCGTCGTCCTTGACGCCGATGCGGATGCGGATTGAATGATGGCCCTTGAGGTCGAGCGCCGCGAGGCTGGTTTCGGAAATCCTGACCCCGTCGACGTAAGTGCCGTCAGCGGAAATTCGCCAGTTCTTCAGCTTGCCATATTGCGAGCCCTTGAGCTTCCACCAGGCGGGCGTGAAGACGCCGCGCTTGTCGCCGAAATCGCCGGGCGACGTCCAGGTGCCGACATCGACGCCATTGATCGTCAGCGTGATGTCGGAGGGCCAGTCGGCGCTGGTGCCCGGCACCTCCGAGGACAGTTCAATCACCACTTCGAGCTCGGTAATCTCGGCATTGGCGAGCTTGGCATTGTTGGGAAACTGATACTCGACAAAGCCGCGCGTGAACCATAGCAGCCCAGCCTTCATACGGTCCGGATCGAGGAAAGTATTCGGTACGTCGAGCAGACCGATAATGCCATCTGGAGAGCACAGGCCGCAGGGCGCCGTCACCTCGAAACCAGTGTAGAGCCCGATCGGCATCGACACTTCGATGGCGTTGTTCTTGACCGCGCGATACTCGCTCTTGAACACCACGAGCACTTCCTCGGCGGTCGGGTAACAAATCTTCTGGCTGCCTTTCTTCGCCTTCTGGTTCTCGGTCCGGATCAGGCCCGCATCCTCGAGCACCTGGATATTGGTCGAGACCGTCGATTGCGGCAGCGACAGCACGGCAGCTATGTCGTTGACATTCATCGGCCCTTTTTCATGCAGCAGTTTCAGCATGGAAATGCGCGCCAAGGAGGCCAGCCCCTTGAGGACGGCGATGCCTTCCTCAGGTTCGATCACCAGAAAATTGCTGCTCATGGAATTCCCAGCCCACGCCAAAATCTGTACCCGAAACCGTCTTGTATATCGGGATATCTGATTTAATCAATGCGTTGGCAGAACCTCAGGTCACTTTGGTTGATCCGCGGCTGCGTGCGCAACTATTGCCTGACGAACGTGCCCGTGTAGGTCTGGCCCGCAAGCGCAACGGTTGCGGCTAGGGTTCCGTCGGGCAGCATCGCAAAGCTGAGGTCGGCGCCATTCGGGAGGCGTCCAAGCTTCAACGTGGTGCCTGTAATTCTACCTGCGCCGGCTGCCTCTCCCGGATAGTTGTCGGCCAGATTTCCCCACGCATAGGTGGCCGTCACCTTTCCATTGGAAGCAATCGTCTGGACAGCAAGTTTGGCTTCGTAGGTCCCTTCCAATCGTCCGGCCCACAGGCCCGAAAAAGCAGCGTATTTTGCTGGAATGCCCTTGCCAGGAGGCGTGATCGCCACGGATTGATCCATGCTTGCCGAACTGGAAGAAACGACGGCGGGACCCAAGGCAGGTTGGGATGGAGTAGGACCAGATTCTGTCCCAGGTTCGAGAGCGGCGGGTTGCCGCGTTTCAGGGGCGGCTTGGCACGCGACCAGGGCAAGGGCCGAGAAGCCAAGCATTGCGGTGCCCATTCGGTGTGCCATTTTCCGTACTCCCGGCCCATCTTTGACTCTGGGCGCAGGCCGACCTTATCACTCGTTTTCGCAGTCCGTCTCCAGGCAAAGCAAGGGCGTAGGACAGCTGCTTGCAGGAACAGGCAACGGCACGAGCGAACGCGGCCAGCTCGCCCAGGCTGGCACAATCAGTCGAAGAAGCCCGCGTCTTCTTCGCCAAGATACTTTTTCGCGCCTACGGCGTCGATGTCGACGCCCAATCCTGGAGCCTCGAGCACGTCGATCATCGAATCCGTCACCACCTGCTTCGGCAGCCCAATGACGATGTCCTCCCACCAGGGGTCGGAGGCGCTCGGATATTCGAAAGCGATGTAGTTGGCGGGCAAGGTGGCGCAGACATTGATCAGCGCGCCAAGGCCGAGCAGGCCGTTGGCAGTACCGTGCGGCGCCATCAGGATCGAGTGCATGTAGGCGTGTTCGGCGATCCATTTCAGCTCGGCAATGCCGCCGACATCGGCGGGATCGGGGCCGATGATGCGCACCGCCTGCGTCTCGATCAGTTCCTTGAAATTGTGCCTGAGGTAGATTTGCTCGCCGGTATGGATTGGCGTCGAGGTGGAGGTGGTCAGCTCCCGATAGGCCTGCGGATTGACCCACGGCACATAATCGCCGGTCAGCATGTCCTCGAGCCACATCAAATTGTACTTCTCGACCGCGCGAGCGAACTTGATCGCATCGGGCAGCATCCAACCCGGGCCGCAGTCGAGCGCCAGGCTGACATTGTCGCCCAGCACTTCCTTCATCGCGATCACGCAGTCGAGCATGTGGTTGAAACCGCGCTCGCTGATCATGCCCTGATCCATGGCGCCGTGATAGCCGGCCTTCTTCTGCGTCACGCCGTAGTGAAAGCCCTCGATGCTGTCCTTCATGTTGGAATGGAATGAGATACCTTGCTTGACCATGAAGAAGTTCTGCGGCTGCTCCACCATCCATTTGACGTCAGCGGCGTAATCCTCCGGCCGGTCGCCGGTGCGCTTCCGGCGGATCGAGCCGTTATAGACCCGCACCTGGTCGCGGACCTTCCCGCCGAGCAGTTTGTAGACCGGAACGGCGGCCGCCTTGCCGGCGATGTCCCACAGAGCATGCTCTATGGCACTGACGGCGGCGCCATAGGGCTTGAACGAACCCCTCTGGCGGATCTTCAGCATGACGCGCTCGACGTCGGTCGGGTCCTCGCCGATCAGTGCCTCGCGGAAATGCAGCACAAAGGGTTTGAGATAAGGCTTGGTGTACTCGACCTCGCCAAGGCCGTAGAGACCTTCGTCGGTGACGACGCGGACGATCGGATGCTTGCCGATGACGGCACAGCGCAGGTCGGTGATCTTCATGGCGCAGTCCTATTTCACAGACGAGAACGCTGTCGGCGTGAGCAGCTGGCTGCTGATATTGGCAACGATCTGCCCGTCGCGCTCAGACTCGTCCCGGGCCTTGTGCCATGCCGGATCGGTGACGAAAGCCGCCCATTTCGCCTCACGCTCGGCCAGCGATTCCCAGGCGAGGAAATAGGTGAGGCGATTGCTGTTTTCGCCGATCGCCGTGGTGAAAAACCCGGCTTGGCGGATGCCATGCCGCTCCCAGATGGCCAGCGTTTGGTCGGAAAAGCGCTTGAGCAAACCCGGCAGCCTGCCCGGCAGGCAGTCATAGATACGCAGTTCGTAGATCATGGTTTCGTCCGTTTCTTTCTTTGCACCCTTGGGAGAGGTCGACACGAATGGTCGGTCGTTGGCCCTGTGAGCCTGGGGAATGATGGCAGGAGGTCTGGGCTAACTCCAAGTCCGGTCCCAGCTATATTCATTGTCCCAATGCTCGGTGGATTGCCATATCCCCGTGACACCGGGCTGCAGATGCCGGCTGATCACCTCGTCGACCACGTCGTCGATGCCCAGTCCCGGCTTGTCCGGCACTGTGATGAACCCGTCCTTGACCAGCGGCTTGGGCAAGCCGGTGACGATGTCGTCCCACCACTCCACTTCGACGCTGTGATATTCGAGCGCCATGAAGTTTTCCGTGGCCACCGCGACATGCGCGGCCGCCATCGCGGCGATCGGGCTTTCCGCCATGTGAATGGCCATGGCAACGCCATGGTCCTGCGCCGCGTCGCCGATCTTCTTGGTCTCGAGAATGCCGCCTGACGTAAGCAAGTCCGGGTGGATGACCGAGATGCCTGCGTTGAGCAGCGGCTCGAATGCTTCCTTGAGGTAGATGTCTTCCCCAGTGCAGATCGGCACGGAGGTGGCCTGCTGCAGCTGCCGATACTGCTCGGTGTATTGCCAGGGAATCACGTCCTCGAGCCAGGCTGGTGCGTATTTCTCGATGCGCCGGGCGAGGCGAATGCCGTCCTGCAGCGAGATGTGGCCGACATGGTCGATGGCGAGCGGGATCTCGTAGCCGATCACTTCGCGGACTTCGTGGATATATTGGTCGAGCAGGTCGATGCCCTTTTCGGTGAAGTGGAGGCCGGTAAAGGGATGCGGGACGTTCTGCGCGTCATAGGCGGCGTTGCGCGCGCGGCGCTCGTCCAGCGTGCGTGCCGGGCCGCGAGCGGCATGCGCGCGGAAACCGTCGAGCACGCCGGCCGGCGCCACCACCGCGCCCGGGATGTGCGAGACCTGCGCCAGGCCGAGGTCCATCTTGAGGAAGGTGAAGCCGAGATCCATCCGCGCCTTGAGCCGCTTGCCGGTCTCGGTGCCGCTGGGCTTGTCCGCGTCGGTGTCGCAATAGACGCGCACCTTGTCGCGGAACCGTCCGCCGAGCATCTGGTAGATGGGCACGCCATAGGCCTTGCCGGCGAGATCCCACAGCGCGATCTCGACTGCCGACACGCCGCCGCCCTGCCGGCCGTGCGCACCGAATTGCTTGATGCGGCGGAACAGCCGGTCGATGTCGCAAGGGTTCTCGCCAAGCAGCCGGCTTTTGAGCATCAGCGCATAGGTGGCGCTGGCGCCGTCGCGCACCTCGCCAAGCCCGACGATCCCCTGGTTGGTATAGATCTTGAGCAACGCCGAGGTGAATGGCGCGCCGACGATTTCAGCCACCCTTATGTCGGTGATGCGAAGGTCGGACGGCCGGGAGTTCGTGTTCACCCGATTGAGAGCATCGCCGGCTACACTCGTCTTTGGCATGCTTGTCCTCGTACTGGTCGGCGGGGCTTGTAGTCCGCACGCTGCGCCGGCTTGGAGCGTTGCTAGCCCAGCTCTATCTCGTGCGCCTGCAGGTAGTCGCGGTCCATCTCGACACCGAGACCAGGCTTCGACGTCAGCTTGAGGCTGCCGTTCGAAACGTCGAGCGGTGTGTCGATGAGGTGATCGTATTTGCCCAGGTTCCACTCCGACGTCTCGAGCTTGTAGAAGTTGGGAACGGTCATCATCACCTGCGCGCCGGCAACCACATTGATCGGCCCCGCGGCATCATGCGGCGAGACCGGGATGTAGTAGGCTTCGCAGAGGGCGGAAATCTTCTTGAGCTCGGTAATGCCGCCGGTCCAGGTGACGTCCGGCATGATGTAGTCGGCGAGCTTGTTCTCCAGCACCGGGACGAAATCCCACTTGGTGTGGCCGCGCTCGCCCCATGAGATAGCGGCACTGACCTTCTCGCGCACCTGCTTGAGGGCGTTGAGGCTCTCGGGCGGACAGGGCTCCTCGAACCAGTCGATCTGGCCGGCCTCCTCGAGGCTGCGACAGAGGCGAATGGCAGTGGGAACGTCGAAGCGGCCATGCGCATCGATGAGGATGTCGACATCGGGGCCTGCCGTTTCGCGGATCAGCGCGGTCAGTTCGGCCGCCTCGCGCTCGTCCTTGCGCGTCATGCCGCCATCGAGGTAGCCGTCCCGCTGTTCGCGCGACTGCCCGTCGGCGCTGCGGCCCTGGTGCGGGAAAGGGTCGAACTTGAGCGCCGTGTGCCCGGACTCGACGATGTCAAGAATCTCGCGGACCACAGCGTCCTTGCTGGTAAATTTGGCTTGGTTGGGATGGGTGTAGAGCGAAATTTCATCGCGCACCGGTCCGCCCAGCAGCTCGTAGATCGGCTTGCCAAGGACTTTGCCCCGGATGTCCCAGAGGGCGATGTCGATGGCGCTCACGCATTCGACGGCGGCGCCGCGGCTGCCCATGTAGGTGAAGCTACGGAAAACCTTGTGCCAGAGGTGCTCGATGCGCGCTGGATCCTCGCCAGTCAGGGCGATGCCGATCTGCTGCAGGATCGTGCAGAGAGCGCGGTTGGCGAGCCTGGTCGTGGTGGTGATCTCTCCCCAACCGCTCACCCCCTCGTCGGTCGTCACTTCGACGAACAGATACTCTCCCCAGTAGGAAGCATCGGACTTGATCAGCCACGGCCGGATGCTCGTGATCTTCATCTCAATTACCTCTTCTGGAATGGGTCAGGCTGGCGCTGTCCAGACCGGATCTTCTATCCTGCCCGGGCAGCGTTGCGTGCTCGCATGTGTTCGAGGACATGCCGGCCAGAGCCTTCGACATGGCGTGCTATCAGTTCGGCTGCCTCGTCGGCATTTCCCGCTTTTACATGCGCGATGAGTTCGCGATGCTCGCGAATGATCGCGGCACGCCGGGCAAGCGTGAAATTGAAACGCCGGCTCACGGCTCGCAGCACTTCGCGATGCTTCCACCAAAGCTCGGCGGCATGGCGATTGTAGTGCCGCTGGTACATCACGGTGTGGAAGGCGGTATCTAGCTCACTGTGCTGGAACGTGTCGGCAAAGTTGTTCTCTTCAATCAGGCCCTGGATGCGTTCGAGTTCGGCAATGTCCTCTCCAGTCGCCATATTCACAAACCATCGCGTCAGAGCCGGCTCGATCAGGACCCCGATCTCGTAGATATCCCGGACAAAATCCTGATCTATCGGCCGGACGCGCGCGCCGCGATTGGGGAGGAAGGTGACAAACCCCTCCCCGCGCAAGAGCTGCAGGGCCTCGCGCACGGGGTTGGTCGACGTGCCGTGACGGCGGGCAAGATCGGTCACCACAAGCCGCTCGTTGGCGGCGAGCCGCCCCTCAATAATGTCTTCCCTGATCAGCTGATAGAGCGAGGCTCCCTCGCTGGAGGCCCCGATGGGGTCAATCCCCTCGGGCGGTTCTGCTTTGAAATCGCTTGTTTCGGCCAAGGCCGGCTCCCCAAATTAATACACGCCTTGCTCGATATCACGCACGGTTTCCACAAACAATGTACGATTTAGCGCGTTGACACGCAATCCACTATCTGAAAACGTACGAAGTGACCGAAGGGATACATAAAACAGCAAGACGTCCCGCGATCGAACGAATGAGACCGCCTGCCTCGACGCAGAGCGGCATGGGAGAGAACCTGGAGGATACCTATGACGAGGATTTCACTCGGCGGTGCCGTCCTGCGCGGCACTGTCTCCACTGCATTAATGGTGTCGTTGATGTCCGCGTCGGCGCTGGGCGCGCCGCCGGTCGATTTGAGCAAATGGTCGCCGGAGTATGTGCGCTCGATTGCCGGCACACAGGAGTTTGATACGGCGGCCGATTGCGGCAAAGTCACCCCGCTCGACTACAAGGGGCGACTGACCTTCTGGTACCAGGGTGTGTTCGAGGGCGACCCCGACCTCCTGCGCCAGTACTACAAGGAGTTCTTCGAGACCTTCCGCAAGACCTATCCAAACATCCAGCTCGAGGAACAGGCCCTCACCTATAACGACCTGCTCGACAAGTTCCGTACCGCGCTGCTGGGCAATGCCGCGCCGATGGCGGTCCGCCTGCAAATCCTGGGTGGCACCGAGTTCGCTTCAAAGGGCTATCTGGAGCCGCTCAAGCCCGAGGATGTGGGGTATTCGACCGAGGATTTCTGGCCCGGCGCCATGAAGGCCGTGACCTGGGATGGCGTGACCTACGGCATCCCGACCAACAACGAGACGATGGCGTTCATCTGGAACGCCGATATCTTCAAGCGAGCAGGCCTCGATCCGGACAAGGCTCCGGCAACCTGGGACGACGTCGTCAAGTATTCCAAGCAGATTCACGACAAGCTCGGCATTGCCGGTTACGGTCTCGTGGCCCGCAAGAACGCCGGCAACACGCCGTACCGTTTCATGCCGCAGCTGTGGGGCTATGGCGGCGGCGTCTTCGACGAAGCCTCGGCCAGCCCGACCTACAAGGAGGTCGAACTCAATACCCCGCAAAGCAAGGCAGCGCTGCAAGCCTCGTACGACATGTATGTTCGCGACAAGTCGGTTCCGGTCTCGGCACTCACCAACCAGCAGGCCGATAACCAGCCCCTGTTCGTCGCCGGCCAGCTCGGCATGATGATCTCGCACCCGTCCGACTACAACGTCATGCTCGACCTGCAGAAGAAGGCGACGGGCACCGACAAGGACAAGGCGCAGACCGTCATCGACAACATGCGCTACGGTCTTATCCCCACCGGTCCCGACGGCAAGCGCGCCGTCGTGTTCGGCGGCTCGAACATCCACATCCTGAAGCCCGAATATGTCGAGGGCGGCAAGGTGGACGAGCCGGCTGCAAAGGCGATCATCTGCATGTGGACCAGCCCCGAATGGTCGCTGAAGATGGCCTATGCCGGCTCGAACCCGGGCAACCTCAACGGCTTCAAGACCAAATGGATGAAGGAACGCCTGGAGAAGATCAAGTTCCTCGATGTCACCACCTCGATGCTGCCATACGGCATCCCGTTTCCAGCACTGCCGCAGGCCCCGGAGATCATGAACATCATCGTTCCGGATATGCTGCAGAATGCCCTGACCGGAGCGATGACCGTCGACCAGGCAGCGGACGACGCGGCCGAGAAGGTAAAGAACCTGATGGAAGGCAAACTCTAGCCTGAGCCTGACACACGATCTGGCCGGCTGCGCCGACGGTGCAGCCGGCTAGCTCCGAGAAAACAAGGGCGCGCCACAGTGACGATCATGACCGGCAAGGCCGAGGCTCGCCGAACATTGCAAACCGGCTGGTCCGGCGTGCTGCGGAATGTGTGGGGGCACCGCGCCGACTACGCATACGTGCTGCCGGCGATCGCCGTGATGCTCATCGTCATCGCCTATCCGATCTATTACACGATCGAGCTGTCGTTTTTTAAGACGCCGCCTGGCCTGCAGCTCCGCGACAAGACCTTCATCGGCTTCGACAACTACACGGCCATCCTCACCAGCCGGGTGTTCTGGAAAGTCACCTGGAACACTTTGATCTGGACGTTGGCGTCGACGTTCATCTCCTTCGTCCTGGGGTTTGGCGCAGCGCTGGCGCTCCACCGCGACTTTGTCGGCCGTGGTGTCATGCGCGCCATCCTGATCATTCCATGGGTCATCAGCGCGGTCGCCGCCTCCTACATCTGGAAGTGGATCTATCATTCGGACTTCGGGATCATCGGCGCGGTGCTGGTCGGCCTCGGATTGGCCGACCGTCCGCCGAATTTCATCGACAACGTCAGCACGGTGCTGCCCTCCCTGATTGTCGTCAATATCTGGCGCGAGTTTCCGTTTGCCATGATCATGATGATGGCCGGCCTGCAGACAGTTCCCGAACAGCTGCTGAGCGCCGCAAAAGTCGACGGGGCCAGTGCCTGGCAGCGCTTCTGGCACGTAACGTTCCCGCATCTGAGCAGCGTCTCGACGGTGACGATCCTGCTGCTCGCAGTTGCCAATTTCAATTCCTTCATCATCCCGTGGATCATGACCGGCGGCGGGCCGTCCAATGCATCGCATATCTGGATCACACACATTTACGAGCTTGCCTTCGGACGGCAGCTTTGGGGGGTGGCTTCGGCCTATTCGGTGCTGCTGTTCCTCATGCTGATGACGCTTGGCTACTTCTACGTCCGGGCGCTCAGCGGCAACGATCGCAAGGAGGGGGGCGCATGAGCACGATCACCGAGACAGTCCCTCGAGGTCAGACAGGTCGGCGCATGCGCGTCGACGGATGGCGGTGGGCGGGGCGCATCTTCCTCGTGTTCATGCTGCTCTACACCGCGCTGCCGATGGTCTGGATGCTGCTTACGTCGATCAAGTCCGGGTTCGCGGCGATGCAATTCCCGCCGCAATGGTGGCCGGACGAGCCGACCCTCGCCAGCTATCAGAAGCTGCTCGATCCGCAGAACAGTGTCGGCCAGGACTTCCTCCGCTTCTTCTGGAACAGCCTTTTCGTGTCGACCGCCACGACGATCCTTTCCGTGATCGTGGCTGTCCCTGCGGCCTACGCGTTTTCGCGCTTCCGTTTCCCCGGCCGGAACTTCCTGTTCTTCGCCGTGCTGCTGCGCAACATGTTCCCGGCGGTGATCTTTCTCGTGCCGCTTTTCATCCTGATGCGCATGCTCGGGCTGGTGAACACGCATGGCTCGCTGATCCTCACCTATCTCACTTTCGGCCTGCCGCTGGCGATCTGGCTGCTCAAGGGTTTCTACGACAACATCCCGGTGCAGCTCGAGCAGGCGGCGCGCATCGATGGGGCAACGCGGTTCCAGGCCTTCATCCTGATCGTGATGCCGCTCTCGACGCCGGGCATCATCGCCACCGCGATCTATTCCTTCATCGGCGCGTGGAACGAATACATCTACGCCTACACCTTTCTCTCCAAGAACGAGCAGCTGACGCTGCCGGTCGGCATCCAGCGTTTCTTCTCGGAAAATACAACGGACTTTCCGGGCCTGATGGCGGCCAGCTTCATGATGAGCGTGCCCGTCGTGGTGCTGTTCCTCGTCCTGCAACGATACTTCGTACGCGCCCTTACAGAAGGCGCGGTCAAGCACTAGAGCCGGATGATTTCAGGTCGAATCGACCTGAAATCTGAATCCGCCTCTAAATCAAAGAGATAGAGCATGATGTCGTCCGAAAACCGCTTCACACTTTTCGGCATCATGCTCTAGGGAGTTTTGCCGATGGCCCACGTGGTCCTGAGAGATCTCGTCAAGACCTATGGCGGCTTCAAAGCCGTCAACGAGGTTTCGCTGACCGTCAATGACGGCGAGTTCGTTGCACTGGTCGGCCCTTCAGGCTGCGGCAAGACAACGACGCTCAATCTCGTCGCGGGGCTGATCCCGATCACATCGGGCGACATCGTCATCGGCGACCGGGTGGTCAACGACCTCGACCCCAAGGACCGGGACATCGCAATGGTGTTCCAGAACTACGCGCTCTACCCGCAGAAATCGGTCTACAAGAACCTGGCGTTCCCGCTGCAGATGCGCAAACTGCCCAGGGACGAGATCGACAAAAAGGTCAGGGAAGCGGCGCGGGTGCTCGATATGACGCACCTGCTCGAGCGCAAGCCGCGCGAACTTTCGGGCGGGCAGCAGCAGCGTGTGGCGCTCGGCCGTGCCCTCGTGCGCGACCCCGCAGTGTTCCTGATGGACGAGCCGCTCTCCAACCTCGATGCCAAACTGCGCGTGCAGATGCGCTCGGAAATCAAGCGCTTCCACCAGGACCTCAAGGCGACGATCATCTATGTGACGCACGACCAGCTCGAAGCCGTGACCATGGCCGACAAGATGGCGGTGATGAATGGCGGCTTCCTACAGCAATATGATTCACCGGCGCAGGTCTTTGCCCATCCGGTGAACATGTTCGTCGCCAGCTTCATCGGCAGCCCGGCAATGAGCCTTATCGCGCTGGAGGCATCGACGGCAAACGGCAACACCGTGTTGACCGGCGCGGAGGGCTGGCGTCTCGAGCTCTCGCAGCCCAACGCCCGGAAGGTTGCCAAGGCAACGACCCGGAAAGTCGTGCTCGGCGCACGTCACTCGACGATCAAGCTCCACAAGAGCGCGGTGCCGGGCAGCGTCCCGGCCAAGGCCTACACGGTGGAGCCGACCGGAGACGTCACCTTCGTGCAGGCGTTCCTGTCTGGCGCCATCGTCAACGTCAGCGTGCCGCCAACCATTGCAGTCGCGCCCGACGAGCAGATCTGGCTCGAGTTCGACCAGGAGCGGATGCACCTGTTCGACGGCGAAACCGAAATGGCCCTCAAGGCCGATTGAGACAGGGACGGATGCATGTCGAGCGTGGGCGTGAATGACTGCGAAGCTTAAGATCACCGCGATCAAGCCCTATCCGGTGTGGGTGGGAACGCGCAACCAGATGCTCGTCAAGGTCGAGACAGACCAGGGCATCTTCGGCTGGGGCGAAAGCGGCCTGAGCGGTCGCGAGAAGGCCGTGGCCGGCGCGGTCGAGCACTATCGCGAGTTTCTCGTCGGCCGCGACCCGATGCAGATTGGCCGGATCTGGCAGGAGGTTTATCGCAGCCAGTACTTCGAAGGCGGGCGCGTTCTGCAGGCGGCGATTTCCGCCATCGACATCGCCCTGCACGACATCAAGGGCAAGGCGCTGGAGGTGCCGGTCTACGAGCTGCTCGGCGGCAAGCAGCGCGACCGCGTCCCCACCTTCGCCTCGACCGGAGACGAGGCCGAGGGCGATGTTGCCATCGAGCGCGCCCGCGAACTGCGCGCGCAGGGGTGGCAGGCGATCCGCTTCTTCCCCGTCGGACAAAGCAGCAGGGATATCTTCGAGCCGCGCGAGTCGATCGGCGCTACCGCAAGGATGCTGAACAAGGCACGCGAGGCGCTGGGCGACGAGGTCGTCCTCGGCATCGACTATCATCACCGGCTATCGGTGGCCGAGGCGGCAAGCTTCTGCAACAAGCTCGGCCGCGGCGTGCTTGATTTCCTCGAGGAGCCGATACGCGACGAGACGCCGGAGGCCTACGAATCGCTGCGCACGATGACCGACATCCCGTTTGCCATCGGCGAGGAATTTGCCAGCAAATGGCAGTTCCTGCCCTATATCGAGCGCGGCATCCATCAGTTCAACCGGCTCGATATCTGCAATGTCGGCGGGTTCACCGAGGCGATGAAAGTCGCTGGCTGGAGCGAGGCGCACTATGTCGACCTGATGCCGCATAATCCCCTGGGTCCAGTGTGCACGGCGGCGACCGTGCATCTTGCCGCCGCGGTACCCAACTTCGCGTGGCTCGAGACCAGGGAGCCCGAAAAAAAGCTGGGCTTCGACAGTTCAGACTTCTTCCCCGTGCAACCGCGGCTCGACGGCGCCTGCTATCCGGTCAGCGATCTGCCGGGGCTCGGCGTCGAGGTCAACGAAGCGGCGGTGCAGTCGCAGAGTCTGCGTTTCTGGGAAGCGCCACACCTCAGGCGCCGCGACGGTTCCGTTACCAACTGGTAGTTCCAATTCAACCGGAGTCCACGATGACACACACTCCCGACATCACGCGGCCGCCCAAAGAGCTGATCGACGCGCTGAGGGAGATCGGCGCCGCGACGGTTGCCGGCACGCTTGGCCACATGGGCTTTCGCAATCCACACATGGTCGGTCCGGTGGCGCAGAACCACGGCAAGTCGATCGTCGGGCCGGCGCTGACGCTGCAGTTCCTGCCGCAGCGCCCGGACCTGTTCAACGAGGGCGAATATGCCGATCCGGAGACGCAACTGCACCGGCACGTGCTCTATCACGCGCAGGCGGGCGATGTGGTCGTCGTCGACGCGCGCGGCGACATGAGCTCGGGCGTCTTCGGCGATATGATGTCGACGTATTTCAAGGGGCGAGGTGGCGCGGGCATCGTCATCGACGGGTGCATGCGTGACCGGCCCAATGTCGAAAAGCTCGATCTGCCCCTGTGGCTGCGCGGCTGGACGCCCAACTACCATGTGCAGACCAGCATCTATCCCAACGCCGTCAACGTTCCGATTGCCTGCGGCGGTGTCACGGTGATCCCCGGCGACATCATCATCGCCGACGACGACGGGGTGGTGGTGCTTCCCGTCGCAATGGCCGCAAGCGTAATCGAAGAAGCCAGGAAGCATCACGATTGGGAAGAGTTCTCGCGCGAGAAGCTCATGCAGGGCGGGTCGTTGCAACGCTATTATCCGCTGCACCCAGATGCCAGCGATGAATATGAGGCATGGCGGAAAGCCAATCCCAAACCCTGATAGACGGGACGAGATCGAGAGGCCGACAGCTCGCCGATCGCAATGCTGCTAATACCTATTTCACTGGCTCTGGCATCACGGCACGACCTTCGGCGGCAGCAAGCCTGCTCCGCATCACTTCGCGGCGCTTTCGGAATTCTGTGTATTCCTGGTCGGCCAGTACCCCGATCAGGATTACCGATCCACTCACGGCAAAGTTGAGCGAGGAGGGAATTCCCAGAAGATTGACAAGGTTCTGCAGCACCTGCAGCAGGATCGTTCCGAGCACCACACCAATGATTGAGCCCTCCCCGCCGCGCAGCGAGAACCCGCCAAGGACGGCGGCAGCGATCGCGTAGAGTTCATAGAAATTGCCGTGCGAGCTCGGCAGGATCGAGCGTGTGTACATGGCAAGAAAGATGGAAGACAGCGCAGTCAGCCCGGCGCAGATCACGTAAGCTGAGATGATGACCCGGCCGGTGCGGATTCCGGAGAACCGCGCGGCCTCTTCGTTTTTGCCGACAGCGTAGAGATACCGTCCGAAGGCGGTGCGATGCAGAACCACCCACATCACCGCGGCCAGCGCGAGTAGGAAGACGAAGGAATGTGGAATGGGAATGGACGTGTAGGCGTTGTTGGTAAGAACCGCGACCAGGTCGGTGCGCCCGGTGGTTAGATATTCCAGTTCCTCGAACCGGGTTTCGTAGGGAAACCCGGCCGTCGCATCCTGGGTATAGAAGCGGGCGATCCCACGATAGATCAGAAGCCCGCACAGCGTCACGATAAAGGGCTGCAGGTGCTTCTTGGTGATGAGCAAACCGTTGATCAGACCCAACAGGAGGCCAATGCACACCACGATGAGCACGGCCAGCGGCCAAGGCACACCGCGATTGGCTATGAGGTCGACGAAAATGACGCCAAGCAGCGCAATGACCGAGCCTGCGGACAAATCGATGCCGCCGGTAATGATCACCAACCCCTCGGCAATCGAGAACACGCCAAAGAGGCCGACAAGATTGGCTGTGTTGGCGATGTTGATGGGCGAAAGAAAGCGTGGGTTTATGACGGCCACGACTGTACCCACCACCATGATGAGGACAAATAGCCCTGCGTCTTTTTTGAGATTCAGCATTGATCGTCCCCCACGGATTGTCCCGGATGCGCTGTTCGAGAGCGCCCATGTTTCTGGCTGTTGGCGAGATCTTCCGTTGAAGGCTGCAACGAAAGCCAGATTGGCTTGCTGTCAGCCTTGCCGGTCTCCAACCGCGAGCCTGAGGATGTTTTCCTCGCTGCACTGGTCCCGAGCGAGAATGCCCGTGATGCCGCCCTGGTGCATGACCGCCACGCGATCGGAAACCCCGATCACTTCCTCCATGTCCGAGGAGATCATCACGACAGCAACGCCGGCATCGGCAAGCGAACGCATCAGCCGATAGATTTCGGATTTGGCGCCGATGTCGATGCCGCGGGTCGGCTCGTCGAATATGATGACCCGTGGCTTCATCCCCAGCCATTTGGCAAGGACGACTTTTTGCTGGTTCCCGCCCGAGAGCGAGCCGGTGAGTACCCCGACATTCGGCGCGCGAATGTCGAGTTCGCCGCGGCTTCGCTCGGCCTGTTCCCGCTCTGCAGCGCTTGATACAGTTATGCCTCGCACATAGGCGCCAAGGTTCGGCAGCGTGATATTCTGGGTGATTGCCAGATCGAGCAGCAGTCCCGTCCGCTTGCGATCCTCTGGAACCAGATAGACGCCGGCCTTCACCGCTTCGGCCGAAGATGCAAAGCGTACGGGCGCGCCGTCGAGGAGGATGGTGCCGCCTTCGTTGCGGTCGATACCGAACAGCGCGTGCGCAAGTTCGGTTCTGCCCGCGCCGACCAGTCCGGCAAGGCCGAGGATTTCGCCGCGGTGGAAATCGACGCTCAGCTGCGCGTAGGGGAATGTGCAGGTGCTGAGATTGCGGACGGAGAGCGCCACCTCGCCTGGTACGTTCGCCGGCGCCTCATACCCAACTTTCAGGTCGCGGCCCACCATCAGCTTCACCATCGCATCATGTGTAATCGCCTCGCCTTCGAGGTGGCCCACGAGTTGGCCATCGCGCAGCACGATCACACGGTCGCTGGCCTGCACCACCTCGTTGAGCCGGTGCGAGACGAACATCACCGCGATGCCATTGGCCTTCAGCCCGGCAATCACATTGAGCAGCTTCTCGGTCTCGGCGATGGGCAGGCTCGATGTCGGCTCGTCAAGGATCACCAGCCTGGCGTTCAGGCTCAACGCCTTGGCGATTTCGACCAGTTGTCGCTGGGCAAGGGAAAGGCTGGAGACCGGAGCGGATGAGGGGAAATTGGCGCCCAGCCGGTCAAGGTAGGGCTGCACCATCGCATGCAGCTTTGCGCTGTCGATAATGTTGAGGAATCCGTGGGTTCGAGGTTCTCGACCGACAAATACATTGGCGGCGACGTCCAGATTGTCGAACAGGTTCAGCTCCTGGTGGACGAAGGCGATGCCGGCGTCCATGGACGCCGAGATGGCCAGCGCCTCGTGGGTCACCCCGTCGATTTCGATGGAGCCACGATCGGGCGCGACAATGCCGCCCAGGATCTTCATCAAGGTGGATTTGCCAGCGCCGTTTTCACCAACGAGGCCGATGACCTCGCCGGGCCGCACCTCCATCGAAAAGTCGGACAGCGCCAGTACGCCGGGATACGACTTGGAAATCCCGGCGAGTCTCAGGAACGGTTCGTCCAATCGCGTGGCCTCAGGCGAAACGGGTGTCGGGACCGCGCCGTTCAAGATGGCGTGCCCGCAGTCCCGGGAGGTCCTGATACTGCTGAAGCGCAAAGACGTATCAGAGCGTTGTTGGACTGCGGGCCCCAGATCAGCTGGCATTTCAGCTTCACTGGGAACTCAACTTTGCCTTGAGATCGGCCTTGAACTCATCGACATTGTCCTTGGTGATGACCTTTCCAGGAATGATGTCGACACCGTTGGCCGGGACACCCGACTTGTCCCCGTTGAGGTAGGCCGCAAACAGCTTGCTGCCTTGGTATGCCCACTCGAATGGCTGCTGCACGACCGTGCCGGCGAAGGAGCCATCCTTGACTGCGCCGAGCGTAATCGGATCTTCGTCGAATGCGATGACGGTAATCTGACCCAGCTTGCCGTTGTCGCGCAGCGACTCGTAGATCTTCGGCGGGTTGTAGGAGTAGAAGCCAACCATGCAGTCGATTTCCCCGTGCGCGACCAGGGTGTCGTCGACATTGGCGCGAGCCCGCGTCTGGTCGTGGTCGTCGGTTCGAACGTCGACGAGCTCGATATTGTGTGGACCGGCGGCCGCCTTGAAACCCTCGATGCGCTCACGCGCATTGTCGGCGCCCGTGTTGCCGACGAAGCCCATACACTTGCCGCCCTTGGGCATTGCCTTTACCGCGAGTTCACCGGCGTTCTTGCCAAGATCGGTGTTGGACGAACCGATGTAGAAAACGCGTTTGGAGTCTGCTGCGTCGCTGTCGAATGTGAATAGCGGCAGTTGCGAGCCGATCTTGTTGAACGCATCGGTCTGTGTTTTCGGGTTGAGTGGGGACACCGCGATCGCGTCGGCGCCCGCCGCAGCCAGATCTTCGATCAAGCGCTGCTGGATGGCAGCATCGGCGCGTTCGGGATATTTCCATTCAAGATCGAAATCGGGCAGTTCCGTTTGCGCCTTGCGCATGCCGGCTTCCGCAAGCTTCCAGAAATCCGATGCCCCGTTGGGCACCCAGACGATCATCTTCTTGTCCGCAGCCCACGCTGCACTCGACAGCAACATGCCAACCGCTACGCCCGCAGCGACGAGACCCGTATATTTCATGTCGTACTTCTCCCCTTTTATAGAACCGGCGTAAGTACCGGCGCTTCCTCCAAATCGATCAGAAACATGCGCTCCGTCGGTCGGCGGCTCACGTCACGTGAGCGCCTCGGCCATCGTGCGCATCTGCACCTGAATGATGCGCGAGCCCGCCGGTTGGGTGCAGGCGAAAAGGACGGCCGCCGCGACGTCGTCCGCTTCCAGCATTTGCGATTCCCGGACGCTTGCATCCGTACGCCCCTTGCCGATCGCAAATTCGGTTTTCACGCCGCCGGGACAGATCGTGCCCACCTTGATCCCGTGGGGGCGCAGCTCCTTGTCCAGTCCCTGCGCGAAGCCAACCTGGGCGAATTTCGTTGCGCAATAGACGGCCTCACCGGGGAAACCGTAGACGCCCGCCATCGATGAAATCATCAGAACGAGACCTCCGCCTTGCGCGATCATCACAGGCACGACATGGCGGGTGAAAAGGAAGGTGGAGCGGACATTCACGTCCATCATCTCGACGTAGTCCTCGAGACTGGTGTCGATCAGCGGCTTGTAGTTGCCGACGCCAACATTGTTGATGAGGATATCGATGCGGCCGAACGCCTTTTTGGCTGCCGCTACCGTGTTGAGCGCCGTCGCCTCGTCGCTCGCGTCGCCGATGACTGCGATGGCGTCACTGCCGAGCGCACGGATTTCCTCGATCAGGGCATCGAGCCGCTCGCGCCGGCGAGCAGAAAGAACGAGGCGAGCCCCTTCGCGTGCCAAGTCACGCGCGCTTGCCTGCCCGATGCCAGAACTGGCACCAGATATGATGGCGACCTTGCCTGCAAGTTTCCCCGGCACAACAGCTCCTTTTCTTCATCTCAATTCGCGGCGCGCGAAATCGGTCGGCTGGAGATTTATCTCCAGCTGTAAAGAAGCATGAGCTACAGTTGTTTATGCGTCCAACAGATAGTACAGATCGTCTCAATCTATTCCGTAGATAAATGGAGGCCAGGATGGAGTTGCGGCAGCTTCAGCATTTCATCGCCGTCGCCGAGGAGCGGAGTTTCACGCGCGCGGCAGAGCGGATCCACATCGTCCAGTCGGCGCTGTCGACCTCCATTCGAACACTCGAGGAAGATCTCCAGGCGCGGCTTTTCGTGCGCAGCACGCGGCAGGTTCAGTTGACGCCTGCGGGCCAAGTTTTCCTGGAAAAGGCGCGCGAGGTCATAAGAGTGATCGATGTCGGCCGCGTATCCGTCGCTGATATCGAAGGCCTGCGATGCGGCTCGCTTTCCATCGGGACCGTCCACAGCCTGCCGGCTTTTCTCGATCTGCCATCCCTCATCTCGCGATTTCACGGGACGAACTCCGGAATCGAGGTCCGTCTGAGGCAAGGCGATTCTGCCGGGCTCATGGGACAGCTTCGGGCCGGACAATTGGACCTTGCCTTCCTGCCGCTGCTTGACCCACCCGACGACATTGTCACCAGGATCGTCGCCTGCGAGGACATGGTTGTCGCCACACCTCCGAACCATCCGCTTGCCGGACGGCGTGAGGTCACCCTCGACGAACTGGTAGGTTACCCTTTCGTGGATTTCGAGATTGGCTGGGGCACTCGACCTCTGATCGATCGTGCGTTCGGCCTGGCAGGCTTCCAAAGGCGAACCGTTTTCGACGTCACGGATGTCGAGACGATCATCGACCTGGTCAGCAAGGGGCTTGGCATCGCGCTCTTGCCCGAAACGATTGCCGAGATGCGCACACCCAGGATCGCCATTTCGGAGATGGCCGAGCCCGTCATCTGCTGGGAATTGGTGGTGGCCCACTTGCGCGGTGAAGGGTCGGCCCCCGTCAACGGCGCTGCAACGGCCTTTCTCGAACTTCTGACTTTCTTTGAGACGTGACGCCAGGCAAGCGGATTAAGGCCGCCCCCCAGACCTGTTGCCGGCAAGCAGAGGCTTTTTAGGCGCTAAAAGGCGATCACCGCCTTGATAAGTCCCGATTTCTGATGTGCCCAACGAGAAAGATCGTGCGGACTGCCCTGAAGGGTCGTGTGGTGCGCGGCCTCGGCGGCCGGCGACGTCCTTTCGACCTTGACCGTGCTTCGCTTCTGCTACCAGCAGACGAAACCGCCATCGACGATGAGATCGATGCCCGTAACGAAAGACGCAGCGCGGCTGGCCAGGAACACTGCAGGCCCTACCATCTCCTCGGGCATCGCGAGGCGCCCCATCGGCGTATCGCGCTCGAAGTTCTTCACTTGGTCGGCCACTTCGGGCCTCCGGTTCATCGGGGTCAGCGTGTAGCCGGGGCTGAGTACGTTGAGCCGCAATCCCCGGTCCGACCACTCCATCGCCAGGCTCTTCGTCATGTGAATGACCGCTGCCTTCGATGAGTTGTAGTGCGTCTGGAGGAGGCCGCGGTTGACGATCGAGCCTGACATGGAGGCCACGTTGATGATCGATCCCTTGCGGCGCGGCAGCATCACGCGAGCCTCGGCCTGGCAGGACAGGAACACACCGCCAACGTTGATACCGTAAACCTCTTCCCACGTTGCCAACGGCAAAGTCTCGGCCGCATGCGCGCCGCCAATACCAGCATTGTTGACAGCAACCGTGAGCGCACCGAGCTCTTTTTCGATACGCTCGAGGGCGGCGGCGAGATCGGCTTCCGACGTCACCGAGCCGGTTATCGCCAGCGCCTTGCGACCAAGCGCGGTGATCCTTCCCGCCGTCTCCTCGAGTCCACCCTTCGACGGGTGACCGAAGCAGGCGACATTGGCACCGGCCTCAGCAAGCCCGACCGCTATGGCCTGACCGATGCCACTGCCGGCGCCGGTGACCAATGCGACATCGCCATCCAGTTTGAACAGGTCCATTCGGTTGTTCCTTCCGATTCCCTTGATCGCACAAGCAGGTGAGCCAATACGACAGCAACGATGCAACTACTGAACGACGTTGTGGCGTTCCGCCTTCTGATCAACCGCCGAGAGAATCTTTGCGAGAGACGGCGACTGTCCACGACGCTCCTCCGGCACCCAGCGGAGAAAGCCGTCGATACGCCGTTGGACCTTGACCAGATGACCGGCGGCGATGTCGCTCAGACGATGGTCAAGAAAGGGGTTGTCGAACCGTTCAAGCGTGGTCGCCACGTATGCCGTCGCTTCCTGCCCCAATCCCCGTGCCTTGAAGCCGGGAACGACCTCGGAACCATAAATCTCTGTCAGCAAGCTTCGATATCCGTCGAGTTCCAGGATTTCGCGCACCGTCAGGTCCGGTCTCAGCCGATCGGCCATCCAGCATTGTGCAAGCACTGTGTGGCCAAGGTTCAGGATGTGGAGTTTCAGTCGCTCGATGCGTTCAAGGTCCTCGACAACCGTGATAGCAGGATGACGGCAGGGCGATCTCAGCCCCGACTGCTTTTCAATCGCCCACAATGCGTAGGGCTCCGCGATTGCCCCGACAGGCTCGATGGCCGACGAGACAATGCGGTCGACAAGCGAGTTGGCAAGTACGCAGTCGTCAGCGATGAAAGACAAAAGTGCGTCGGAGGCACCGCTGCGCTTGGCCAACGCGATCAACGCTTGCCTCAGTGTGTCGCCGTTGCGCTGAACCAGTTCGGTCGGAAGCACCACAACTGGCCTTGCGGAAACTGCAAATCGGTGTGCAAGCAGAACGAGCAACTTTGCCGGATATCCCGCCGGCGCTGGGCCGGGACCACCTGTGAGGTCGACGAACAGATCGGGCGGGACGGTGAGGCCCGCTTCCGTCGTATTCGAGACGACGAATTCCGCTTGCTCCGCGAACAGGGTAGCCAACCGTTGCCAATCAGCCTCGGCATCGAGCGCGCGCCGTATGCTCTTCACGCCGATTTCATACTCGACGCGCTGGCCCTTCTCCAGCCCGCGGATGACAACCGGGTAGCCCTCATCGCGTGCAAGCGCCTGCAGCCGGGCTCGGCCAGCGGCCGATCCGCTGATCGCGACCACCGTGATCGGGCCGACCGCGTCGCCTGCCGACAGCGCCTCGTGCACGAAGAGAGCTGCGTGCGCCTGCAGAAAGCGGCTCGTGCCGAACTGGAAAATGGGTGTGACGATTTCCGTGGTCAATGATCGTTCTCTATCAGCTCGTGAAGGTTGAGGCGCCGCGTATTCGCCCGCCAGCCCAAATATCCGCCTGCTGCGAGGTCTGATGATTGTGGTTGCTGAAGTCAGCCAGACCCCGCCACATCGATGACGGCCTTGATCAAACCGGACTTTTGCTGAGCCCAGTTCGCTATGTCGCGTGAGCTGTCACTCAGGGTCGTGCGGTGGGTGACGAGTTGGTCAATTGGTATCTTTCCATCGCGGATCGAGGCGATGACGTGCTGGAAGTCGGCGTGCGTCGCGTTGCGACTGCCGATCAGAATCATTTCCCGCTTGTGAAACTCGGGGTCGGAGAAGCTGATCTCGTCTTTGATGACGCTGACTAATATCATTGCGCCGCCATGGGCCACGTAGCTGAACGCGGCTTGGATCGAGACCTTGCTGCCGGTCGCGTCGAAGACGAGGTCAAAACCGTCGCTATCGGTTCGCTCCCGCACCATGTCGACAGCTGAGGCCGAAGCATTGTCGATGACAGGAAACCCGAGTTGACCTTCGGCGAAGTCGAGCCGTTCCCTGCTCATGTCCATGACCGTCACCGCCTGGCCTGCAAGACGGGCAAACAATGCCGTACCCAATCCGATAGGCCCGGCGCCGATGACCAGCGTACGGACGCCAGCAGCTAGCCTGGAGCGCCTCACCGCGTGGGCGCCGATCGCCAGAAATTCGACAGCTGCCGCGTCAACGAGTGACAGTCCTGCGGCCGGGTAAAGGTTGCTGGCAGGCACCATCAATTCTTCACACATGCCGCCGTCGCGATGAACGCCCAACACCTCTATCGATACGCAGCAATTCGGCTTGTCGTGACGGCACGCAATGCATTTGCCGCAGGAAAAATAGGGATTTACGACAACCCGCTCTCCGACCGCGATGGCGACGCCTTCGCCTACGACGGTCACGGTCCCCGAGAGTTCATGCCCCATGATACGTGGATAGACCAGGTACGGATGCTTGCCTTCAAAAATGTGGTAGTCGGTGCCACAGATGCCGACATGGCTGATGCTGACCAGCGCCCATCCGGGGCCCGGTAGGTCGGGCGCCGGGCGATCTTCGAAGATCAATTCGCCGGGCTTGCGGCACACGAGCGCTTTCATTCAGACCATCTTCCTGAAATGTTCCAAAAAGAACCCGGCGGCTGGATGACCGCCGGGCCAAGGTGTGGGAGCCTATTCGAAGTCTTTGACGTTCTGCAGCGTCACGAGGCCGGCGCCGGTATCCACATTGGCCTCGACGGCCTCCCCGCGGATCGCCTTGACGACGGTGTCGATGCCAAGCTCGCCCATTTTTGCCGGAAATTGTGCAACGCTGGCATCTTCCGCGCCCGACTTGATCGCTTCGATCTCACCGCAGCAGGCGTCGAAGCCGACCAGGATGATCTTGTCGTTGGCAATGCCGGCATTGCTGATCGATTTGACGGCGCCCGGGATTGGCGGGCCGCAGGCCGCGTAGATCGCCTTGAGATCGGGATTGGCGGTCAGGATGTCTTCGGTCACTGACGTGCCAAGTTCGAGCGTGCAGTTGGTTGCACCCTTGCCGACGACCTCGACCTTGACGTCGCCGAGACCCTCCATCATGCCGGTGACCCGGTCGTCCAGCGCCGGGACCCCGGGAACCCCTTGCAGGATGCCGATCTTGTCGCCGCTCTTGAGCACGGTCTTCAGGTACTCTCCGGCGATCTTGCCGCCGTTGAGATTGTTGGTGGAGACCAGTGCTGTCTGACCTTTCCAGTCAGGAATGCTGTTGTCGACGAGAACCACCTTGATGCCGGCAGCCACCGCCTTGTCGAGCGACGGCGCAACGGTCGGATCGACCGGCGTGATCGCCAGACCCTTGACGCCTTGCGTGATCATGGATTCGATCAGCGCGATCTGGCCCTCGATGTCGGTAGCCGCCTGGCCCTGGCCGGTGACCAGTTCGATCTCGGGATGAGCGGCCGCGTATTTCTTGGCGGCATCCTCCATGGTCGAGTAGAACGGCACCGGGAATTTCGTAATCAGGCCGATCTTGATCTTGTCGGCGGCCGAAGCCGGCATCGCAAACGCAACAGCGATCGCCAGCCCAGCGAACAGTTTTCGGTTCATTGACATTCCATTCCTCCCTTGGAATTGAGGCGTCTTCCGGCGGAAGTCGCTTCAGGCATTTGCGGACCGGAACGGCCCCCAAATTTCGAACGGATCAGGCTCCAACGATCATGGAAACCAGCTCCTGCTTGTTGTCCTTGGTTGGCACAAGTTCACCAACCTTGCGGCCCTGGCGAAGCACCACGGCGCGATCGGCAAGCTCGACGACATGTTCCATATTGTGGGTGATCAGGATGACGGCGTTGCCCTGGTCGCGGAGCGCTGCGACCAGGTTGAGCACCTGCCGCGATTCACGCAGGCCAAGTGCGGCGGTCGGCTCGTCCAGGATCACAACCTTGCGGGCAAACACAGTCGACCGGGCCACGGCGATGGCTTGCCTTTGACCGCCCGACATCATGGCGACGACGGCGTCCAGCCGCGGCAGTGTGACTTTGAGATTTATCAATAATGTGCGAGTCTCGGCGTCCATCTTGCGCTGCTGGAGAAAGCGCAAACCACGCGGGAGCCATTGCGGCCAGGCCAGCTCGCGACCTGCAAAGAAGTTCTGTCCCGGCGTCAGATTGTCGAACAGCGCCAGGTCCTGATAGACGGTCTCGATGCCGGCGAAGCGCGCATCCGCAGGGGAGCGTATCTGCGTTGGCGCACCGTCCAAAAGGATTGCGCCGGCATCGAGTTGGTGCACGCCGCTGATGCATTTGGTCAGTGTCGATTTGCCGGCGCCGTTGTCGCCGAGCAGCCCGACGATCTCGCCTCGGCGCACCTCGATGCTGACATCGTCGAGCGCCACAACCGAGCCGAAACGTTTGGTCGCGCCACGCACCGCAAGCACGGGATGGTCGGCGAGGGCCGCAAGATCGACGCTGGTTGCAACGGCGCTCATGACTGCCTCCCAGCTTGGATGACACGCACGCGCCCTTCGAGATAGTTGCGCAGCACGTCGGACTCGACCGCTATGACGATGACCACGCCGATGACGATGAGCTGGAAGAAGACGTTGACGTTGAGCAGGTTGAGCGCGTTGCGGATGACGCCGATCATGATGGCGCCGATCAAAGCATGGCCGAGATGGCCGCGGCCGCCGAGAAAGCTGGCGCCACCGATGATCACCGCCGCGATCGTATCCAGTTCCAGCAGATTGCCGAACAAAGGCGAACCGGCGTCGGTACGGCCGGCAAGGATGACCGCGCCGATGCCGGCGCACAGCCCTGAGATCACATAGACCGAAACCAGGACCCAGGACACGGGAATGCCCATGCGCACGGCGGCGTCGGGCCGGCCGCCTACGGCATAGATCCAACGGCCCCAGACCATCGTTTTGGCCATGACGAAAAGAACCGCGGCAACGCCCGCAACCACAAAGACCGATCCAGGCAGACCCCAGACCGCCTCGCGGCCAAGCGCATCGATGGCAGGCGGCATTCCCGGGATGGCCCGTCCGTCGGCCAGTTGCAACGCCAGCCCCTTGGCGATGCTCAATGTCGCCAGGGTGATGATGAACGGATGCGGCAACCGGCCGAAGACGTAGAAGAGCCCATTGATGGCGCCGACCGCCGCGCCGCAGCCAACCATCACCACGATCACCACGAAGGCGGGCGCGCCAGCATGAAAGCTGAGTGCGCCAACGACGGAAGCCAGTGCGACGTTCGAGCCGACGGAGAGATCGATCCCGCGCGTCAGAATGACCAGATGCTGGCCCATCGCCACAACCGAAATGACGGCGGTCTGGGCGAGGATGTTGCTGAGGTTTCGCCCCGTCAGGAAATAGGGCGACAGAAAACTGAGAACGACGATCAGCAACACCAGGATGACGACGGGACCAGCGCTCAGCAGGGCCAGGCCAAGCGCAAGGCCGGGAACAGCTTCCTGCTTCCTGGACGCTGGCAACGCGGCCTCGCCGGCAGTGGTGCCGGTGTTTCCCGTTTCAGGCAAAATTCCCCTCCCCGCCGAAGCTCGTGCGAGCCGCGTCGTCAAAAACTCAAATCGTGCTTAGATCCTCTTCTTATCGATAAAAAACAACTGGCATGATTGGGTCAAGTTGTTTTTTATGGATAAAGTTCATGCTAAAAAGGACAAGCTATTGTTTGGAGGAAGGTGCGATGCGAACCGACACCGTCTACAAGAAGGCCTTCAATCGAACTGCAACTATGCTGCGCGATAGACAACTGGTCGGGGAACTTCCCTCCGAAAATGAGCTCAGGCGGCTCATCGGCGTCAGCCGCACCACCGTCCGAAAGGTTCTGCAAGAACTAGTTCGCCGCGAGCTTGTCACTGTACGCAACGGCGTCAGGACGGCGGGACGGGCGATCGATGAAAATGACTGTTATCCCGACGCCGAAACCACGCCGCGGGCCAAGCATGTCGAACAGCAATTCATGGAGTGGATGCTGCGCGGTGACACCAGACCCGGCACCAGCATCAACGAGCTTGAGCTTGCGCGCCAGTTCGGGGTTGCGACCAACGGAATTCGCGAATTCCTGATCCGCTTCAGCCGCTTCGGCCTGATCGAGAAAAGGCCGAATACGGGCTGGCTTTTCAAGGGCTTCACCGAGGATTTCGCGCTTGAACTGTTCGAGATTCGGGTGATGTTCGAGCTGCGCTCGGCGCACCTGTTTTCACGCCAGCCCGACACGTCTCCGCTGTGGGACAAACTCGCCGCGCTCAGGATTGCGCATGCCGAACTGCTGAAGGGAATTGAAATCCGCTTCCACGACTTTTCCGGGCTCGACAACCGCTTTCATCGGCTCATAAACGAGGCTTCACCTAACCGCTTCATCGATGATTTCTACGACATCATCAGCTTCATTTTCCACTATCACTACCAGTGGAACAAGCAGGATGAAAAGCAGCGCAACCAGGCGGCAATCCTTGAGCACGTCGCCTATATCGATGCCCTCGAGAGCCGCGATTCCGAACGCATCAAAGGGGCCTGCCAGGCGCATCTCGCTTCGGCAAGGGCAACACTGATGCGTTCGCTGATCTGGACTTGACGAAGGGAGGAAATCAGGACGCCATCATGGGCGCCGACGCATCCCCCAGGAATGCGTCGGGACAAAGAGGCTCTCAAGCGTGGCGGATTTCCGTTCCCAGCACCTTCAGGCATTCGCGGATGAACGCCGCAAGCGCCGTCCAGCCCTTGGCTGAAACCATCGTTCCATCGACATAGGCATCGGTGGGAGACAGATCGATGTAAGTGCCGCCGGCAAGTGTCACCTCCGGCTCGCAAGCCGCGAGCGCCGCCACCTTCTTGCCGCGGACGACGCCGTCGACCGCAATCAGAATCTGGACGCCATGGCAGATCGTGAAGATGGGCTTTTTGGCTTCGTGAAAATGACGAACCATCGCCTGCACGCGCTTGTCCGTGCGGATGTATTCAGGGCCACGACCGCCGGCGCAGTAGACAGCGTCGTACTGGCTGAGCTGCTTTTCGGCGTCGGAAAAGGTCTTGTTGATCAGCGCATTGTGACCGGGCTTTTCGGTGTAGGTCTGGTCACCCTCAAAATCGTGCAGCGACGTCTTGATCGTGTCACCGGCGTTCTTGTCGGGGCACACGACATGAACGGTGTGTCCCACCGCCTCCATCGCCTGCTGATAGACGAAGATTTCATATTCCTCCGTGAATTCGCCGGTCAACATCAGGATCTTCTTGCTTGGCATGGCGCTTCCTCTTGGCTTGTTTCAGGGCGAGGTGCACGTCGCGCCTCGCCGGTTGGAATAGCATCGGATCAGAACCGGGCGGCGGGGGAACAATCCTCGGCATTGGCCTCGGTAGTCAGCGGCGCGCCGAGCTTGAGGGTCTCCAGAACAGCCGACATCGCAACGGCTACTCGAACGCAGGCAGGAGCCGGTCCCGCGAATTCTCGATGTGCACCCGCATGGCTTTCTCGGCAGCGTCCGGATCGCCCGCGGAGAAGGCGGCGAGAATGGCCTCGTGCTCGTCGAGCGCCTCTTCGGTCACCCGCGAGTGATACATCAGGCGGAAGATGTGGAAGTGGGTATGCTGGTGGTTCAGCGTCTCGCGAATGAGCTCGTTCTTGGCGAACTCGACGATCTTGTCGTGAAAGATCGCGTCCTGCCGGGCGAAGTTCGAATAGCGCAGGCGTTCGTCCTTGCCCACCCGCCGGGTCATGACGCCAGCCGCCTCCCGCAGCACGGCAAGACGCTCGGCGTCCATTGTGGCGGTGGCTTTGGCGGCCGCGGCAGGTTCAAGCAGGAGGCGCAGCTCGTAAAGTTCATCAAAGCGCCGGCGGGTGATTTGCGGGGCGGCGCGATAGCCGATCAGGTGGGTCTTCTCCACCAGGCCCTCCCCCTCCAGCCGGCCGAGCGCTTCGCGAATGGGCGTATGCGAGACGTTGAATTCCTTGACGAGATTGTCGACGGTGATGCGCGATCCCGGAGCAATTCTCAAAGACATGAGTTGCGCGAAGATTGCCTCGTAAACGTCGCCGGCCAGGCTGTTGGCGCGCTGGATACGGCCGGTCGCGCGGGCTTCATTGTCAACCGTCAGGTCGGTGTTCTGCATCGTTTGCCCCTTGACAGAAGCACCCACTAACACGATGCTTCGGCCAATTCAATCCTATATCCTATACGATTTTATAGAGGATACCGCATGAGAATGACCCGGAGCGTCGCGGCCGGTCTCCGGAACGAAGCCAATTGTCTAGGCTGCCGATCCGTCTTCGAAGGATCCCGTGCATGACCTTGTTTGCAGCGGCGCGCCTGCCGCGCGAGATCCTGTTCGGCAAAGGCCAGCGCCATGCGCTGCCGGCCATTGCCGCCAAATATGGGCGGCGCGCGTTCGTGTGCACCGATGAGCGTTTCGCGTCGACATCGCAGTTCGCCGAAATTCTTGCCGGCTTGCACAAGGCCGCGATAGACACGCTGGTCTACGACCGAACGCTGCCGGATGTGCCGCGTGACAGCGTCGCCGCCGGCATCGCGGAAGCGAAGGATTTCAAGCCGGACATGGTGATCGGAATCGGCGGCGGCAGTTGCCTCGACATGGCCAAATGCGCAGCGCTGCTGCTCAGCCATGGCGGCAGGCTCGAGGACTACTATGGCGAGTTCAAGGTACCAGGCCCTACCCTTCCCGTGATCGCCGTGCCGACAACGGCCGGAACCGGCTCCGAGGTGACTCCCGTCGCCGTCATCTCCGATCCGGATCGGACGCTGAAGGTGGGTATTTCGAGCCCTCACCTCATCGCCGCGGTGGCGCTTTGCGACCCGGACCTGACGGCGACATGTCCTCCCTCGCTGACGGCGATCGCCGGCGCCGATGCGCTGACGCACGCAATCGAGGCCTTCACCGCGGCCAGACGCGGCGCCGATCCGCATCTGCCGCAGCAGCATGTCTTCGTCGGCAAGAGCGCTCTGACCGATCATTTCGCGCTTCTGGCCATCAGGCTGCTCGGGCGCAGTCTCGAAAAGGCATTTCGCGACGGATCTGACGAGGATGCGCGCGCCGACGTGATGATGGGAGCCCTGGCCGCCGGTTGCGCCTTCGGCACGGCCGGAACGGCCGCTGCGCATGCGGTGCAGTATCCTGTCGGTGCGCTTACCCACACCGCGCATGGTCTGGGCGTCGCCACCATGCTGCCCTATGTGATGACCTACAACCTTGCCGCCGCGGCCGCTGAGATTGCCGAAGTCGGCACGGCTCTCGGCCTTCCCGCTCATAGCGGCGACGCCGATGCATCGGCGCGCGCCACCATCGGGGAGGTGAGCCGGCTGTTTGGCGCCATCGGCATCCCATCGACCCTGGCCAAACTTGGCCTTGCCGAGGACAAGATCGACTGGACGGCAGAGCAGGCGCTCGGCATCGACCGGCTGATCAAGAACAATCCACGTCCGTTTGACCTCGCCGCGATGCGATGGCTGGTCAGGGCTGCCTATGACGGCGACATGTCCGCCACCAAGATGTGATCGATCAGGAGTTCATTCCATGAATATCGCCGCAGGCATATCCGACGAGGATCAAGATATGTTCGACTACGCCACGGTCTCGCACGGTCTCTACATCGGCGGACGCTGGCGAACCGCGTCGGAGGGCCGTGTGATCGAAGTGGTCGATCCATCGACCGAAGCCGTGATCGCGGCGGTTCCAGATGCCACGCTTGCCGATGCCGCCGCCGCTGTCGACGCGGCCGCGAAGGCGGCAGCCGGCTGGCGCGAGACCTCGCCACGCAAGCGTTCGGAAATCCTGCGGCGCTGCTTCGAACTGATGATAGAACGGGCGGAGATCCTGGCGGCGCTGATCTCGCTGGAGAATGGCAAGGCGTTGCGCGACGCGCGCGGTGAAGTTGCGTACGCGGCGGAGTTCTTTCGCTGGAACGCCGAGGAAGCGGTCCGCATCAGCGGCGAGTTCGGCCTTGCGCCCTCAGGCGCGAACCGGATCATTGTCGACTACCAGCCCATCGGCATTTGCGTGCTCATCACGCCATGGAATTTCCCGGCCGCGATGGCGACCCGCAAAATCGCGCCGGCGCTGGCGGCCGGCTGCACGGTGATCCTGAAGCCCGCCAGCGAGACGCCGCTAACGGCCTATGCGCTTGCAGCACTCTATGAGGAAGCCGGCGTGCCGCCGGGCGTCGTCAACGTGCTGACGACCTCGACTCCCGGACCTGTGACGGCAGCCATGCTGGCCGATCCACGCGTGCGAAAGCTGTCTTTCACCGGCTCGACCGGCGTCGGCCGCATGCTCCTGGCCGAAGCCGCAAAACACGTCATCTCCTGTTCCATGGAGCTTGGCGGCAACGCACCGTTCATCGTCTTCGACGACGCCGACCTCGAAGCAGCGCTCGACGGTGCGATGGTGGCCAAGATGCGCAACGCCGGCGAAGCCTGCACCGCCGCAAACAGGCTTTACGTGCAGGCCGGCATCCATGATGCCTTCACGGATGGTTTGAGCAAACGCATGGCCGCCCTCACCATGGGCCCCGGCACCCATTCGCAGACCCAGTGCGGTCCGATGATCACCCGGAAGGCCGTGCATAACATTGATCGCCTCGTCCAGGACGCGGTCGCCCGTGGCGCCAGGGTTCTGTGCGGAGGAGCGATTGGCGAAGGCAAAGGTTACTTCTACCCGCCGACGGTGCTTCGCGATGTGCCCTCTGACGCCGCTATGCTCCATGAGGAGATATTCGGTCCGGTGGCGCCGATCATACGCTTCGACAGCGAGGCGGATGTCATCGCCAAGGCCAATGACACCGAATACGGTCTCGCGGCCTACATCTACACGCGTGACCTGACCCGGGGGATGCGCGTGGCATCGAAGATCGAGTCCGGCATGATCGCGCTCAACCGCGGCCTGATGTCGGATCCGGCGGCGCCTTTCGGCGGGGTCAAGCAGAGCGGGCTGGGCCGCGAAGGCGGTCAGAAGCATGGCGTTGCCGAGTTCATGGAGGCGAAGTACATCGCCGTGACCCTGTGAGCGGACACGCCAAAGATCCGTTTCGCATTCGCGACCACGTGGTCGAGTTCGACGACATCGTCGCCGACATCGTGCGCAGAAGCGAGGCTACCAGGGCGAATGTTCCAATGGTCGCCGATGTCGCCTACGGGCCCGACGCCACGGAGACCATGGATCTGTTCTTTCCCCGGGGCAAACGAGACCGCCTGCCGGTGCACATGTTCATTCACGGCGGCTACTGGCGCATGTTCTCCAAGCGCGATTATTCCTATGTCGCCGAGACCGTGACGAAGGCAGGCGCGATCGCGGTCATTGTCGACTACGCGCTGATGCCTGCCGTCAGGATGGCCACGATCGTCGACCAGGTGCGCCGCGCCAGGCGATGGGTACTCGACCATATAGCAGACCATGGCGGCAATCCCGACCTGCTGACCGTCAGCGGTCATTCCGCCGGCGCGCATCTGGCAACGATGCTTTTCGACGGCGACAGCCGGCCTTCCCGCATCAAGGCCGCACTGCTGCTCGGCGGCCTTTACGACCTGAAGCCATTGCAGACCTCGTTCCTTGCCGCCGAGATCGCGATCACCGATGAAGACGTCCGCCGGTTCTCGCCGATCAACCACAGCTTCGATCCATCCGTGGCCGTCGAGATCGCGGTCGGCGCCGATGAAACACCGCCCTTCCACGACCAGGCCGCAATCTTCGCGAACCAGTTGGAAAAGCAAGGACTGGCTGTTTCACGGACAACGCTTGCGGCGGTCAATCACATGAGCAGCGTCCGCGACCTTGGCCTGGCGGGCACAGATACCGCGTCACTGTTGGCCCGCCTCGTGGCCGTGTGAAAAACCTTCGTCGGCGGGCACAGCTTCTGGGGATGTCCATGCCATCATGCATGAAGAGGGGACGGATGCGCTGACGCGTGGAGCGCTTGCCGAACGAGCCCGGATCGGCAAACCTGTCGCCTACAGTCATTTCGATACGGGGGCTCATGATCGCACCCTACAAGGAAATCAACGACCGACAGGTGGCCGCCCTTGCGACAGCCGTCGAACGGACGCCATCGCGCATGGAAGACATCGCGCGCGCAGTCTCGGAAGCCTACATCGGCACGCTGAGGCGCCGTCGGCCCGCGCCAACTCCCAGATACGCGTCGGAGGCATCATGAGCGGACCACTGTTCCACAAGATCGATTGCGTGATGCTCAAGGTGGCTGACATGGATGCCGCTCTTGGGTTCCTACTGCGAAGCCCTTGGGCATCCGCTTCTCTGGCGATCGCCAGATGCAGCCGGGCTGGGAATGCCGGGAACAGACACGGAGCTGGTCCTGCATACCGATCTGGGTCCCGAGGTGGACCTGCTTGTGGACGATGTCGACGCCGCGGCGGAACGTTTCGTCGAAGCGGGTGGCGCTATCATCAAGAAGCCGTTCGACATCCCGATCGGCCGTTGCGCCGTTGTCCGCGATCCGTTTGGCAATGCCCTGGTGATGCTTGACCAAAGCAAGGGCGCCTTCGTCACCGATGCGACCGGGCGCGTGCTGCGCGTCGAGTAGTCCTGCCCGCAGTTTCGGGCCGACCCCGTCATCCAGTTCAGCACCCTAGTAGCCGTAGTAGAGGCCCAGACCGCGCTGCAGCGCCGACGCCAGATGCGCCTGCATCGCCACGGCGGCTGCCTCGGTGTCGCGCGCCTTGCATGCCAGGATGACCTGCATGTGCTCGCGCAGCGACTGCAGCACGAGAGGCACGGTGACTTTTCTGTCCAGCCGGATCAGCCGAACGTAATTGTGCAGCCGCTTGTAGGAACTGTCGATCAATGGATTGTTCAGGCTGGCAATGATGGAGTGATGCAGCAAGGTCTCGAGTTGTTCGAGGTCGGCCCTGCCGCGGTCAGTGAGGCCGCTGCGCTCGATCTCTTCGATGGCCGCCAGGTGTCGTCGTTCCAGTTCCGCCAATTCCGCCTCTTCGGCTGTTTGCGCGTAAACGCCTGTCGCCGCGCGCTCCAGAATGCTGCGAAACTGATAGGTCGATCTGGTGAGTTCGAACCCGGGCTTGACGAACTGGATGCCCGAGCGCGAATGGATGATGACGATCCCCTCCGCCTCGAGCAACTTGAGTGCATCGCGCAGCGGCGCAACCGGGATCTGCAGCATCTTGACGAGATCGCCTTGCGACAGAAAGGCCCCGGCAGGAATTTTCCGCTCAAACAGCGTTTCGAGAATTCGCGTGTAGGCCCGATCGCCAAGACGTTGGCCCGATGCTCCAGTGGGCTCGTCGGGCTGGTCTTCGTGCTGAGCCACCTTTGTCTCCCTGCATCTGAAATATCTAAATACGATTCTGAAACATTACCGATCGTGCGCATCGTAGAATATCGCATGATCATTTATCAATTCACTTGTGCCGGATATGGCTGACCGTGGGCATCGCGCAGCGCGCGGCCGGCATCCTGGGCTGTTTGGGGATCGCCTCGCGACGAGGGAGCGCTTTCCCTTGCGCCCCAGACACCTGGAGAATTCACGCATAAGTCCGGTCGACAAGGCGTTGTCCACAGCGCTGCCGTGCCTGTCGTCCGGCTGTTTTGCGCCTGGCCACTTGCCTCTTATCCAAATCTGAAATATCTAACGCGCGTTCTGACATATCAGAGACCGCGTATGCGCATCGCAGAGTATCGTATTACCCGCTATCAATTCGCCCGGGACCGGACCATTGGCGACAGCCAGGTTCGCATCGATACAGCTCACGTCGCCGCGCTTGAGCTCGTTGCCGAGAATGGCCTGGTCGGGCTGGGCTTTATCCAGAGCTTGTTTCACCCTTTGCCGAGCCAGGCGGAGATCGTTCGGGTCTTTGACGAGGAGGCCTGGCCCGACCTTGTCGGGCAATCGCCTTTGGCGCTTGTGCATCGGGTCCAGCGACCCCGCGGCGGGAACAGGCGCGCCTTCGGCTTGCCTTTCGAGGAAGCCCTGCAGGTTGCGTTGTGGGATCTAAGCGCAAAGCTGGTCGGCCTGCCGCTGCACGAGCTCCTGGGAAGCCGGCGCAAGCGCGTGAAAACCTATGCATCCGGTCTCGATTTCCACCTTGGCGACGATGAGTTCCAGGCATTCTTTGCCCATGCCGAGGCGATCGGCTACCGCGCGTTCAAGATCAAGGTGGGCCATCCTGATTTCGACCGGGATTTGTCCCGGCTGGAGCTGCTGAGGAAGACGGTGCGGCCCGGCTCGTCGATCATGATTGACGCCAACGAGGCTTGGGGGGCCAAGGAGGCATCGGTAAAACTGCAGAAAATTCATAGCCTTGGTTATGATCTGCTGTGGGTCGAGGACCCCATCCTGCGCCATGACTTCGATGGCCTTCGCAACCTGAAGGCGGCAACGCCCTGGACCATGATCAATTCAGGCGAATACCTCGACGCCGCCGGCAAGCGCCTTTTGATGCAGGCCGGGGCGACCGACATGCTGAACGTTCATGGGCAGGTGACCGACGTGATGAGGATCGGCTGGCTGGCAGCTGAACTCGGCGTTCCGGTGACGCTTGGCAACACGTTTCTTGAAATCGGCGTGCACATGGCCTGTGCGCTGCCCGAAGTCGAGTGGCTCGAATACTCGTTCCAGAACTTCGACCACCTGGTCGAGCAGACAATCGAAATTCAAGACGGCTGGATTTATGCGCCCGACCGACCGGGCCATGGGCTGGTCTTGTCGGAGACTGCGCGTCTGGCCTGGGCGCGCCCTGAAATCCTGTCGCGCGAAGACCTTGGCGATGCGCCCGTCAACCCGCGGGTTGATGGGCGTCCCAAACGCGCAGCGAGCGCTGGATGAAGCGAAAGTTTGTTAGATAAAAAGGGAGGAATGACGTGCAGAAACTGAAGATATTGACTGCCATTGCGACCATGATGGTCGCCTCGCCCGTGCTGGCACAGGAAATCACCGTATGGGACGTTAACGTGGACGATGCCGCCCACGCGACATACTACGATCATGCGAAGGCCGCATTCGAGGCCGCGCACCCGGGAGCAACGCTCAACCTCCTGTCCCAGCCGGATGCCGAGTACTACACGCTGCTGGGTACGGCGCTCGCTTCGAAAGCCGGCCCTGACGTCATCTGGGCCAATGGTGGCGCCCAGGCCAAGGCCCTGGTCGGCGGGCTGATCCCGCTCGACGACAAGCTGCCCGACCTGATCTCAAAGCTCGTTGGCAGGTCTGCGTTCACCGGACCTGACGGCAAGCTGTACTTCATCCCGACGACGCTGCAGGGTCACGTCGTCTACTACAACAAGGCGCTCTACAAGGCCGCAGGGCTCGATCCGGAGAAGCCGCCGACAAGTTGGGCCGAGTTGACCAAGGTCTGCGACACCTTCAAGGCGCAGGGTAAACCCGCTTGCTTCATGATGGCCAACAAGGAAGGCTACAACGCTGAATTCTTCTTGTCGGAGGCAGCGAACCAGTCGCTGACCGCCCAACAGCAGGCCTATTGGCTGGCCGGCAAGCTCCATTGGTCGGATGCGCCGATCAAGGCGATCCTGCAGGCCTGGGTCGATACCGCCAAGAACGGCTGGTATCAGGAGGGCGGAAACTCGCAGACCATGTTCATGGACGAGTTCGCTCTCTTCGAGCAAGGCGTCGGGGCCAACGTGATGGGCCTGCTCTCCAACGTCGCGCACTGGAAGCAGTTCGAAAAGAACATGGGTGTCGACAAGGTCGGCGTCTATCCGATGCCCTCGCCGACCGTCGCCGCCGATCAGCATGAAGGCGCTCCCGGGGTACCGCTTGATGGCGGCGTCGGCTACGGCGTCAACAAGGACTCTCCCAACATCGATCTCGCCGTTGACGCGGTGCGGATCCTCGCTTCGCCGGAGGTCCTGTCATATCTGGTCAACGACACCGGATCGGTGCCCGCAAACACTGAAGTCAACACCTCCGGTATCGACAGCCCCGGCCTCAAGCAGATCATGGGCTGGCTTGCAACCAGAGCGGTTCCGACCACGCACGCCAATTCCTCGGCAGCAGAGCTCGACGAATGGCACCGCCAGAGCCAGCTTCTGTACAATGGTGAAACCACGGTGGACGAGGCCGCGGTTGCTCTGGACAAGGTCCAGGCTGAGGCCAAGCCGCAAAAGTAATCTTCTCAGCGGGGGGCGCGACCATGCGCCCCCATCCCCAAGCTCAGCGACCAGTGCATGACCGTCAATTCGTTACACCAGACTGGCCAGGCCGTGCGGCCCCGTTCCCGCCGGAGTCGGGGCCGCCGAGCAGAAGCGCGCGTTGCATTGCTGTTCCTGCTTCCGGCAATCCTGCTTGTTCTGGTGTTCCGCATCTTTCCGCTGTTCTGGGGGTTTGGCATCTCCCTGACCAGCGCGACTTCCACCGACCCTGGCCAGTTCATCGGCGCCGGCAACTATCTGCGGGCGCTGGACGACCCGAATTTCCGCTCCGCCATGGCCAACGCCGTCGTGGTGCTGCTTTCGGTGCCGATCTTTGTGACCATTCCGATGCTGCTGGCCATCCTGATCCACCAGGGCGTGCCGGGACGCACGTTTTTTCGCTCCGTCTATTTCTTTCCCGCCATTCTCTCGAGCGTCATCATCGGCTCGATCTTCAGCGTGGTGCTGAGCTTCAATGGCAACCTCAACGCGCTGCTGGACCTCGCGGGCATCAAGGGTGTGGACTGGCTGGGGCACTCGGCGACTGCGCTTCCGGTGACGCTCGCGATCCAATGCTGGTCGACCTTCGGCATGGGTGTGCTGATCTTCCTTGCCGGTCTGTCGACCGTTTCAAAGGAGATGGTCGAGGCGGCCCGTCTCGACGGCGCCAAGATGTGGCAAATCTGGTGGCATGTCATCATTCCCGAGCTTCGCCCGATCATCGAGTTCTCGACGGTGATTACCACCATCGGCCTGCTGACTTCGATGTTCGGGCTGATCTACGTGCTGACCGGCGGCGGCCCCGGAACGGCAACGACGGTGCCCGAATATCTTATCTGGGCCGCCCAGGGCAGGCTCAACCGCCCCGCCTACGCGGCCGCCATCTCGATGGTCCTGTTCGTCATGACGAGCATTCTCGCGTGGCTGCAGATCCGCATCCTGTCACGCAACGCGAATATCTGAAGGGGGCGTTGTGTCAGGAGCAGGAAAACGACAGAGGCTGGCCCTCAGGATTGCGGCGGTCCCGATGGGGCTGCTGGCCTTGAGCTGCCTCTACCCGATCTTTTTCGCGATCAACAATGCGTTCAAGACCCGTGACGACTACATGCGCGACCGCTTCGGGCTGGCCCTGAAGCCCACGTTCGACAATTTCGTCCAGGCCTGGACCCGCGCGCACCTCAATGAGTACTTCCTCAATTCCGTGATTGCGACGCTCGGCGCGGTCATCCTGTTGATGGTCGTGTCTTCCATGGCCGGCTTTGCTCTGGCGTCGTTGCGCTTTCCCTATCGGCGCTTCCTGTTTGCGGTAATCCTGTCGTCGCTGATGATCCCCGTGCAGGTCGTTCTCGTGCCCTTCATGCGCACGATGCTTGCCCTCGACCTCGTCAACACGCATATCGGGCTCATCCTGTCATACACCGCATTTTTCCTGCCTTTCTCGGTCTACATGATGACGGCGTTCTACTCCGGACTGCCGCGCGAGCTGATCGAAGCAGCGCGGATCGACGGGGCCACGCTGCTGCAGGTCTGGTGGCATGTGATGCTGCCCCTGGGAATGCCGGCTTTGGTGACGCTGGCTATCCTCAACACCCTCAGCTGCTGGAACGACATTCTGATTTCCCTGCTGGTCATGCAGAAGCACCGCACCCTTATGGTGGGGATTTCCGCGCTCAAGGGCCAGTACTCGGACCAGATACCCCTGTTTACCGCTGGCATCGTCATCGCGGCGGCGCCGATCGTTGTTCTTTACATCCTGTTCCAGCGGCGAATTGTTTCGGGGATCGCCGTGGGCGCAGTGAAAGGTTAGTCGATGGCGCGTGTCGAACTGAAACATGTCAGCAAGAGCTTTGGATCGACGGAGGTCATCCGCGATGTCTCGCTTTCGATCGAAGAGGGCGAGTTCGCCGTATTCGTGGGTCCATCGGGCTGCGGAAAATCCACCCTGCTGCGCATGATTGCCGGGCTCGAAGAGACCAGCGGAGGGGAGATCTTCATCGCCGGTGACGATGTGACAGACGCGGAGCCTGCCGACCGGGGAGTGGCGATGGTGTTCCAGTCCTATGCGCTGTATCCGCATATGACGGTGGCGGACAATATGAGCTTCGGCCTGCGGATGGCGCACCGCCCGAAACAGGAAATAACCGACAAGGTCGGGCGCGCGGCCAAGATCCTGCAGCTCGAAGATTATTTGCAGCGCAAGCCGGCTCATCTCTCCGGAGGACAGCGCCAGCGGGTTGCAATAGGACGCGCGATCGTGCGCGACCCGAAGGTGTTTCTCTTCGATGAGCCGCTCAGCAATCTGGATGCCGAACTCCGGGTGCAGATGCGCGTGGAACTGGCCAAGCTGCACCGGGTCCTTGGCAACACCATGATCTATGTGACGCACGATCAGACGGAAGCGCTGACCATGGCCGATCGGATCATCGTGTTGCGCAGTGGGCGCATCGAGCAGATCGGCACGCCCCAAAATCTCTATCAAGATCCCGACAACGCGTTCGTCGCGGGTTTTATCGGCTCTCCCCGGATGAATTTTCTGACGGCCACTGTGCAGGCGGGGGGCCGCCTCGCATTTGGCGGCCGGGAGATGGACACCCCGGCACGGACCACGCTTGAGCCCGGACGGAAACTGCAGCTGGGTTTGAGGCCCGAGCATCTCGACCAGGACAAGGGTATCGACCTCGAGGCGAACGTGGAATTCGTCGAGGCGATGGGCTCCACGTCCTATGTTCACGCCACGCTGGCGAGCGGCGACACCATCATCGCGGAGCGCCGGTCGTCACAACCAAGGACCGGCGACAAGATCACCCTGCATTTCGCGCCCACCTCGGCGCGACTGTTCAGCGACGACGGAGAGCGCATCCGGTGAGCCTTCATACACCTCACAGATTGTGAGGTCATCGGATGCATAGCCCGCATCTGGAGGCTCGATCAGCCCCGGAGCACGGCGGATATGTTTGCAGAGCCTTGTTGCGATCAAGACCTGCCTCCTTGGCGTGGTCCCTCTGGGCGAGACCAATGCAGATGCATTTGGAAATGTCGGTCCATGGCACCCCCATGCATTTCAGGGTAACTACTGCCAGCCGATGCGAGGCCGATGCGGAAACGAACCACGTTGTGATCGCCATTAATCGCCTTACGCCGACGATCAGAACCCGCCCATTTGCACGCCGCTGCCGCGGATTGCAGCAGGCAACGCTGAAGGGTCTTTCGAAGCCGGGAAGCGTGAGCTACGTGTGACGGGTGCCATCAACGAGACGGAGAAAATTGACGAACAGGCCCAAACCATTTCGCTCAAAGTCGGGGGCTCACCTGACAACGGTCAATTCAAACTCAAAGAATTAAGTATAAGGCACTGATTTATAACAAAATTGTGGACCCAGAGGGACAGCGTTTTCTACAGGAAATCAATACGTTGGCGGATGGTTCGCCAAGCCGTTTCCTTCGTATTCTCTCGTATGGTCTGGCGAACCTAAGGACGATGAACGCGACTAATTACAGGCTTCGAGATATCGCCGATGTAGCCGCAGGTCGTCAGGAACTCCCTGGTAGTGAATGACCGAAATGGGGCCGTTGACGGCCTGGCAGCTTTCAGGATGACTGGCAAGAAAGCCGACCGTTGCGTCCAGCGTAGTGCGGACCGCTTTGCGCCAAAAGCGGTCATTTGATGTTGGTTCCGCGCCAAAGGCGGACGAGCTCGTAACCGATTGAAGCAACCGGCGTCAGTTATTTGCACGAGTATGCGCATTGACTCCGGAGGGCTTGGGCGCCCGCCACGGATCGCCTTAATCATCGAACGGGCTACCGCGGTAGCTTTCACTGCGGAGCGACAACTGACGTTCGGCGTCATCAGAAAAAGGCGGACTCTGGCACGGTTCTGGTCTATGCCGACGCTCGTTGCCGGTCCGCCGGCCTTTTGCAACTGGTCCATGAATGAAGCGCCAGCCCACGACGTCGAGCCTGTTACGCCGACTCAATCGTTCGGCCGTGGTGGATTTGATCCGCACCGAAGGAGTGGCATCACCTTCGAGCCTCGCCGAGCGACTGAACATCAGCATCCCGACGGTGATGCGGGTGATCGAGGATCTGATTGCCGAGGATTTGGTGGCGTATGACGGGTTTGACGAGGCCAATGTCCGGGGCCGTCCCCGGGCACGCATCAAGTTCCGCGGCGCGGCGCATGCGATCATCGGCATCGAGGCCGGCAAGGGCGAGTTCTATGGCGCCGTGGCCAATCTCGAGGGCGTCGTGCAGACCGAAATGCACGAGACGGCCGACGATGATGGCGAGCGCAATTTCGAGAAGCTGGTCGGCCTGATCCGCCGGCTGATGGCGGCCCCCCGCCCGCGCGGCCAGACCATTCGCGGCATCGGCATTGGCCTGCCCTCGATCGTCAGGCAGCCGGAGGGCGAAGTGGTGCTGACGCTCGGGCTCGGCTGGCGCGACATGCCGTTGCGGGCGCGGCTCAGCGAGCATTTTCAGATGCCCATCGTCGTCGAGAACGGGCGCAACCTCGCCGCCGTGGGCGAATGGGGATTCGGGGCCGGGCGTGGCGCCGACAGCGTCGTGAGCCTCTCGATCGGGCCCGGCGCCGGCGCGGGCGTCGTGATCGACGGCAAGCTCTATGGCGGGCACTCGCATGCGGCGGGCGAGCTCGGCTGGTATCTCGACGACCCCCTCCTCACCGGGCGGCCGTTCGAACATCTGGGCGACAAGCAATCGCTGCGCTTTTTCGGCATCCCCGAACAGGCGACCAAGATGCTCGAAGAGGCCAACACCCAGTATGCGGCGGGAAAGCTCACCCTGGCCGCCGTCACCGACCGGCAGGCGGACAAAATCGCGCCTGTTGTCACCGAGTTGCTCGACTATGCGACGATGGCGGTGGCCAGTGTTGCTGCCTTCATGAACCCGGAAATCATCGTACTGGCGGGCCGAATCGTCGGCGGCGGTGATCTGGTGCTCGATGTGCTGCGGCATCGCCTCAGGGGCAATGTGTATGACCCGCCGCGCCTCGTGATGGGCGCGCTGGGCCACCGCGATATCGTCCTGGGCGCGGTGCGTCTGGTGCTCGATGCGACGACCCTCAACCCTGGCGACAGCCTCGTGATGGGCGAATAAAGATCAATCGACCGTAATTGACAGCGACTGTATGTCGGCATTAAGTTTCTGACTGAAAGAAAAACCGCGTCCTGCGTCGTGTGGGAGCGTATCTTTCGTGGGAGGACTTCAATGACGAAGATTTTCAATCCGCTTGGGCGGACGATGCAGCGTCGTGACTTCTTGAAAGTTGCGGGTGCGAGCGTTGCGGTAGGGGCTCTGCCTGCGGCAGTTCGCGGTGCCGAGCCCGTCAAGGTGCTTGTGTGGTCGTGGGTGCCGAATCTCCAGCTTGAGGTAGACATGTTCAACGCCGCGCATCCGGGCATCCGGATTGAACTCGTGAATGCCGGCCAGGGCGAGCCGGAGTATCAGGCGGTCCGTGCTGGCCTGCAGGCGGGCAGCGGCCTGCCCGACGTCGTCCAAATCGAATACCAGCACCTCGAGAGCTTCCGCCAGGTCGACGCCTTCGCCGACATCGGCCAGTACGCCAATGCCCATAAGGGCGAGTTCCCCGAAGCCACGTGGAAACAGGTCGCCAAGGGCGATGTGGTCAACGCCATGCCGCAGGATACCGGTCCGATGGCGATGCTCTATCGCAAGGACATCTTCGACAAGCAGGGGATCACGCCGCCCACCACCTGGACCGAGTTTGCCGATGCGGCCAAGAAGATCCATGCGGCCGATCCGAATGTGTTCATCACCGACGCGCTGTTCAGCTCAGGCGACTGGGTCACTGCTTTGCTGTGGCCGATGGGCTGGAAGCCGGTCAGCCGCGATGGCGACAAGCTCGTGATTAGAATCAACGACAAGATTTCCAAGGACTTCGCCGCCTATTGGCAGGACCTTATTACCGCGGGTGTCATCGAGACCAAGCCGGGGTTCAACAATGAGTGGTACACCGGCCTCGACACGGGCCGCTATGCCAGCTGGCTCACTGCGGGCTGGGGCCCGGTGTTCCTGACCTCGTTCGCCAAGACCAGCGCGGGCCAGTGGCGTGCCGCCGATCTGCCGCAGTGGGACGCGAACAAGTTCGCGACCGGCAGTTGGGGTGGCTCATCACTGGCCGTGATGAAAGCGACCCAACATCTCCCCGAGGCCGCCGAAGTCGCGATTTGGCTGACAACGAATCCCGAAGCCACAATGCTCTACACCACCAAGCAATTCTTCTTCCCCTGTACCTCCGCGCTGCTGTCGAGCCCGGAATGGGCGGGCAACAAGATGGATTTCTACGGCGGCCAGGCGGTGAACGAAGTGTTCGCCAAATCGGCGAACGCTGTGACGCCATTTGAGTGGAGCCCGTTTCAGGGCTTCTTGTACCAGTCGATGACCGATGAATTCGGCGCCTCGATCGGCGGCAAGGGCACGCTGTCGGACGCGTTCGACCGCATCCAGGACGCCGTGGTCACATACGCGAAAGAACAAGGCTTCACCGTAGCCTGACTCCTCCCGGGCAACGGCCGGGCGCGCTTGACCGGCGCGCCCGATCTCTTCATCTTGCCGGACGGGGGACCATGGCATTGTCGAATTCGCCAGCCGCAGCGACGCGCCCAGCGCGATCGGGCGGTTTCACGTCACGAAAGCTCACGCCCTATCTGTTCCTGGCGCCCTTCGTGCTGCTGTTTATCGCCTTCATCGTCGCGCCGCTGGTTTATGCGTTCTACATGAGCCTCTACCGCGACACGCTGGTGGGCGGACGGCAATTCGCGGGTGCAGCAAGCTACATCAAGGTCATGGGAGACGCCAAATTCTGGGGCGGCGTGTGGAACCTCGTTTTGTTCGGCATCGTGCAGGTGCCGATCATGCTGGGCCTGGCGCTGTTGTTCGCCATCGTGCTCGATCGTGGCCAGGTCTATGCCAAGGGCCTCTTCCGGCTCGGCTTCTTCCTCCCCTACGCCGTGCCGAGCGTGATCGCGACGATCATCTGGGGTTATCTCTACGGCCCCACCTTCGGCCCGTTCACGCAGATGGCCAAGGCGTTCAACCTGCCGCCGCCGGACTTCCTGTCGCCGGGCGTGATGATCTTCTCATTGGCCAATATCGTGACGTGGGAATATGTCGGCTACAATATGGTGATCTACTACGCCGCGCTGAAGGCGATCCCTTCGGACCTCGCCGAGGCCGCGCGGGTCGATGGCGCCTCGCCTTGGCAATTTGCGCGGATGATCCAGCTGCCGCTGCTGTGGCCGGCGATCCTGCTTACCATCATCTTTTCAATCAACGGCACACTGCAGCTGTTCAATGAGCCGTATTTGATGCGCGCGCTCGCCAGAAACACCATCAATTCGAGCTACACGCCGAACCTCTATGCCTATTCGCTGGCGACTTCGAACCAGCAGTATGGCTATGCGGCCGCCGTCTCGTTCGTGCTTGGCATCGTGATCGCCGGGGCCTCCTACATCTTCACCCTGATCGCCAACCGCCGTCGGCCGGAGCAATGATGACTGCGACCACCGACATAGCTACTTTCGAAGCTGCCAAGCGCCGACCCGGCGAGCAGCGGCGCTCGCGGATCATGCTCACGCTGCTGCTGTCACTGTTCCTCCTCTACAGCTTCATGCCGCTGGTCTATCTGGTCCTATCGGCAACGAAGACGAATGGCGACCTGTTCACCACGTTCGGCTTCGGCTTCGGCACCGAGTTCAACTTCTGGCAGAATCTGAGCGATCTTCTGGCGCGCGACAACGGCGTCTTCATGCGCTGGATGTTCAACAGCCTGCTCTATTCGACCGTCGCCGGGCTTGGCGCCGCGATCTTGGCTACTGCGGCAGGGTATGCGTTAGCCAAATTCAAATTCGTCGGCCGCAATCTGCTGTTTGCACTGGTCTTGGGCGCTGTGATGATCCCGCAGACGGCCCTCGTCGTGCCGACCTTCCTGCTGCTGGCGCTTTCGGGACTCAGCGATAATCCGCTGGGCGTGATCCTGCCCTCGATGATCTCGCCGATCGGCGTCTATCTGATGCGCGTCTATATCGAGCAGGGCGTCGACGACGAACTGCTCGACGCAGCGCGTCTGGATGGCGCCGGCGAGTTCGTGATCTTCCGCGCGATCGTGCTGCGGCTGGTGGCGCCGGGCATGGTGACCGTGGCGCTGCTCTCGTTCGTCGGGACCTGGAACAATTACTTCCTGCCGCTGATTGTGCTGCGCACGCCGGAGTATCAGCCGATCACGGTCGGCCTTGCGACCTGGTATCAGCTCGCGCAGCAGGGCGGTGGCGGCGGACAGGTGCTCTTCTCGATTATCATCACCGGCGCGCTGGTCAGCATCATCCCGGTCATCGTGGTGTTCCTGCTGCTGCAGCGGTTCTGGCAGGGCGGCCTCACCGCCGGCGCCATCAAATAGACTATCGCCTGGAGTTTTCCGACTATGACGACTGCCTCGAAATCCGCGCCGCTCTCTGTCTGGCGGCCGATCGCAACCGACACTTTCCTCGTCGGTACCCCGCATTACCCGGAGCATGTCGATGAGAGCTATTGGCAGCGCGACGCCGACCGCATGGCAGCCGCGGGCTTCAACGCGGTGCGACTTGCGGAATTCGCCTGGCATATTATCGAGCCGCATGAGGGGACGTTCGACTTCGATTTGTTCGACCGCGCCATAGATGTGTTGGGCAAGGCTGGCATCAAGACCATCATGTGCACGCCGACGGCGACGCCGCCGCGTTGGCTGACGCTGCGTTATCCCGAAGTGTTGCGCGTCGATGCCAATGGCCGCGCCATGAGCCATGGCTCGCGCCAGCACGCCAATCTTGCGAGCGGAGTGTTCCGCGAGCATTCGAAGCGCATCACTAAAGCGATGGCCGAGCATTATCGCGGCAATTCGCACATCATCGGCTGGCAGACGGACAATGAGCTCAATACCTCTGGATCGCTGTCCTACGGTCCGGTGACTCTGGCCGAGTTCCAGGCCTTTCTCAAGTACAAGTACAAGACCATCGCCGCGCTCAACGATGCGTGGGGCGGAAATTTCTGGGCCACCGCCTACGACGATTTCGATCAAGTGGTGCTGCCCCTCGACTACGCCCCGGCCCCGGTCGGGCCGACCCATGTGGTCGACTATCACCGCTTCCTCGCCTTCGTCACGGCGCGGTTCCAGCACGATCAGGTGCTAATTATGCGCGCCGCCAATCCAGACTGGTTCCTCTTCCACAATCTGGGGCGGATCGACGACATCGACTTCCGCGGCGAGTTCTCGACCGATCTCGATTTTCTCGGCTTCGACATCTATCCGCACCTCTATGACGAGATGCAGCGCCTTGGGGGCGTCGGCGAGGCGCAGGCGCTGCATCTCGACATCTGCCGTGGCTTCACCGGCAACTTCATCGTGCCCGAGCAGCAATCGGGCTTCGGTGCGCAGCCGAACTTCTCGACGCTGACGCCCGAACCCGGAGAGATGCGCCGCATGGCCTATACCTCGGTGGCGCGCGGCGCCGATGGCGTGATGTTCTTCCGCTGGCGGCCGGCGCATTTCGGCGCCGAGATCTATTGGATGGGCATCATCGATCACGACGACATCCCGCGGCGTCGCTATGACGAGGCCAAGCAGTTTGCGGGTGAGGTCACGGCGCTCAAGGACAAGATCCTCGGCACGCATGTGCGCATGGATTTGGGCATCGCCGGATCAGATTTCGACAATCAGGAGATGCACCGCTCCTGCCCCATCGGCATGCCGAGCCCGCAGGACGATGCGACGCTGCTGCACCGCTATTGCTACCGCCACAACATCGCCTGCGGCTTCATCCATCCCGAGGATGATCTCAGCAAGCTCAAGGCGCTCTATGTGCCGCATTGGCTGAAATGGACCGATGCATGGACGGCGCGGATCGAGGCCTTCGCCAAGGCGGGTGGAACGGTAATCCTGGGAGGCCGCACCGGATCACGCGACGTTAACAACCACGTCATCCGCGACACCTCGCCGGGCAAGAGGCTCTCGGCGCTGGCCGGGATCACGGTCGAGGAGTTCGGGTTGCTGACGCCGATCGGCGGCGACGGGATGTTCGAGCATGGCGGCCGCTTCGGCGCCAACACGGTGCGCAAGAAGCTGCCGGCGACGTCGGCGAGCCGCCAATACGAGCTCAAGATCGGGAATGCGCAGGTGACGGCGGCGCATCTTTATGAGTTGCTTAACGTCGCGCCCGGCACGGACGTTATCGGCAGCTGGGCTAGCCGCTTCGCCGAGGGCCAAGCCGCGATGACTTCGCGCAAAGTCGGCAAGGGCAATGTGATCTACCTCGGCACGTACCTCAGCGATGCTCTGGTCGAGGTGCTGGCCGATCAGGTGCTGGCGCCCGCCGGTATCGTGCCGCTCATCGCCGACATGCCGGCCGGCGTGGAAGCGACCATCCGCGAGAGCAAGGACCGCCGCCTGCTGTTCATCCTCAACACGCTGAGCGAGCTGGCAAGCATCGGCAATGTCCCCGCGGGCAAGGATCTGCTCGGCGATGGCAAAGTACGCGGCGGCAAGCTGTCGCTCCCGGCCTATGGCTGCAGCATCATCGAACTCGACTAGGGATGTTGTCGCGAGGCCTTGGGAAACGCTCAATATCTTCTGTCCCAGTGATCTTAGATTGGGCAGCAATCTCCACTCTAGGGCCTGGATTGAAATCCGCAAGCGCTCCCGCAAGGTCCCTATTAACCTGCAGCAGGCCATCGAAGCAGGCGAACGGCTCGCACTGGACTATCTTGGCGAAGTCGGCCGCGAGATCGGTCATCGGCTCAGCGGCCTGATCGATCTCATCGACCCGGAAGTCGTCATCTTCGGCGGAGAAGCGGTCCGGTTTGGCCCGGCGCTTATCGAGCCCCTCGTTGCCACTGTCCGCGAAACCTCGTTCGCAACCCCCCCGCCGATCGAAATTGACTGGGACAACAACGTCTGGTCCCGCGGCGCCTCGGCACTCGCGATTCAGCAGTTCTTCGACTTCGAAAGCACTGCGGGGTTTGAGCGCGAGGGCGGAACCCGCCCATCTCGCGGGTTTCCCGCTGGTCGACGTGGCGCTGGATAATTCTTCATTTGGGAGGTGACCCGCGGGCATCACTTTCTCTCTCATCAGATCGGAAAGTAGGCGCCTGCTCGAAACGCGGGACAAGCGCGAGTGCTGGGTTTCGCCTGTCGCGGCCAACTGGTGTCGAGCGCCGGACGTGAAATTGCTACCTGCTGGTAGCGCAGGTGATCGCTCAGCAGCTTGTTGCGTAATGTAGCCTTCATTGACGCCTCTGAATCGAGCGTCGTTAGCAACACCGCCTGCTTGGCCGGTGGCGGGGACACTCTGCGGAGGATACCGAGATTTGCTGCGGAGATACTCCAGATGCCACGGGATTGTCGCATGCTCACCCTGGCGGAGCCTGCGGACTTAAACGGCCAGGCCCGGTCGTGTCTGCAACTCGTCGTTTCGGGATAGATACAGGTCGCGCGGAACGGCCGGCTTCTTTCGGAGTCAGCCCTTGCGCTCCTGAAGGCTGTTGCCGCCGTCGACCACCAGCAGGGCGCCGTTGACGTAGCTCGCACCTTCCGATGCCAGGAACACCACCGCTGCGGCAACCTCGTCCGGTCGCCCAGCCCGCGCCGGTGGCGTGTGCAGGGCAGCTTGCCGCTCCATTGCGCTCGACGAGCCCGTTTCGATCCAGCCGGGGGCCACGGCATTGACTGTCACGCCACTCTTTGCCACTTCGAGCGCCAGCGTGCG
>NZ_JBFUFX010000019.1:0-111416 GCF_056403215.1 Mesorhizobium sp. P2_H9 | reverse complement strand
GATGCGCCCATAGCCCGCCTCTACCATCGCCGGCAGAAACGCGCGGGTGACCAGGAATGCGGTCTTGAGGCTGACGTCGATCCCTTGGTCCCAGTCGGCCTCGGTCATGGCGAGAAACGCCTTGTCCGCCGAGGGCGATGCCAGCGAACCCATGCCGGCATTGTTGACCAGGATGTCGACAGCGCCGACATCAGCCCGCAGCCGCGCGACTTCGGCTGCGATGGTGAGATCGGCGACCGCGGCTTTGGCATTGATGCCTTCGGCGCAAAGCTCGGCGGCGCGATCGAGTACACGCGCGCTGGCACCGTTCAGGAAAACGGCATGACCGGCAAGGCCGAGCTGCCGCGCAATGGCAAAGCCGATGCCGTCGGCAGCACCCGCCCCGGTGATCAGCGCACGCTTGGTGGTAGAAGAAGGCATGGTCAAATCAGACCCCGCTGGTTGCTACGAGGATGAGGCTACAGGCCCAAATATGCGAGATGGCCGGCAGTGGCCTCGACCTTTGTTCCTCCTCCAACGCCTGTGTAGCGTTCTAAATGCCGATTGCGCAGCCGTCCTTGCGTGGGTCTGAACCGCCCTGCAGCGTTCCATTCATCCAGTCGATCATAATCGCTTGGGCGCCCCCGATCGGCTCCTCCGCCGGGACGATGCGGAACCCGCGACCGGCCAGTTCGTCCTGAACCGCGACTGGAAGCGTGCTCTCGACCTCCACGTCCATCGTGCCAGGAATTGGAAAGACGCGGGGCAGATCAATGGCTTGCTGAAGGTCGAGGCCAAAATCAAGAACTTTTGACAGGAAGTGCGCGTGACCCATGGCCTGATACGCTCCACCCATCACGCCGAAAGGCATGACAACGCGCCCATCCTTCACCAGCATGCCCGGAATGATCGTGTTCAGGGGGCGCTTGCCTGGTTCGATAACGTTGGGGTGGTTGGGATCCAGCGAAAAACTTATACCACGATTGTTGAGTATCACGCCCGAGCGCGCCGCGACGATGCCCGAGCCAAAACCATAATAGATCGAGTTGATGAAACTGACGGCGTTGCGATCCTTGTCGACGACGGAAATATAGACCGTGTCGCGATGCACCGGCATATCGAATGAAGGAAGATCCGCGCGCGCGCGGCCAAGATCAATCATCCCCGCCAGACGATCCGCCGTCGCGCTTGAAAGCAGTTGCTCGACCGGCACCGCCACCTTCGCCGGGTCGGCGAGCAAAGCATCGCGCGCCGCATAAGCAAGTCGCGTCGCCTCGATCTCGATGTGCAGCCGGTCGGCGGACTGAGGGTCACCCTTGGCCTCGAAGCGCGACAGGATATTGAGGATCATGAGCGCTATGACGCCCTGGCCATTTGGCGGACATTCGTAGACGTCGTGGCCGCGGAAACCTGTCCTTATCGGCGTCACATATTCGCCCCTGGCGCCCTTGAAATCATCCAGTGTGTGCAAACCGCCGAGGGATTGCAGGCGCGAAACCATGTCCTGCGCGACCTCCCCCATGTAGAAGGCGTTGCGTCCATCCTTCGCGATCTTGCGCAATGTTGCGGCGAGTTCGGGTTGCCGGTGCACCTCGCCGATCCTTGGCGCCCGCCCCTCAGGGAGAAAGATGCGTTTTGCGCCGGGATCGCCTGAAAGCAGCGCCGCCTCCCGGTCCCAGTCGAAATGCACGCGTGGGGAGATGGCGTAGCCGCTTTCGGCGAACTCGATCGCAGGAGCGAAAAGCTTGCCCAGCGGCAATTTTCCATGATCGGCATTGAGCTGTGTCCAGGCGTCAACCGAACCGGGAACGGTTACTGCATGCGGTGAGTGACGCTCGATTTCCGTGATGCCCTGAGATGCATACCAATCGGCTGTTGCGGCCGCCGGAGCACGGCCGGATCCGTTATAGGCGATGATCTCGCTGGACCCTTCTTTCGACATCAGGACGAAACAGTCTCCGCCGATGCCGGTCGATCCCGGTTCGACCACGCACTGTACGGCGCTGGCGGCGATGGCCGCATCGAGTGCGTTGCCGCCAGCCTCCAGAATCCGAACGGCTGCAAGCGTGGCCGACGGATGGGACGTCGCAGCCATGCCATGCCGTGCGACCACGACCGACCGGTTTGGTTTCTCGAAATCCCTCATATGCGAAAAAACTCCCTAAAACGAATTCTGTGACGGGCTAGCCAATCACGCTGGACTGGTCGCAAGGCCCGATGCAGGGCGCAGATGCCGTGACAGATTGTATTCGAGCCGGCCCAGCGTCCGGGTGATGATGAAATTGAGGATCAGGTAGATAGCGCCGGCGCAGACGAAAACTTCCATGGCCCGGTAGGTTTGCGAGATGATGCCCTGGGCGATGCCGGTGATTTCCATCAGCGTAACGATGGACGCAAGTGACGTTCCCTTGACCATCAAGATGATTTCGTTGCCATAGCTTGGCAAAGCCTGGCGCAGTGCGATCGGCAGGACGATGCGGCGCAGCGTCATCAGGCGCGTCATGCCAAAGGCCTGCGCCGCCTCAATCTGGCCGGACGGCACCGACTGCATGGCGCCGCGGAGGATTTCACTGCCATAGGCCGCGGTGTTGAGGGTCAGCGCCAGGATGGCGCACCAATAAGGTTCGCGGAAAAGGCCCCACAGACCGAGTTCCTGTAACGTCGGCCGAAACTGGCCAAGGCCGTAGTAAATCAGGAATATCTGGACCAACAGAGGTGTGCCGCGAAACACCGCGACGAAACCCTTGATCGGCCAGTCAATCAAGGGCTGACGGAGGCGCTGGGCCAGCGCCAAGGCCAAGGCGAGGATGGCGCCAAGCAGGATAGACGTGCCGGCAAGCTCAAGCGTCAGCGGCAGGCCGGCAAGCAGCTTAGGCAGTATTTCAGCGAAAAAGGCGAAATCCATCACACTCTCCGAATGCCGCGGAGCGCGCGGCGTTCAGCGCGCTTGAACAGCAACCCGGTCGCTGAGGCGATGGCCAGGTAGAGCGCGGCGGCAGCCGTGTAGAAGAGAAACGGCTCGCGAGTCGAACCGGCCCCGATCTGTGCCTGACGCATCAGTTCGACAAGCCCGATTACCGAAATCAGCGCTGAATCCTTGAGCACCAGTTGCCACACATTCCCTAGCCCCGGTATGGCGTGGCGCATAAGCTGGGGCACGATCACCCGGCGCAACATGAGCGCAGGCGGCATGCCATAGGCGCGCGCTGCTTCGATCTGGCCGCGGTCGATGGCGATATAGGCACCGCGAAAGACCTCCGCCTGATAGGCACCCGAAATTATGCCGATTGCCGTCGTGCCGGTGGCGAAAGCGGGTAATCCGAGGAAGCCCTGGGCGCCGAACCAATGGCCGACCGCAGTCAGCGCCATGCTACCGCCGAAATACAGGAGATAGATGGTCAAGAGGTCGGGCACTCCCCTGAATACCGTGGAATAGGCATCGGCGAGCAGGCCGAGGGAGCGCGACCCGCTGACCCGGGCCGCAGCTGCCAAAGCGCCGATCACCGAGCCGACCATAAATCCGGCGACCGAAAGCAGAAGCGTTACGAGGGCAGCGCTGAGCAGCGCCACCGCCCAGCCGCCGTCGCCAAACCCCAGCAGACGAACGCTATCCAGCATCGGCTAGTTCGCGCTCCGGGAAGGGCATTTCACTTGGGCGGCGTGACGTCGGCCTTCAGCCATTTCAGCGAAAGCTTTTTGATGGTGCCGTCGGCGATGGCTTCATCGATCGCCTTGTTGAACATCGCCTTGAGCACCGTATCCTGCTTGCGCAGCCCTGCCCCAGTGCCCCGTCCGAAAACCCCGCCGAGAAAACCGGGACCAGCGACCGTGTAGCCTGAGAATTCCGGCTTGGCCAATGTTGCCGCCAAAGCGGTCTGCTGTGCAAACAGGGCATCCACACGGCCGGCCGCGAGATCGAGGTCGTGCTGTTCCGTGGTCTTGTACTCGCGGATTTCGACGGCGCCATCGAAATACTTTTTCAGGAACTCCAGGTTCGCTGTCGCAGCCTGGACGCCGACGATCTTGCCGGCGATCAGGGGCTTGATCTTGTCGATTGCCGCCTTGGCGGGGGCCTCGTCCTCCAGTTTTATCTTCTCGGTCGAACCGGCCAACGCAGCGAGCGGGCTGTCCTTTGCCACGGCGAATCCGGAAGGATCGATGGCATAGGGTTGAGTGAAGTCGATGACTTCAAGTCGTTTGTCGGTGATGAACATGCTCGCCATGATGACGTCGAACTTGCCTACCGTCAGTGCCGGGATGAGCCCATCCCAGTCCTGCGTAATGATGGTGCATTCGACTTTCATACGCTCACAGAGATTGCGCGCGAGCTCGACCTCCATGCCATCGGGCTTTCCATCAGCGGTGGTAAAGTTCCAGGGCGCATAGGCGCCCTCCGTCGCTATGGTGATTTTCTTTGGTGCATCCTCGGCCGAAGCCGACAAAGCGGCAGCTAAGCTCAATCCGGCCGCAAGACATGCAATGGCTAATAGTTTCATGGTTCTGTTCCCCTTTTTTCGGCCCTTCGAGGGCACTTGTAGAAATCGAGAATCCTTCCGGCCCGACTGCCTCAACGTCGGCTCGGGCTCGCGAACTCGGCCAGCAGCGGCGCCGTGTCGAGAATGTGGCTGCGCATGACCGCTTCAGCGGCTCCGGCATCGCCGCCGCGTAGCGAATCGATCACGGCCAGATGCTCCTCCGCCGCACTGAGCGGCTTTTCGACATAGTCGAACCAGATGCGCAGATAGGGTTCGATAGTCACATGCAGTGATGCGATCTGCCGAATAAGCTTCGGGCGGCCGCTGAGATTGCAGATATAGCCGTGAAATTCCTGGTGCCTTGTCACCCAATCGGCTCCGCCGGCAGCGCCACTGCGCTCCATCCGGGCCAACAAGCGCTCAAGTTCGGCAATGGTTTCGGCGTTCATCCGAGGCATTGCCAGGCGAACGGCAAGCCCTTCCAGTACCGAGCGAATCTCGAACGTCTCGTAGATCTCGTCCAGCGTCAGACCAGCGACGATACAGCCACGATTTGGGCGGATCACAACCAGCCCTTCGAGCGCCAGCCGCTGGAAGGCCTCCCGCACAGGCATCCGGCTCATACCGATCTCGGCCGCGATCTCTTCCGGGATGAGCCGGTCGCCTGCACGGTAACGCCCGAGGCGTATTGCAGATTGCAAATGTAGAAAAGCTTCCTGCTCCGCAGTGGCCGGCGTCTGGGCGTAGGGAATTGCCGAATGGCTCATCTATGGATCTTTCCGCCGAAATTTCCGATCAACGTCGAATTGGATTTTTGTATCCACAAATACAGTAGAGTTTTCTCGCGCAGTCAAGGCAAATCAGCAAGAGCCCTTAGAGGCCGGCGCGGTCCGAGAGAGCCGAGATCGGTGGCAGGAGCGCTTGGCGGTCTCCCAGCCCCTTGACCTTGTCCTTGCCCTTGAAGTGCGTCATCAATCCTGATGCCGCCTCGTAGCGCGCGCTGCACGTCCGCGTCGCCGGCCTTGGAGATGCGGCCCTGAACAACGATCGAGGTGCCGGGACTGCTAGTGCCACTACGTCAGCTCGAAGTAGGCCGCGATATCGCGCGAGCGGCCCTACGGCACTTGGTGATCAGCTCAGTTCCAGCAACGCCGAAAATCGACTCTACGAGCGCGTCAGCGGTAGCGCCGGGTGCGGTGCCCATTGTAGCGCAATTGGCTCTGCAAACTTTCCATATGGTGCCGTCGCTCGATTGCCAGCGTCCTGAAACGCACCGAAGACAACATTCTCGATCTGATGTGTCTCATGTTGGAGACTCGTGACGTTCGCGCCATCCCCGAGGGCACCACGGCGGCTGACGCAATTTAGAGATGTTGCCTTGACCCCGCACTAGCGTCTACTGCATCTGCCAGCGGGAGCGTCACAAATGGCGAGAAAGTCTGTCCGACGCAAGTCAACGATTTATGATATCGCGGTGGCGGCCAATTCGTCGCCGACCGCGGTCAGTCTCGTCCTCAATGGCTCGTGGCAACAGCACCGGATCAAGGCGGAAACCGCAGCGACGATCCTCGACTGGGCTGACCGCCTTGGCTATGCCGTCAACCTCAAGGCACGAGGATTGCGGCTTTCCCGATCCGGGCTCGCCGGAATGATCTTGCCACACTATCGCAATCGCTTCTTCGCCGGATTGGCCGAAGCCTTTGAAGCGGAATCTCGCGTCCGCCATTTGTGTCCGATCGTCGTCAGCACGCATCGCAATCCTGATAACGAGTTGAGCGTGACGGAAACCCTGTTGGCTCAGCAGGTCGAATTTCTCTTCCTTGCGGGCGTCCGTGACCCCGATCCGCTGAATGATCTGTGCCGGGCAGCGGGCGTCCGGTGCATCAACATCGATCTGCCAGGCCGTCGCGCTCCCTCAGTTGTTTCTGACAACTACGGAGGCGCCAAGGCGCTCACCGAGACCATTGTTCAGAAACTGAAAGAACGCGGGGGCTCGACCGACGATCTCTTTTTCTTTGGCGGAGTTGCCGATGATGACGCAACCCGTAGCCGTTTGCTGGGTTTTCACGATGTCCTGGCAGCTCACGGGATTGTTGCGGGCCCAGGTACGATTGACTGCTGCGGATATGCACCGACCAATGCTGCCCGGTCTCTCGCTGCACGATACGCTCAGCTTGGGCACCTGCCCTCGGGTATGTTCGTCAACGGCGTCACAGCTCTTGAAGGAACATTGCGGTTCACTTCGACACTGGCCTCAAGTGAGCTTGGACGGATTGTTGTTGGAAGCTTCGATTGGGATCCATTCGCGGCGCATTTGCCCTTCGACGTGACCATGGTCCGGCAGAATGTCGAGGTGATGATTGCTGAAGGATTTTCGCTGCTGGAGAATTATCCAATAGACCATTTTCCGCTGGTGACCGTACCGACCAGCTTTGGGCGAACCGGAGAGCATGACGGCGCCCAGGAAGATTGGGATTCGGCATCCATCGACTAGCAATTCCTTGTCACAAGACATCGTTGCAGAAGTTCAACTCCGTTCATCGGCGCTTCGGATCTGGGTAGCACCGCCTCCACCCAAGGCTCGCGGGGATCGCAGGTCGTTTCCGCGGGTGCAGCCTGATTGCGGTAGGGCGGATCGTTTACATCAATCGAGAAATGTTTTTTCGACGCTGGTGGTCGGATAGCCCTTGCTAAATCTATTTAGCACCTTGACCGGCCGCCGTTCACGGTCTTTTATGGTGCGCTCTGGGAGGAATGCGGCGCCGAGTGCGTCAATGCGTCGGGCACAAAGGCGTGAGCCCAACTAAGCCGACATGGGCACCAGGCAGCCCAAAAACTCGTCAATCAGGGAGGAACTAAATGTTCGCAAAAACTATACTCGTGGCAGCGTTCGGCGCAGCCCTTTCGGTCGTCGCAATGGATGCTGCGCTGGCAAAGGACGTCAAGGTTGGAGTCGTCGTGAAGATCGGCGGTATTCCTTGGTTCAATGCTATGGAAACGGGAATAAAGGAAAAGTCGAAAGAGCTTGGCGACGACGGCTTCATGGTCGGGCCGACCAGCGCCGACCCGGCACTTCAGGTCCGCGCGATCGAAGACCTGATAGCTCAGGGCGTCAACGTAATTGGCGTTGTGCCGAATGATGCAAACGTTCTCGAGCCAGTGCTAAAAAAGGCGCGCGACACGGGCATCAAGGTCATAACTCATGAATCGCCAGACCAGGTGAACGCTGATTGGGACTTCGAGATGGTCTCGTCCGTTGGCTTCGGTGAGGCTCATGCCAAGCTGTTTGCCGAGAAAATGGGCGGCAAGGGCAAGTATGTCGTGTACGTAGGTTCTCTTACCGTACCCGCACACAATGCCTGGGCCGATGCTGCAATCGCCTATCTGAAGAAGAACTTTCCCGACATGCAAATGGTTGGCGACAGATACGGCGTCGCCGAAAGCGCCGATGACAGCCGGAAGACGGCTCTGGACGTGCTTGCCGCCAACCCGGATCTCGGCGGCTTCCTGACGTTCGGCAGCCAGGGACCGATCGGCGCCGGACGCGCGATCGAGGAGCAGAAGCTGGGTGACAAGGTTGTTCTTGTCGGATCATTCTCGCCTAGCCAAGGCAGCGCCATGCTCAAGTCCGGCATTATCGATGGCGGCTATATGTGGAATCCTCTGGAAGCAGGCAAAGTATTCGTAACGATGGCTGATTTTCTGGCGGGCGGCGGTGAAATCACCGACGGCATGACGATCGAGGGTCTGGGTGTCGTTCACCCTGACTTCAAAACCGGCACCATCATCGTGGACGCTGTGCAGCCTATCACGGTCGAAACGGTCGATGGTCTTGCGGCCCTAGGGCTTTAGGCGGCGGACCATGGCTGGCGTGCCGGGGTGGCAGATCAATCCCGGCACGCCCCATCCTTGTCATTTCAGAAAGACCTGCCGTGAGCCTTGTCGCGTCTACGACGCAGGACCTCCCATCGGTTCTGTCGTTTAGCAACATAAGCGTTACATTTGGTGGCGTCAGAGCCCTCCAGGATGTCGCCTTCGAGGTACTCCCGGGCGAAGTGCAATGCATCGCCGGCGAGAACGGCAGCGGCAAGAGCACCCTGATCAAGGTAATCACCGGCGTTTGTCAGCCGCTAGCCGGCGCACACATGTCGATCGCCGGCAAGTCCGTCGACATCATGTCGCCGGCTGCCGCGCGCAGCGCCGGGGTGGAGGTCATCTGGCAGGACCTCGCACTGTTTCCTGAAATGACAGTCGCTGAAAATATCGGGATCAGAACTGTGCTCGGCAACATGCCTCGGCTCGTCGATCATTCGCGCATTCGCGAGGTGGCGCGAGGGCTGTTGGCGCGGCTTGGGGCCGACCTCAATGTCGACGCGCCCCTGCGTAGCTTCGCCATCGCCCAACGTCAGATCGTCGCCATCGCCCGGGCGCTGGCCGGCGATGCGAAGGTTATTTTCATGGACGAGCCGACATCGTCGCTTACTCAATCGGAAACCGACCGACTGCTCGCCATCGTTCGAACCCTCTGCGACGAAGGCATGGCCATCGTCTTTGTCAGCCACCGTCTTGCAGAAGTTCTGGAGATTTCGAGCCGCGTCACCGTTCTGCGCGACGGAAAGGTCGTCGGGGTGTTTCCGACCGCCGGAATGACCCAGTCACGCCTCACAGAACTGRTGACCGGCAAGACGTTTGACCAAACCGTGAGCACAAGAAACCTGAGCGGTTCACCGGTTGTATTGAAGATCGATCGATTGACCCGCGCAGGCGACTATGACGACGTTTCGCTGACAATACGGCGCGGTGAAACGCTTGGCCTGACCGGACTACTCGGCGCCGGTCGCACAGAACTCGCGCTTTCGATTTTCGGCATGCTGCGCCCGGATCGCGGCAGCATCTCACTCAACGGGACGGTTCTTCATCTGAACTCCAACCGCGACGCAATCCGCGCAGGGATTGGCTACCTCTCCGAAGACCGTCTGTCTCTTGGTCTCATACAGCCGCAGTCGATCGCCGACAACGCCGTTATCCCGGTGCTCGACAAGATCCTTGATCGCGGGCTGATCTCCTCAGAGAAGAAGGATGCGCTCGTCAATCATTGGATCGAGGAACTGGCGATAAAAATCGGGCGGCAGACCGATGCGATTTCCACGCTCTCGGGTGGCAATCAGCAGCGGGTGGCCATCGCCAAATGGCTGGCGGTCGGTCTGAAGCTGATCATTCTTGATTCGCCAACCGTGGGGGTGGACGTTGGCGCGCGTGCCGGCATCTTCGAGATTGTCGCCAAGCTCGCTGCCGAGGGCTTGGCTATTCTGCTGATATCCGATGAAGTGCCGGAGGTCTATTTCAACGCCGATCGTATCCTTCATATGGCCGCGGGCAAGATAGTCGCCGAATACGATCCGCACGCCGTCTCGCTCGGTGACCTGGAAGCTGCCGTCTATGCATAGCCGCGGCAAGCTCTTCCGGGCTCACCCCACCGAGACATGGCTCATTGTGGTTCTTCTCATCATGAGCGCAGGTCTCTCCCTCGCGAGTGACAAATTCTTCACCATCGCCAATCTCTTCAACCTGCTCAACACAAGCTCGACAAACCTGATCTTCGCGGTTGGGCTGCTGGTGGTGTTGATCGCGGGGGGCATCGACATTTCCTTCGCTGTGGCCGCGTCAGTGGTTCAATACGTTGTGGCGCTGGCTCTTGCCCAAATAGGCGGTGGCGATTGGTTCATCGGCCTCACCTTGGCGGCAATTGTCGGGATAGCCCTGGGTGCGGTAAACGCCGGCCTCATCTACTGCTTCCAGATCATTTCCATCGTTGTCACCATCGCTACCTTCAATATCTTTTTCGGCCTGCTGATGTTCTTCACGCATGGTGTATCGATCTACAATCTGCCTGCCTGGTGGACGCATCGCACTGTGCTTTTCGAGTTCCAACAGGCGAATGGCAATTGGGCCGAGCTAACCCTGCCGGTTGCGATCATGGCGGTCTGCGTCGCCGCCACCTGGGGGCTTATCCGTTATACGACCACCGGACGGCAGCTATACGCCTTTGGCGACAACCCGGAGGGCGCCCGTCGCCTCGGTATCAACATCGCCGCAATGCACTTCATTGCCTTCGGCTGGCTTGGTTTGATGGCGGGGATCGCGGGACTCGTGCAGGTGCACTATTCTCAGGAAGTCGTGCCCAACGCGTTGGTGGGGCGCGAACTGGACGTGCTCGCAGCTGTAGTCCTCGGCGGTGCCAGACTGGGTGGCGGGCGCGGCACCGTGCTCGGTTGCATCCTTGGGGTGTTTCTTGTGTCGGTGACGCAAAACGGGCTGAACCTCCTTGGCATCTCACCCTATGCTTTCAAGATGATCGTCGGGGCGATCATTCTGATCGCCATCACCCTGTCCAATGCGCCGCTCGGGCACATTCTGACCAGCTTGCGGCAGAGAATGGGCACATGACCCAGCGCGTGCTCGAAACTGGAGCGCTACGGCATGGATTCTTGCGCCGTCTCGCCGGCAAGCTGGGCGCCGAGAATATTGGACTTTTGCTGGCATTGATTTTGGTGATTGGATTCTTCGGGTCTCTCTCACCGCGGTTCCTGTCCAAAGCTACCTTTGAATCGGTAGCCTTTCAGCTGCCTGAACTTGGACTGCTTACGCTCGCCATGTTGATGCCAATCATCTCGGGCGGCATCAATCTCGCCGTGACGTTCACGGCCAATCTCTGCGGCCTCACGCTCGCCTGGGTCCTTCAGGCCAACGGAGGACCTGACGCAAGCATCTATGCCTTTCTACTCGGTTCAGTGCTTGCAGTCGGCGTTGGCACTGCAAGCGGCTTGGTCATGGGTCCGGTGATCGCCTATACCGGCGCGCATCCCATCCTCGTTTCGCTCTCGGTGATGATTTTCCTGCGCGGCCTTGGCGAATTCCTGACCCGCGGCGCAGATATTTCGGGCTTTCCCGAATTCATCCAGCCGCTCGGTCACGGCAGTGTCGCCGGCATTCCAATCCCCCTGCTAATCCTGCTCGGCGCAGTCGTCGTCTGGCATATCTTGATGACCCGAACCAAGCTTGGTTTTTCAAACTACATGGTCGGCTCTAACATCGAAGCGACGCGCTATTCCGGCATCTCGACGCGACGCGTCATCATTCTAATCTACGCGCTGTCTGGCGCCATGTGTGCGTTGGCCGGAATTATCATGATGGCACGATTCAATTCGGTCCGGGTCGGCCATGGCGAGTCCTATGTGCTGATTACTGTGCTTGCCTGCTTCTTGGGCGGGGTGAACCCGTTCGGCGGCTTCGGCAAGGTCGTTTCGGTCTTCCTCGCCCTCATCGTTTTGCAGTTGCTTTCTTCGGGACTGAATCTCTTGGGCGCCAGCCAGCACCTGGCCACGGCCATTTGGGGCATCATGCTGATCGGCGTCATGATCTTGCGGTGGGCTGCCGGGCAGCTCAATTTCATGAGGATAACACGATGAAAGGTTTTGGCGTTCATACGAGCATGTGGACGAGTGGTTGGTCCGTAGAGGGCGCCGAGCACACTGTAGCGGCGGTCAAGAAATACGATCTCGATTTCATCGAAATTTCACTGGCCGATCCATTTTCTTGCGATGCCGATCACACCCGCAAGCTGCTGGCGGCAAATGGCATGCAGGCGGTGTGCTCGCTTGGGCTGCCCGAATATGCGTGGGCGTCTCGCCATCCGCAGGAAGCGATCGACTTTCTCAAGGTGGCTATCGACAAGACGGCCGATATCGGGGCCCAGGCGCTATGCGGCGTAATCTATGGCGGCATCGGCGAGCGCACCGGCGTGCCACCTACGCAGGACGAACTGGATAACATCGCGAAAGTGATGACGGTCGCGGCCGCGCAAGCCAAGTCGCGAGGGATCGAACTCGGTGTCGAAGCCGTGAACCGCTATGAGAACCACATCATCAATACTGCGGCGCAGGCGGTGACGCTAATCGAACGAGTGGGCGCTGACAATATGTTCGTGCATCTTGATACCTACCACATGAACATCGAGGAAAAGGGTATGGGCAACGGTATTATCGTCGCCCGCGATTATCTCAAATATATCCATCTCTCCGAGTCTGATCGCGGCACCCCGGGCGAAGGCAATTGCAATTGGGACGAAACGTTCGCGACGTTGGCGGCGATCGGTTTCAAGGGGGGGCTCGCGATGGAGAGCTTCATCAATATGGATCCGCTTCTGGCGTTTGGCCTCAGCGTGTGGCGTCCAGTGGCCGAGAGTGAAGCGGTGGTTATGGGCAATGGTCTGCCGTTCCTGCGGAACAAAGCACGGCAGTACGGACTAATCGCATAAGCTACTTATTCGCGAACGTTCGCCCTGGGGCGATCCGGTGGCGCTGCGCTTCGGCTCGGACATTGCCCAAAAGAGCCGCACACGTCGATTATACTAAGGTGTCTATGCTGGCTGGATGGAGGCCAGCGTAGGCGGATAAGCCTCCACACCACCGTTCCAAGACGCCGCAGGATATACGCAGACTTCCAGCTTGCCCCTGTCTGCCACTCAGGGATCAAATGCATAAGCGAATGACTGCTTCTTTTTGCCACTCCATAGCTGTCACCTTCGCTAGTGCGGCCTCCTTCAGCGCGAGATGAGCATAGAGGTAGGTCTGTGTTGCCGCCTATATGCACGCCATTGCCGCCGATTACCCCATGAATCGTGGGAAGGTCTTTCGAAGCAGAAATTCTTGAGCTACGTGTGACGGGTGCCATCAACGAGACGGAGAAAATTGACGAACAGGCTCAAAACCATTTTGCCCAGAAGCCATAGGTTTACCCGATAGCGCTCAATTCAAACTCAAGGAATTAGGCGTAAGGTATTGATATATAATAAGTTGGTGGGCCCGGAGGGCGAACAAAAAACGTTGATTTTGTTGAGTTTTTCGTGGGCCAAAATCAAAAGTCTTCCCGTATCGTTCCGTATGGTTCCGCGACCCACAATTGGCAGACACAGCGCCCATTGCCACGGCAGCCCTGGATCGCATGGTGAGCCGTCAGAGGCGGCGCCGTCCAACAAATTACACTTCAGTCGTTCCCTTCGAGATCCTGCGGCGAATGGTTGCGTGGTCGAAGACGACAAAGAACTGACCATGACGCATCCTTGCCGGTGATATCTCGCACCGTCTTCAGCAAAGCTTCATGAGCCGCCTGAAGCGCTCGGAAGTGTGCGCAGCTAGGCGATAGTAGCGGTTGTACCACGCTCCTATGCAGCGCTTCCGCTGCCACCAGAAAGCGGTCGATTTCAGGTTGAGAAAGCTGTTTGGAAAGTTTGGTCCTGGCCATGGTAGCGAACTCCGTTTGAGGGGGTCGCCGCAACGGGAGGATTATATTCCTCAAACCGACGTCACCGGCAAGAGGCGAAATCGTCAATCCACCAAGCCGGCTTGGTGGTGCACGATGGCAGCAAGGATCGCCTCGTAGACGCTGCCAGTGTCTTCCTCGATCTCAATGCTCGGGATGCCTATCGACTTGGCGTCGGCGAAAAGCTTTTGCACGAGCTCTGCAACTGAGAGGATATCAGCGCCTACCGTCTCGGGGACGTTGGCGCCGATCCATTTGTACAAAAAGTCGGTGCCGCGTGTGCTCATCCGCCCATAAGCCCGGAAGCAGGCGTTAGGTTCCAAGCGGCCGGACCGCAGGATCATCGAGCTCCGCTTCCAACTGATCGCTGACAGACTTGGGCCTGTCGGCAATCGGCTCTCCGTCGAAGCCCTTCAGCCACGCGTCCGCATATTCGTCCCAGTACTGTGGCACGTCTCGCGCCTTGCCGTCCTTGCGAGCCTGGACGCCGTACATCCATGCATATGCAAAACGCTCATGGTCCTTTTTAGCCAAGGCCATCACTCCTCCTCCCGAAAGTCCTGCAGCGAGGCGTGGCGTAAGTCTTCCTCGCCGCGTAGGTGCTTCACAGTGGCCACCAGGCCCGGCTTAACCCATTGCGTTGCAGGTCGCTTCATGCCCTTGGGCGCCGTCCCCGCATGGTCCTGGACGCGTTGCCAGAGCCGTTCGCGCAATTCCCTGTTCAAGGTGATAAAGGCGCTGCCGACATAGCGCCCGGTGCCGCATTCCGCCATCAGAGCGAAGGCGGGTTTGCCGGCCTCGCGCTCGACGCCTAGCAAATCGAACTCGTCGATCGCATAGCACTTTGCCTTCAGCCAGTTGGTTGACGGGCCGCTTCGATATTTGCTGTCTTTGCGCTTTGACACCATGCCTTCCAACCCGGCCTGGTCGACGAGGTGAAAGACAGCGGCGCCGGTGCCTGACAGCGCTTCGCTGAATTGAATGCGACTGCCTTTCGGGATCTTCCCGGCGAGGATCTCGCGCCGATCCTCCAGCGGCATATCGCGCAGATCGTGGCCGCTGAGGTGCAGGAGATCGAAGGCCACGAAATACAGGTCATGCTGTCGACACGTGATGGCTTTCCGCAATTCGCCGAAGTCAGACAGGCCCTTGTCGTTGAGAACGATGATCTCACCGTCGATGATGGCGCTTTCGACGCCGAGTGCCCCGCCTGCCGCGGCGAGGTCGCGATATTTGGAGGTCCAGTCCAGCCCACGTCTCGTGAAGATCCGTGTCCCCTTGTCGCCGATGATCATCTGCGAACGATACCCGTCGAATTTCACCTCATGCAGCCAGCCATCGCCCTCGGGAGGTTTCTCAACCAAGGTCGGCATTAACGGCTCGACAAACTTCAAACTCATGATCCACCCACACGGCGATTCAATTAGCGTAAGCTAAAATGGTTCCCCAAAAGAAAAACCCCGCATCTAGCGGGGCTTTTATGCGCCAGCAATGATCTGCGCTGCTGCTGGCTATGCGCCTTTAGAAACCGCAAAGGCCACAATCGCCGCTAGTTTGGCAGCCTTGATGATCGTCGGTCGTGCGTAGATCTTCTTCATGTTCACTTTTGGTTGCATTCCTTGCCGCGCCACCTTTGCAAAAACCCGCCGCTCCGAGGGGTACGGGAGCGACGGGCCTTTTGTCGGTTGCCTGTAACGCGGTGCTTGAAGCCGCTCATTGAGGGTGAGCCCGAATGGTTAACGGAACGTTTCTCGCAACGTTCGCTCATCAGTGTCAATCACACCAGCCCCAGAAGCTCTCCACTTTCCTTCGAGCTGAATCTGTTGGCCATCAGTTTCTTGTAGTGCACCAGCATCTCTGCCGGGACTGCGAAGCCACGTCGAAAGTCTGACGCAGCTTTCTGGCTGCGGGTGATGCCTAGCTGACTGGCCGTAGCTTTGACAGAAGCCACGCTACAGTTAAGTCGTGTGGCGATAGCCTTTGGGCTCTCGTTGTTTGCATACCCTTCCTGGATTGCAATCCGCTTTGCTGTCATTTTCATCCGTCACCCGATGTCATAAGTCTTACCGCTCAGCTATAACTATTAGATGGCCCTAATGTTCCGTTGGGCACCGGTGACGGCCCCCCTTGCGGTTGCGCAGAAATTGGCCCGCGCCCATTTGCAGCGGACGCGAGCCGACCAAGAAATGAGGGTCTCTTAGTCAGCAGCCGGTGCGGAAGAAAACCAGCCGCCGCTGATCAACATGCCGCAACGAGCGAAGTTCCTAGCGAAACGAAAAAACCCGCCGGCCGAAGCCAGCGGGAGGGTTCTGGAGCAGCCAGATTGAGCTCTGGCGAAATCCATAACGTTCAGACCCGAGTTTTGTTTCAGTAGTTGCTAATGTAGCTGAGAGAGCTTGCAAAAGCCCGCGTCATGGAGGGACCAATGACGCGGGCCGGCTCCCACCAGCCTTTGCACCGGATGCCAGTGACAACATCCGAAGCATGAACCAAAACTAATCGAAACAGCTAATGTTCCGACATGCCAGGCGGTTTATCGTTTAGCCGCTTTCTGGACTCTTCAACAAAACGGTCGCAGCCCCGCATTCGGGGAGAAGGAGCGCGGGCAAAGTTCAGCGTCATCAAGGTGCCGATCAGGCCGACCGCTGGCGAAGAAACGCCAAGAGGCGTCGAGCGCGTCTTCGACCTCAATATCTATTCGCTCACACGCATGCATTGAACCTCACGCCCGGCGATCAATAAGCATGCGCTAAAATGGTTCCGAAACTCAATAACTCCGCATGGCGTAGGCGGATTGCGGAGTGGCCCGCGCCCTATAGCAGGACGCGGGCCGACCGAGGAGGGACTCCCAGTCAGCAGCCGGAACCGGCAGAACCAGCCGCTGCAGCTCAACAGCCACTGACGAAGGAAGTTCCGAGCCGAAACGAAAAAGCCCGCCGCCACCCCCTAACGACGGCTTCGGCCTGCGCCACTGGAAAGCGCGGGCTCGCAGCGCTCCCACGCACCGCTCCTAGCCTAACGAATAACTTCGACGCAGGTTTCAAAAAAACCGGCCGGCGCGAGCCGGCGGGGCAGTGCATTCCGGGGATTGAGGACCGAACGGGGTCGGCCCGGTCAAAGCGCGAGACGCCCATGAGTTCCATCCGCGCGTAAACGAGCAAAAATGAAAAACCCGCCACTCCATCAACGGCAGCGGCGGGCCTTCCTTGATCGAAGCAGATTATTCGATGATCTGCACGACCTTGCGCGTATCCGGGTCGACCAAGACCGCATGGTCTCCGACGACCGTATACTTGTACTTCACGTCAGGAACATCGATGGCGTGCAATTCGACGGTGTCCGGCAGCGCGGTGCCCACACCAAGCTCGACACCCAGCAAGCTCACCGAAGCAAGCTTATGCGAGTGGACGTATTCGCGAACGACCGTCTGCTGCTCGGGCTTGAGAATGATGACGTCTTCCGCAAAAGCGGCACCGATTCCGGCGGCCATCACAAGACCTGCAGCGGTGGCGACAAGATACTTCTTCATGATCGAACCTTTCGTTACTAAGTTCACTTGAGCAGCATTTTCACTGCTGAAGCACAACTCTGCCAAGTATATATTGTTCCGGATCTTTATCTTTTATTGTAGAGCGTGCGCTGCTTAGCCGCCACTGGCCGGCGCCGTCGCGGCCGGTGCAGGTTCGGCCGGTTTCGCAGGAGCAGTCGCTGCCGGCGCCTCGACCTTTGGCGCTTCCACTTTGACGTTGATGTCCTGTCCGCTGCCGCCGCTATGGAGGTTGATTACACCGGTGAACAGCAGCAGCACTACCACTGCGACAATCGCGAGAACGACCGCGATGGCAGTGCCGCCGCCTCCGCCCCCGCCTGAGTTAATAACGGTTGGACCCTCAGCCATGACTTCTCTCCTTGATGATTACGAAAATTGAAAAAATGAGGGTTCGCTCGGCACTCGTGGYGGCGAACCCTATCGGCGCAGGACGGGACGGGACTGCGCCAATCTGCGGTTGTCAGGAAAGAGCGATGCCAATCACAAGTAGAGCCATCGCCGTTGCGAAGATCGGGGCGAGCAACCAGCGCGCCTGCTGCACACTTCTATCCATCTGATTTCTCCCAACTATTTGGGAAACAACGACCTTGGCCTTAGGCTGTTCCAATTCAAGTGACGGCTAGGACCTTTGCGTTATTTGATCAGACTTAAGTCCGGCGGCGGGGGGCACGCCCACTGTCCGCCAGCCATATAGGCTTGGCGGGACGCCGGCGTCATTGCTGCCTGCGGCACAGTATCAGGGTCGACGATCTTGCCGCGCATTATCGCCCAGCGGCTGACGACTATGCCTTCACTACGCATCGAGCCCGCACCTCCTTCCCCATCGTACAGCTGGAAGGACAGGACCAGATGGGTTGCGCGGATTTTGCTTCAGCCCAAGCCAGCGCATGGCAGTCGGACGCAGAACGATTGGCATCGCGCCGCCACGGCGCGGCAAGCGTCTCGCGAGTCGGCGAGCTGGCCGAATCGCGAGACGTCCCGTTCAGTTGGAACTGGCGACGGGCGCTACTAGCGGCGTGATGCGGCGGATAGCGACACGGCGGTTTTGTCGTTCCGCCGCTGTCGTGTTCACCTTAAGATAGCGCTCGCCGTAGCCTTGGGTCGTCAGGTTCTCTGGCGCGATGCCAAAGGTGTTGGTAAGGGCCTCGGCAACTGCCTCAGCTCGACGGTCGGACAAGGCCAGGTTTGCGTTGTCGCTGCCGACCGCATCGGTGTGGCCCTCGATCAAAAAAGTCTCTGCCGGGTTCTTCTTCAGCAACCGCTCCATTGCGTCCGCGACACCTTGCAGCTTTTGGACTTCGCTATCCGAGATCGTTGCCGATCCGGACTCGAAATTCAACGTGTCGAGATCGACGCGCCGGGCGATGTCGCGCACACGCGCGGAGCGCTTAACCTCGTCGACCGAATAGAGGCGCTGGACCTTTTCCACCGGGGGTTGTTCGAGGAAGGTGTAGTAGTCACCGGGATCTTCGACCAATTCCGAGTCCAGGATATATTGGTTGCGCGGGATGGAGAGACGCATCGCTGGCAGGTCATCTCCGGGGTCGCGCCAATCGTGCAAATCCTGGTAATACCGCTCGTCGACATAACTCAAGACATACTCGTGGCCGTCGGGCGTGATGCGCGAGCGCTGTAAGACGTCACCATTGCGGTTGCGGATGGTGACGATTTGGTTGCCGTTGTCGCGAATGATCGTCTCGCGGGTGCGGCCGCCCGGCAAATCCTCGTAGTACACGTCCTTGGCACCACGGTTCATTCGCGGAGCTTCGTTGCTCTCGACTATCGTTTGGTTGTTGAACTGGATGATAATCCGGCCGCCAATTTCCGTGAGGACGTCAGCGCCCTTTGGGCGATCCGGCGCCTGGCTTTCTGGCGCCTTGTCTCGTCGGGTCCCTTTTTCGTCCGTTACCGGAACGATCTTCTCCGGCTTGATCTCCTGCTGCGCTGCCTTGTCGTCAGCAGGCGGTGGTCCGGCCTCTACTGGGGCAGCCGCAGGCGCGGACGTCTGACCGCCATCGCTCTGCTGAGCAGGCGGTTTGCCGTCCTTGCCCGGACGTTTTGCATCCTTTTCACTGTCGAGGATGGGCGCGGCGTTCGGATTTGCTGGCGCCTCGCCCTGGACAGGCTTTTCGCTTTGAGGGGGCTTAGCCGGCTCGCCACTGGCTGGCTGCTCGGAGGATGAAGGTTGCTGACCGGTTGAAGGTTGCTCGCCAGTCGCCGGCTGCTTTGGCGCGGGCTCGGCGGCCGGGGCAGGCTCGTCGACCGCGGCAGGGGCCGAGGCAGGCGCGTTGACCGCTGGCGCCTGACCTGCAGGCTCGACTTGCTTAGGCGCCGATTTGTCCGCGGCTGGCGTCTTTTGGTCGGTGGAAGCCGGCGCAGGCTGGGATTGTGGTGTGGTCACGGCCGGCTGGGCCGGCTGTTCCTTCGCGGACGGGTCGATCTGGGGAGCAGATTCTGGAACTGGACTTGCCTCAGGCGCTGGGGCCGCCTCTGGCTGCACCTGCGGTTCCTGAGCAGGCTGCTCTTCGGTCGTTGGAAGTGGAGCAGCGTTTTCGGCCGGAGTCTGTTGCCTCAGCGCGCAGGCTTCGGCAGACTCGCCCTCCTTGCATTTTAGCTTGATAAGAATTGGCGGTTCAGATGCGATGAACCGTGCGGCACCAAACGCTGTGCTGCTGAGCAGTGCCCCGAACGGCGCAGAGGCGATCAGCAAACCGAGAGCGGTGCTGGCCAAAATCTTTGGTCGGCTTGTCATTTCAATTTCTCCGTGGTGTCCCGTCGCTATTCAAACTAAGCGCTGCGGCATTCGTTCCAGACCGCTTCAAATGAAGCGCTGCCAAGGACGGTGCAGCCACCAGGCAGCTGTCGCGTGACGACGAGTTGCCTGCCTTGACCCGCAAAGCGGACGGTCGTTTTCGATGCTACGCCGCAAGCTCGTCTCCTCTTGGTGGGCGACGGGCTTTGACTTTCTCACGTGTCGGCCTGCTCTTGCGGAGCCTGGACCGACAGATCCGCTACCGCTTCCTTTTCAAGCTTAGTCAGTTTGGTTTTGATCACATGCGGCTCGGCATGTTCCAGCCCAACCACATCATTCCGCGCTTCTGACAACGCAATAATGAGCTCGTCCAGCTTTGCATGTATGGCGGCCGTGTCACGATAGCCCTGAATCAGCACAACGCCGGTGATGATAATTGCTGCAACCGACAGCGCGTAGGTGACGGCATTTGTTAAACCGAACGGCACCAATAACGTGCAGAGAACCATCGCCACGACCAACATATAGAAGCCGGGCGGACGCGACAGAAAGTCAGCGGCGAGAAATAGAAATCGGTTCATGACAGAAAGAAGCCTGCGAAACGCAGCGTCAGCGCAAGTGACGCGGGCACCGCCCGTAACCAACCTGCCTCGATAAGGCTGTTGTGCCGCTCCTTCATACCTTGCTCCTTGATCGCGACATTCACAAAGCGGCTCTAGCGCTCGAGCGTCGCGCGCTGGTGCCATTGCACATGCTCAGCCTCCACTAGCGGGTGCGGCCGGTGCAGGCGCTGGGGAGGCGGGCGATGGGGCCTCAACTTTCGGCACATCCACCTTGACGTTGACATCTTTGGTCCCGCCACTACTCCCGAGATGAATCACCCCGGTGAAGAGAAGCAGGATCGCGATCGCCACTATGGCAAGAACAACTGCGACAGCAGTTTCCCCCTCCGCCTGAGTTCACGATGGTAGGTCGGTCTGCCATGAATTCCTCCTTGATATTGAAATCATTGAGGAAACGACTGCTCCACGGGTTAGTTCCCACCAAGGGCTTCAGTCCTGAGGCGCATACGACCTAGGTCCTATGACCGGTTGATTGCCCTGGCCTGATCAAAGACTTCGATGCCATAGGTAGCCAGCAATTGTCGGAATCATGCCGATTCAGCAACGTCGACAAGGCCGTGATAATCTGCGCAGGAAGACGCGGTTGGTGATCATCACGCTTTCCGGAACGTCCGAGGCGCCCCCGTGGATGCCGCTATCGCACTCATGTAGATCACGGGTATTGAAACTGGCCGCGGACGAAGCCGAGGCGCTCCGCCCGCTACGCCAAATTACGTCAGCTCATAGTAGAAATCACAAATCAGGTCCGCGACCTTGACCGCTTCAAAATCCGTCATGTGCGCTGCGGTCTCAACAGCGACCGTTTCCATATCGTCTTGATCGACAGCAAGCAGATCCAGTATTTTTGCAAATTTGAACTTGAGTTCTGGGTCACCATCGAACTCATCGATCGTAACGTCCAGAATGTTCGTATTTGCGTCGATCAGGCGCGTTTGAACACTGTCCGAAGACGCTGCTAGCGTCCTGATCGCCGCGAAAAAGTGCTCGCGCGCGTTGGCATATTTGTCGTCCATTTTTGATACCTTTATGATGAAGCGCTGCGCCTTGGACGTGAGACGCGCACCGCGACTTACGCTTTTGGCAAGGCCTGAGTCAACGACACAGGCCGGCCGGTCGCGCGCTGATGTCCGTGAAACGACCGGACGGTCGGCGACCATTCAGACAACGCTTCACCGAATGTTCGAGCTTCAATGGACAGCAAGCGACTCGACCAAAAAGCAGATTGCAAAGACTGGCGATAGTCCTGACGGACATGCCAGATAATGATGAAGACACGCGGCCGTTCATTGCAGCCGGAACGCCGAGCACTTCAGCAAAGGGCGGAGTTTGCAGATCATCTTCAACAGCAGGCGGGACGCCTTGCGAACCCGCTGCGAACCGACGCAGCGGGTTCTTTGTGCTTTCGGAAACCGAGAGGCGATCCGTCAGGCATAAGCGGGCTCGCGCTCAACCATCATGTACGCGCCACTTTGGCCGCCGCCAGGTACGCGTGGTGATACTGCCGCCGGGCAAGGCGGCGGATCATCGTCATCGTCCCTGCCGGTAGAGCGCCGCTTACGCAGCAAGCGATTTATGCGCGGGCCGCGGCGGTCAAATGCCATGTTCCACGGCATTGCCCGACGCGAAAGATCCTTGCCGGTGGGGCCGACTTGATCCAACGCCTTTAGGCATCGCAAGATATCGTTGACAGGGACGATCTTGCCGTTGTCCAGTTTGCGTAGGATTGGCTGATTTTCGACGGCATACGCATCAGACGCCCATGATGCGAGCAAGGCCCGCTTCTCGTCCAGGCTCATGCGTGGCTGGTTGAGCACATTGCTCGGACTGTCGAGAAGGCAAAAAAGACCCTCGAAAAGTCCGCCGCGCCGGGTTGCCGCGCGGGATGTTTCAGTCTGCTGATTCATCTCCAATCTCCGCAATCGAGGCCTCCCGACCGAAGCCGGGAGGCGACCGCAGTGTCCGTGTTGAATATCGGCGTCAGGCAACCTTACGCGGTTTCTCGACGTCCTGGATGATCTGCTTGCTGACCGCCCTGGCGTCGCCAGGGCCGATGTTGATGCGGCGAGGCTTCAGTTCCTCGGGGATTTCCCGCACGATCTCGACGCTGAGCAAGCCATTCTCAAGGGACGCAGCCACCACCTTCATGTGGTCGGCCAGCTTGAACACCTGTCTGAAGTTGCGCAAGGCAAGGCCCTGGTGCAGCACTTGACGCCCGTCCGTGTCGGTGGATTTCTGGCCGACAACCACAAGTTCCGGGCCATTCTGCGTCAACTCCACTTCCTCGGAACTGAAGCCGGCAATAGCCATGGCGATACGGTAGTCGTTTTCACCGGTCTTCTCGATATTGTAAGGCGGCCAGTCGGTCCTGGCGCTGTTTTCGAGCATGTCGAAAAGACGATCGAATCCGACGGTGGTTCGATAAAGCGAGTCAAAGGTTCTCATAGCCACATTCTCCTTGAAGCAACATGGGTACAAGGTGCGTCGCCCAACGGCGCCGCCCGTAGTCGAGCCATACAGCCTCGACGGCGGACGATTTGGGAAGCGTCGAAAACAGCTTCAAGACCCCTGCGCAAAAAAATTCGAGCCTCTTGATGCCCCGAAAAAACCCGCTGCCGCAAGGAGAGCAACGGGTCGACCACGCCGGCTAGACCATATGCCTTCTTCAGCCGCGTCGCACGACCTCAAATCCACGCGAGGGTACTGCCCTCATGTGGTCGTGCGAGCTTTCAAACCAGTGATTCAAATCCTGCAGCGGCGACCGGCCGACCGAACAGAAATCCTTGCCCGAAATCACAGTCCATATCTCGCAAGAGCGTGCGTTCCATCTCTGTCTCTATTCCCTCAGCGACGACATGAAAGCCGAGTTCTCTTGAAATCCTGATGATCGACTCAATGATGACCCGCTTGGATCGGCTTTGTGCCAGCCCTTTGACAAAACCTCGATCGATCTTGATCTCTGTGAGGGGGAAATCTTCGAGATAGCGCAGATTTGCGTAACCGGTACCGAAATCGTCGATCGATAGGCCGACGCCAAGTTCCCGCAAATCTCTCATGATCGACAGCATTTCCGCGGAACTCTCGACCATCAGGCTCTCGGTGAGCTCAAGCTTGATCCATGCGGCATCGGCGCCGCTGGCCGTGAGCACGTCGGAGACAAATTTCGGCATGTCGCGAAGCTTGAACTCAATCGGCGAAACGTTGAATGAAAAGCCTATCGGCACTGGTCGGTCCCTGTTCACGCGCGCGGCAAGGTCCGCAACGGTTCGAAGACCACGGGCGCCAATGTCAAGTATGAGACCCGTGTCTTCGGCATGGCCGATGAACCTGTCCGGCGACTGCATCCCAAACAGGCCATGGTCCCATCGCAATAGGGCCTCAGCGCCGACAATAGTTCCCGTGGCGAGGTCGACCTGCGGCTGGTAGTGGAAATCGAACTCGTCATGTTCCAGGGCCTGCTGCATTTCGCTGGTCATTCGCAGTCGGTTTCGGGCGCGCTTATCGTCCTCGGAGCTGAATGCGCAAACATCAAGAAACGCGGACGACTTCGACCGATGCAAAGCGGCACCGGCACGACGAACCAGCGTCATGGCGTCCGTCGTTTGGTTGCCAACGACATAGCCCATCGCGAAACGTATCCTGATCGTTGCGCCCGCAACGAGATACCGCGGCGCCAAGGACTGCCGGATCATTTCAATTGTCGCTCGAGCCTCGTCGGCATGGCTCAGAGGCTGGGCAAGCGCAAACTCATTGGATCCCGTGCGGCAGACCAGTGCCGCGCCAGTGTTGGTCAGGCGTTGGGCAATCTGCATCAGCACCTGGTCGCCAACGTCATATCCGTAACCTTCGTTGATGTCATGGAACCGTGCCATGTCGATCTTCGCAATTAGGATCGGCCGTTCCCCTTTACTCAGCAGGACGTCAACGTCCTCGACGAAGGCATATCTGTTGAGCACACCGGTGAGCATGTCGGCGCGGGTGCTCTGGGCAATTTGGGCTGCAGCGGCCCTGCTCACCGTCACGTCCCGGATGAGTCCGACATAGTGCGTCGGCTCGCCACCAGCGATGCTCATGGCCGCGAGGCGGAGTTCGTTCCAGAACCAGCTACCGTCCTTTCGGTAGTTCTTCAATGTGACGGCAACATCCGCTCGCCGGGCGACTGCGTCGCGAATGGACTGGATTTCGGGTTGAAGCCGATCGCTGCCTTGCAGGAAACGGCAGTTTCTCCCTATCAGTTCGTCACTAGGATAGCCGGTGATGTCCTGGAAAGCGCGGTTGACGTAGACGAGCGCCATGCCCCTTTCACGCAGATCGCTGATGGCCAAACCATCTCTCGATAGATCGGGCAGCCGGGTGGCGATCGCTTCCGGCACGCTTAAGCGGCGCGGATTGGAGGCTGCGGTGGTGCGGATCAGACTGCCGAACCCGGCCTTGAAAATCTCTGTCATGTTGGGGCCACGGCTGATAGTATCCGGATATGCATGCCCCCATAAATGGCCAGCTATCGCGCATATTCTACTGGCACGATCAACAGGTTCCGTCACGGAATGGTCGACGTAGCGTTGGCCCCGTGGGCTGCGACTGATTAGTGGCTCAGTGACGCACTCGTGCACCCGGAAAGCGGCATGGACATGAACGATGAGCCTGCCCACGCGCTCCGTAAGTCCGGCATCCGCGTCATGGGCGAGATGTCCTGGGGCACACACATCTGCGTCTTCTATGAAGCGGAACAGGACCTGCTTGCCGCAAACGCTTCCTATTTCGCGGCTGGGCTGGAGAACAACGAATTCTGCATCTGGGCGGTCTCCGATCCGATCAACGCAGAGACGGCGAAGGATGCGCTGCGGCAATCGATCCCCGACATCGATGCACGCCTGTTGGCCGGCCAAATGGAGATGATCCCTGCCACGGACTGGTACCTTCCGGGCGGCGAGTTCGACATACAGCGCATCACCGGCGGATGGAATGAGAAGCTGCGCGCAGCGTTGGAACGGGGCTATGCCGGAATCAGAATCAGCGGTAACGCATTCTGGATCGGGACCAGCCACTGGCAGGAGTTTTGCCAATACGAGCATGAACTCGACCACTCGCTGGCGGGTCAGAAGATGCTCGTTCTGTGCACTTATTCCCTGTCGAAAAGCAGGGCCGTGGACCTGCTCGATGTCGCGCGAGCGCATCAATTCACCATCACCCGACGAAACGGAGAATGGGAATTTCTCGAGACGCCGGAGCTCCAGGCCGCCAGGCAGGAAATCAGGAAGCTGAATGGCGCACTGGATATCCTAGCGGACACCGACCACACCGCTTTCACTGCCCGCGAGCGTATCGTGCTCGCCCAAATCGTCAGGGGTTATTCGAGTAAGGAGATTGCCCGCACCTTGAAAATTGCCCCGCGAACGGTCGAGTTCCATAGGGCCAATCTTCTCAAGAAAACCAACGCACGAAGCACGGTCCAACTCTTGCACATGATTCTTGGCGAGTAGCACAAGTCCGTAGTTCCTTTTGTGATGGGAAACTGGAGCAGAGTCTGCGCTCCGCGCGGCCTGCGACGGCTTTTTACGCTGCGATGAAACAGCGCCATGGGATAGGTTTCCGAGTAGCCCCTGCAGGTTTAAACGTTCGCTGTCACTTCTCGGCAGCCAGAAGCCGCCAGTCCGCTTCTTGCCCAAGGTAGTCAATGGTCACGAATCGAACGTGTCGGCCTGATCCGTACGTGGAACCTCGCGTGCCCTTTGAAGTTCCCACTGAGCCAGCCTGCAGGTGTTCATTGGACAAGCATGGACGATATCGCAACCGCGCCGTTTCGAAAATGGTCGGAAATCTTCATTCGCCAGCGCTCAAGAAATTTGGAGCCAAGTTGATAAGCACGATCCGCCACCGCAAGGTGAACGGGACGGCGTCGGAGGTAAGCATGTCGCAATCCTTGATTGCTGAATGGCCGTTGCCGACATCCGCGACGCTCGGGTCATCAGTGCGCGCAAAGGGGATCGAACGCGAAGTGCGGGCGCGCCTGCTATGGGCGGTGCGCAAGCACGTAAAGGCTGAGACAGGGCGCATTGCGTTGCGAATGCTGGAAGACGAGGCGGACGAGTTCGAGACCGCCTCGGCCACCATCACCAAAATGCTTGTGGGCATCGACGAGTTACCCGTGCTCCCGCGCGAGGTCGAAGATGTTCTGACGATCTCGTCGCGCGAGCGCCACAAATGGGTCAAGGATGGTCGGTTGCAAAGTATCGGCACGCGTACCGTGAAGATGCGGGGGCGATCGAAGAAAGTCACCTTCCACGTTTTCGATCCCCGCCACATCGAGGACGTCCTTGATCGCGACTTGCCTACCGTCTGGCGGGAAGAGGATGCGCGGGAAGTTGCCGAAAACAGGCGGCGCGGCGCCGGCAAGGCAGCCCTGACGCGTGCAGGAAAGGGCAACGCGAAAGCCCGCGTCGCCAAGAGTAACTTTCGAGCAGGTGACCCCTCGCCAAGACCGGAGGGATGGGACGAGTTCGAGGACGAGGGCCTGCTGCGCTAGCCGTCGCGGTTGCCAACCCTATGCGTTGCGCCCTGACTGTCCCAACGCCAAGCCAAGTCTGTCAATTTGTCCTGTTGATCGACGTAACTGCAAGGTTCGTCAACTTGTTGTTGGTGGCTTTCTCCTCGTCGAGGATTTCGCTTAGCAACTTGTGCGCCTCGTCGTGCCCAAGGTCCTTTGCCCATTCCCGCAGCGAGCCGTACCGGGAAATTTCGTAGTGCTCAACTGCCTGGCAAGCAGCCAGCAAGCCGGAATCGAGAGCCGTCCCCGATGCTTCTTTCATCAGTCCATCGGCTTCCTTGAGGAGCCCCTCGATAGCATCGCACTTTTCACCAGACGCCTTCTTGCCTATCGACTTGAACACCTGATCCAACTTCCTGATCTGCCCCTTCGTTTCCTCAAGGTGGTCTTCGGCCGCCTTCTTTAGCTTGGCGTCCTTCACCGCCGCGGCCACTTTCGGCAAAGCCTTGGTAATCGCGTTCTCCGCATAATACATGTCCTGGAGGGTATGCTCGAAAATATCGGCCAGCGTTTTCATTACAATGCTCCTTGCCCGAATTGGCTTCAGATGAAAGAGCGGGCGAAGCGAATGGTTCCGTGCGTTAAAGCAAACGGGGACATCCTGCATGAGAGTTGCGCCGGCATTGCGCTAGTTGGCGCGTCTTCAGCGGCGAAGACCCAGCATCAACGATGTCAGCGTTGCGCTCGCGCATGCCACGGCAACCAGCGCGACAACGCCAGCGCTGTTGGAATGTTTCTCTGTGCGCGAGACGACAACGCGGCTCGCAGGCACATCGTTGTGAACCAGCGCATCAAGATCGGACCTGCTGCCGTGTCGAACGGAATAGGCGCGAGTGAATTCCGCCCCGAGAAGAAAAATCTCCGATGAGTAGTAAACCCAAAGCAGTATGATGAGCAGCCCACCCGCGGCCCCATATGAGGACGCGATCGCGCTGGAGCCGATATACCAACCGATAAGCGATTTCCCGATCGTGAAAAGGGCAGCGGTCACAACAGCCCCTATCCCGACATCGCGCCATTCCAGAGATCGATCCGGCAAGATCTTGTAGATGGCAGCGAACATCGCTGAGATCAGGACAAACGAAACCACCGCATTGATCACACTGAGGACGATTGTGCCAAACGGCAACTGAGCGTTGATGACGTTGCTTAGGGCCGAGATCGCCGCGCTCGCGACGAGAGAGACGAGCAACATGAAACCAAGGGCAGCGACCAGTCCCAAACTCGCAGCACGTGCGCGCACAAGGCGTGACAACGAACTGCCCTGCGGCTCAACCTTCCATATTGTGTTCAACGACTGCTGCATTTCGGCAAAGACACCAGATGCAGTCAGAAGCAAGGTAACGATGCCCACGACCGCCGCCCAGGTGCCGGATGATTTGGCCGACGCGCTCTCGAGCGCGGTTTGAAGGAAACTTGCGCTTTCTGGACCCATCAGGCCGGAGACCTGGGCAGACAACGCCAATTGCGCGGCTTCATGACCGAATGCGAGACCTGCGATTGCGACTACGATGAGCAGAATTGGCGCCAACGATGTGGTGGCGTAAAAGGCCATGGCAGCGCCATGGCTGAGCGCATTGTCGTTGACAAAGCCCACTACGCTTTCTCGCAACAGATCCCATGCAGTTTTGATCGCGCGGCGCATGTCGAGCCCGTCGGCAATTCCATTGGCGTCCACCAGCAATGCATCAGCCCTGCTGATGTTCCGCTTGCGAGCGACGCGTTCTTGACAGACGCGAATGCCCTTTCAGAAATTTCGATACGCCTCACCGCTTCTGTCGAGACACGAGCTCCGAAAAGACCGCTTCTCGATCTCCCTTGTGTTTCTGCAAGAGGGCCAATGCTTCCTGGTGATCGATGCGGCCGAGCTTGCCGATGAAATCCAATTCGTGCCGCGGCACGGACACGCGGGTCATCCGTCCCAGATCGAACCTTGCACCGCTTTCTGCCGCTGCTTTGTCAACCATTAAAGCCCTCTTGCTATCTTTTCATGGGAGTGTGGCCCGCCCCGACGGGTCGGCGCGGGCCATTCGTTTACTGGCTGATGACGATCCGCTGCTTGTCGCGGTTCTGGGCGTAGGTGCCCTTATCATAAGCGGTCTGCGCTTCCAGCTGGGCCTTGGTGAAATTGGTGTAAAGATAGCGGTTTCCGTCCTTGTCGGACATGAACTTCAATTTCTCCAGGCCCACGGCCACTTCCTTTTCCCCCATACCGAGGAAGCCGCCGACGTCGACGACTACGGCATCCACCTTCTTGTCGGCGCTCAGAACGACGTCGCCGATCTCGCCAACTTTTGCATCGTCGGCGCCGTAGACGGTCGTGCCGATGAAGTCCTTGGTGCTGATCTTATCCATCGGCAGCTCGGTCAGCGACGCCTTGTCGATGGCAGCCGTTTTTGTGTTGTCCGTTGTGGTCGCAGGAGCCGGTTCGTTGTTGGCGGTGGTGGCAGCGGCGCCGTTCGCAGCTGTCGCCGGATCATAGACCTTAAGGTCGAAATCGGGCTGCGCCTGGAGGTCTTCCTTGGTGGTCTTGGCGACCAGCCAGCGTTCGCCCTTTTTTTCGACCCATTCAGCCTTGCTGAAGTCATAGGCGACGTTCTTTTCGCCAATGCCCAGAAAGCCGCCAACGCCGATAACAATATACTTGGCCTTGCCGTCCTTGGAGAGGACGATGTCTTTCACGTCGCCGATCTTGGCGGCATCGTCCGCAGCACTGTCGTAGACGTCAGCGCCGATGATCTTGGTAGCCAGGCTCCCCTCGGCCATTGTCGCCGGGGCGGCCGTAGTTGTCTGCGTTGTGCTGGCAGGCTTTGCAGCATCTTCGGCTGAGGCCCCTGTGGCCCAGACTCCGGCGGTGAGAAGCGTTGCGACGGCTGTTGTAGCCAAAAGTTTGCGGATCATGATAGGTTTCCTTGTGCGTTATGTTGATGCACGCCGCGTTCGGTTTAACCATTGCATCGGTGGCTGAACGCGGCACTGTTTGCGTCTGCACAACGAGCCTTACGGATCGAAGTTCCATCATTGTGCGAGCCAAATGAGTTGGCTCGCATTCGGCTCGCAGCCCTGCCAAATCATCGCCCTTCTGGCGGAACCAGTTGGCTCAACAAGCGTTTCCGGCCCGAACCAATTGCGGTTCAAGGAAAGGGGAACACAAATGCAGAATCCTGGCGTCGGCTGGATTGCGGCGATCATCATAGGCGGCCTTGCCGGCTGGCTCGCCGAGATGTTCATGAAAAGCAACATGGGCGTGCTCATGAACATCATTTTGGGGATTGTGGGCGCCGTTATTGCCAACGTACTCCTGGGGGCGCTCGGCGTCTCGTTGGCCGGGTGGCTTGGTTACCTGGTTGCTGGCTTCATCGGGGCTTGCATCTTGATTGCAGTGGCCAGGATGATCAAACGCTGAACCAGCTTTTCTTGAAGGGCCTCCCTGTCGGGAGGTCCTCTCACATGTGAGATGCATCCTGTCGGACTTCACATTGCTCGCTTAGCGGGAATGCCAGGAGCAGGCTGAGAGGGCAAGGACAATCAAGCGCGACGTGCATGCGCTTTACCTCGCATCGCGCGATCCCCGAACACCATGGTACGCAAAGGCGCTTGCCGATGCGTCGCCGGCTACGCCCTGTCGCCAATCGACCTAATCCCGGACTTCATACCGGTGATCGGGTACCTCGACGATGCGATACTTGTCCCCTTAGGCGTGCTTGCCGTGGTGAAGATGATACCGCCTGAAGTCATGGCGAAACACAGAGCGGCGGCGGCCTTGGCTGTAAATAGACCTGTGAGCCGCGGCGCGGCGGCGACGATCGCTTGCATATGGGCCGGATCGGTCGCACTGGCTGGATGGCTGGGATATCGATATTTCGTCGCCTAATTCTGAAGTCGCATCCGACAGCGATGGGCTGGCACACCACAATCGTTCTACTAGGTTGTTCAGCTGGGAGTTCTCGCAGTAGGCCGAGGTGAATTTTGTGAAAGCCATCGACCAACGCCGCATCCATCAGATTTTTGAAATCAGCGTCTGGCTCAAGGGTGCGCACGCGCTGATCGAGTGTCTTGGCGGTGTCCTGCTTTACCTCGTCACCACAGACACCATTGCCTCGTGGGTCAATGCTCTAACCCAGGACGAATTGGTCGATCGAACGACTTCATAGCTGGCTATCTGTCGCAAATGGCAAGCCATTTTTCGATCGCCAGCAAGGAGTTCTACGCCTTCTACCTTCTCAGCCACGGCCTGATAAAGCTGCTCCTGGTTGCCGGGCTTTTGCGAGGCAAGCTGTGGTCGTATCCGGCCTCGCTCGCGGCACTGGGTGCGTTCATGATCTATCAGGTCTACCGCTATTCCTACACGCATTCGCCGGGTCTGCTAATACTCACCGTCTTCGATGCGGTGGTCATGGTCTTGATATGGCACGAATGGCGCGTCATGCGACCGCACAAGGTCTTATAGCATTGGGTCCTGAGGGATTCTTTGGTCTCACTAACATCGACTGGTTCCAATGAAACGTGGCAACCATTGGAATCGATGGATCGAAAAACTCACTGGCGCATTTTATCTCCGGCTAATTAAAGCCCTGGAGAGTACGAATGAAAAAGACACTACTTTTGTTGAGCCTGCTCATTCCGCTGGGAGCATGCTCCCAGACCGAGCAAGGCGCTGCAGTTGGCGGCCTGGGTGGCGCTGCGATTGGTGCCGCTGTGGCCAACGATCCCGTACAGGGAGCCGTTGTTGGCGGCGCGGTCGGTGCGATCGCCGGCGCGGTAATCGGCCACGCCAGCGAAGCCGGCCAATGCCGATATCGCGATCGCCATGGCCGCGTCTACATTGCACGTTGCCCTGACGGCTATTGAAATCGAGGCGCGTGATCAGTTTCGATCACGCTGCTCTGGCTGGGAAAATTGTATGCGCCGCCTCACGATGACGCTGATTGGTTTTGGATTTGTCCTGGGCGGCGCTATCAACATGGAACTCACGCATGCGGCCTCGGCCGCACCTGTTGAGCCGCAGCAGATCGCCGATCATTTCTCATCCGTAAAATCGATGTCCGGCGATTTTGTTCAGTCGGGGCCGAAGGCTGGAAAGACCAGCGGCAGGTTCTTTCTCCAGCGCCCCGGCAAGATCCGATTCAACTATGCAGGCCAATCGGGAGTCAGCGTCATTGCCGATGGCAAATCGTTGGTCGTCTACAACAAGAAACTCAAGACATCGCGGCTCTACGCGCTCTCGAAGACGCCACTCAAACTGCTCCTCGAAGACCACGTCGACTTTTCGAGCAGGCGCTTCAAAAGCATAAAGGAAAACGGCGACCTGATATTCATCAGGCTGGCCGACAAATCGGCCTTCGGCAAATCCGATATCACGATGATGTTTGATAGAAAATCGCTCGACTTGCGCAAATGGAGCGTCACCGACGAAAGCGGATTAACGACGACGATAAGCATCTTCAACGTCAAGCAACCCGCTCGCATTGCCGAGGGCACGTTCACGATCGACTATGCGGCAAACCGGGAATACAACACCACAACGAAGTCGCATTGACCCGGCGAGATCCCGCGCGGCTCTGGCGGGAGCGCCCTATTAAAATTCGCTGCTTGTGGGTCGTGTAGGTGCAAGCCGCCGATAATTCGGCCTTCGACTGGGCAATCTCGATGCCGTCGATCGACAAGAGAAGCGATCGCCCTTCGAGGCCTTCGAGTTACTACGCCAGTCTGGTCAATCCTCGGTAGGGCCGCCGGGGCGAGCGGGAACGCTTTGGCCGTCGGATTGATGCGTCTTTTCTTCAACCTCACCCTGTCGCCTGGTCAATCCAGTCCCGTCTTTGGGTTTTTTGTTTCCGGCAGCATCTTGGGAGGACTGGTCGGAGGGATCAGATCCAGTTCTAGCTGGATATTTCGTCGCGCCGGATTCCCTGCGGTTTTCGCTGTCAGCCATTTTGTACTCCGCATATAAGGCTGATGGATAACATCAGGCCGCCCCTAGTGGTTCCCGTGGTCGATTGTCTTCGGCGTGTAGAAAAGGGCGCGCGCCACCCTTCGCCGCTATCAAGCCACGGCGGATTCGTTCAAGCCTGCCTCCACAAAGGCAAGCGGCGCTTCAAGCGTCCAAACGACTCCGTGTTCACTGTATTCGAGATTGCCTGTACCGTTCAAAGCCTGCGGAGCGATACGTTTCAGGACGACGGTGCCGAACCCGCCACTGGCAATCGATTGAACTTTTGGCCCATCTGTTTCGACCCAGGTCAGCCGCATGACCCGCTGTCCCTCTCGCCTTGTAACGTGCCAGCCAACAGTGATCTTTCCCGTATTGCCGGAAAGGACGCCATATTTGGCGGAGTTGGTGGCGAGCTCGTGGAACGCAATTCCCAGATACTGTACGGAATTTGGACTAAGAATTATCGATGGACCTGACATTGACAGCAGGTCCTCACCACCAAATGGCTTGGACTGCGCCAACAACAATTCGAAAATGGTCGCGCCCTTCCAGTCCCCTGACACAAGCAGGTCGTGAGAACGCGAAAGCGCCATGATACGCTCTCGGACCTGCCGTTCGAACACCGCCGGACTTTCGGAGCGCTTGTTCGTTTCGCGGATCATCGACAAGATGACTGAATATTGGTTCTTCACCCTGTGGTTGACTTCACGCATAAGCATCCGGATACGGTGCTCGCTCTCCTTTGCACCCGAAATGTCCCGGGCAATCTTCGAAGCGCCGACAATCCGGCCGACGGCGCCGCGCACTGGCGACACCGTCAACGAGACAGGGACGAGGCTTCCGTCCTTTCGTTGGCGGACAGTTTCATAACTTTCCACCCGCTCGCCCTTCCCTATCCGGTCCAGGATGCGCGGCTCTTCATCCTGATGATCTTCGGGAATGAGCATAGCGACAGGATTCCCTATTGCTTCGTCCGCCGTATAGCCAAAAAGTCGTTCCGCGCCGGCGTTCCAGCTGGTGATGACCCCATCCAGATTCTTGCTGACGATGGCATCGAAGGAAGACTCTACAATCGCTGAAAGGTGCTGCCTTGCTTCGTCCGCTATTGCTTGCGGGGTAAGGTCCAGCAGCATGTTCACGGCGCCGATCAACTTGCCGTTCTCATCACGGATCGGAGTTGGAAAAGGCTGAAACGGAAAGAGTGACCCGTCTGGGCGCTGAGCCAAAGCTTGCTGATTGCGAACGGGACGGTTTTCTCGAAGAGTGATTGCCATTGGGCATTGATCGTGGGGCAAATCCGAGCCGTCAGGATTGAACAGCCGAAACGTGACACACCACTTATCCTTACCAATTTCCGGCGTCCGACCGGCGAAGCCTGCCGCAGCTGGATTGAAGTATGTGATCGTGCCCGCCGCGTCCGTGGTATAGACGGCGACAGGCAAATTATCGAGGATCTGGTGAAACTGATCGTCTTGCTGGACAAGCTCGATCCGTGTGCGTTGCAGCTCTGTCACATCAATCGTAAAGCAGCGCGTCCCGACAAGTTTTCCGCCTTCGAAATGGGCGGATGACGTGATCTCGACGTGCCTGAGAGACCCATCCGACGCGCAAAGGCGGGCTGGATATCTCTCAATCTTTTCGCCGCGGCCGAGGCGCGCAAGGATATCACCGATGGCATCGGGGTCGGGGTAAAATTCGGTGATGTTTCGACCTATGTAGTCGCCCGCTTGATGACCGAGGAGATCGAGTTCCGCCTGATTGGCGTAAAGGATCTTTCCCTCCCCATCAACGACGTGAAGCGCAACGCCACCATTCTCAAAAAAATCTTTGTAGTCGAGCTCGGCGAAAACTGATGCCCGCGCTGCACTCGGGCTGATAGCATCTGTCACGACGGGCCCCCTACAATTGCAACAGAGGGAACCCGGCAAGGCTGCATTAGGTTCCTTGGCATCAGTGCCGGTGGCGGGCTGTCGCGCCGGTGGACCGCTACTTCTGCTCAGAAGACCAAGGGAAGTTTACGTATTGTAGAGGGCGCGATTGCCGACCCAGTCTCGCAGACGATCGGCATGATCGGCATGCAGAGTCACTTTCGAACCACTCCAAATTCAGCGGAATGAGTCCCCTGCTCCGCGGTCAAAAAGCCGTCCGCGGCCAGGCCCCTTCGGAGCAGCTCTCTCACAGCTGCAGCGCGGCTTGGCATTCGCTTGTCGAACCGCCAGGTGTCCAACGCCGCCAACTCTTCAGCTGTTAGCATCACTTGAAGGCGCTCTTCTCTTTCCAGGTCAGCCATTTTTTTCACCCCGCTTTTGCCCTTGAGCAAAATGAGTAAGTGGTGCAAGCCGCTAATAAGTAGCCATTTGCGTCGTCGGCTGCAATAGCATGGCGCACTGCATCAACTCAATTGGATCAACCACAGTCGGATGATCATATTAGCCATTCTGCTAACTAGTTGAAAAAATTATATAATTTGTGTATTTGCTTTGCTTTTTCCGATCGACGAGCGCATACGTTGAGTCGAGGGGAAAACCCCGTCCTTGGACAGGAGTTGACCATGAGTTATTCCAGCAGCCTTTGCGAAGACGCCAACAGATCGGTCCTCCGAGCCATATCCGAGATCGGGATTGTCAACATTCCGGTGACCGCGGCCGAAATTCTGGCAAGACACCAATCTGAAGCGCTAAGCCCACGCGACGCCGAGCGACTGGTGCTTGGCTTCGCCGAACTCCATTCCGCGGCCATTGAATTCGACCGAACGCCTTCCGACACTTACGCCGGCGGGCTGCTTATCGAGATTGTACAAGGCGATTTCGACGAAAACTCGGAGGGCGAGTTATGAAATCGCGCAGCGACAAAGTCCTGGTTGCCGAGGACACCGGATACGATGCCACCTTTTTCGCTGACAAACATGGCTTAGCCCTACAGTCAGCCCGGGTCATACTTGCAGCCAATGGACCCTCGCGTATCGCCTGCGATGCGGCGGCGAAAGCATTCCTGGTTGCCATTGCGACGCGCCAAAAAGCGAGATGAGATGAACCAGCACCAAGAGCAGCGTGACATTCTTGTCGAGCAGCCGAAAACGGTCGAGAAGACAATGCCCGTCGTCCTGGTTCTTGAGGACGAGGTGTTCATAGGCATAGAACTCGAAGCAGCGCTGTCAGAAGTAGGTTTTGACGTCACGCTTGTGCATTCATGCACGGACGCGGCGGCGTGGTTGACAGCGCATCGCCCGGCCGCTGCTATTCTGGATGTGAAGCTGAGGGATGGAGATTGCGTTGGCATTGCGGAGATTTTGACCGCAAGCGGCATACCCTTCGCTCTTTATACGGGTGACAATCTCGAAGGCGATCATGCAGCCCTGCAGCCACAGCATGTGATCTACAAACCTGCCGCGGCAATGGACATCGTGGAAATTGTTCAGTCGATGGTCGCTTCCTGTTGGAAGACTTCCGTCGCCTCCGAAGCCCTATCGAGCTGAAGCTATCGCAATCCCAGCTCGGTCTTTCCCCAGCGTTGGCCGAGCGTTTGCGCGGCAACTGTCGGGCTTCGCGGAAAATCGACGCATTATCGAGCCCGACCAGAGGTACAATGTCGTGAATCTGTTCCTCAGGAGCCTCTGGCTCCCGCGCCAGCACCTGCTCCTCCAATACAGGACCCTCGCCTGCTGCAAATCGTTCGGGCTGTGAAGCAGCGATACGCCCGGCGTCGGCTCCCGAGATAAAATGGGTCAGGACAATTCGGTTGCTTGAGGAACAAAATCCCCGACCCGCAATTTAGCAACAGGCGTCGACCACTGGTCGGCAGCCATTATCGGGAGGTTCAAATGGGTTTTTTCGGAAAGTTGTTTTCAGGATCGGCGAGCAAGAGAGCGGCCGAAAGCAAAACTGGCGATATGAGGAAGGCGACAGGAGCTGGACCTGCATTAGCCGCACACTCAAAGGATGCCAAATCGACCTCCCCGACGGGAAATAATCCAGCGGCTGCCGCCAAGAAAAAGTAGGCGGGTTGTCCGCTATCGCTGTGAACCGGGCTTGTCCAAACGTGTGACTACAGACTTCAGCGGCGACACAGACGAGACCGCAGTCTCACCTAAGATATTGAGCAACCAAGGGTCTTCCCGGCCTAACTCACATCGAAGCGAGCCGTCGTCAGGGAACGAATAGTCCTTTTGCGAATTGTTAGCGTGCGCTGACCAACATAACGGAGGCCCCAGTGGGCCGCATGGCTTCTTGCTTGGCTTCTTGGAACTCCAATTTCAATCATCATTCTCATCATGCTTTTCGTTCGCTAGGATTACCACTGGATTGAGGGCGATCGCAAATTGGCAGATGAAATGCCCCTGAGAGTGCTTGTTGTCGAGGACGAAGCGCTCGTCGCAATGCTCATCGAAGACATGCTGATGGAGTTGGGATTCGACGTTCTCGGCCCGGCGATGCGCCTCGAGAGCGCGCTAAAAATGGCAATGGACGAGAGTTTCGACCTCGCCGTCCTGGACGTAAATTTGGCAAACGAACAATCCTTTCCTGTAGCAAAAGTGCTTCAGGACAGAGGCATCCCATTCCTGTTCGCCACAGGATATGGTCTGCGGGGCTTGGACGAGCGCTACAAGCAAGTCGTGACGCTTCAAAAGCCATTCGAATCGCAGCAGCTTGCGGATGCAATCAATTATGTCCTTGCCTCCGAATAGAACGCTCAAAACCGTTTGGGGGAAGTTGCCTCGTCTGTCAGCTCGATTGTATCTGCTGGGCTTGATTACCGCCGTAGTCGTTCCAGTTTGGCTGTTTGCTGCCTATCTCCTTGCTCAATATGCTTTCAACGAACGGTCACGGTTCGACAGCGAAGCTCTGCAGGTGGCTCGCCAAATGTCATTGGTGGTCGAAGGCGAAATCACCAACCTCGCCACAGTAGTTCAAGGCCTGTCCAAATCCTCCTCCATGGCTGGGGGCGACCTCATGGCTTTTCATGCGGAGGCAACTCGCTTGGTGCAGGACACGCATCGCATCATCTTCCTGCGCGATCTGGGCCAGCAGCAGCTGGTCAACACCAGCACACCGTATGGATCGGAGCTACCGCTCGTCCCTCCGCTGTCGACGCCGGATCTAGCCAAGGTCAAATCCAATCTGCCCATCGTCAGCAGCGTCTATGCCGCCCCCGACGGGTATCGCATCGCTGTTGCAATCCCCGTGCGTGGCCCGAACAGGGAGGACTGGCTCCTCGCCATATCCGTTCCGACGGCCGACATTCGCGACGTCATGATGCCCGCTGTACCTGAAGGCTGGACGATTGGCGTCGGCGATCGCGAAGGCGCCTATGTGGCACGATCCTCGCTGCACGAGGAGATGACTGGCAAGCCGGGTTTGCCAGAATATCTGGAGAAGGTTGCAGGCCGCTCTGGCACGTTCACCTCGCGAAACTTTCAGGGCGTGACACTGCTCGCCGGTTATTACCGGTCCGGTGCCTCCAACTGGTTCTACACTGCAAACGTGCCGCTCTCGGTCGTCCAGGCGCCCTTCTGGCGATCTCTGGCAGCCATTGCCGCCCTCGCCCTTGTCGCGATGTTAATCTCTACCGCGCTCGCCTATGTCGTCGGCAAGGGGTTCGCCAAGGCGGCCGGTGATCTGGCGAACCTCGCCGATGCCTTGGGGCACGGCCGACCGGTCAAAGCGATGTCTACCGCCATCTCCGAGTTTGCAGTGATCGCCGACGCGCTTCTCGCCGCCGAGCGCACACTGGCTGAGCGCGAGTTCGAATTGCAAGCCGTTCTGGAGACGGCCCCAGCGGCAGTCTGGTTCACATATGATCCGCAAGCGCGCAAGGTAATACGCAATCGTTTTGCGGCCGAGCTCATGGGGCTGCCTACCGACACACGCAAATCCTTCGGCACTACCGACTTGGTCATCGACACGATCGCTTTGCAGGATGGGCACACCGTGAGCCGAGAAGATCGGCCGCTCAGCAGAGCAATGCGTGGGGAACAAACTGATAACCAGGAATTCGCCTACATCCTTCCGAATGGCGTTCAGCGCACACTTCTGTCAAGCGCGCGGCCAATCCGAGGCACCTCTGGCAATGTTATCGGCGCGGTGCAGGTCAGCCTCGACATAAGTGAGCGCAAGCGCGGTGAAGAACAGCGCAAGCTTCTCGTCAATGAGCTCAACCACCGGGTCAAAAACACCTTGGCAGTCGTCCAGTCGATTGCAAGCCAAACCCTTCGCAATGCGACCAGTTTACCTGAGGCGGGACGGGCGCTCGCAAGCAGGCTCGTCTCGTTGGCTAAGGCGCACGATATCCTTACGCAGGAGAACTGGAGCGGCGCCGATCTCAGGGAGGTCGTCACAGCGGCGCTTTCACCGCATGCAGATACAAGCCGGTTCCAAGTCTCAGGAGATTCGGTGTGGCTATCCCCCACGCTGGCGCTGTCGCTGTCACTGGGTTTCCACGAGCTGACGACCAATGCAGTCAAATACGGGGCTCTTTCGGGCAAAGACGGAACCGTATCGATATGCTGGGCCGTAAGCGGGCAAGCGGCGCAAAGGCGTGTTCGAATAGAATGGCGCGAGCTGGACGGCCCACCGGTTCCAGCTATCGAGCGCAAAGGTTTCGGCACACGAATGCTTGAAAGGCTTCTTGGGCCCGAGTCTGCAGGCAACGTCACCATTACGTTCGACCCGACCGGACTGGTGTGCGTTTTTGACGTTGACCTTGAAGAAACCATAGGGACAGCCGCTGCTTCCTGAGCTCAGGGCGAAAATGCCCCCGCCTCGGAGGATCGAGTGCCGGCGGTGCGCCCGTGGCTCCCAGGCCGGCTCTGTGCCGCTTCTGGCCGCGGCCTTTGGGCCCAGGCGCACCGGAGGAGCAACGAGGTTTTGTCAGCAGACTATGCAATCGGGTGGCAGACCACCTCCAAGAGCTACCGCGCCAGTGCTATGGTTGCCGGCAGTCGTCAGCCGGCAAGGATATGAGGCATGGCCGCAGTCACCCGTCGTACATTTCTAGCGTTCTCCGCCGTTGCGTCTGGCGTTGAACCGACGTTTGCCGGGGGAGAAGATACCTCACGCCAATTGCAGGCGCTGATTGCTACCCATGCCACGGCCTATGCCGAGCTCCATCGGGTTCACCGAGCTGGCAGCAGCTGGCACGACCGCGAGACGGCAGACCAAGTTGAAGAACAAGCATTGCTCGCCATCTGTTCCTATCCCGCGATCAGCAGAGGCGATCGCCGGACCAAAGCCGACTACCTGTTGACTGTCGAGGCACGCGGCGAACTCGACTTGGAACAGCACATGCAGGCCATCTTGCACTCCATGATGTGAGTAGGCGCAGGCACGCGGACTGCACTTATAGGTGGAGGCGCGCTTGACTGCCTTGCGCCTCGAAGCGATCGTTGAACATCCCATTCCGGATAGAGTCACATGTCCCGTGGGGCGATCACGACTACTTCACCTCACGGCGAGAACCAGAGCCCCATAAGGCGCGTGTGAGCAGGTTTCGTTTGCCCTTGGGCGGGACAAGCTCGATATCGCTGACAAGCTTGGCGCCTCCCTTGCGCCGCTCCAGCGTGATCTTGCGGCTGTGGAAGGGTTCCAACTCGGCGCGATGCGCCACGCTGATGATGGTGACATCAGGCAGTTCGTGGATGAGCATCTCCATCATCTTGCCTTGGCTCTTCTCATCGAGTGCCGAGGTTGCCTCATCCAGCACGAGGATATTGGGAGCGTGCAGAAGCAGACGCGCGAAGGCGAGCCGCTGCTTTTCGCCGCCCGACAAGGTCTGGTCCCATGCCGCGTCTTCCTCGATCTTGGCGGCGAGATAGGCGAGGCCCACCTTGTCGAGGGCAGCCCTGATCTCTTTTATCGACCAATTGTCGGCGGCGGCGGGATAGGCGACGGCGCGGCGAAGCGTGCCCGATGGAATGTATGGGCGCTGCGGCAGCATGAACAGCCGCCTGTCGGCATGGAAGTTGACGCTGCCGCCGCCCCACGGCCACAGACCCGCGACGGCCCGCACCAGCGTAGACTTCCCCGAGCCGGATTCGCCGGCCACCAGCACCCGCTCGCCCGGTTCGATCGCGACCTCGGTTTCCTTGACCACGGAGGTGCCGTCGTCGAGCGTGACCGAGAGATTATCGAGGCTGAGGATGGCGCCGTCGTCGGTTTCGCCTCGGTTGATGCGTCCGAGCGCATCGCTCTGTTCCGCGCGCTCCAGCCCGTCGAGCGACATCATCAGCGAAGCGATGCGTCGCGCCGACGCGTTCCAGTCGGCGAGACGGGGATAGTTGTCGACCAGCCATCCGAACGCGCCTTGCACGATGCCAAAGGCAGACGCTGCCTGCATCACCTCGCCAAGCGTCATCGAGCCTTCGAGGAATTTTGGCGCGCAWARCAGGATCGGCACGACCGGCGCAAACAGGCTCGATCCCTGCGACACCGCCGCCGTGCGCATGTGCTGGCCGGTCAGCAGCGCCCATTGCCTCAGCACATGGCCGAAATTCCGGTCGATGCCGCTGCGCTCCTCYTCCTCGCCSCCCAGCAAGGCGATGCTCTCGCCGTTYTCGCGYACGCGCGTCAGCGTGTAGCGCAGTTCGGCCTCCGCCTGGTTCTTYCGTTCGGAGAGCTGGACGAAATTGCGGCCGATGACCACCATCGAGGTCGAGGTGATGGCGGCATAGATCATCGCGGTGATGACCAGGAAGCCGGGAATGGTGATGCTCTCGCCGCCGATCGGCAGGRTGAGCGCGCCGCCGATRGTCCACAGCACGACGATGAAGGTCGAGGCCGASAGGAACGCGTTGAGCACGCCGGCGATGAAATCGACCGGCGACTCGGTGGCGATGCGCAGATCCTCGGTCATGCGGGCCTCGGGGTTSTGGTGGTCGCCGCTGACGAGGTTCAGCTGGTAGTAGCGGCCGTTTGCCAGCCAGCGYGCGATRACCGCSGTRGTSAGCCAGGAACGCCAGCGGCGCTGGATCGTCATGCGCAGGTAAACCTGCGCGACGACGAGGCTGCCGCTGCAGAGCACCAGCGGCACGAATACGGCACTGAGGAAATAGACGCTGCGGGCGTTGCGCTGCTCGAGCGCATCGAACATCGAGCGGTGCCAGACATTGATGCCATACTGGAAGCCGATGTTGATGCAGATCAGCAGCAGCACCCCGATCGTGAATGGCCAGGCGAGCCGGTCGCCGCGCCGGCTCCAGTAACCACGCGCGCTGATCCAGAAACGCCGCAGCAGGTATTTCTTGCGTGCCTGCTCGGCCTGCTCGGGCGTCAAATCCGGATCGGGCTCGACGGCCTCCGGCGGCGGCGCGGGCTGGCCGTCCACCTCAGGCGCGGCTTCTACAGCCGATGCCTTTTCCTGCCGCGACTTTTCGGCGCCCCCTGGTTTGGCGCCGTCGACCGATTTCGGCTTGGTTTTAGCCCCCGACATAAGGCCCATAACGGCTTAAAAATCAAAAGGTTTCATGATGTCCGCTCGAGACCATCTGGGCGTTTCGCGGCAACCGCGATCGCTGCGTGCGCATGTCTCACTCAGCACCCATCCTTGCGATCCCACAAAAACCGTTTGAATATGCGCGCCGCCGCTTGGGGGAGCACACGTGGCGCGCATTGCTGTGGTCACGCATGAATATGACCGGTTCCAGACGCCGTGGCGCCCGCTGCGCCGACGCGATAGTCCCTATATGTTGTTCGACATCCTGGCCGAGCTCAAGCGGCGCGGCCACCGGGTCAACCTGCTCAGCGGCCTGACGCAACCGCCCGCTGCCGACCTCGCGATCCTGCATGTCGACGCCACCATCGTGCCGCAAGCCTATGTCGACTATGCCGGCCGCTTTCCGTTCTGCCTGAACCTTGCGGTCTCAGACATTTCCAAGCGCCGCATCAGCCAGGCGCTGTTGCGCGACGGCGATGGCTGGAGTGGGCCGGTGATCGTCAAGAGCAACCTCAACCACCATGGCCTGCCCGAAGCGCGCTTCAATCTACGCGCCGCGCGTCACGGCGGCGAACTGCCCTTTCCGGGCGCGCGCGAAATGCCCCGCTACGAGGTTTTCGCCACACGCGGCGACTTGCCCTCAGGGCTGCTCGAAAGGCCCGATCTGGTCGTGGATAAATTCATGCCGGAAATCGTCGCCGACGGTTTCGGCACCCGCATCTGGGTATTCTGCGGGACGCGCGAACGCTGCGCCCGCTATGTCTCGCCCAACGCCGTGGTGAAAGCCTCCGAGACGATCAGGCGCGAGCCGGTGCCAGTGCCCGACGAATTGCGCCTTCTGCGCCAAAAACTTGGCTTCGACTACGGCAAATTCGATTTCGTCCTCCACCAGGGCCAGCCGGTGCTGCTCGACGCCAACCCGACCCCCGGCCGCCCGAAAAGCGTGCGCTCGATGCTGGTGGCGGCGGCGGCGAATCTGGCGGATGGGTTTGAAGGGATGATGGGGAGGGGGGAGTGAGGGGATCCCAGTTTCTGGCTTCCGACGCTAACCCTTCCCAGGCACCCCATACGTCATCTCCCGGCAGCTTGAATTGAACCGAAACGCGCGTCCTAAGCCGCTGGCAATCCGGCTTTTTGCATGAGCGCTGGCTTGACAGCCGCCGTTGAGCAAAGGCATGTCCAAACAATCGGGCAATTGGGGAATCCTTATGAAGAAGACATATGAACGACCGACGCTGGTGAAGCGCGAGCTGCTTGGAAAAGTCGTAGCATTCATCGCATCGCCGCCTTCTAAGAACTAGCAACGTCCAAAGCCCACAGAACCGACTGGCTCGTGCTGCCGGCTTTTTCTTGAAACCCGCGCCGAGGTTATTCGTTTACGCTGTGAGCAGTGAGTGGGAGCGCTGCGGGCCGCGCTTTCCAGTGGCGCAGGCCGAAGCCCGTCGTTCGTGAGTGCGGCGGGCTTCTCTCTTTAGGGAAGCGGTTTATCGTGGTCTGGCCGCAACCTTGCCGGAAAGCGCTGTCGATTTCAGGGATCGAGTTTCCCTCCCGCCTCCATCACGGGCGGCGAAGACCGAGCAACAGGTTGGTCAGCGTTGCGCTCGCGCATGCCACCGCTAACAGCGCGACAACGCCAGCCGAACTCGACTGCTGAGTGCGATATGGCACGACGAGTTGTGCAGGCGAGGCACTGTGAACCAGCGCGTCAAGATCGGACCTGCTGCCGTGTCGAACGGCATAGGCGCGGGTGAATTCCGCACCGAGAAGAAAAATCTCCGACGAGTAGTAGACCCAGAGCAGTATGACGAGCAGCCCACCGGCAGCCCCATATGAAGACGCGATCGCGCTGGAGCCGATATACCAACCGATAAGCGATTTCCCGAACGTGAACAGCGCAGCGGTCACAACGGCCCCGATCCCGACATCGCGCCATTCCAGGGTTCGATCAGGCAAGATCTTATAGATGGCGGCGAACATCGCTGAGATCAGGACAAACGAAACCACTGCATTGATCACACTGAGGACGATTGTGCCAAACGGCAACTGAGCGTTGATGATGTTGCCCAGTGCCGAGATCGCCGCGCTCGCGACGAGAGAGACGAGCAACATGAAACCAAGTGCCCCGACCAGTCCCAGACTTGCGGCACGGGCGCGCACCAGACGCGACAACGAACTGCCTTGCGGTTGGACCTTCCATATCGCGTTCAACGACTGCTGAATTTCGCCAAAGACACCAGATGCGGTCACCAACAAGGTGACGAAGCCAATGACCGCCGCCCAGGTGCCGGATGATTTGCCGGATGCGCTCTCTAGCGCGGTCTGAAGAAGACTTGCGCTTTCTGGACCCATCAGACCTGAAATCTGGGCAGACAATGCCACTTGCGCAGCTTCATGACCGAAAGCGAGACCCGCGATTGCGACCACGATGAGCAGAATTGGCGCCAACGAGGTGGTGGCGTAAAAGGCCATTGCTGCGCCATGACTAAGAGCATTGTCGTCGACAAAGCCAACGACGCTTTCTCGCACCAACTCCCATACATCTGTTATCGCGCGTCGCATCTTGGGACCGTGGGCAGTGCGCCACATTGGCGTTCACTAGCAATGCGCCAGCACTTCTGATGTTCCGTTGGCGAGAGCGGCAAGAGTTTCGCAGCCCCTCTCAAAACTGAGATGCGGCGTCATGGCGCGACCTCGTCTTGGCGAAGGCAAGACAACAGGAGGTCGCTGGACGGCAGCGGCCCGACAGCCTGTTGGGGTAGGTTCGACGGGCCATCGGGCCTGACCGGCTTGGGGGTCTCTTTCGGGGGCAAGCCGGCCAAGGCTGACCCTAATATTAGCGACTCTGTAACATAACCCCGTTCGGACGGTTGTCCCCCGCTAATGGTCGGTAAGCGGTGAGACCTGCGCAAGCGGGCGCCGCGGAAGCCACCATCTTTTCAGTCAAGCACACACCACCGTGTATCGCTCAGCCAGAAGGTGAGCTTTCGCGAGCACTGGCTCATGCGCCATGGTGAGGTGTGGTTTAGTGAGGCTCCCAGGCGATGATCACCCCTTCCAAAATGTTTTGCTCCCTCGCGTGGTTGGCGCTGGCTGTGGTGCCCCTTGGCCATTCGCTTGCGGCGCCCCAAACCGCCATTGCGACGAACGACTTTCTCAACAGCATCGGCGTCGTTTCCACATTCCCCGATCGAGGCCAGCCGTTGGCCAAGACTGTCGAGATGGTCCGCTATTGCGGCTTTCGATGGGTAAGGGCGGGAATAGAAGGCCTGAGCGACAACGGCCCCACAACCATCCAAACCTTTCTCGATCTGCATCGCGAAACCGGCGTGCGCCTGAATTGGGGATTGGTCAGTGGTGGGACTGATGTGAAGAAGCTGGTCGAAACAGGCAAGGTGCTTGCTGAAGCCGGCGCGCTGCTCGCGTTCGAGGGCAACAACGAGCCGAACAACTGGGGTGTCACCTATCAGGGCGAGAAGGGCGGCGGTAGCGAGCGCTCGTGGATGGCCGTCGCAAAGCTTCAGCGCGATCTCTACCAGGCCGTCAAAAGCGATCCGGTGCTTGCCAAGTATCCTGTCTGGTCGATCTCGGAACCCGGCGCGCAGAAAGACAATGTCGGCCTTCAGTTCCTTACGATCCCGCCCGGCGCCGGAACCCTGATGCCAGACGGCACGAAGTATGCCGACTACGCTAATGTGCACAACTACATCTATCACTCACATTCGCCGTATCCGGCCGACAACAAGACGTGGCGCGCTGCCGATCCAACCGCCGCATCCAGGGTGGACGGGCTGTTCGGCAATTTCGGCGTCACCTGGGCGAGAGGGTTTCGGGGTTACACCCAGGAGCAACTCGATACGCTGCCGCGTGTCACGACCGAGACCGGGACCACGATCGGAGGTGCGGTCACGGAACAAATGCACGGCTTGTATTTGATGAGCTTGTACCTCGCGCAGTTCAAGCGCGGCTACGCCCATACATCGGTCTATCTATTGCGGGACCGTACCGACGAAGGCGGCAACCAATCTTTCGGCTTCTACAAGGCGGATTATTCACCGCGCAAGGCGGCGATCTACCTTCACAACCTTACGACGATTTTGGCGGACAAAGGTATCCTAGCCAAACCCGGCCAGCTCGACTTCACGATCGCAGACCAACCCGAGACCGTTCACGAGCTGCTCCTGCAGCGCAGCGACGGCACGTTCCAACTTGTCGTGTGGGACGAACGATTGAGCGGTCAAGACCGTGTGACGGTCCATTTTGGCGACACGCACGCGTCGGTAAGAACCTACGATCCAACAATTGGCGTTGAGCCTGTCCAAACGTTGAGCAATGTGCGTTCGCTCGAAATTACGCTCAGCGACCATCCGATTGTGATCGCGCTTTCACCCAGCATTCAATGATGGAGCCGTCTCTCGGCAAGGCGCCGGCGTCGCCCTTTCGCGACCGTGCAGGAAGGGGTCGCCGCAGCGGAAACAGGACGGCCGGCTCCGACCAGGACCCATCGGAAGTATGAGGAAAACATTATATGATTGCGCCGCAGGTGAATTCGCCGACGGATGCCGATGCCCATCTTCTCAGTCAAGCACACGACCGTCTATCGCTATCGCCAGCCCGTGAGCTTTGGCGAGCACCGGGTGATGTTCAGGCCGCGGGACAGTTTCGATCAGCGGTTGCTGGACCATGCTTTGTCCGTGGACCCCGAGCCAAAGGCGATTGGCTGGATCCATGACGTTTTTGGCAATTGCGTTGCGGTGATCGATTTCGAGGGTTCGGCCAGTGAACTCCGTTTCGCGACCGACATCCGGCTCGATCACACGCCGCAGCATGCGCCGGATTTCCGCATCGATGAGGCCGCGCTGAATTATCCATTCTCTTACGATCCCGACGAGGCGGCCGACCTTGCGCAGACCATGGAGCGCCATCATCCCGACGACGGCGACGAGATCGGCAAATGGGCGCGACAGTTCGTCAGTGCCACGGGACACACCGAGACCGGCAAATTGCTGATGACGCTCTGCTACGCCATCCACGAGAGCTTCGTCTATTCCCGTCGGTTCGAAACCGGGACGCAGCCGCCGCTGATGACCTTGCATCTGCGCAAAGGTACATGCCGGGACTTTGCGCTTTTCATGATGGAAGCGGTTCGCTCGCTGGGCTTTGCTGCCCGTTTTGTCACCGGCTACGTCTATGTGCCGAGCCGCGACAGTGCGGATGTGCGTGGCGGAGGCTCGACGCATGCCTGGTGCCAGGTTTACCTGCCCGGCGCCGGTTGGGTCGAGTTCGATCCCACCAATGGCATTGTCGGCAACCGCGATTTGATCAGGGTGGCCGTCGCCCGGCATCCGCAACAGGCCATACCGCTTTCTGGAAGTTACTCCGGCAGTGCCTCGAGTTTCCTGGGGATGACCGTCGAGGTGAAGGTGACGAAGGAAACCGGCGCCTAGGCTCCTTCGGCGTGGGTTCTTCGAGCCTGGCGACGGCACGCTGGAGCCGGGTGAGAGGTGCTCCAGCCTGGAGATCACCTCTCACCCGCATTTGCCCGATCCGGGAGGGGACGGATCGGAGCAATGTGACCTCTCCCTCGAGGAGAAAGGTCAGGCCGCCAGCGCCCCCGCTGTTCTCATCTCACCCCCCTTAAAACAATGCCCGTTCCACCGCCGGCTCCAGCGATTCCGCAAACGGCGTCGCCAGATGATGGCGGTCGCGGTAGGCGAGCTGGCCGCCGATGAACACATGGCAGGTCTTGGCGTCGCAGAACTGGTTGGTCATGTCGATGTAGCTGGCGCCCGGAATGGCGCGCACGATGTTGCGCTCTATCGCCGCGTCGGTGTCGTTGGCGGCGTCGGTCCGCTTCTGGTCGCACAGCGACGGCCTCTCGCCTCGCCAGAGCGCGCGCGCCACGCAGGTGTCGATATGCTCATCATTGAACGGCACGTCGCGGATGAAGGCGACCTTCAGCCCGGCCCGGCTGAACGCTTGCAGCGTCGAGCGCAGCGCGGCGCGCGAGTCGGCATCCTGGCTGTCGGGCGCCTGCATGCCGGCCGACATCTTGCGCAAACTCGTCTGCGCGATCTCCGAAATCACCACCAGGCTCGGCCGCGCGGCGATGATCTGCTTGATCGATCGCTCGCGCCATTGATCGCACTCGGTGTAGTCGCGTTTCAGCTTGCTCACCCAGACCGTCAGCCGCGAGGCCCGGCAGGAGGATTTGAGCCAGGTGACGACCTTGGTGTTGTTCTTCTCAGCCGCCTCGATCAGCGGCGTCGACCAGTGATCGGCATGCGAGTCGCCAAACAGCGCAATCGTGTGCCCGGCGGCTTTTTCGCCGAACATGCAGGGTTTTGGCGTCACCGTCTCATAGCTGAGAACGCAGCCGGCCTTGCGGGCGGTGGAGGGGCGCGCCGCACTGGCGGCGATGCTGCGCTGCTGCGGGTCGAGATCATGCATGACGAGCCGCGCATTGGCATAGGCCGCCACCACGCCGGCAACGGTCAGCGCTGCGGCCGGCACCAGCGCCCGCGCCGCATTGGCCATCAGCCAGCGGTTGCGGCGGATCGGGTTCTCGATGACGTGATAGGTGAACAGCGACAGCACCAGCGTCAGCGCCAGGCAGCCGAGGCGCTGCAGCGGCGAAAGGTCGGGCACCAGCATCGCGGCATAGACGATCACCGGCCAGTGCCAGAGATAGAGCGAGTAGGAGAGCTTGCCGACCCACTGCAAGGGCGGCAGCGCCAGGACGGCACTGGGGCCAGTCCTGACGCCGGCCGCTCCCGCCAACAGCAACAGCACCGTGCCGGCAACCGGCAGCGGCGCCAGGAAGCCGGGGAAGGGGGCGTCCTCGGTAAAGCCGAGATAGGCGCCGGCAATCATCGCCAGGCCGAGCCATGCGAGGGCGGCGCCGAGTTTTGGCCGCTCCTGCCAGATCTTTTGCGGCGCCAGCGTCGCCAGGCCGCCGGCGGCGAACTCCCAGGCACGCAGCGGCGAGAAATAGAAGGCCCAGGGCTGCGCCACGGTGGTGAGCCAGGCGCAGATGGCGAACGACACCGCGCCGGCGATGCCGATCGCCAGGATGGCGCCGCGCTTGCCGGGCTTGAGCCATGCCGCCAACAGCAGCAGCGCCGGCCAGGTGAGGTAAAACTGCTCCTCCACCGACAGCGACCAGAAATGGATGAACGGGTTGTTGGTGGCATCGGCGGCGAAATAGTCGAACGACCAGCGGATCAGCCACAGATTGATCGCATAGGCCGAGGCGTACATGGCGCCCTTGGAATAGAGCGCCTGTTCCTCCGGCGACAGGATCAAGGCACCCGCCACCAGCGTGGCCAGGATGACGAACAGCGCCGCCGGCAACAGCCGCCTGGCCCGTCTTGCGTAGAAGCGCCACAGGTTCAGCCGCCCGGTCTCACCGATCTCGGCCAGCAGGTGTTTGGTGATCAGATAGCCGGAGATGACGAAGAAGATGTCGACGCCGACAAAGCCGCCGGGCAGGCCGGTCAGGCCGAAATGGAAGGCGATCACGCCGGCCACCGCCAGGGCGCGCAATCCTTCGATATCGGGCCGGAACGATGCTGACATGGTAAAACCTTGTCCTGTCGCATGATCCCGAACCGAAGTCCGGCTGGCGAGACGCCGTAACAGTCTCGCCGGGATCACACGTGCTGCAGCGTCCCTGCGCGCCGGAATGGACGCGTGGAGCCGTAGCCGTTGACAGCCCGCCCGATGCAAAGACTCGACCCTACAGGCCGATATCGCAATGCAACAAATCTATCGCGGTGCAACATAAGGGGAGATTGGCAGCTTGCGCTCGCGCACTCACGCCTTCTTCAGGAACTCGGTTTTCAGCACCAGGCCCTTGACCTGCTTTGTGCTGCACTCGATTTCGCCGGGGTTGCCGGTGAGGCGGATGTTTTTCACCAGCGTGCCTCGCTTGATCGTCTCCGACGTGCCCTTGACCTTCAAATCCTTGATCAGGGTCACGGAATCGCCCTCGTGCAACTGCGCGCCATTGCTGTCTTTCACGATCGCGTCTGTCATGTCGGATCTTTCATTGGGCAGTCATTAACAGCGCCGGGCTTATCCCGCCGATGCCGACACGGTCAAGCGCGCCGAGCAGCCTTGCAGCTTGGTGGAGGCTCACCCCTGACTCGGATTGCCATTCGATTTGTGAAGGACAAATCGGGGCAATCCGACCTCGCCCCCACAGGTCGAAGCCAGAGGTGCGCTCTCAATTCGCCAGCCATTTGTTGCACGCCAGCTAAATATACCCGATCATGGCGGTTGGCAGCGGAGACATTCAGTGGCGGCAAATCGTCGAAACGGCACGCAGCCCGGACTGGCGGGCATTCTGTCCGCCGCCAACATCCATCCGCGCACCTCATTGCCTACCGTCGCCACGATCGTGACGGCGGTGGCAGCACTTTATTTCGGGCGCGAGGTGTTCCTGCCGATCGCCATCGCGCTACTGTTGACCTTCGCCCTTGCCCCCGTGGTGTCGGCGCTGAAGCGTGTCGGCATTCCCCGCCTTCCCGCAGTCATCGTCAGCGTGCTCGGCGCCTTTGCCGCGCTCGCCTTTTTCTCCTTCATTGTCGCCACGCAGGTCAGCGAACTGGCGCAGAACATTCCGGTCTACCAGACCAACATCCTGACCAAGATCCATTCGCTCAAGCAAACCGGCGTCGAGGGCGGGATCATTGCGCGGTTGAGCCGGGTGATCGAGCGCGTCGGCCAGGAGATCGACCAGCAGGATCCGTCGCCGCCTGTCGCCGACAAGCCGAAGCGCGAGCCGGTGCCGGTCGAGATCGTCGCCCGCGAACGGCCGCTGCAGGTTCTGCAGAACCTTGTCGGTCCGCTGATCAGCCCGCTGGCCTCGGCCGGGTTGATCGTCATCGTCGTCATCTTCATGCTTTTGGAGCGGGAGGATCTGCGCGATCGCTTCATACGCCTCGTCGGCTATGGCGATCTCCACCGCACCACCCAGGCGCTGCAGGATGCCGGCAAGCGGGTCGGGCAGTATCTGATCATGCAGCTGATCGTGAACACCGTCTACGCCATCCCCATTGCCATAGGGCTGTGGATCCTGGGCATACCCAATGCGCTGCTATGGGGGTTGCTGGCCCTGGCGCTGCGCTTCGTTCCCTATATCGGCCCGGTCATTGGCGCGCTGCTGCCGCTGTTCCTGGCACTGGCCGTGGCGCCCGGCTGGTCGCTGGTGCTGTGGACCGCCGGGCTGTTCGTGGCCATGGAGCTGGTCACCGGCAACGTCATCGAACCTTGGCTCTACGGCTCGCGCACCGGCCTGTCGCCACTGGCCATCATTGTCGCGGCGATCTTCTGGACCTGGCTGTGGGGACCGCTCGGCCTGGTCCTGTCGACCCCGCTCACCGTCTGTCTGGTCGTGCTCGGCCGGCACGTGCCGCAGTTCGAATTTCTCGACGTGCTGTTCGGCAACGAGCCGGTGCTGGAACCGCATGCCAGGCTCTACCAGCGGCTGCTGGCCGGCGATCCCGACGAGGCCACCGACCATGCCGAGGAGATGCTGGAGGAAAAATATCTGGTCGAGTTCTACGACAAGGTCGCCATTCCAGCCTTGCTGCTCGGCGAGCAGGACCGCGTGCGTGGCGTCATGGGCGACCAGCAAAGGCGGCAGGTGGCGGCGAGTGCGCTGACGCTGGTGGCGAACCTCGACGACAGTGCGCAGGAGGAAGCGGACGAGGACGAGGAGCCGGCCGATGGCGCCAAGGTCGACGCGGGAAAAGAGGCAGCGGAAGAAAGCGAGGACGACACCGAACTGCCTGACGGCACCGGCATCTCGGTGCTGTGTGCCGGCGGCCGCGGCGAACTTGACGATGCCGCCGCCGCCATGCTGGCGCAGGTGCTGGAAGTGCAAGGGGCGACGGCCTCGAAGGCGAGCTTTGCCGACATTGAAGCGGCAAGCATTCGCGGCCTTGAACTCGGTGCGGTCGACACCGTCGTGGTCGGCTTCCTCAACCGCGACTCCGTCAAGCACGCCCGCTTTCTGGTGCGCCGGTTGAAGCGCGCCCGGCCGGCACTCAGGGTCGGCATCGTGTTCTGGTCGGAGACCGGCAACGACGACAAGGAGGCTGCCGCCAAACTGGCCGGCGACCTGAATGCCGATTTCGTCGCCCACGACATGGTCGACGCCGCGCTTGGCGCCTTGTCCAACGAGCCGCCGGTGGCGCTCAAGCTCGCCACCAAACGCCGCCTGCGCCGCCGCCAGCCCGCCGCCAGGAAAGCGCCGCTCGCGGTCGCCAGCTGAGCCGGCGGCCAGTTCGATTTCTGTCTCTTCACGAGGGCTCAGATTATTGGCTGGCAATATCTCTTATGAGATCTGCCAGTGGCGTTTCCTCGCCGGCAAAGCTCTCGATCATGGCGTTGAGCACACGTTCGCGCTCGAGCACGTCGGCATTGAACGAAAACCCTGCGTTCTCAGTCAGCATCGCCAGAAAGGTAAGCTGCGTGCGGCCGTTGCCTTCGCGGAACGGATGCACGGCGTTGATTTCGGCAATCACGTGCGCCGCCTGGCCGGCGAAATCGAGGACGGCTATCCCGCAAAGGTGATCGGCATCGACCAACGCGCCGAAAATCCGCTGCATCTCCTGGTCGATGTACTCGGGGTAGCAGAACCAGTTGCCACCCTTGCCGATGCGAATGGTGCGGACTTTACCCGCCCATTCATAGACGTCCTGGAACAAATGATGGTGGATCGCCCTGTAGTGCTCGTAGTCCAGATTGCCGGCAGGAATCTGTTCATCGGCCCGGGTCAGAAAGAGTGCCAACTCGAACTCGTCGAGTTCGGCCTGATCCCCGATATTCAGCTTGTTGCGAAGAACTGTCGTGCCGGGGTAGCACAATGGGTCGTCTTCAGCGGCGTAGACCACCGGCCAACTCTATTTTTTGCGGTGTGCCTGTTCGCGGATGAGCGTCCTATGCTCATCGCCGCTCAGTCCGCGCTCGCGGCTCTCTTTCAGGATTGTGCCCATACGCGGGGACAACTTCATGCCTTCGACAGCGCTGATCTTTTCGCCCCTGTCGCTGCTCAGGACGAACTGGCCGCTTTTGGCCGAGCGGACGACTTTGAAACCGTTCTTCATGGGATCACACTACCACGTCTCGCGATTCTGCGGCAACCGCGCCGCGATCTCCCGGTCGCCAAGGTCGCCCGCGTTGCACCCTTGGTAAGCAATCCGCACGTGGCCGTCAGCGCGGTGTCGCCGGTCCTTGTCGCGCGGAGTCCGCCAGTTGGTGCCGACACGCGCATAGCAGCGGCTCATATTTTAGCGATAACTTGACAACGCTGCCACCCTGGCGGCATCTGCCGAAGGATCATTTTGGGGTGAGAACAACGATGAAGAAAATCTACAAGAAGCCGACGCTCGACAAGCGCCAAAAGCTATCCATGGTGACAACAGCGATACCTGCGTCCACGGAATAATCAGAGGAAATAGTCGCATTTGGGGCCGCTCCCCGTGGGGAGAAAGTTCTGGCTGCCAGGAGCGGGCGGTACACTTGTAAGTGCCCGCCCGTCCGGCGCCCCCGCCAATGCCGTTGTTCCCGAAACCCCTCAGCCCCGTTATCAACAGCCCACGGTTATGGCGTGACCCATGGGTGAGCGAATATCCGTTGGCGGTGGGCGCTGTCAACGCCGCCTGCCGGGTCGCTTGACCGGCTGTTTCGAACCACTTTGGGGGCCGCGCCGGCGGTCCGCGCCAGCACTTTCGCGACCATGAAAAGCTTGGGAAAGGGCGGTTTTCTGCGGTTTTTGATGGCCTCTGGCCGGGGCCAACGGCAGCGCTTGAGCCGCCATCTAGGCGCTTGAATCGACTGGTTTTTCGCCGGCTGGTGCGTTTTGCCAGAGCGTTTTCAACTTGACTTTTTTTGGGTGTATTTCTTCGGCAGCAGTTTTGGGCATGGCCGTCGCAATCGGCCACCCTCACGCGGCGGTGAGAGGCGAGGGCGATGGTCATCAAGAGCTGTCGCCTGACGATGACAATCAGGCGGTTCGAGGTCATCGCCGCGACGGGCGGTGTCCTTGCTCGCGCTGGTCGGACGGCTTTTTGTGTTCAGCTTGAAACTAAACCTGTCCCGGCTCGTGGCTTTGATGCCAGGTTAAATCCTGGTGGCTCTAACCTCCATTCGCCCGCTGGTCAGCGCCGGCGGGCTTTTTGTGAGGCATCGAGAGAGCCGACGCCGGGCGTGAAGCCTCACGAAGGTCGTTCCCTGCCGATCGCCACATACTCGAAAACTCTTTCCCTGGATGTCGTTTGACCCGCCCTGATCCAGGTTTCCGTCACTCTGATCCAGCTCGTTTCACCTCGTCTCAAGGTGACTGCTCTTCTTATCGCCCGTTCGGCGGCTTCGAAAGGGATCGGTGCTTCAATCAGGTGCGTCGCCAGAACGATGTCGTTTTCGACTTCTTCGACGCGATAGGTTTTCATCGCCCTAGCCATCTCGCTGACTATCCGCAGCCTGACCTTTAGCCGAATGATCGCAACAGATTCAGTTGCCTATAAGTACAGGGTCGGCAGAGATCAAAGGTGTTGACAAAACGAAATCACATGAGCGCCGGCTAATAGATGGGCGCCGGAGATCGCCATGGTCGGCGCTTGGCATGAAAAGGGCGGGCTGCGTCGTCGAGCCAACGGCAGCACGCCGATAAGATTGGGTCTGCGGCCGTTATTGCCGGCGAGGAAATGGCGAGCCAAGCCCACCATTTCTGTGCCGCAATCCGTGAGGCAAGCTGCGTTTAGTTCGCGCCGCCCAGCTGCATGGTCAACTTGCAGAAATCATTGTGCTGCTTGTCGATCGTCTGGTTGCTGCATTCCTTCCACGTTCCGGGCTTCGCCACGTTGGTCATGCTCGCTTGCGACGACATGCTCTTCATGCTGGTCTCGGTGGAGAACGTGGAGGGATTGTCGAGCGCGCCGGCCAGAGCCGCACCGCTCACCATCGAAAGCGCCACGGCGCCCAGGCAGATCATCTTGATATTCATCGTCAGTTCCTCTCGTTTGCTTTGGGATCGTCCAGTATGCGATCGAAAGGAGAAACGGATATTTAAAGCAAAAGTTTCAATGTAGGGAATACAAAACCAATAAGTCAGGAGTTTTGTTTAAATTATATATTTGTTTTGTGGATCCATCCCCATGGGATGATTGCGCAGATAGGATCGATGCGCTCGCCCGTTGCTGACAAGAACGACTTCGCCGCGACAAGAGTTTCCTGCCGCTGCAGGAATGTTTTGGGATCCTGAGGGTGCATGCAGTGGGTTGCCTCCCGCCCGCATGTCTTGCAGTGTCAGCTAGCCCTCGCCAGCACGAAATCATGCTCGACCTCCCAGAACGGGCCGGCGAATTCGAGCTTTCTTGCGCGCGCCGGATCGTCGATGCGCTTGAACTCCGCCAACAGGCTCTCTTTCACCCCGAACACGGCGTCCGAATTGATGTAGGGGTCGTCAGGGTCGAAAATATGCGTGGTCAAAGTCTCGAAACCGTCGGCCTTGAGGATGTAGTGCAGATGCGCCGGGCGGTAGGGGTGCCGTCCGAGCCCATGTAGCAATTTGCCGACCGTGCCGTCGTCGGGGATCGGGTAGAATTTCGGCTTCACCGCGCGGAACCAGTAGCGGCCGTCGGCGCTGGTGCGGAACACGCCGCGCAGGTTGAAGTCGGGCTGGATGCCCTTCTGTTGCACGTCGTAAAAACCCTCGTCATTGGCCTGCCAGACATCGAGCACCGCGTTGGCGATCGGTCTGCCCTCGGTGTCGAGGATGCGGCCGTGGATGAACATCTCCTCGCCCTTGCTGTCGAGGCAGATATTGGCGCCCATCGGCAGTTCCGGCGCGTCGGCGAGATGGAACGGCCCGAGCACCGTCGATTCCGAAGCGCCCGACGGCTTGCGGTTGTTGATGGCATCGACCAGCATCGAAACGCCGAGCACATCCGACAGAAGAATGAACTCCTGCCGCCAGTCGGTGCACAGCTGGCCGGTCCGGGTCAGGAATTGGATCGCTTCGAACCATTCGTCCTGCGTCGGCTCGATCTCCTTGACCGCCTCGTGCAGCTTTCGCGTGATGACCTCCATCACCGCCTTCAGCCGCGCGTCCTTGGCGTTCTTGTTGCGGCCGGTGACGACCTCGACCGAATTCGCCTCGGTGAAGAAGCCTTTTTCGTGCGCTTCCATGTCTCTCACCTGTCCAGGATTGCAGTCAGGGCTTTGCGCAAGTCAGCCGTCGGGTCGCTGCTGATTGCGTCCTTGCGCCAGCCGACATGCTGGTCGGGGCGCACCAGCAGCACGCCGCTGTCGCGCACCTCGCGGGCGCGTGCCCAGTCGCCGGAAAAATCCTGCCAGTTCTGGCGCGGACCGATCAGATGGCCAGTTATGTCGATGCCCAATTCCTTGCCCACCGCCTTGGCGGCATCGAGCCAGCCTTGGCCGCCAATGCCGGTCAGCACGGTGAACTTGCCATGACCGGTCAGGTCGAGCGTCGAGACCTTGTCGCCCCTGTCGGAGTGAACCCAGACATGCGGCAACCGGGCGCCGGGCCATGACGTCGGCTGATGATGCAGTTCTGCGTCCTTCGCGAAGGCCGGCTCCTCCTGTCCGTCGGTGACGATGGCGTTCGATCTGTAGCGCTGGTTCATTTCGACGCCGTGGGCATCAAATTCGTAGACCTTGGAGGCGATGGTCTCGCGGATCTTGGCGCGCTGCGCTTCGGCCGCCGGCGTGTCGTCGCAGCGGGCATCCATGTTTGACTGCATCTTCACCGGATCGATGGAATCGAGCAGACCGAGCGCCTTGAAGATCGGGCCAAACTCCTCGATCGACTTGTTGGCGCGGGTGACGATCTGCTTGGCCACCGGCGCCCGCTCCTGCGAATAACTGTCGAGCAATCTCTCGCCTGCCTTGCCCTTGATGACATGGGCAAGCTTCCAGGCGAGATTGAAACCGTCCTGGATCGAGGTGTTGGAGCCAAGCCCGTTGGATGGCGGGTGGCGATGGATGGCATCGCCCATGCAGAAGACGCGACCCTTGGAGGTCTGCGTGGCGTACATGTTGTTGACGGTCCAGGTCGACACCGACTGGATGTCGATCTCGAGTTCGGGATCACCGACGAGGTCGCGCGCGACCTTCCTGGCGAAGGCGTCGTCGACCTTGGGGGCCGGCTGGTTGATGTCGTAACCCCAGACGATCAGCCACTCGTTCCAGGGCCGGATCATGCGCACCAGGCCCATGCCGATGCCGCCGACATCGGCGCCCGGCTGCACCACCCAGTAGAGCACCGACGGGCGGTGGGCGACGTATCTGGAGAGGTCGGCCTTGAACAGGATGTTCATCGAACCGCCGACACCCATCTTGCCTTCGAACGGCAGGCCGGCATGTTCGGCGACCAGCGAATTGCCGCCATCGGCGCCGACCAGATACTTTGAGCGGATGGTGATGTCCTTCCCCGTCAATCGATCCCGACAGGTGGTGGTGACGCCGTCGGCATCCTGCACATGCGAGAGATACTCCATCGACATCCGCGATTGCGTGCCGCGCGAACAGGCGGTCTTGAACAGCAGCGGCTCCATAAAGGTCTGCGGCAAATCGTTCATGTGCGCGGGCGACGAGAGCAGATGCTCGGCGCGGCTGAGCGGGTGCTTGCCCCAGCTGCGCATGCGGCCGATCTCCTCGCCGGCGAGCGAGGTGCAGAACACGTTCTCGCCCATCAGATCCTGTTCGGTGGCATGCATGTAGGCTTCCGCCTCGACCTCCGTGCCGAGGTCGCGCAACACCTCCATGGTGCGCTGGTTAGTGATGTGCGCGCGCGGCGTCGCGGCCAGCCAACGATAGCGGTTGATCACCATGTTCTCGACGCCATAGGTCGAAAGCAGCGCCGCGGTTGCCGAGCCCGCGGGCCCGGTGCCGATGGTCAGCACGTCGGTGGAAATGTCAGCCATGCGGTCCTCCCTTTTTGCTTGATGGTACTGGTCCGCCGGTCAGTCGGCGGCGGACAGGAAAAAGCTGGATGCCGGTGCGCTCGGCAAACAGGCCCCACAGGCCGCGCGGCGCAAACAGCATGATGGCCATGCCGATCAGCCCGAGGATCAGCAGATACCAGGAGCCGTAGTCGGCAAGCAGGTTCTGCAGGATGTAGAAGACCATGACGCCGACGATCGGCCCTTCGATGGTGCCGATGCCGCCGATGACGACGATGAAAATGACATAGGCCGTCCAGTCGACGACGGAGAAGGCGGCGTCCGGCGAGATCCGGGCCTTCTGCACATAGATCAGCGCCCCGGCGAGCCCGGTGCCGAAGGCCGCCGCCAGATAGACCAGCGTCTTCATCCGGCGTGCGTCGACGCCGACCGAGCGCGCCGCTTCCTGGTTGTCGCGCACGGCGGCGAGTCCCAGCCCCTGCTTCGAGCGCAGCAGACGGTAGACGAGGCCGATGGTGGCGATGGCAAGCAGCAGCGCCAGCCAGTAGGTCAGGATGTCGCCGGCGCCGGATGATTTGACGCCGAACAAATCGCCGATCAGTTGCAGCGCCGGCATGTCGCGGGTCGCTTCACGCGGCAGCGAAGTGCCGGTGCCGCCGCCCAGCATCTTCCATTGCGCCAGCGCCAACCGCACCACTTCAGCGATGACCCAGCTGCCGATGGCGAAATAGGCGCCTTGCAGGCGAAACAGGAAGAAGGCGGTGGGAATGGCAAGCAAGGCGCTGGCGACACCGGCGAGCAGGATCGCGATCAGCGGGTCCATACCGCCGAGGATGGCGAGGGCGAACATGGCGTAGGCGCCGAAACCGACAAAGGCCTGCTGTCCCACAGAGACCAACCCGGCATAGCCGGCGAGCAGGTTCCAGTTCTGCGCCAGCACCAGCATGGTGAGGATGAAGAACAGGTCCTGCAGCACGCTGCGCGAGGCAAAGAGCGGCGCGGCGAAGGCAAACAGGATGATGAGCGCGGCGACGATGGCGAACGCGGAGGACGCCTTGGTTCGCGTTTCGACTTTCCAGCTTGTGAGGGAGGTGTCGGTCATGGTGCTCAATCCACCGCGCGCGGAAACAGCCCGCGCGGCCTGACCAGAAGAACCACCAGAAACGCCAGATGCCCGGCCAGGATCTGCCATTCCGGGTTGATCGCGGCGCCAAAAGTCTGGGCGACGCCGATGACGATGCCGCCGAACAGCGTTCCCCACAGCGAGCCGAGGCCGCCGATGATCACCGCCTCGAAGGCATAGATCAGCCGCGCCGGGCCGATTGTCGGATCGAAGTTGGCGCGCGTGCCGAGATAGAGCGCGGCAATCGTCACCACCACCATGGCGATGCCGGTGGCGGTGGCGAAGATCCGCTTCGGCTGGATGCCCATCAGCCCGGCGGTGACAGGATCGTCCGAAGTGGCGCGGAAGGCGCGGCCGAGCGACGTGCGGTAGAACAGCTGGTTGAGACCGACAATCACCGCGATGGCGGAGGCGAGGGTGAGCAGCGGCATGACGCCGACATTGATCGGCCCCAGCGCCAGCGAGGCGGAGTCCAGTCCGCCGACCGGGATGCGCCGGCTGTCGGCGGAAAAACCTTCGAGCAGGCCGTTCTGGATGACGATCGACAGGCCGAAGGTGACCAGCAGCGGCGGCAAGATGTCGGCGCCGAGCGTGCGGTTGAGCAGATGGAATTGCAGCGCCCAGCCGATGGCGAACATCACCGGCATCGCCACAAGGGCTGCCACGAACGGATTGAGCCCGAGTGCCGAAACCAGCACCAGGATCAGGAAGGCGGCAAGCACGATGAGATCGCCATGCGCCAGATTGACCAGCCGCATAATGCCGAAAACGAGGCTGAGGCCGGCGGCGAACAGGGCGTAGAGCCCGCCGAGCAGGATGCCCTGGATGATGGTGTCGAGCCACATCATGCGCCGGCTCCGAAATACGCTGCGTGGATGGCCTCGCGCGTCAGCGTCGAGGGCGCGCCGGAGAGCGTGATGCGGCCTTCCATCATGCAATAGACGCGGTCGCTCACTTTCAACGCCTGGCCGATATCCTGCTCGACCATGACGATCGAGGCGCCGGCCGCGCGGATACTGGGAAAAGCGGCGTAGATATCCTTGATCACCACCGGCGCCAGGCCAAGGCTGATCTCGTCGCACAAAAGCACGCGCGGGTTGGACATCAGCGCCCGGCCGATTGCCACCATCTGCTGCTGGCCGCCGGACAGCGCGGTGCCGGGATTGCTGCGCCGCTCCTTCAGGACCGGGAACAATTCGTAGACGCTCTGAAGGCTCCAGTGGCCGGCAACGGCTCGCCCGTAGCGGCCGATCAACAGGTTCTCCTCGACGCTGAGCGAGGGGAACAGTTTTCGCCCCTCCGGCACCATGGCGATGCCGCGCGCGACGATGTCGGGGGCGGGCAGGGCGCCGATCGCCTCGCCGTCGAACAGCACTGCTTGCGCCTGGTTGGCGAGAATGCCCGCAATCGAGCGCATCAGCGTCGTCTTGCCGGCGCCGTTGGCGCCGATGATGGCGATGGTCTCGCCCGGATCCAGCACGATGTCGACGCCGAACAGCGCCTGGAAGTCGCCGTAATGTGCGGTGAGGGCCTTGGTTTCGAGCAAAGCCATCAGATTTCGATCCCGAGATAGATCTCGCGAACCTCGCGCGACGCCATGACGGCGTCGGGCGTGCCCATGCCGATGATCTTGCCGAAGTTCAGCACCAGCAGCCGCTCGACGACGGAGTTCAGCGCGTGCAGCACATGCTCGATCCAGATGATCGACATGCCGCCTCTGTGGATGCCTCTGATGGTCTCGACCAGCATGCCACATTCGCCCTCGGTCAGGCCGCCGGCGATCTCGTCCAGCAGCAGCAGCCTGGGTTCGGTCGCCAATGCGCGGGCCAGTTCCAGCCGCTTGCGCTGCAAAAGGCTCAAGCCGCCGGCCGGATGGTTGGCGCGTTCGATCAGCCCGGTCTCGACCAGGATTTCGGCGCAGCGGTCGCCGACCTCGGTTTCGGTCTTACGTGCGCCGAAAGCGCCGGCGACCAGCAGGTTCTCGAACACGGTCAGCTTCTCGAATGGCTGCGGGATCTGGAAGGAACGGCCGACACCGGCGAGGCAGCGTTGCATCGGCGGCAGCCGGGTCACGTCCTGGCCGTCGAAGCGGATGCTGCCGGCATCGACTGAGATGTTGCCGGTGATCAGGTTGAACAGCGTTGACTTGCCGGCGCCGTTCGGACCGATGATGCCGAGTGCCTCGCCCTGCCGCAGCTCGAACGAAACCGCGTCGGCGACCGTGAGGGCGCCGAAGCGTTTCGAGACATCGGAGAGCGCGAGGATAGGCATGGTTAGCCTCTCTTCTCCCTGTTTACGGGGAGAAGATGCCGGCAGGCAGATGAGGGGCGGAGCCAGCCTTGCCGAACTTGGCGCTGCCCCTCATCCGACCCTTCGGGCCACCTTCTCCCCGTGAACGGGGAGAAGGGAAGGTGCGATGCCGCGCTCATCCGATAGCTTCCATCGTCCCGCCGGTCGGGATGCTGGGCGCGGTCTTGTTGTCGGTGATGACGAGGTCATAGCCGTCGCCCTCCTTCAGCCGCCACTGGCCGCCGACCAGTGGCGTCTTGGCGATGTTCTTGGCGGCGAAGGGCGGCAGATTGGCGCCGTCCCAGGCGATTGGCCCGACCAGTGTGTCGAGCTTGGTCGCGGCGATCGCCGCCGCCACCTTGTCGCCGTCGCCGGGCTCGCCCGCCCGCTTCATGACATCGACGGCGATCTCGAACAGCGCATGGACAAAGCCGATCGGCTGCGTCCACTGCCGGCCGGTGGCCTTGGTGAAGCCCGCTGCCACCTGCGCCGAGCTTTCGCCGGTCAGCGACGACTTGAACGGGTGGTTGGGCGTCCACCAGACTTCCGACGACAGATTGTGCCCGGACTTGCCGAGCGCCTCGACCGATTGCGGGAACAGGATTGCCTTGCCGATCGACGCCACCTTGGGCGTGAAGCCCTGCTGCTTGGCCTGGTTCCAGAAGGTGGTGAAGTCGGGCGGGATCATCACGCCGGTGATGATTTCGCACGACGCTCCCTTGAAGGCGTTGATCTGGGCTGAAAAATCGTCGGTCAAGTTCTGGTAGCGGCCGGTATCGGTCAGCCCGTAGCCGCCCTTGGCCAGCACCGGCGGGAAGCCGACAGTGCCGTCGCCCCAGGCATTGCCGTCGCCATCATTGGGAAACAGGCCGCCAACCTTCTTGTTGGTCTCGACCTGCGCCCACATGTTGGTGAACACGGCGATGACGTCCTCCAGACCCCAGAAGAAGTGGTAGGCATAGTTGAACGGCTTCCACGACGCGGGATCGCCGGGATTGCCTTGCTGGCCGATGAACCAGGGCTGCCACGGCGCCACCGTCGACAGGCAGGGCACTTCCTCGGCCTCGCATGTGGTGGCGACCGGGTTGGTGGTCTCCGGCGTCGAGGCGACAAGCATCAGATTGACCTTGCCGTTGACGATCAGTTCCTTGGCGACTTCCGCCGCCCGGTTCGGATTGGACTGGCTGTCCTTGACCACCACCTCGTAGTTGAGGCCGGCCGCCTTGGTGGCGGCCAGAAAACCGTCGATGATGAACTTGTCGGCCTCGGCGAAGGCCGCCAGCGGGCCTGACTGCGGGCTGACATAGCCGAGCTTGATCGGCGCGTTCTGCGCAATCGCCGGCATCGCCAGCCCCGATGTGCCGGCAAGCATGCCGGTCGCGGCGGTGTTCCTGATGAATTCGCGTCTGGTGATCATTGCTGTTCCTCCCTTTGTTACCTTCAGCTCTGCTCGTCTTCAGTCTTGCGGGCGTCTTCCCTCCCACGCGTCCTGCAACAGGGCGCGGATTGCAGCTTGGTCGAATGGCCGCGGGTTCCAGTACGGATTTTGCGTCGCGATCCCGGCGGCGCGGTCGAGGTCTGCCTGCTTGAGGCCCAACTCTTTGAGCGTCAGCGGCGCGCCGATGGATCTGGCGAAATCGTGCAGGCCGCCTCCGGCACTGCCGAAGATGTCGGCGACAGGCTTCAGTAACTCAGGCACGGCGGCGGCGTTGAAGCCGATCGTGTGCGGCAGCATCACCGCATGGGTCTCGGCATGCGGCATGTCGAAGGAACCGCCCAGCGTGTGGCAAATCTTGTGGTGCAGTGCCATGCCGACGGTGCCGAGCACGGTGCCGCACAGCCAGGCGCCGTAAAGCGCATCGCCGCGTGCCTCGAGATTCCTGGGCTCTTTCACCAGCACGGGAAGGGCAGCCTTGAGGGCGCGCAACCCTTCGGTCGCCATCAGCGTCGACACCGGATTGCGGTCCTGCGCATAGAGCGCCTCGGCCGCATGCGCCATGGCGTTGAGGCCGGAAGTGACGCTCATCGCCACCGCCAATCCGATGGTCAGTTGCGGATCGTAGATCACCACTTCCGGCAGGATCTTTGGGTCGCGCAGCGTGGTCTTCACGCCAGCTTCGGTCTGGCCGAGGATCGGCGTCACCTCGGAGCCGGCATAGGTGGTCGGGATGACGATCTGCGGCAGGTCGGTGCGCCAGGCGATCGCCTTGCCGAGGCCGGTGGTCGATCCGCCGCCGAGCGCGACGACGCAGTCGGCATCGACGTCGCTCGCCTTGGCCATCGCCGCTTCGGTCACTTCGACCGGCGTGTGCATGGCCGCGCCCGAAAAGGTGCCTGCCGCCAGCGGGCCAAGCGTCTTCGCCAGCGCTTCGCCATCGGCGGCCTGGTGCGGCGTCGACAACACCAGCGCGCGTTTGCAGCCGAGTCTTTCGACCCAGCTTGCGACATCGGCCGAGGCGCCATTGCCGAAGACGATATGCGCCGGGCTGCCGGAATAAATGAAGGAACGTGTCATGCAGCCCGGCTCCCCTTGCGCGCCATGACCATGACGAAGCCGAAGTCGAGCGCCCAGCTGTCACGGCCTTGCCCGGTGACGCGGTTGAAGTCGCCGACCAGTTCCGGCTTGACGCCGAACAGCGCGTCCTCGTCGAGGCGCGGGTCGCCGCGCTCGAACACTTGCGTCGTCAGCGTCTCGAAATTGTCGGCGCGGATGAGAAAATGCAGGTGCGCCGGGCGGCTGAGCGGATAGCCGATGCGGCCGAGCAATTGTCCGACCGGTCCGTCATCCGGCACGCCGTAGCCGGCGGGCTTCACCGTGCGATAGTGGAAGCGTCCATCCTTGTCGGTGGTGAAGACGCCGCGCAAATTGAATTCCGGCTGCAGATCCGGCTGCTGGTTCTCGTAAAACCCTTGCGAATTCGCTTGCCAGGTCTCGACTGTCGCGCCTGCAATCGGCACGCCGTCGAGATCGACGACGCGCCCGGAGACAGTCAGCGGCGCGCCGACGCCATCGAGGCAAATGTCGGCGCCGAGCGGCAGCCGTGGCGCGTCGGCGCGATAGAACGGGCCGCGACCGGTGTTGGGCGTCGCGCCTTTTGGCCGGCGCGAGTTGATCTCCTCGACCAGCGCGGTGACGCCGAGCAGGTCGGAGAGCAGCACCCATTCCTGCCGCTTCTCGTCGCTGGCATGGCCGATCTCGGTGAGGAAAGCGATGGCCTGCCGCCAGTCGGCGGCGGTCGGTCGGGTTTCCCTGACGATCTGGTGGAGATGGTCGACGACGCTGGCCAGGAATTGCGGCAGCGGCCCGGCCTTGGCCTTCAGCAGGCGCTGGGCGACGAGTTCGGACGAGTTGGCCTCGTTGAACGATGATGGGCCGGCCTGCGACATGGTCCTCCCCAGGTTTCACTTCACGAGGGGGACCATAACGCAGGCCATGAATGAAGATGATGATTTCTTCTCGGATTAATATATCATATCGTTATGAAACTCGACGAAAGGCATCTGGTTCAGCTCGCGGCGGTGGTCCAGGCCGGCGGCGTCACCGAGGGCGCGGCGCTCATCGGCCTGTCGCAGCCGGCGGTGTCGCGCACTCTGTCGATGCTGGAGAAGCGGCTGGGCGAGCCGCTGTTCCTGAAGGGGCGCCGGCCGTTGCAGCCGACGCCGCTCGGCCGTGCGCTCGCCGATCATGGCCAGGTCATGCTGGCGGCCTCGCGCAAGGCCTCGGACATCGTCGCCAATTTCAGCCAGGGCCGCTCGGGCGTGGTGCGGGTCGGCGGCACACCGTTCTTCATGGATGCGCTGATCTCCGGCATGATCGCCGATTTCCAGAACGCCTATCCGGATGTGCGCGTCGACCAGAGCTATGGCTATCTGCCGGACCTGCGCGCCGCCATCAATGCCGACCGCATCGACCTTGCCGTCTGCCCGATCGATATTCTGGAGGAGGGGTCCGGCATGGAGTTCCGAGAAATCCTGCCCGGGCGCAATGTCGTCGCCTGCCGCGCCACGCATCCGCTGCTGCTGCGCCGCAAGCTGAAAACCGTCGATCTGCTCGACTACCCCTGGATCGCGCCGCCGCCCGGCAGCCCGCTGCTGGAGGATCTGCGCAGCCTGCTTTTGTCGCTCGGCGCCACCGAAATAAAAATCCGCTATTCCGGCGGTTCGCTGACCAGCGCCATCAACTACATGAAGGAAACCGATGCGCTGACGGTTTTGCCGCACAGCGTCGTCTTCGCCTTTCGCAAGGACAAATCGATCACCGCTCTGCCGGTGGCGATCCCGCATCCCGAGCGCGCGCTCGGCCTGCTCAGGCGCGCCGACACGCCGCGCGCGCCGGCCGTCGATGCCTTCGCCCGCCACATCCGCCAGAGCTTCGACAACCTCAAGCACCTGATCAAGCGCCACGAGCAAGCGGTGATCTGGGGGGCCTGACATCGTTGGCGTGTTCGCAACTGCGTCGCCGCGGTCTTCAAAACGTCAAAAAAGTATCAGTCACATGGACAGACCGTGGTGGCGGCTGCAACAATTGCCGCCTAAGCTTTGATCACTGCGGAGAGCGGCATACGCGGCCTGCGGGACAAGGCACTGCAACTGGTCGCACGACCGGACCGGCGCCGGGAGGAACGAAGATGAATCCGGACTTGGAAGTTGTCCAGATCAGACGTGGCGAGTCGTTCAAGGCGTGGGCCCACGGCTACCCCTTCCACACCGTGCGCTGGCACTTCCATCCCGAATACGAAATCCACCATGTCGTCGCCACCACAGGCCGCTATTTCGTCGGCGACTTCATCGGCGAATTCGAGCCCGGCAACCTCGTGCTGACCGGTCCCAACCTGCCGCACAATTGGGTGAGCGACGTGCCTGCCGGCGCCGTGGTGCCGCTGCGCGGCCGCGTCGTCCAGTTCTCGCAAGAGTTCGTCGCCGACGCCACCACCGCACTTCCCGAACTCGCCGGTTGCACCGGCATTCTCGAACTCAGCCGTCGCGGCGCGCTGTTCTCGGCTGCCACGGCCGAGCTTGCCGGGCCGGTGCTGGCCGAACTGGTCGAGGCGCAAGGCGTGCGCCGCATCGCGCTGTTCATGACGCTGGTCGATATCCTCAGCCGCGCCGCCGACGTGCGGCCGCTGACCAGCGCCAACTATCTGCCCGACCCCTCCGGCTTCATGTCGGCCGGCGTCAACAAGGCGCTTGCCTACATCAATGCGCATCTGACCGAGCCGTTCAGCGAAAGTGACCTTGCCGCCATTGCCGGCCGCAGCCCCAGCGCCTTTTCGCGCAGCTTCCGCCGCCACACCGGCATGGCGCTGGTCCAGTACGTCAACCGACTGCGCATCAATCTCGCCTGCCAGCTGCTGATGAGCGAAGACCAGATGTCGATCACCGAGATCTGCTACGCCGCCGGCTACAACAACATCTCGAATTTCAACCGCCAGTTCCTGGTGCAGAAGGCCATGTCGCCTTCGCGCTTTCGGGCCTTGCTGGCGGAAAACATAAGCGCGGAGATTGCCGCCTAACAGGGAGGACCGGGAGGAGCCTGAACATTTGCAGAAGGAAAAAACGCGGGGTGCGCTGGAGGCGCCCCGTGCTGGAGATCGCTTGTCTTGAAATCCAGCAATATCAAGAGGATGAAGCCAGAACAGAGCGGTGATCCAGGCGGATTCGGCCGAGTTCAGGACAAAAAATCCTCTCAACTGTTCGACTTGCAGTCAAGGCCCGGCGCGCCATTTTTGGCGTCCAGGCTTTCGTGAAACCATTCCTTGAAACGGAGACATTCGAATGACCAGATTTGCTTGGAAATCGACCGGTGCGGCAGCACTGGCACTCTCTCTCCTGAGCGGCACCGCCGCCTTTGCCGCCGAGGTCACCGACGCCACGGTTGCCTTCTTGATGCCAGACCAGGCCTCGACGCGCTACGAGCAGCACGACTATCCCGGCTTCGTCGCCGAGATGAAAAAACTCTGCCCCGGCTGCAAGGTGCTCTACCAGAATGCCGATGCCGACGCCTCGCGCCAGCAGCAGCAGTTCAACTCGGTGATCTCGCAGGGCGCCAAGGCGATCGTGCTCGACCCCGTCGACTCGACCGCCGCCGCCTCGCTGGTCAAGCTGGCGCAGAGCCAGGGCGTCAAGGTCATCGCCTATGACCGGCCGATCCCGACCGCTCCGGCCGATTTCTACGTCTCCTTCAACAATGAAGGCATCGGCAAGGCGATCGCGGATTCGCTGGTCGAGCACCTGAAGGCGCTGAAGGTCGATCCCGCCAGCGGTGGCCTGCTGCAGATCAACGGCTCACCGACCGACGCGGCAGCCGGCCTGATCAAGAAGGGCATCCATTCCAGCCTCGACAACAGCGGCTATCCGATCCTGGCCGAGTTCGACACGCCGGAATGGGCGCCGCCGAAAGCACAGCAGTGGGCGAGCGGCCAGATCACCCGCTTCTCGACCAAGATCCTCGGCGTCGTCGCCGCCAATGACGGCACCGGTGGCGGCGCTATCGCCGCCTTCAAGGCAGCCGGCGTCGATCCAGTGCCGCCGGTCACCGGCAACGATGCGACCATCGCTGCCCTGCAGCTGATCATCGCCGGCGACCAGTACAACACCATCTCCAAGCCGAGCGAGATCGTCGCGGCCGCCGCCGCCAACGTTGCCGTCAAGCTGCTGTCGGGTGAGGCGCCGAAAGCCGAAATGACGCTCTACGATACGCCCTCGCAGCTGTTCACGCCGGCGGTGGTGACGCAGGAAAACCTCAAGGCGGAGATCATCGACAAGAAGATCAACACGGCCGCCGAGCTCTGCGTCGATCGTTACGTCGAAGGCTGCAAGAAGCTCGGCATCACCAACTAATAGCACTATCATCAGGTCCGGCCGCCCTTGCGGCGGCCGGACGTCAAAACAACCGGCCTTTCGGAAAGGTTTGCCATCCATGACCGACATTTCTGACGGACCGGTTGCCACAGGCGAGCTGGTGCTCAGCCTGCGCGGCATCTCGAAGAATTTCGGCGCCGTGTCGGCGCTGACCGATATCGATCTCGACGTGCATGCCGGCGAGGTGGTGGCGCTGGTCGGCGACAATGGCGCTGGCAAGTCGACGCTGGTCAAGATCCTTGCCGGCGTCCACCAACCGAGTTCGGGAACGATCAATTTCCGTGGCCGGCAAGTGACCATGCCCGACCCCAGTGCGGCGCTGACGCTCGGCATCGCCACCGTCTTCCAGGACCTGGCGCTGTGCGAAAACCTCGACGTCGTCGCCAACATTTTTCTTGGCAAGGAGCTCAATCCGCTGCGGCTGGATGAGGTAGCGATGGAGATCCGCGCCTGGACGCTGCTCAACGAATTGTCGGCGCGCATTCCGAGCGTCCGCGAAGCGGTCGCCTCGCTGTCCGGTGGCCAGCGCCAGACCGTGGCGATTGCCCGCTCGCTGCTGCTTGAGCCGAAACTCATCCTGCTCGACGAGCCGACAGCCGCACTCGGCGTCGCCCAGACGGCGGAGGTGCTGAACCTGATCGACCGGGTGCGCGAGCGCGGCCTCGGTGTGCTGATGATCAGCCACAATATGGAAGACGTGCGCGCTGTCGCCGACCGCATCGTCGTGCTCAGGCTCGGCCGCAACAACGGCGTCTTCGAACCTGACGCCTCGAACCAGGAACTGGTCAGCGCCATCACCGGCGCCTCCAACAATGCGGTGTCGCGCCGTGCCGAGCGGCGCAGGCTGGAGCAAAAACCCGTGCAAGAGCACAAGCAGGAGCAGCGGCCATGAGCGCGGAGCCCAAGCACGACACCTCGGCGTCTACAGCGCTCGACCGCAGCGACGTGCGCGTCAAGCATGCGACAGGCGTTGGCGGCACGATCAGCGCCTTCCTCGACCGCGTGCGTTCCGGCGATCTCGGCTCGCTGCCGGTGGTCGTCGGGCTGGTGATAATCTGGACGGTGTTCACCACGCTCAATCCGGTGTTCGTCTCCTCGAGCAATCTCGTCAATCTTTTGTTCGACTGCTCGACCGTCGGCGTCATTGCGCTCGGCATCGTCTGCGTGCTGATGGTCGGCGAGATCGATCTCTCGGTCGGCTCGATCAGCGGCTTTGCCTCGGCGCTTGTCGGCACGCTATGGGTCAACCAGGGCTGGCCGGTGGCGCTCGCCATCCTTGCCGCCGTCGCCTTCGGCGCGCTGATCGGCTCGCTCTATGCGCTGCTGTTCAATCGACTTGGCATGCCGAGCTTCGTCTCGACGCTGGCCGGCCTGCTCGCGGTGCTCGGGCTGCAGCTCTACATCCTCGGCTCCACCGGTTCGATCAACCTGCCTTACGGTTCGAACCTGGTGAATTTCGGCCAGCTGCTGGTCATGCCCAAATGGGTGTCTTTCGGACTGGCGGCGGTACCCGGCATCGTCATGCTGATCACCGGCCTGCGCACCGTCAGCCGCCGCCGCGCCGTCAACCTGTCGGCGCCGTCGGTCAGCGGCCTGATCGTAAAGGTCGCCGCCTTGACCATCGTGCTGGAGCTGATCGTCGCCTATCTCAACCAGGCACGCGGCATCCCGTGGATGTTCGGCCTGTTCGTCGGCCTGGTCGTGGCGATGAACTATGCGCTGACCCGCACCAAATGGGGCCGCTCGATGACCGCCGTCGGCGGCAATCGCGAAGCCGCGCGCCGCGCAGGCATCAAGGTGCGGCTGATCTATCTCAGCGCCTTTGCGATGTGCTCGATGTTCGCCGCCCTCGGCGGCGTGCTGTCGGCCGCACGCCTTGCCTCGGCCAGCCAGCAGGCCGGCACCGGCGACGTCAACCTCAACGCCATCGCGGCGGCCGTCATCGGCGGCACCAGCCTGTTCGGCGGCCGCGGCAGCGCCTATTCGGCGCTGCTCGGCATCATCGTCATCCAGTCGATCGCCAGCGGGCTGACGCTGCTCGACCTGTCGTCGTCGCTTCGCTACATGATCACCGGCGCCGTTCTGGCGATCGCGGTCATCGTCGACTCCCTGGCGCGCCGTTCGCGGGTTTCCCACGGCCGAGCCTGAACCCAGTAGACAGGAAGACCATCGAAATGGCTCAGGATTTGAGTGGAAAAGTCGCGGCAATCACCGGCGCCGCCTCGGGCATTGGGCTCGAATGTGCCAGGGCGCTGATCGCCGCCGGCGTACGGGTCGTGTTGGTCGACCGCGCCGAGGACAGGCTGAAGGAGGTTTGCGCGGAGCTTGGGCCGCAGGCGATCCCGGTGGTGGTCGATCTGATGAAGCCGTCGAGCGTCGCCACCATGATGCCTGAGATTCTGGAGAAGGCCGGCCAGCTCGACATCTTCCATGCCAATGCCGGCGCCTATGTCGGCGGCGAGATCCTCGGCGGCGATCCCGATGCCTGGGACCGCATGCTGAACCTCAACATCAATGCGGTATTCCGTTCCGTGCACGCCGTGCTGCCGCACATGGTCGAACGCAAGACCGGCGACATCATCGTCACCAGCTCGATCGCCGGGCTCGTACCCGTCGTCTGGGAGCCGATCTACACCGCCTCCAAACATGCCGTGCAGGCCTTCGTTCACACGGTCCGCCGCCAGGTCGCCAAGCACGGCCTGCGCGTCGGCGCCGTGGCGCCAGGACCCGTGGTGACGGCGCTGATCAGCGACTGGCCAAAGGAGAAGCTCGACGAGGAGCTGGCCGCCGGCGGCCTGATGCAACCCGCCGAGGTCGCCGAAGCCGTGCTGTTCATGCTGACGCGGCCAAGGAACATCACCATCCGGGATCTGGTGATCCTGCCGCAGAGCAATGATTTGTAGGAGCGAATAGGGAGTAGCGAATAGCGAATAGGAAAATTATCGCTCGCTATTCGCTATTCGCTATTCGCTATTCGCCAATTCCTCGAGGTTCCCCCATGCCCCCACACTTCCTCGGCATCGATGTCGGCACCGGCAGCGCCAGGGCAGGGGTGTTCGACGCTGAGGGCGCCATGCTGGAGTCGGCCAAGCGCGACATCGCACTGTTCATCGAGCCGGGCGAGATCGCCGAGCAGTCGAGCGACGACATCTGGCGCGCGGTCTGCGCCAGCGTGCGCGAGGCGGTTGCGAAGTCCGGGCTTGGTCCGCGCGATATTGCCGGCATCGGCTTCGACGCGACCTGTTCACTGGTGGTGATCGGGCAGGGCGGTGCACCGTTGCCGGTTGGCCGCTCGGGCGACAGCCAGCGCAACATCATCGTCTGGATGGACCATCGCGCCCTCGACCAGACGCAGCGCATCAATGCCGGCAAGCACCGCGTGCTCGACTATGTCGGCGGCACCATCTCGCCGGAGATGGAGACGCCCAAGCTTTTGTGGCTGCACGAAAACCTGCCCGAGAGTTTTGCCGCGGCCGAGCATTTCTTCGACCTGACCGACTATCTCACCTGGCGCTCGACCGGCAGCCTGGCGCGATCGATCTGCACCGTCATCTGCAAATGGACCTATCTCGGCCATGAGCGGCGCTGGGACGAGGCGTATTTCCGCGCCATCGGCCTCGGCGCGCTCGCCGACGAGGGCTTTGCCCGGATCGGCACCGAAATCGTCGAGGGCGGCACCGCACTCGCTCAAGGGTTGACCGAAACCGCTGCCAACGAACTCGGCCTGCTGCCGGGAACGCCGGTCGCAGCCGGTCTGATCGATGCCCATGCCGGCGGCGTCGGCACCGTCGGCGGCAAAGGTGACGTCGGTACGCTGCAATCGCGCATGGCCTATGTCTTCGGCACCTCGGCCTGCACCATGGCCAGCACCAGCGAGCCCGCCTTCGTGCCGGGCGTCTGGGGTCCGTATTTTTCCTCGATGGTGCCAGGCCTGTGGCTCAACGAAGGTGGTCAGTCGGCGGCGGGCGCGGCGATCGACCATCTCATCGCCTTTCACCCCGCCTCGGCCGAAGCATCAGCAAAGGCCAAGGCGCAGGGCACCAGCCTTGCCGCCTGGCTTGGCCAGCAAGCGGCAACCCAGTCTGGCGGCCTGTCAGAGGCGGCGCGTCTGGCTGACGGCCTGCACGTCGTCCCCGAATTCCTCGGCAACCGTTCGCCCTTCGCCGACCCCGAGGCCAAGGCACTGATCGCCGGTCTCGGCATGGACAATTCCATCGAGAACCTGGTCGCGCTCTATGTCGCCGGCCTGTGTGGTCTGGGCTATGGCGTGCGCCAGATCGTGGCGGCGATGGCGGGGAAAAACATAGCCATCGACACCATCGTCGTCAGCGGCGGCGCCGCGCAGAGCGAACTGGTCCGTCAACTGCTGGCCGACACCACAGGACTGACCGTGGCCGGATCGACCTCGCCCGAACCGGTACTGCTGGGATCGGCCATGTTGGGCGCGGTGGCTGCGAAGACTTATCCCGACGTGATATCGGCGATGACCGGCATGTCGCGCATCGGCGAGATCTATCGTCCGGCCGGCGGAGTGAAAGCCTGGCACGACAAGCGCTTCACTGCCTTCGAACTGCTACAACGGGCAGGGCGCGCGATCCGCGGCTGAGCCGATCCGAAACTCAACGCGCCGCGTCGGCCTGCTGGTCGGCGTCGATGAGGGTTTGGAGAAAGGCGACGATGTCGTCGATCTCGGGATCGGTCAGCGCCGGTCTGTCGCCGGGCTTTTTGCCGAAGGGCGGGTCCTGGTTGAGGTTGGGCCAGTAAGCTTTGGGCAGATCGTCGTTCTTGCGAACCGTGCCGTCGGCGTCCGTCGGATACCAGCGGCCGGGATCGGTATCGCGGCTCGCATAGAAGGCGACAGCGTCGCGCAGCGAGTGGAAATAACCATTGTGGAAGAAGCTCTTGCGCAGCGCGACGTTGCGCAATGTCGGCGTGCGGAACAGGCCGCAATACGCGGCCCGGCCCTTGAGGTCGGTGCGCAGCGGGCCGCACAGGCCGAGATCGAAATAATTCGGATCGGCATTGGCGGGAAGCGCCGGATTGCGCGGCACGCCGATGCCGAGGAAACCATAATCGGTGAACTGCGGCGGCTCGCCGTCATTGGCCGGCTCGCTGAGGTGGCAGCTGGCGCAATTGCCCTTGGCTTCATCCTCGAACAAAGCGCGCCCGCGCAATTCCTGCGCCGACAGTGTCGCTTTGCCGGCGAGGAAGTCGTCGTAGCGGCTGGAATAGGGATAGAAATCGGCGGCACTCTGCTCGAACGTGCCGAGTGCTTCGGCTGCCGCGTCGAAAGCATCGTCCGGATGGTCGAATACCTGGTCGCCGAAGACCGCCCTGAAGTCGTCGGCATAGGCGGCTCTGCGCAGTGCCGCAGTGACATCGCCGGCATTTTTGTTGGCCATTTCGAAGGGCGACAGCAGCGGGATCTTCGCCTGGTCCTGCCCGCGATCGACGCGGCCATCCCAGGTCAGGCCGCCGGTCGCACCATTGTCGACGCTCTCATCGCCTTCGTCGTCGGAATCGTAAAAATGCTCGGTGAAGGCAGGCGTCGCCTGGAGATAGCGCAGCGACGGGACGGCGCGCAGTCCCGGCTGATCCATCTTGGGTCCGCCCATCTCGACTGGGGTGGCCGAGGCCGGACCAAAGGCATGCTTTGGATCATGGCAGGAAGAACAGGATTGCAGGCCCGAGGCCGACAGCGACGGATCGAGGAACAGTTTGCGGCCAAGCGCGGTCAGGGCCGTCGCCCTGGCAAAGGCTTGCGCGCGCGACAGCGGCCCGGGATGCATGCCATCCGGCTCGGCCGTGGCTCCCGGCGCGATCACGGCGAGGCCAACCACCGATGCCGCGACGATCGCGATCACCTGGTCTTTCCATGGTCCAGCGTTCATGTGGCTCAGTCCGATTTTCGTTGCGGAAATAAGGAAGCACTGCAACGGATTGATGACCGGTCCCCGCGCTCACGCAACCGTGTTCGCAAAGGTCGAGACTGTCACAAAGGTGACAAGGCATCGAAGTACCTGCATGCCTGTGGTTCGTCGCCCCCCGGCCATGCACTGCCCCTCTAGCCACCACCCAGCCATGAGGTATTTCCATGTCGAGGCTCAAGCTCTTCAATTCGCTTTATCTGGCCGGCTCAGCGCTGGCTTCCTTCACCACCATCGCCAGCGCCGCTCCCGCCGGCTACGACAAGATCGATACGGTTGTCGTCATCTATGCCGAGAACCGCAGCTTCGATAATCTTTATGGCGGCTTCCCCGGCGCCAATGGCCTCTCCAACGCGTCGGCCGACCAGGTTCGCCAGCTCGACCGCGACGGCAAGCCGCTGGCCGAATTGCCGCCGGCCTGGGGCGGTCTGACCGGCAAGGGTGTCACCCCGCCGGTGACGGAGGCGCAGACCGCGCATCTGGCCAATGCGAGCTTCGCCATCGACGATCCCAACGGCTTCAATTTGAAGACCTCGGTCATTACCCGCGACCTCTGGCATCGCTTCTATCAGGAGCAGATGCAGATCAATGGCGGCCGCAACGACAAGTTCGTCGCCTGGGCCGATTCGGGCAGCGTCGTCATGGGCCACTATGACGGCTCCGTCCTGCCGATGTGGGCGGTGGCCAAGAAATACGTGCTGGCCGACAATTTCTTCCAGGGCGCCTTCGGCGGCTCCTTCATCAACCATTTCCAGCTGGCCTGCGCTTGCGTGCCGGTCTATCCGCACGCCGACACCAGCCCGATCAAGGATCAGATCGCGGTTGTGGACGCCGACGGCAAGACGCTGAAGGTCGCCGACAACTCGCCGCCCTCGGCGCTCGGAGGCGCGCCGAAATTCGTCAATGACGGCGCCATCACGCCTGATTTTTACGCGGTCAACACCATGCAGCCGCCCTATCAGCCGAGCGCCAACAAGCCGGCCGAAGGCGGCGACAAGGCGCTGGCCGATCCGGCGGCGCCGACCACGTTGCCGCCGCAGCAGGAGATCACCATCGGCGATCTCCTGTCGCTGCGGGGTATCGGCTGGGCCTGGTACTCCGGCGCCTGGCAGGCCGCGCTCGACGGCAAGAACGCGACGCCGGTGCCGAACTTCCAGTTCCATCACCAGCCCTATAACTATTTCGCCGCCTATGCGCCCGGCACCACTGCCCGTGCCGAGCATCTGAAGGATGGCGGCCTCGACGGCGTCGCCTTCATCAAGGACATTGACGACGGCAAGCTGCCGGCGGTGAGCTTCTACAAGCCGCAGGGCAATCTCAACGAGCATGGCGGCTATGCCGATGTCGGCAGCGGCGACCAGCATCTCGCCGACATCGTTTCGCATCTGGAGAAAAGCCCGCGATGGGGCCACATGCTGGTCGTTGTCACCTATGACGAAAACGGCGGCTTCTGGGATCATGTCGCGCCGCCGAAGGCGGATCGCTGGGGACCGGGCAACCGCGTCCCGGCCTTCATCATTTCGCCTTATGCGAAATCCGGAACCGTCGACCACACGCAATACGACACGACATCGATCCTGCGCTTCATCACCGCGCGTTACGATCTGCCGGTGCTTCCCGGCATCGTCGCTCGCGACAAGGCGCTGCGCAACAACGACCAGCCGCCGATGGGTGATCTGAGCGCAGCGCTCGACCTCAGCCGCTAGTTTCGCGGCTCACATCTGCTTCACACGGTCCAGAAATAGCGGACCGTGTGAAAGAACACCGGGGCGGCGAAGACCAGGCTGTCGGCGCGGTCCATCATGCCGCCATGACCGTCAATGAGGTGGCCCGGTCTCTGGTCGCACTTGATGGCCGGCCCATCATGTTGCCAGAGAAATTGTGCCAACCTTATTCAGCCACCTTGGCCGTGATGCAATCTAGCGAAGGAAGCGGCGCCAAACCATCCTTGCTTCTTTCTTCTGGCTCCGGAGCCCCGTCTTCTTCGGCAGCACATTTGTAGATTGATTCAAGCACCAAGCCCCGAATCGTCGCATCAGGAAGTGTCAGATAATCGAAGTACCTGTCCGTGGTCGGAAAGCCCTGCAAATAATCAAGTGCGGCGTGGACGCAACCATCAAGAATTGCCTCCCCTTTTTCGCGGAAGATGGTCTCATTTATGAGAATGACTCCTACGGAAGCCCAGGTGTCTCTGCTCAGAAATTTATACGCCGTACATCCGTCCTGGCCAACCTTCGCTGTTGCAACGAAATCCTTGTAGGATGGCAGGAGGGCGGAGCTGACCAAGGCCGACTTTATGTCATTTTTCCAGTTTGCGCCGTTGCCAGAAATTATTGAGATTTGGGCCATACCGACGGCCGGGAAAAGGCCATTTAGATCGCCCCTGAGGACTTTATATCGCGCGATCGAACCGCCTACATCAAGATGATCCGCAACGACTTCGTATGGCCGACGCCATGTTGGCCAAACGTAGATTTTCCCGTCGTGCGGCAGCGATTGTAGATAGCTAAGAGCTGCGTCTTTGGCTGCTTGCTCACGATTGCCTGCTTTTTCAGTTGGCCACGCAGGGTTGCTCAACAGCGCCAACGAGAAGGCCGCGTAAAACCATATCTGGAGGGCCTTGTAAGTCATCATTCCCACCGCCAAGCAAAGCGCCATCCGGTGCACGAGGCTTAGCAGAGCTTAGAGTGAAATCGCCAGTCAAACCATAGAGGCGTCTGAGTGCGGACCCCTCACACGGTCCAGAAATAACGGACCGTGTGAAAGAACACCGGGGCGGCGAAGACCAGGCTGTCGGCGCGGTCCATCATGCCGCCATGGCCTTCGATCAGATGGCCCCAATCCTTGACGCCCTGGTCGCGCTTGATGGCCGATGCGACCAGTCCGCCGAGAAAGCCCATCAGGCAGGCGATGAAGGCGACGCCCGCCGCCTGCAGCGGCGAAAACGGCGTCAGGAACGACAGCAGTGCGCCGAGCAGGCTCGACGCCGCCAGTCCGCCGACCAGCCCTTCCCAGGTTTTTGACGGCGATACGGTCGGCGACAGAAGGTGTTTTCCAAACAGCTTGCCGAAAATATATTGCAGCACGTCGCTGCCTTGCACGGTGATGATCAGGAAGGCGATCAGCAACAGGTTGCGGCCTTCGAAGCCGGGCACGTTGAGCGTCAGCAGCGCCGGCACATGACTGACGAAATAGACCGAGATCATGATCGCCCATTGCTGCGCCGAAACGCGCTCGAGGAAGCGCTCGGTGTCGCCATTGAGCGCGGTGATCGCCGGCATCAAAAGGAAGCAGTAGACCGGGATGAAAATGGTGAAGAGTCCGTACCAGGCGGTCCACACCAGCCAGTATTGGAACGGGATGATGATGCCGAACATGCCCAGCAGCACCCAGTGGTCGCTGCGCCGGCTGTGCGTCAGCGTCACGAATTCCCGAAGTGCTGCAAACGAGATCAGCGCGAACAGGATGGTCATGCCGGTGCGGCCGAAAAAGAAGGCAACCGTGATCGCCACCACCATCACCCACCAGGCGTTGATGCGCTGGTTGAGGTTGGTGAGCCCCGACGACAGTGGCTTGGGCGCCCGCCACGACAGGATGCCGGCGACGAGGCTCGCAGTCGACAGCACGCCGACCAGGCCGATTACCAGGATCATGGTTTCATGCATCGGCGGCAGCGAAAGTGGCATCAGTCGTCTCGATCCGGGCGGGGGTTGAGCGCAAGCAGCGTCTGGCGGGCGCGCTCGAGAAAGGCGCGGCGCTCTTCGCCGGGCGCAATCGTCACCGCCGGGCCGAAGACGACGCGGCACAGAAGCGGCACCGGCAGGAACTGGCCCTTGGGCAGCACGCGCGACATGTTCTCGATCCAGCACGGGATCAGCTCGACCTCGGGCCGCGCCATCGACAGATTGTAGAGGCCGGAGCGGAACGGCAGCAATTCCGCATCGGTGGTGTTGCGGGTGCCCTCGGGAAACAGGATCAGCGAATGGCCGTCGTCGAGCACCGACAGCATGATCGAAATCGGGTTCTGCGTCTCGTCGGTCCATTGCCGGTGGATGAGCACGGAGGACAGCATGTCCTCGGCAATAAAGCGCCGCAGCCGCGACTTGCCCCAATATTCGGCCGCCGCCACGGCATGGGTGCGGGCGCGCACCTTTTCGCTGAGGCAGGCCGACAAAAGGATGAAGTCGCCATGGCTGGCATGGTTGGCGAAATAGATGCGCTGCCGCTCCGACGGCTGGCTGCCATTCCAGATCGGCCGTACGCCGGTCACCACCCAAGCCAGCGCCGACAGGCCGACCGAGGTCACTGTCTGCAGCAAGGTAAAGGTGTTGGCGCGAATATGAAGCTTTGTCATCGACGGGCTCAAAGGAATGCCGCAACGAACGAGGCCAACGCAAACAGGGCGAAGGCGATTCGCTGCTCCACCAGCAGGTGGCGCGTGCCTGTGATGCGCTGGTCGAGCGTGCGGCCGCCGGCAGCGGTTGGTTTCAGCCGCATGCGCGCCAGCAAATCGTCGACTGCGGCACCCCCGCCGGCCTCGCTGGCGTGACTGGCCATCAGCCGAAACAGCAGCGCGTCGAAGGCAAGCAAGGCGGAGAGGGCGAGGGTGGCTACGGCACTCGCCGCGGCAACCAGCCACGCGACCGCTACCGGTGTCGTCTGCGGCGCGGCCACGAGGCCAATAATCGGCGCCGCCATCAAGGCGGCCACCACCAGCAGGATCGGCCATGCCGCCTGCAGCATCAGCCCGGCGGCGAACGCCTCGGCTTTGTCGTGATACGTCTCGCCACTCATGCCGGCTTGTCCACCCCGCTGTGAAGATGCACCGGACGGCCGGATGCCGCGAGCTTTTTTCGCGCCTGCGCCTGTGTGTGCGAGCGGCCGGACACAACCAGCCAGTCGGCGACGACGGCAGCACTGCGCTGGAAGCCGAGCGCGCAGCAGACCAGCACCGTGCCGCGCCTGCGCGCCAGCTCGATCGACGCCACCGCCTGCTCCAGCCTATCCCTGGGCGGCGCGACCAGGTCGAGCATGGCATGGCTGATCCAGCGGCTGGTCGCGCCGCGCGGCCGTTCCAGTTCGCCGGCAAGGTCGATCACCGTGCTGAAGCCGTTGGCTTCAGTGGGGGTCGGAAAGCGGCCGAGGAAGACACCGTCGGCGACCGCCACCTGTGGCTCAAGCTTGCGCGTCCATATCCACACATTGACCCTGGCGCCAAGCCGGTAGGGCCACAGCAAAATGCGGCTGGCCAGCGACGCGGTGCCATCGACCGCTTTCTGGAAGACGCGCGGGCCGGCCCCGGCATAGGCGAAGGCGACAATGGCCAGCGCCAGCGCCGGCCACAACAGGATCAGCGCGATCGGAGAGACGAACGCGCCGGCAGCGGCGGCGGCCAGCGCAAGGGCTGCACCAAGGCCATAGAACCGCGCCAGCCGCCGCGCCTTGGGGTCGGTGGTCAGCCTGAAACCGGCAAAGGGCAGGTCGCCCTGGGCTGGAAACAGCCACAGCGCGAAAAAGCCGAGCAGCGAGCCGGTCGGGATGTCGATGAAATGATGCTGCCATGTCGTCAGCACCGAGGCGCCGATCAGAAAACACCAGACGTGCCAGACGGGTTTGAAAACGCCGCCGAGACGAAAGCGCCCCAGAGCCTGGCGCCAGTGATCCCAGATGATCACCAGCAGCGCGATGTGCAGCGACGGCGCCTGGTTGAACGGCTTGTCGAAGCCGCCGAGCACCGCGAACAGGAAGCCCGGCAGGCCTGTGGTCGCTGGCCGTACGAAGGTCGCCGCCAGCGGGAATAGGATGAAGCAGGTGACCGCTACGACTTGCGCCGTGAGGTAACGGCCGGCGAGGCGGTTGACGCCGCTCTTCGTGTCGTTGAGCAGCAGCGACAGGCCGTAGAACAGATTGATCGACCAGTAGGGCACGATCGTCCAGGCCATGAATGGGATGGCGTGTTCCCAGCCAAAGACGATGTTGCCGACATGGTCGCGCTGCGACGCCAGCCAGTTGGCGAAGCCATAGGTCGAATAGAACAGCGGCGCCAGCAACGCCAGCCAAAGTGCGGCCCTGAGCACGATGCCAAAATAGGGTTCTCGCGCCGGGGCAGGGGCAGACCCAGGGGGAGGAAAGGCAGCGGCCATGGTCTCAGACGCGCCGTGCGACCGAAACGGTGAAGATACCCCACTGGTCGATGCGCTGGTCGATCTTCTCGAAGCCGGCCGCCGCCACCAACTGGTCCATCTCGCCTTGCGTACGCCGCCGCATCACCCAGGCCTGTCCACCGCGATGCGAGGTCAGGCTGCGCGCGATCATTTCAAGCTGCGGGTGCCAGGGCTGGTTGGTGTAGAGCAGCAGGCTGCCGGGCTGCATGGCGCTGGCCAATCCACCCAGCGAACGGGCGATCAGCGCGTTGTCGGCAAAGAGTTCGTAGAGGCCGGAGACGATGGCGAGGTCCGGCGCCGGGTCGAGGCCCGAAAGCATGTCGGCGTCGAAGGCGTCGGCCTGGCGGAAGGTAACGTTTTGCGGCAGCTGGCGTGCGGCGATCAGCTTGCGGCCGAGCCCGACATTGAGCTCGGAGTAATCCTGCAGCCGCACGCTCGCCGGCGGCTCGGCACATTTGGCGACTGCGTCGAGCACGTAGCGGCCATGGCCGGCGGCGATATCGACGATGTGCACGGATCTCCCGGTGGCCTTCAGCGTGTTGGCGGCCGAGCCGATCAGCTCTTCCAGATGCAGCTTGCGCTGGCGGATGCCGCGCCAGCCGATGGCGTCGAGGAAGGTGCGGTCGATCATGCGGCCGACAGGGCTGATGCCACGCGCTTCGTTCTCATAGACATAGTCGAGCGTCGAGCCGGAATCGAAGCCGGTGGCGATCCCCGTCTTCATGCCCGACGACAGCCAGGCGCCCATGCGGATCGATGCGCGGCTCATCGCCCAGTAGAGGCCCTTTGGCGACAAAAGCGGCAGCGGCGAGGCCAGTTGGTCGGACTCGTCGCGTGTGTAGCCGGCGCGGTCGGCGCTGGTCAGGTCGATCTTCTTTTCCGGTGCCGCAAACTGCTTTTCGAGGAACGGCCGGATCAGATCGAGCGCCTGGCTGCGGTCGCGCTCGCCCAGCGTGTCGTGGAAGAAGCCGGGCAGCACATRCCGCTCCTTGGCCGGGCTCGCCAGATTGACGAAGAACTCATGCTGCGGTCCGTGCCGCACCACCCAGTCGCTGCCTGAGATCAGCAGCTGCGTCGGCACGGTGATGGCGCGGGCATCCGAGACGATGCGGGCGGCATGAGCATAGAGCTCGACCAGCAGGTTGGAGGCGATCGGCCGCGTGATCAGCGGGTCGGCGTCGAAGGAGGCGATGCGCTCGGCATCATGCGTCAGGAACTTGGCCTTCACATAGGAATTGACGAAGAAGCGGCCCTTGAGCTTCTGCCACAGCGCAATGCCCTCCTTGGCGAAGGGCACGTAGAGCTTGACCGAAAAGGCCGGCGAGGCCACCACCAGCGCGCGGATGTCAGGCGCATAGTCATGCACCCAGGCGGCGGCCAGTACCGCGCCGAAGGATTGCGCGATCAGTGCGATGTCGCGCTGGCCAAAGCCGTCCCTGCCGATTTCGCGCACCAGGCAGTCGATGTCGCGCACCAGGGCGGCAAAGGACGGCGCATAGCCGCGTTCGCCGGCCGAGCGGCCATTGCCGCGCGCGTCCCAGGCGTAGAAGGCGTGGTCGGGCATGGCCAGTTCATCGACCAGATGCGCCATGCGGCCGCCATGCTCGTGGCCGCGATGGAACAACAGAATGGCGCCCTTGGGCGTTTCACCAACCGCCGGCCAGTAGCGGTAGAAGATCTCGGTGCCGTCATGGCTCTTGAAGCTGCGCTCCTGCGCCACCCGCTCGAGGCTTGCCGGTACAGCGGCGATATTCTGTTCGTGGATCATGGCTTCCCTCTGGCGGATGGGTCTCTGACGACTTGTCATCAGTTGCCGCCCGCTCTAAGGCCGCTGCGTATCCGGTTGATGGCGGTTATCAGCGACAGTGTAGCCATGGCCGGAAACACAAACGGCGCGATCGCCTCCAGCCACAGGCCGCAGGCGAGGAGGAAGCCGATGACACCGAGCGCCAGCGCCCGGTCGCTCTTACCGAACGGCCCGGCATAGTTGCGGCCCGTGCCTGCGGCGACGCCGAGCACGCCGGCATATTCCGCAATGACCGCCGCGATGGCGAAGCCGACGACACCCCAGACCGGGAAGAGTGCGGCAAAGGCCAGGATCAGCGCCAGGTCGGAGACGACGTCGCAGAGTTCGTTGAGATACATGCCGAGCTTCGAGGCCTGCCCATGTTCCCGTGCCAGCATCCCGTCGATGGCGTTCAGCGCCATGCGGGCAAACAGCACCACCGGCATCAGCAAGAAGACCGCGCGATGCTCGGCAAAGGCAGCGACCACAAGGCCGGTGGCGATGGAGAGCGCGGCGGCGAGCAGCGTGATCTGGTTGGCGGTGACGCCGGCTTTGGCCATCCCGTCGGCCAGCGGCCGCAGCTTGGCCTGAAAGGCCGGTTTCAGAGCATAAAGCGTCGGCATGTGCGATCCCCCAACCGCGGCTCATGACAGTGTCACAGAGATTGGTCAATCGGCGGGCAGGACGCAAGGGATGGGGATGGTTTTACCAGGCGACGATAGCGGCGGGCGCGCCGGCTTCTCCACATTCGCTTGGATGAAATTTGGGCGGGATGGCTATGGTCTTGCCCTGGTCGCCGATGGCTGACTCCAGTCATTCGGTGTCTTCTTGCAAATATCAACTTTACAAATATTCGTGATTGTGTGAAGTAATATCCACCGAAGGGTCAACCATGACAACCAATCGTTTCGCCACCCGCCTGAATTCCTTTGCCTCGCGGCCGCAGGCCGAGTGGCCTGATCTCACTGGCAAGCCGTCGCTGATGCAGATGGCCACCCGCGCCGCCAAGGTAGACGGGCTGACCGACCTCGATCTCAACTTTCCCGACCATGTCGCTGAAAAGCCCGCCGAAATCGCCAGAAAGCTTGGCGATCTCGGGCTCTCCATCAATGGCTTTGCCATGCGTTACTACTCGAATCCGGCCTTCAAGCTCGGCGCCTTCACCAATCCGGACCCGGCGGTGCGTCGCGAAGCCATCGACCTGACCAAGGCTGGCATCGATGCCGTTCGCGCGGCCGGCGCCAGTCTGATGACGCTGTGGCTCGGCCAGGATGGCTTCGATTACACCTTCCAGGCCGATTATGCGACGCTATGGCAACACGAAATCGACGGGATTCGTGAAGTAACCGAGCATGATCCCGATTGCCAGATCAGTCTGGAATACAAGCCAAACGAGCCGCGCTCCTACAGTTTGATGCCGGATGCGGCGACGACCTTGCTGGCGATCCGCGATGTCGGCCTGCCCAATCTCGGCGTCACCCTGGATTTCGCCCATGTGCTCTATGCCGACGAACAGCCGGCCTTCGCCGCAGCGCTGATCGCGCGCCACAGCAAGCTGCTCGGCGTGCATCTCAACGACGGCTACGCCAAGCGCGACGACGGCCTGATGGTCGGTGCGGTGCACACGCTGCAGACCATCGAACTGCTGCGCCAGATCCGCCGCGACGGCTATGCCGGCGCCATCTACTTCGACACTTTCCCCGACATGACCGGGCTCGATCCGGTGCGCGAATGCGAAGTCAACATCGCCACCGTCAAGCGCATGCTGCGCGTGGTCGACCGGCTGGAAAAGGACAACCGCCTGTCCGCCGCCATGGACAGCCAGGACGCCGTGACATCGCAGGCCATCGTCCAGGAAGCCATGCTCGGACCGGACACGCCACGAGATACCTGAAGCGCCCGGCGTCGCCATACGCCGTTTCACTAGGGAGGAATGACCATGAAACTTCTGCTTGCCACTGCCGCCGCTGCCCTGATGGTCCTGTCCATCGGCTCGGCCTTCTCGGCCGATCTCGCGCCGCTGAATTCCGACACCGAGAAGGACCGCATCGACTGGTCGCAACTGGAAGCCAAGTTCGGCGCGTTCCCCAAATTGCCTGACGGCACCAAGGCGGGCGCTGTCTCCAAGACGCTGACCAACGAATACTGGCGCTCGCTGGGTGAGGGCTACAAGTCCTTCGGCGACCGCGTCGGCGTGCCCGTCGTCTACCAGGCGGCGCAGAGCGAGGGCGACCAGCTCGGACAGCTGACCATCGCCGAAGGCCTGGTCACGCAGGGCTACAATGTGCTGCTCGTCTCGCCGCAGACCGACTCCAATCTGCAGCCGATCATCGAACAGGCCAAGGCTGCCAATGTGCCGGTGGTCAATGTCAATGACGCGGTCATCCCGCAGGCCGAGCACTATGTCGGCAACGTCCAGCGCGACAATGGCGTGCGCGTCGCCAAATGGTTCATCAAGAACCGGCCGGATGGCGGCAAGGTCGCCATTGTCGAAGGCCAGGCCGGCGTCTATGCCGCCGTGCAGCGGACCGACGGTTTCAAGACCACGATCACCGAGGCCGGCAAGTTCGAGGTCGTCGCCAGCGTTCCCGGCAACTGGGACCGCCAGACTTCTTATGACGCCGCCACCAACATCCTGCAGCAGCACCCCGACCTGATCGGTTTCTATGCCAACAATGACGGCATGGCGCTGGGCATTGTCGAGGCGGTCAAGGCCGCTGGCCTGCAGGACAAGGTCGCCGTCTTCGGCACCGACGGCATCTCCGACGCCTACGCCTCGATCCGCGCCGGCGAGCTGACCGGCACGGTCGATAGCTTCCCGGTGTTGACCGGCGAGGTGGCGCTGGAATCGGCGCTGCGACTGGTGGCCGGGCAGAAGCTGCCGCGCGTCGTCGCCACTCCACAGGCGCTGATCACCAAGGACAATGCCGACCGCTATTCCGGCGCCGGCGACGCCGTGCGCAAGGCGCTGCTCGAGGACGCTGCGGCAGGCCAGTAGCACAAAGACAGGGCGGGTGCCGGCTGCTACCGGTCGGTACCCTTGCCCGGAGAACCAACCAATGTCACCCCGGCTGCAATTCGCGGGCATTTCCAAGCTGTTTCCGGCCGTGCGGGCGCTCGACGACGTTTCCTTCTCGGTCGGCGCCGGCGAAATCCATGGCCTGCTCGGCGAGAACGGCGCCGGCAAGTCGACGCTGCTGCGCATCCTGTCGGGGGTCTACCGGCCGACAGCGGGAAGTGTGCTGATCGACGGCAGGCCGGTGACGCTGAACACTCCTGTCGCGGCGCGCGCCGCCGGTGTCGCCATGATCCATCAGGAATTGCAGCAGGTGCCGCGGCTCAGCGTCGCCCAGAATATGTTTCTCGGCCATCCGCTGACGCGCGGCGGTGTCTTCGTCGCCCGGCGCGAGCAGGAGCGGCGCGCCGCTGAAGCCCTGGCCACCATTGATCCATCCATCGATCCGGCGGCCCCGCTCGGAAGCCTGAAGGTGGCGCAGCGGCAGATCGTCGAGATCGCCCGCGCGCTGCTCGACCGCGCGAAAATCGTCGCCATGGACGAGCCGACTTCCAGCCTGACGCCGAGCGAATTCGACCGCCTCGCCGAAGTCATTGCCGGGCTCGCCCGAGACGGCGTTGCCGTCGTCTATGTCTCGCATAAGTTGGACGAGGTGTTCGGCATCTGCCAGCGCGCCACAATCATGCGTGACGGCGTCGTCGTTGATTCAGTCGATCTCGCGCACGTGTCGGAGAAAGCCGTCGTCGCCATGATGGTCGGTCGCGAACTGGCGCAGGAACAGCACCACTCGCACGCATCGGGCGATGTCAGGCTCAGCGTGCGCGGCATTGCCTCGGCGACCAAGGTCCGTGATATCTCCTTCGACCTGCATCGCGGTGAGGTGCTGGGCATTGCCGGCCTGGTCGGGTCTGGGCGCACTGAACTGCTACGGCTCTTGGCCGGCGCCGACCGTGCCTCATCAGGCACCGTCGAGATCGACGGCAAGGCGATCAAACTAGCCAGCCCGCGCGACGCTATCGCCGCCGGCATTGGCCTGGTGCCAGAGGAGCGCAAGCGCGAAGGCATCGTGCCGCTGCGCTCCATCTCCAGCAACATGGCGCTGGCGTCGATGGGTGTGTTCGCGCCGCGCGGCGTCATCGATCACACCAGGCTGAAGCAGGTCGCGAGCGAGAAGATGAAGCGCGTCAACCTGCGGCCCTTCCTGCTCGACCGGCCGATCCGCCTGTTCAGCGGCGGCAACCAGCAGAAGGCGATCATCGGCCGCTGGCTGGCGGCGGGAACGCGCATCCTTTTGTTCGACGAGCCGACGCGCGGCATCGATGTCGGCGCCAAGGCCGAGATCTACCACCTGATTGAGGAACTCGCCGCCGAAGGCCATTGCGTCATCGTCGTCTCCTCCGAGCTGCCCGAAGTGATCCGGCTCGCCGACCGCGTGCTGGTCATGCGCGACGGCACGATCGCCGCCGAACTCGGCCGCGAAAACCTCAGCGAGCACGCCATCGCCGCGCACGCCATCCCACAGACGACAATGCAGGCCGGCAAAACCGGACAGCAGGCAAGGCAGTAGATGACGGACATTTCGGAAAACACGGCAACGCGGCCTATGGCGAATTTCCTGCACCGCTTCTCGATGCGCGACGCCGGCACGCTGATCGGCCTGGTCGTCATCCTCGCCGTCTTCGGCGCGCTGGTGCCCGGCTTCTTTGCCGAGCGCAATCTGATCAACATCCTGCAGCAGTCGAGCATCAACGCCTGCCTGGCTCTGGGCATGACGCTGGTCATCATCTCCGGCGGCATCGATCTCTCCGTCGGGCCGACGGCAGCGCTTTCAGCAGTCATCTCGGCCTCGATGCTGGTCGCCGGCGTTCCGTTTCCGCTGGCAATCGCCGCCGGCTTCGCCATCGGCCTTGCTTGCGGCCTGCTCAATGGCGTGCTCGTCGCCTATGTCGGGCTGCAGCCCTTCATCGTCACGCTGGGAACACTGAGCACCTATCGCGCACTGGCGCTGATCTACACCGGCGGCAATCCGGTGCTCGGCCTGCCCGCCGATTTCCGCGCCATCTTCAACGGCTCGCTGTTCGGGCTGCCGCTGTCGGTTATCATCGTCGCCTTCGTCGCGCTGGTTGCCTGGATCATCCTCAAGAAGACCCCGTTCGGCGAATATCTGCTCGCCGTCGGTGGTAATGAGGAGGCGGCCTATATCGCCGGCGTGCCGATCGCCCGCACCAAGATCGCCGCCTACATGATCTCCGGTCTGCTGGCCGCACTTGCCGCGCAGATCCTGATGGGCCGGCTGGGTGCGGCCGAACCCATTCTAGGCAATCTGTGGGAGCTCGACGCCATCGCAGCCGCGGCCATTGGCGGCGCCTCGCTGATGGGCGGCAAGGGCAGCGTCGTCGGCACCATTCTGGGCGCCGTCATCCTCGGCACCATGCGTAACGGCCTGACGCTGATGAATGTCCAGTCCTTCTATCAGCTGCTTGCAACTGGCCTTATAATCCTCGCCGCGATGCTTATCGATCGCGTGACGAGGGGACGTGGATGACGTTGAGCAATCTCGATCTGAAAGCCGTAGGGCCGCGCATCCGCATGATGATGCCGCATCTCACCCCGCTCGAGGCCAAGGTGGTGGAAACCGTTTTTGGCCGGCGCGGTTTTGACGACACCATTCCTCTGAAGCAGATCGCCGAGGAGGCCGGCGTGTCGGAAGCGATGGTGGTCAAGATCGCCAAGAAACTCGGCTTCTCCGGCTACCGCGACTTTCGCACTGCCGTCTACGAGTACAGCCGCCTGCCGACCGCCGAGATGCACCAGGAATTGTCGGTCGACGACAGCTCGGCCGAGATCGTGCAAAAAGTGTTCCGCACCTCCATCCAGGCGCTGGAGGAAACGCTCGCCATTCTCGACATGGACGATTTCGACCGCGCCGCCGATCTGCTCTACCGCGCCAAGAACCGCGATTTCTACGGCGTCGGCGGCTCGGCGCAGATCGCGCGCGACGTCTCGCACAAATTCCTGCGCATCGGCATTCGCGCCTCGGTCTATGACGATTCGCACATGATGCTGATGTCGGCCTCGCTGCTCGGCGCCGACGACATCGCCGTCGGCTTCTCGCATTCCGGCAACACCTCAGCTGTCATCGACGCCATCCATCTCGCCCGCAAGAGCGGCGCCCGCACGCTGGCCATCACCAACTACGACAACTCGCCACTGGCCCAGATTGCCGACATCGTGCTGTGCTCGACGGCGCAAGGCTCGCCGCTGATGGGCGAGAACGCGGCGGCCCGCATCGCTCAGCTCAACATTCTCGACGCGCTGTTCGTTGCGGTGGCGCAGCGCGACTATCAGGCGGCGGAGCGAAATCTCGGCCGCACCATGTCTGCGGTCACCTCGAAACGAAAAGACCGGGGCACATGACGGTTCCGCTGGTCACCGTGTTCGGCAGTCTGCATTACGACATCATGGTCGACGCGCCCGACCGCCCGCGCAAGGGCGAGACGGTAACCGGCCATGCCTGGCAGCCGAAATGCGGCGGCAAGGGCGGCAACCAGGCGGTGTCAGCGGCGCGGGCCGGCGTGCGCGCGGCGATGATCGGCGCCGTCGGCGACGACGATTTCGGCTCGGCGCTGCTCGCCAATCTCGATCGCGCCGGCGTCGACCGCCGCTTCGTGCGGGTGGCGGCAGGCGTCGGCTCCGGCATGAGCGTGGCGATCTTCGACAGCGATGGCGACTATGGCGCGGTGATCGTCTCCGGCAGCAATCTCATTCTGGGCGATGACGACATCGCGGCGGCAGGCGAGGTGGTCGCGCAGACTTCTGTGCTTTTGCTGCAGAACGAGGTGCCGGAAGCCGCTAACGTCGCTGCCGCGAGCGCGGTGAAGGCCTCTGGAGGGCGCGTCGTGCTCAACGCCGCGCCGGCGCGGAAACTCTCCGGCGAATTGATCGCGCTGACTGACATCGTCATCGTTAACGCCATCGAGGCGGAATTCTTGGCCGGCATCCCGGTCGTCGACACGCTTGCCGGGGCAACCGAAGCCGCGCGGCGGCTTGTCGATGCCTACCCCTCAGCGATCGTCACCGCCGGCGGCGAGGGCGTCGCCTATTGCGATCGGACGGGCACGGCCTTCGCGCTGGCCGCCATCCCGGTCAAAGTCGTCAGCACCCATGGCGCCGGCGACGAATTCGTCGGCGCCTTCGCGGCAGGCCTTGCCCGTGGCCATCAGATGGAAGCAGCCATCGCCGCCGCCAACGCCGCCGCCGCCTTGCTGGTGGCGACGCCGGAAGGGGAGCGTGGGACGCTTTGAGCGACACCGCCTAGCCTCGGGACCTGCCGCGCGTCTGGCCGTGTGTGGTGACGCGGTCGATGTCGGAACGGCTGATGCCGATATCCTTGAGCATGAAGTCGGGCATCGCCTCCAGGTGACGGCGACTTTGCCGTGCGCGCCAGCCGCGTCCGACGGCGGCCAGCATGGTTCTGAGCGTGATGGTCATGGTTTCTCCATTGGGAATGCAGCAAGCCGGTTGGGCCGGCCTGCCGCAGAAAGATCGTGCTCAATCAAAGCGATAGAGCCGGATCCTGAATCAGCCTTCGATGGCTCAGCCCCTGGCGTGCGCCGTCTCCGGCCCGATGAACGCAGCGATCTTGGTGATCTTGTTGGCGGGGAAGCCGCCCTCGCGGGCATGCCGCTCGACGGTGTCGGCGCTGTCGGCTTCGTGGACGCAGTAGATCTTGTCGCCGGCGACATAGCTCGTCACCCAGGTGTAGGGCTCGCCCAGTCCGGCCACGACTTCGTTGGACTTCGCCGAAATATCCCTGAGCTCGGCCGGGCTGAGCTTGTCTGCGCCCGGGATCTCGCGCTCGATGATGAATGTTGGCATGTGCCGATCTCCATTGTTACGGTGACGTTTATTGCGTTGACGCTGCCTTGGAACCGGCCGCCGTTGGACCCCGCGTGCCGGCTTGTGAAAAAACGGCACGGGGCCGTCACACGCTTGGTCACACGGGCGACGGGCAGGGCAGTTGCTGTCGAATGGTGGGAACTCGATGGGCAGAAAAATCAGGCTTCTCGGCGAACCTGCGATCTTCGATGCCGATGGACAAAGCCAGCCGGTGCGTGGCCATCAGGCCTGGGCGCTGCTCGCCCGCGTGGTGCTAGCGCGCGCGCCACTCGACCGCCGCGGCCTGGCGTCGGAACTGTTTCCCGAAACCGTCGATCCGCTGGGCTCGCTGCGCTGGTGTCTGGCCTCATTGCGCAAGGCGCTCAACGCTTCGGAATGCCTGAACGGCGATCCGGTCGAATGCAATTTTGCCGGGGATATTGAGGTCGATGTGCTGCGGCTCGATCGCGACGATTTCGACGTCGAGCTTGCAGGCCCGCTGCTCGGTGCGCTGGAGCCGCGCTGCAGCCCGGAATTCTCGACCTGGCTGCTGGTCGAGCGCGAGCGTATTGCCGGCATTGTCGAGGCCCGGATCAGGCAGGAAACCATCCGGGCGATGGCGGTCGAGGATTATGATCGCGCCGTCAGGCTGGCGGAGCTTGGCGTGCGGCGCAGCCCCTATGATGAGGGCTCTCATATCCTTCTGGTCAAAAGCCTGGCGCTCGCCGGGCGCTACCCTGCGGCGCTGGAGCAGGTCGAAGCAACCGAGGCGGTGTTCCTGGCCGAGCTTGGCGAAAAGCCTTCGGCCGCCTTGCGCAGTGCCGCGCGGCGCACCATCGCTTCGCAGCCTGGCGGCATTTCACCGGAAGCCTTCGTCAAGTCGCTGATACAGTCCGGGCTCGCGGCGCTTGCCGCCGGTGCGGCCGACGCCGGCATCGACTGCTTGCGCCGCGCCGTCCGCGACGCCGAGAAAATCAAGGACCCGCATCTCAGCGCCACAGCCACGTTCGAGCTCGGCACCGCGCTGGTGCATTCGGTCAGGGGCTATGACGATGAGGGCTCGATCCTGCTCAGCCAGAGCACCGAGCTGGCACGCAAGGCCGGCAGCGCCGACATCGCGTCGGCGGCCTTTCGGGAACTCGGCTATGTCGAGGCGCTGGCCGGGCGCCGGCCGACGGCCGCCGCCTATCTGGCACAAGCCGAGGAACTCGCCGAGGACAGCGACGCGTTGGCCGGCATCCATGGCGTCATCGGCTTCAACCTTGTCGACTGGGGCCGGGTCGAAGCCGGCATGGACCACTATGCCGTCTCGCTGGAGCATGCCCGCTTGGCCGGCAATCGCCGCCGTGAGATTTGGTCGCTGGGCCTGGGCGGCTGGGGCCTGCTTGCCGCCGACCGGCTGGCGGAAGCCGACAGCTGGCTGGGCGATTGCCTGACGCTGGTCGACGAGCAGCGCTGGATTTCGTTCCGGCCGTGGCCGGTCGCGGTGCTGAGCGAGTCTCGCACCCGCCAGCAGGCGCCCGCGCGGGAACTCAGGCCCAGGCTGGAAGAGGCCTTCGCGCTGAGCTGCCAGATGAACGACCCGTGTTGGGAAGGGGCGGTGGCGCGCGCGCTGGCGCTGACTTATGCCGCCGAGGACGCGCTGCCGCAAGCGATGGAGTGGCTTGGCGAGGCCGGCCGACGCTGCGCGCGCGACACCGATGTCTATGCCGCGCTGCAGGTGGAAATCCTGGCCAGCCAGGCTGAGATCAGCCTCAAGCAGGGCCAGCCAGAAGTCGCCGACGCCTTCGGCCGCGAATGGCTGGCGCTGGCCGCCCGCACACACAGGGACACTCATGTGGCGCGCGCGGCGGCGTTTATTGGTGGGCAGGTGTAGGGGTGGCTACGGTGCGGAGCGCGTCGGCGCAATGTATTCGCGGACCGGCAGAGGCAGCCTGCCGTCCGTTTTGATCGTAGAGGCCCACATCCTGAAGTCGACAAGAGCGCTGCACCCTATTGCGGCTTGGCCGAAGTAAGGAGCTCCATATGAGCACTCACCGGCTATCTTGGTAGTAAAATCAGGTTCACTACCGATTGGACCGAAGGCAACACCATCGACTTCGAGAGTGGTTTTGTATCCTTGCCACAGCCGGGCCGAAGCCTCCTTGGTGCGAAAGGTCAGCCAGTTCTTGCCGTCGGAAAAATTGAAAATGATCGTTCCGTCCGGAGATTTCGTTCGCGTGACCTCCCCTGTGCAAGCGGAGGTCAGCTTCGCGTTCCGCACGACAAGGCGTTTACACTCGCCTTTGACCGTCCAGGTGCCAGGTAGACTATCCTTCGGCTTTGTCGGCGCGCCCGCTGTTGCCACCGCAATGGCCCCCATTGCGGTGGCCAGCACGATACTGGCGAGAATGGAGCGACTAATCAAGGCATCCTCTTCTGGCAGGACTTGTGCGATGTTTTCTAAGCGATCCTTCTTTAGAATCTCGCCCGGAATCTATTAGAGTTTGAACTGAGTGCGGCTAGGGATTTTGATGTGAGGAATGAGGTTATTGGGCGCAATATTCAACGCCTTGTCGGGACGGCCGTGTGCAACAGTTCCACCCAGCGAGCCACCGACCTTGCCACGTCCAAACCCGCGCCGTATGTCTCCCCGCGATGAGCGAAATCGAGTTCCGTCGCGCGCAAGCGTCAGACCTGCCGGCGATCGTTGCCATGCTTGCCGATGATGCGCTCGGCGCCGGTCGGGAAGACCCGTCCGTGCCGCTCGCGCCTTCTTATCTTCATGCCTTCAGCGCCATCGATGCCGATGCCAACCAGCTGCTGATCGTGGCGGTCGAAGCCGGGCAAGTGGTCGCAACCTTGCAGCTCACCTTTCTAGCAGGCATTTCCAGGAAGGGCGCCTGGCGCGGCCAGATCGAAGCGGTTCGCGTCGCGCGGCAATTACGCTCGCGCGGTGTCGGCAAGCTGATGATCGAATGGGCGATCGAACAGTGCCGTGCCCGCGGCTGCAGCTTCGTTCAGCTGACCACCGACAAGGGGCGAACACAGGCGCACGCCTTCTACGAGCGCCTCGGCTTCACCGCCAGCCATCTCGGTTACAAGATGGCGTTGTCGGCCGATCCTTGACAAACCAGCCTTTGGCCCCAATCCATCTGCGCCATGATCTACGATCGATCCTGGCTTGAAGAAGCCTTTCGCGCAAAATCCTGGCCGAAGCTGCTCTTCTTCTGGGGCCACCAGCCGTCCAAGGACGGCCGCATCACCGCGTCCTGCCTCAGCCAGTGGTGGCCGGCGCCGTTCAGCGTCGATGGCTTGACCTACCCGACAGCCGAACACTGGATGATGGCCGGCAAGGCGCGCCTGTTCGGCGACGAGCTGCGTGCAACGCAGATCCTCGGCGCAGGCAGCCCGAAGCAGGCCAAACAGCTTGGACGCCAGGTCAGCGGCTTCGATGCGGCGCGGTGGGATGCGGAGAAATACCGCATCGTCACCGAGGGGAGCTTTGAGAAATTCCGCCAGCGCAAGGCGCTCGGCGCGTTTCTGCTTTCGACCGGCGATCAGGTCCTGGTCGAAGCGAGCCCCGTCGACCGGGTCTGGGGTATCGGCCTTGCTGCCGATGACGAGCGTGCCGCAAACCCGCTATTGTGGCGCGGCGAAAATCTGCTGGGCTTCGCCCTGATGGAGGCACGCGACCGGCTGCGCGGATGAGTGCAGGGCGTCAGTCGGCATCGCCGGCAGAGCTTTTGCCGCACTGCGCCAGCACCTTGCCGATAGCCCCGCTCGAGCCCGTCAGCGGAAAGCTGTTTTCGCCATATTTGTCGGCCGAAACCGTGACGTCGCCCTTGCCCCGCAACAAAGCGAGCAGCGGGTCGGTCGGGCCTGACAATTCCAGCGTGAAGTAATTGTACATCTCCTCGAGCTGAAGCGTCTTCGTTATGCTCTTGTCGGCGGCCTTGAAGGTGAAGGAAGCGCTGATGCCGGGCTCCAGCTGCTGGCCGGCGGCGCCCAGATCGTAGCTCAGTATCGGCTTGTCAAAACAGGCCAGCATCAGATGCGCATCGGCTTTCGGCCCGCCGCACACCTCGGCCGTCAGCACGCTGCCGCCCTCGTCTTCCTCCATCTTCGCGGTCCAGGTGCAGGACGCCGCAAATGCCGGCTGCGCCGCTTGCAGTGCGGCCGCGACGGCCACGATGACTTTTGCTGATCTACCTCTCATGATCTCCCCTCCCGAGCCATCGCGGCATCCGCTGCCCGGAACAACGGATGCCGTGGCGCTGAGCCGATAATTGGCGAAAACGGCTGCGCGCGCAATCTCCCCCCTCGAGGGGGGAGATGGCCGCGAAGCGGCCAGAGGGGGGCGGTTCGACCGGGTCACGACCTGCTGCGGCAGCAGAAGGTTGGCACTCCACGTGAGGCCTCCGTCGCTTTTGGCGAAATCTCCCCCACGAAAGGGAGAATACGCGCCCAGCCGTCAACCAATCGCCGGCGCCACTCTCAGCATCATGGATTTCGGCGAAATCGCACCCATATCTTGTATAAGGAGCTTTGAGCGTGAAACGCGCGCATGTGGCCCTTCTTGCCGCGGCTTTCGTGGCCGCTGTGGTCGCTTGTCCCTCTTCCGGACAGGCGGGCGGCCGGGAAAGAGTTGCGTTGAACGTCGAGATAGACGGCGCCATCGGTCCGGCGAGCGCCAGGCAGCTCAAGGAAGCGTTGGCGGTCGCCACAGGGCGAAACGCCGAGGTCGTCATCCTGCAGATCGACACGCCCGGCGGACTGGTCACGTCGATGCGCGAGATGATCGCCGACATCCTTGCCTCGCCGGTTCCGGTCATCGGCTATGTCGCGCCGGCCGGCGGCCACGCGGCCAGCGCAGGCACCTACATTCTCTACGCGACCCATGTGGCGGCGATGGCGCCCGGCACCAATCTGGGGGCGGCAACGCCGGTCGAGCTCGGCGGGCCGCTGCCGTCTCTTCCCGGTCCTGGCGGCGACAAGGACACCGGCAAGGACCAGAAGAACGCCACCGGACCACCGCCGGCGGGCGACCCGATGATGGCCAAGGTGACGAATGACGCGGTTGCCTTGATCCGCTCGCTGGCCGAACTGCGCGGGCGCAATGCCGACTGGGGTGAAAAGGCCGTGCGCGAGGCGGCGAGCCTCTCGGCCAACGCGGCGCTGCAGGAACATGTCATCGACTTCGTCGCCCGCGACACCACAGAACTGCTGCAGCTGGCCGACGGGCGGACGGTCGAGGTGTCAGGCAAGAAGCAGGTACTGGCGACGAAAGGGCTGCCGGTCGAAACGCTCGATCCGGGCTGGTTCATCCGGCTTCTCGCCGTCATCACCGATCCGAACATCGCCATCGTCCTGATGCTGGTCGGCGTCTACGGCATCATCTTCGAGTTCACCAGCCCGGGCGCGGTCGCGCCCGGCGTGATCGGCACGATCTGCCTCGTGCTCGGGCTCTATGCGCTCAATCTCCTGCCGATCAACTATACCGGCCTTGCCTTGATGCTGCTTGGCATCGCCTTCCTCATCGTCGAGGCCTTCAACCCTACCGTGGTGCTTGGGTTGGGAGGAGTGAGCGCCTTTCTGCTGGGGGCAGCCATGCTGCTCAAGATCGAGGGTCCCGGCTTCGAGATGTCGTGGGCCGTCATCGGCGCCGCCGCGGCCTTGACGCTTGGCCTGGCGCTGTTGACCGGCAGCTATCTGTGGGCGGCGCGCAGGAGCCTTCCGCGCGTCGGCGCGCAGGCCATGCACGGACTGCCGGCCGAGATCCTCGACTGGTCGCAGGGCGAGGGCCATGTGCTGGCCCAGGGCGAGCGCTGGCGGGCGAAGGCTGACGAACCGCTCGCACCGGGCGACAGCGTCGAGGTGGCCGAGGTCAAGGACCTCGTGCTGACGGTACGGCGCCGGAGGTGAGTCTTTGTTTTGAGCATGTCCCCAACCGCTGCACATTTTTGGGCGACATGCTCTGATGATGGAGCAAGGCAATGAGCATCGGTTATGTGGCCTATCTCGTTCTGGCGCTTGTCGTGGTCATGTTCCTGTCCGCGGCCATTCGCATCCTGAGGGAATACCAGCGCGGCGTGGTCTTCACGCTCGGCCGCTTCACCGGGGTGAAGGGTCCCGGCCTCATCATCCTGGTCCCCTTCGTTCAGCAGATGGTGAAGGTCGACCTGCGGGTGGTGGTCCAGGATGTGCCGCCGCAGGACGTGATCTCGCGTGACAATGTCTCGGTCAAGGTGAACGCCGTGCTCTATTTCCGCATCGTCGACGCCGAGCGGGCGATCATTCAGGTCGAGGACTTCATGGCCGCGACCAACCAGCTGGCGCAGACCACACTGCGCTCGGTGCTCGGCAAGCACGAACTCGATGAAATGCTGGCCGAACGGGACAAGCTCAACAGCGATATCCAGGAGATCCTCGATCAGCGGACCGATGCCTGGGGCATCAAGGTCTCCAATGTCGAGATAAAGCATGTCGATCTCAACGAGAGCATGATCCGCGCCATCGCCAAGCAGGCCGAGGCCGAACGCCTGCGCCGCGCCAAGGTGATCAACGCCGATGGCGAACAGCAGGCGGCGGCAAAACTCGTCGAGGCGGGCAGGATGCTGTCTCAGGAGCCGCAGGCCATGCAGCTGCGTTATTTCGAGGCTCTGCACGACATCGCCGGCGAGCGCTCGTCGACGGTCGTGTTTCCGGTGCCGATGGATATTATCAGTCATTTCATCAAGCAGCCCGGCGAGCAGAAGTGAGTGGAGATTGGCGAAAGCCGGCGGCGGCGCCTGCCCGTCTCCTCGCCCGTCGCGTCGTACACCGCATTGGCGCCCGCCGGCGCCACGCCGACAATGCCTGGCCGGTTCCAGACATGTCGCGATCTATCTGGCGGCCGTTGGCGTGGAGCCGAAGCGACGACGAAAGCAGCGATTGAAATACGACACGTCGCTGAAGCCGCTCATCATGGCGATCTCGCTGACCCGCATGGCATCATTGTGCCTCTGCGAGAGCATCTTGTGGGCGCTCTGCAAGCGCAGTTCGAGAACACGCTCTGAGAAGCTGACGCCCGTCTCCTGAAGCAGATCCTGGACATAGCGCGCCGACAGGGTCGGTGAAGCCGCCGCGAATTCTAGTCAGAATCGCTTGCGTCCGCACCGCACGTAGACCTCGCGCGTCCGCGTTGTCGTGCGCCGTTACAGGTGCGGCAATGGAAGCGGTGGCGGCGATCAGATCGGCAATATGATCGGCCACGAACTGCATGGTCAGTTGAGACGGCTTCTTTCTCATCGGCCAGAACGCCGACATAGGCACGAACAAGGGCGTTGATCATCATCGTGCTAGACGCGACCGTCATCAGGCGATCCTCAAACCCTGCATATCGCTGACGAACGCGTTCGCGATCGGTCTGCACGGCGATCAGGCCGCATTGCCCGTCGCTCACTCGGATGATTGAGGGAGAGCTCTGCTCGACAAGAACGGACGCGCCTGGACTGAGCTCGACGCTCCTTCCCGACTGGTCGACGCTGAGCGGGGAGTGCCCGGCATTGAGAAGCAACACGACATTGTTGGTGCTTTGGGCCGCAATGTCTTCAGGGGTTCTCGATATCGATTTGACAGTGCCGTGGATCGTGCCCACCGAAACGTCGCAAGTTCGAACAATCCTGAGCTCGCCTTCGAACGATTTGCCGATGGCCGGATCGGCACGCAGACGGGCATAACCGGATGTCAGCGATGAGATCCATTGCTCTTTCTGGATTTGTTCGCCGCCGATCAGGTCGCTGGAATTGTAGGTAATCCTGTGCAAGCATCCCTCATAGGCTTGATTGTCCCTGCCATCTGGCCAAGCACCACCGATCAGATGGCCGTGGCTTCGAATGCAGGTTTTTCCGAGATGCCGTATTCGACCGACCAGATCTCGGCGACATGGATATCCTGCCGCAGGGAAAATCGATCGCGGTCGCCAAGATGCTCCGGCAAATCCGCCGATGAAAACGCCGTCTTTCGTGACAAGGATGCGCTCCGCAAAACCCGCAGTCTCAAAAAAATCTAACGCGACGCTTTCCATTCCAGGAATAACCGGCAACATTGATGGCTTGGCGTTCAGCTGATTGGACCCCTTAATCGAACCCAATAGCGCTTGGCGTCACCCGAAAGTATGACGCCAGCAAAATCCTCCAGGCGGATCGGTGCCCTTGCATCGAGCCGCTGTCAAAATGCTGCTGGTTTCATTTTTGCCCGCCATCCATCAAGAGGGGCGGGGCATGCTGGTGTAGGAGAAACGGTGGAAAGGCTGAGCAGCGAAGTCCTTGGTTCCATTGTAGGCGATATCTACGATTGCGTGTTGAATCCGGACGGCTGGGCCGAGGTCATGATCCGGATCACCGAAACCATGGACGCGGCCTATACCACCATCGCGCTTGCCAGCACCGCCGACAACCACGGCCGCTTCGCCGCCCAGTCGCCCTGGGATGCCGAGCAGATGCGCGTTCTCCAGGAGGATTATGATTTTGACGCAATTCCCGGGCTGAAGGCCGCGGTCGTTGGCGATATCGACACGCCCGTTACGACGCTATCGCAAATGAGCGAGGCCGACCTGCAGCAGACGCGGTTTTTTCAGAATTGGGCCAATCCGCAGGGATTGCGCGAAGGCTGCATCACCAAATTCGTTCACACACCGGACCGTATCGGCCTCATGGGATGCACCATACGGGCCGACAGGGGGATCATATCCGTCGAGGAGCAGCGTTTCATGGCCTTGCTCTCGCCGCATCTGCGCCGTGCTTCCCTGATTGGAGATCTGCTCGATCAGGCCCGCGTGACCGCCAGTCTCTATCGTCAGGCGCTCGACCATCTGGCCGTCCCTGTCGTGCTGACCGGCGCCAATGGCGCAATCCTCCATGCCAATGGGGCTGCCCAACAGATGCTTTTGGCGCAAGGTCCCATTCTGTCCAGGAACGGCCTGCTCCAGGCGCAGAATCCGGCAGTGGTCGTGGCCCTGCAGCAAGCGATCGCCGGTGCCGCGAGCGCGGATGCCTCGCTTGGCTCGCGCGGCATAGGCCTGCCCATTTCGGCCCCGGGCCAGCCGCCCGCCGTCGCCTATATCTTGCCGTTGACCGAAGGCACCGCGCGCGCGGCTTTCCGGCCCGCCTGTGCCGCTGTCTTCGTGTCGACCACGACGTCCTCCTCGCCACTGCCGGAAGCCGTGCTCACCACGCTGTTCGACCTGACCCCCGCGGAGGCGCGGGTCCTGCTCAGGATCGGCAGCGGCCTGTCCGCGCCCAAAAGCGCTGTGTCGCTGGGCATCGGCGAGAACACCCTCAAGACGCACCTCAACCGGATCTTCGCCAAGACCGGCACGCGGCGCCAGGCCGATCTCGTCAAACTCATTTCGGACATGGGCGCCCCCCTCGCGGTTCCCGAGTCATAGTCCAATGGTGGGCCGGCTGAGGCTGCCGACCGCCCCTTGCGGAGGGGGCGCCAGCTTGCCGACGCACGCACGGGGCGCACTGATCTACTGCGGCTGATCGGCCACACTGGCCGGGAAAGTGCCGCGGCGCGTTCCAGGACAATTCCAGTGCGGCCCAGCCCAAGACGCGGGCGGCGGACAATGCAACACCGGGGCGTCGACAACAGCTGGATCTCCGCGACGCATTTCGGCGGCGGGGAACGCAACATTTCGGGGCAGCACATTGACAATGAAAACAATTCTTCTCGCGACAGCCATCATTCTCGCGCCCGTCGGCTTGGCATCCGCAGCCGACATCAGTGAGAGCGCGCCTGTCGCCGCCTACGACTGGTCCGGCCTCTAGCCGGCGTTCACTTCGGTTACGCGGCCGGAAAATCCAATCTCTTCATCGGCGCTGGCGGCGGGGGCAACGACGTAAACGCGCCCCTCGATCCGAGCGGTTTTATTGGCGGCATCCATATCGGCTTCAATCAGGAATTGGCGAACCGCTTCGTGCTCGGTGCCGAGGCTGATCTTGCGTACAATGATGTAAATGGGGTGGGCACCTTCGCAGGCGCCGGTGCGCTGCTCGAGACCGATCTCAAGTGGTCAGGTTCGGCGAGGCTGCGGGCTGGCTACGCCTTCGATCGGACCTTGCCCTACATCACTGCGGGCGTGGGCGCGGCCAAGTATGAAATGAGCGTGGTCTCCACCAGCCCCGTCGCTGCGATAACGATCCACGACGAAACCCATCTTGGCTGGACGGTCGGGGCTGGCGTTGAGCACGCCTTCACCGACAGGTGGATCGCCAGCGTCGAGTATCGCTACTCCGACTTCGGCAAAAAGGACATCTCGGTGCCGCTTTCTGGTCCTGGCACGGTGTCGAACATCGATCTCAAGACGCACGCCTTGCGGGTCGGGCTGAGCTACAAATTCTGATCTGACGGACCGAATAGAACTCTCGCGCCGGGCGTTTGCGCGGCGCGGAGCCAAGCATTTCTGGGACAGCAACCAACGATGAAAACCATTCTTCTTGCTACGGCTTTTCTTCTGGCACCTGTTACCCTGGCGTCCGCGGCGGACGCCAATGAGGGCCTCCCAATTGCCGCTACCTACGACTGGTCCGGCGCCTACGTTGGCGCGCAGGCCGGATACGCCTGGGGAGACGCAAGGGTCGGGCAGACCTTTGCGGCTGGCAGCTTCGACAACTACGGATGGGACTACAGTCCGTCCGGTGGCTTCGGCGGCCTGTATGCCGGCTTCAACCATCAGTTCGACGGCGGGTTGGTGCTTGGCATCGAGGGCGACTACAGCTTCGCCAGCGTGAAAGACACCACGGTGTATCAGGCCCTCGGCGTCGAGGATCCTACCGCCGGTGGCGTGCTCAAGCTGGACTCGGTTGGCACCGTTCGCCTGCGAGCCGGCTACGCGGTGGATCGCTGGCTACCCTTTGTCACCGGCGGCCTGGCAGTGGGATCGTATAGGCACACCACGGTGTTCCTTCCCGGCGGCGTCCCCTACGCCGACGTCAAGGATACGATCAAGGGCTATACGCTGGGCGCTGGCGTCGAATACGCCGTTACCGACAATTGGTTGGTTCGCGGCGAATATCGCTTTGCCGATTTCGGCCGCCACACCTCTGTGCGTCACGCTATCTTCAACGGGGCTCCTCTCAACAAGGATGCGATCGAATTGACGACGCACGATATCCGCATCGGTGTCGCCTACAAATTCTGATCCGCTGCTCATTTTCCACCTCCGGGCGCCCTGTCCGGAACAGAATCGCAGTTAGCACTTGAGGGCCTCGATGCATCGTTGTTCAATCGTCGTCGCGTCACTGATCGCCGCGACATCCGCCTACGCGGAGGAGACCGTCCAGCCGCTAGCCGGGGAGAGGGTGGCGACACCCCGTATTTCCGGCTACGGCGAACTCTATCTCGGCGGGCTTCGCTTTGTCGGCGACGACTACACGACCCGGGCCGGTGGGGGTGCGGCGCGCGTCAACGTTGCGTTTGCGCAGCGCTGGAACCTGCAGGGCGACGTGACCTACGACAGCATATGGGGTCACTATGCCCCGCTTTACGAGACCCGCGGCGCGATCCACTTCTATTACCGCAATCCCGACAGCTTCGCCGCCGGCGTCTTCGCCGCCTACACGTCATTCGGCATCGACAGCAATGTGACGGCGTATAATTATGCGGTCGGTCCGGAAGCCCAGCTCTATCTCGGCAATCTGACCCTCTACGGCCAGGCCAGCATAGGTCAGCTCACAATCAACGCTTTTCGTGGCAACCAATGGGGTGTGCACGCCACGGCGCGCTATTTCGTCCAGAAGAACCTTCGCCTCGATGGCGAGCTCGCCTTCAACAGAACGCAATACAGCGTCAAAGAGGACGTGTTCGGCGTTGCTGTCCAGGCAATGTACCGTTTCGACGAAACGCCCTGGTCGTTGTTCGGTCGCTATCAATTCGAACGGACGAAAGTCGAAACGTTCAGCCACGACACCAGGGCCAACAAGTTCGTCATCGGCCTGCGCGCCAGCTTCGGCAGCGCCTCGCTGTTCGACGAAGACCGCAACGGAGCGACCATGGACACCTACAGGCCCGCCTCTGCGATCAACACGAAGTAGGGCGAAGAGACGACGACGTTGCCGATCCCCTCGTTGCGGGAGAGATCGGCAGCTTCGTCGCCGGCGCTACCCTAGATCAGCTTCTCCAGCGTGATCGGCAGATCGCGCACGCGCTTGCCTGTTGCGTGGAACACGGCATTGGCGATTGCCGGCGCCACGCCGACGATGGCGAGCTCACCGACGCCCTTGCCGCCAAGCACCGAGGAATGCAGGTCGGGAATGCCGACCGAGATCACCTCGATATCCGGGATATCGGCATTGGTCGGCACCAGATAGTCGGCGAGGTTGTTGTTGATGATGCGGCCATGGCGGCGATCGACGATGCCTTCTTCCAGCAGCGCCTGGCCGATGCCCATGATGATGCCGCCCTTCCACTGGCTTTCGGCGAGTTTGGGGTTATAGAGCCGGCCGGAATCCAGCGCCGACACCACGCGCGACACGCGCACCGTGCCGAAATCCTCGTCGACCCGCACCTCGATGAAATGCGCGCACCAGCTGTGGCGGGAATAGTCGCCTTCTGTGTGCGGCAGGGCAGCCGCAATGGTGGTGTAGTTCTTGTAGCGATCGGCGGCCGTCGAATTCACCGGCATGGTGTCGCCGAGCGCCTCGATATGGTCGCGGCCGACGCTGGCGAGCAACTCGGCGATCGAGACATCAGGGCCGTCGCCGCGCGGCGATGCAATGCGGCCGTTGGCGACAACCAGCGTGTTGGCCTGCAGCGCATGGAAAGGCGAACGCGGATCGGAAATCGCCAGTCCGACCAACTGGTCGAGCGCGGCGGTCGCCGCCTTGTAGACGGCGCCGGTCATGACGCCGGCCAGCCTGGAGCCGCCGGCGACACCGGCGCGGGCGAAGCGCGAGTCGCCGAGCTTCACCACGACGTTCTCTGCCGGCACGCCGACCGTCTCGGCGGCGGTCTGCGCCAGGATCGTGTAGGTGCCCTGGCCCATGTCGATCGAGGAGCTTTCGACCTCGACCGAGCCATCGGCGAGAATGCGCACCATCGCTTCGCCATAGGCGCGCCGCACCGGATAGGTGCCGGCGGCGACGCCCCAGCCGATCAGCTGGTTGCCATCGCGCATCGAGCGCGGCGCGGGCGTGCGCTTCGACCAACCGAAGGCTTCCGCGCCAGTGGCGTAGGCTTCGCGCAATTGCCGTGTCGACCAGGCTTTTTTCGCGTGCGGATCCTGTTCGGCATAATTCTTCAGGCGTATCGCCAGCGGGTCGATGCCGACCTCATAGGCGAGTTCGTCGATGGCGCACTCGATGCCGAAGGCGCTCGGGTTCTCTCCCGGTGCGCGCATGGCGCCAGGCACCACCGAATTCACTCGCACGACATTCTGCTTCGACGAAAAATTGGGCGTCGCATACATGATCGAGGTGACCACGCCCAATGGCTCGACCCACATGCCGTCCATCGAGGTTTCATTGACGCCGCGATGCACGATCGACTGGATCTGTCCCTCGGCATCGGCGCCGAGCGCCACCGTCTGGCGCGTCGCGGCGCGTCCGCCATAGCCAGTGAAGGTCTGCGGCCGCGTCATGACAAGCTTCACCGGTCGGCCGAGCATCTTGGCCGCCACCGCAGCCACCGCGCTGTGGCCGAGCGCCAGCGCTTTGGAGCCGAAGCCGCCGCCAATATAGGGCGAGACCAGCCGCACACTCTCGAACGGCACGCCGAACCATTCGGCATAGGTGCGCGCCATGCCGTCCAGCCATTGGCTCGGCTCCCAGACAGTGAGCTGGTCGCCCTCCCAGCGCGCGATCAGCCCATGCGGCTCCATCGGCGCCTGGTATTCGCGCGGCGTGTTGTAGGCGGCGCAGATCCTGACCGGAGCGGCGGCGAACGCCGCCTGCGCATCGCCCCATTCCTTGGTCATGGCGGCGATCGGTATGCCGTCGCCGGCCTTCGCGTCGCTGAGGTCGACAATGGCCGGCGTCTCGTAATAGCTGACCTTGACCAGCGCTGCGGCGGCGACCGCCTGCTCGAAGCTTTCCGCCACCACCGCGGCGACATGCTGGCCGGAGAAGGTGATGTCGCGCGCCAGCGGACAATAAGGCACATCGGGCGGCGGTGTGCCGAACCAGTCCGAGGCGGTTTTCAGCGGCGCGATGGTGTCGGGCGTCAACACCTTGAGCACGCCGGGCCCTGCCTCGGCAGCCTTGGTGTCGATCGAGCGCACCTTGCCTGATGCAATCGTGCTCTCGACCAGCACGGCATAGACGAGCCCTTCGAGTTGCTGCTCGACGGCATATTTGGCGGCACCGGTGATCTTGGCCGGGCCGTCGACGCGCGACAGCCGCCCGCCGACGGCATCGCCGCCGCCGTCCGAGGCATCGCCATGTCGGATGTTGTGAACGGTCATGCCGTCTCTCCCATTTTGATTATGGCGCGGGCGACGACGCGCGGCGCCAGTTCGATCTTGTAGTGGTTGGCGCCATGGTCGACGGCGCCTTCCATGGCGAGCAGGCTGGCGGCCCGCACTGTGTCAGGCTCCAGCACCTTGCCCTTCAATGCCGCTTCCACGGCCCGCGCTCGCCACGGCTTGGTGGCAACGCCACCCATCGCCACGCGCAGGTCGCGGATCGTCCTTCCGTCAGCCTCGAACTCGACGCCGACAGCCGCACTCGCCGCGGCGAACTCATAGGATTGCCGGTCGCGCACCTTCAGGTAGGTCGAACGCCGTGCGGCGGCGGAGCCGGGAATGCTGATTGCGGTGATCACTTCGCCGGGCTGGATGGCATGCTCCTTGTCGGGCGAGGCGCCCGGGAGGAGAAAAAAGTCGTCGACCGCGAGCTGACGGTCGCCGAGATGGACCACTGCGTCGAAGGCGACCAGCGCGACGGCGAGATCGCCGGGATACATGGCGATGCAGGCATCGCTGGTGCCGAGCACCGCATGGCCGCGGGTGACGCCGCCGAGCGCCGAACAGCCACTGCCGGGCGTGCGCTTGTTGCAGGCGGGGAAATTTTCGGGATCGCGGAAGTAGGGGCAGCGCGTGCGCTGCATCAGATTGCCGCCGATGGTCGCCATATTGCGAATCTGCGGCGAGGCGGCCTGCCACAGCGCTTCCGAGACGGCGGGGAAGCGGCTCTTGATGTCGGCATGGTCGGCGATGTGGCTCATTTTAGCCAGCGCGCCGATGGTGGCGCCGCGCTCATCGACGGTGATCGCGTCGAGCCCCCTGAGATGGGTGATGTCGACGATCGTCTGTGGTTCGGCGACACCGCATTTGGCGAGATCGATGAGCGTGGTGCCGCCCGCAAGCAGCATGGCGCCGGGCAGGGCGGCTGCCTGACGTGCCGCGTCGACCGAGCCGGCGCGAAAATACGAAAAGTCCCTCATGATGCGACCTCCAGTGCCGCCTGGCGCACGGCGGCGACGATGTGCGGATAGGCGCCGCAACGGCAGAGATTGCCGGCCATGTATTCGCGGATCTCGTCATCCGAGCCGGCATGGCCTTCACGGATGCAGGCCACCGCCGACATGATCTGACCGGGCGTGCAATAGCCGCACTGGAAGGCGTCCTGTTCGAGGAAAGCGGTCTGCACAGCGTGCAGCGTGCCGTCCGCCTCGGCCAGCCCTTCGATGGTCGTGATCGCGCGGCCGTCGACCTGGGCGGCCAAGGTCAGGCAGGCGAGCACGCGCTGGCCGTCGACATGCACCGTGCAGGCGCCGCACTGACCCTGGTCGCAGCCTTTCTTGGTGCCGGTCAGGTCGAGACGGTCGCGCAAGGCGTCGAGCAGCGTGACGCGCGGCTCGACCTCCAGCTCGTGGTGGTGTCCGTTGATGTCGAGATGGATGGGGATTGTGGTGGTCATGGGCGTCTGGCTCCAGTTGCTTGACGCGGATGGGGAATGATCTGGTGTCGGGGCGGGCGAGGGGCGGCGGAGAGCGTAATCTCCCCCCTCGAGGGGGAGATGGCCGCGAAGCGGCCAGAGGGGGTCGCCTCGCATGGAGCGCTAACCTCCATCTGCCACGGGAGGTCGCGCCCGGTCGAACCGACCCCCTCTGTCGCCTTTGGCGACATCTCCCCCTCGAGGGGGGAGATTATGCTCTCCGCCGTCTGCGCCAATCTCCAGCGGGCAGTGCGGCCGGCTTGCAAGCTCTCAGCACGTGACATACCGGTTCCCCCTGATTATATGATGAAGGCACTCCACAAATCGGAGGCACCTCCGTTTATTTAATTGGGGGCTTGCGGTAAGCTGTTCAAGCCCGGAAATGCGATTGGAGAAAAAATTGGCCGCAGAGCCGCCCGCCACGCTTGCCGACAAACCCGAAGCCGCCGGAGCAAAACCCTTGCGCGCCGACGCGCAGCGCAATCGCGACGCGCTGGTCGAGGTTGCGGCAAAGGCTTTCGCCGCTGAAGGCGTCGATGCCTCGCTGGAGGAGATCGCACGCCAGGCCGGTGTCGGCATCGGCACGCTATACCGGCATTTTCCGACGCGCGAGCATCTGGTCGAGGTGGTGTACAGGCGCGAAGTGGAGGGGCTTTGCGCGGCCGCCGACGAACTCGCCAGCCATCATCCGGCCGATGTCGCGCTGGAACAATGGATGCAGCGCTTCGTCGACTACATCGCCACCAAGCGCGGCCTTGCCACCAGCCTGCGCCTCTTGCTCACCACCAACTCGACCCTGTTCTCCGATAGCTCGGGCCGGGTGACGCTCGCCTTGCGGCGTCTGGTCGACGCGGCGGTCGCCGACGGCTCGATCCGTGGCGACGTCGACAGCTCCGATGTGCTGCACGCGCTGAGCGGCATCTACTCGGCTCCCGACACCAAGGACTGGCGCGACCGCTCGCGCCGGCTGGTGTCGCTGCTGATGGACGGCTTGCGGTTTGGGGCCGCCAAGGGTGCCAACGGGCGTGGGTGATGAAGACAGGGGCGTAGCCGTACGACACCACGGACCCGGCGCGMGCGCTCGCGCCGGCTGGCTTCACTGTAATATCGGAACAGACCCTAGCGGCTGAGCGAACTATCCTTTCGCTTCCACCAGGATCACCAGCGACTCCGGCACCACGCCATCGTGGGCCATCGCGTCGGCGGCTGCCTTGCTCTGCATCAGGGCCCCAAGCTTATCCATATCAGGTACGTCCATCATCACAGCCACCCGTTTCGGGTTCTGCGGATCGACGAACGTGCGGATGTTGGTGATCCCGAGTGAGCCGAAGATTTCCTTGCGCTTCGGTGACGAGAGCCAGTGCTCGCTGTCCTTTATGATGTTGTGATGGCCAATAACGGTCGGCATGGCATCCTCCCAAGGTGACGCCGCGGGTCGAAAATCGCCCGCCTTTGCTGCGATCCACCTACGCAGCGAGTGAGCGCCGTTTCTTCTGAGCTGTCAATTAGCTGCCGCTGATGGACGACCTGCGGTCTCGGGCGACCTTGTCACCAACTGCTGCCTCCGGAGCTTCCGCCTCCGCTACCGCCGCCGAGAGCGGGAATGAGGGGTGGCTTTTCGGGGGCTTCCTCGACTGGCTTTATCACTTTCTTGGTGACCACCTTTTTGGCGACCGCCTTCTTATACTTGACGACCTTTGGTGGAGGCGTCGTGCGAACGACCTTCCGATACTTCGTCGGCTGCGGTGCTGGTTCAGCCGTGGGCAACAAGGACGTGCAGCCCATGAGCCCTGCCAGGAGGCCGGATAGAATTGTCCCGATGAATGCTTGCTTCAATGCCCTGCCCACGATTGCCTCCTCGTTGTTCAAAACAAGTCCCGACGCGGATTGGCTTCTTCCCAGACTGCCCTGGCCGCATTGACCAACTGAGCGTCCAGCGAGCCGGACGCGGCGATCTTCGACTTGAGCTCTTGGCGCAACTCTTTCAACGCCGCCGTTTTCGGCTTCGCGCCGAATTGCGCCAGGACCTTCGGGGCGTCCGGCAGCTCCTTGCGGAGATCGAGCGCTACGGCGAATGCAAGGAAACGCACGGCGACGGTCTGATCGGCCTTGTCGCCCTTTTGCATTTCGAGGGCCGCGCGATCATAAGCGCCGGAGTGATCGCCTCGCGTGGTTGCCAGTTCAAACAGTCTTTGCGCTTCGGCGAGGTTTTGCTCCACGCCGATGCCGTCCCGGTACATGCGCCCAAGGCTGGCCGGAGCATAGGGCTGGCCGAGGTCCATCGCTTTCTGAAAAAGCCCCAGCGCCGTCTTCGGATCCTTGTCGACACCCTGGCCGCTGAGGTAGTTGCGGCCGAGCAGATTCATCGAATACATGTCCTGCCGCTGCACGCCGGCCTGCAGGAAGGCAACGGCGCGCGCCGCGTCGGCGGGCACACCGTTGCGGCCCTCGGTGAAGATCGCGGCCAGCTCGTTCATGGCATAGGTGTGCCCCATTGCCGCCGCCTTCAGCAGCAGATCCAGACCCTTGGAGGCGTCGGGCTTGACGTCGTGGCCGTTGAACAGAGCGCGGCCCCACGCCATCATCCCGTAGGGATCGCCCTTGTCGGCTGCCGCCTTGTAGAGGGAGTTGGCTTGTGTACGGTCGATGGCCATTGCGGTGCCTGTCGCGTAGAGGTAGCCGAGTTCATAGAGCGCGCGCACGTGCCCCTTCTTGGCGGCGTCTTCGACGGCTGTCTTTGCTTCCTCGACCTTGCCGGCCGCAAGCAGCGCACGCCCCAGTTCGTAGCGGAAGCGCGGCACATCGGGATAGGCCTTCACCGCGGCCTCGCAGACCTCCACCGCTTTGGTGCCGATTTCATTGGGCAGCAGGCCGGGAACCACCCCTTGCAGGTCGAGCGGTTCGCCGGCGGCCGTATCGCACGGATCGACAGTCGGCGACAGTTTCATCGCGGCAGGTCTGGCTGTGCTGCTGTCGGCCCGGATTTCGAAGCCGACCTCGACCGGCGCGCCGGCCCCGATCTGGGGTTCGTAGCGCAAGCGGTCGACTTCACCGGCCATCAGGCTCGACTCGGGCGACAGCGTTCGATCCGGCAGCGACAGCGTTCCGGTGGCCGGATACCCCGAAACCTTCAGGCTGACCGCCGGATCGTCCGTCGGGAAATCGAGATTCAGCGCAACCGGGCCGACGCCGACGGGAACATCGATGTTGCGGTTTTCGATGGCCTCGGCGGCACCGGTGATATGAATGCCGCGCTCCAGCACCTCTTGCTTCTGCTTCGCCTCTAGCGAGGCCATGACCTGTTGGCCCGCAGCACCTTCGCCGCTTTTGACGCGGAATATCAGGAGCCCCTGGGTTCCGTTGCCCCACTCGTCATGCGTGGCATAGGCCAGCATATCCACCTCATCCTGCGCGGCGCCCCCCTTGGGGACGTCCATCTGCAGGCGCGGCATGTCCTTGCCCTGGATCGGCTCGCCCGTCGCGACAGCCTTGCCGTCCAGCATCAGCCGTCCCAAAGCGGGCGGCCTTTCGATGCTGATGGTGATGCTGCCGCCGTCGACATCKACGGGTTCGGGCAGGCCGAGATCGACAGGGCCGACCCCCGACAACACCACCTTTTCCAGTACCGGCGGCAGCGAGGGCCGGTTGCTGCGGCGCATCAGCACAACGTCATCGATGAGCGACGAGTTCTCCCAAGGCACCTGCAAGCCCTTCGTGGCCTCCACCACATCCCGGCGCACCGCCGACATGACCGTGTGGATCTCCTGGTTCGGGGCAAGCGCACGCCGCGAAAACGCCGACGAAAACGGGCTGACGTCGCCGCTGCCGTCATAGGCGACCGCGCCGGGTTCGGTGGCGAAGGCGATCAGCGTGTTCAGCGAGCTTCTCACCTGCGCCAGCCCGCTGGTGCCCGCGGTGACAAGCTGGTCCCGCAGCCAGTAATTGTTGCGCGGGAAGGGGTTGTTGCGGCAGGCGTCGAGGATGATCACCTGGATTTTCGATTTCGAACGCAACTGCTCCAGCACATCGTTGAGCTTGATGGCTTGGACCTCGATGTCGGCCGCCTTTTTCAACGAGGCATCGACCGGGATCAGGAAGTTTTCGCCGCCGATCTGAAAGCCGTGCCCGGAATAGTAGACGACAGCCAGGTCGGCGCCATCAACGGCGGCCAGATAGTCGCGGAACTGGGCCTCGAATTGCTGCTTGGTGAGGTTCTTGGCGACGAAAACCTCGAAACCGGCCAGTCGAAACGTGTTGGACACGTCGTCGGCGTCCTGGGCCGGATTCTTCAGCGCCGGAATCTCTAGGTAGTCGGAATTGCCGATCACCAGGGCAACCCTTCGATCGGCGCAGGCCTCGAAAGTCACGAGGCTCGCGAGGATGAAGACTGCAATGAATCCGCAAAGTCGGAGCATGGCAAATCCCTTAACCGCTGCACCCCCATTGCCGACAACAACGCAGCTTTCGGCTTCGAGGTCTGTTAAAGAGTTCACAATCTGCCGAGACGGAAACAGAGTGAAAGCCATCGCGACAGCGGGCACGGTTCTCGTCCGATCGGGCTCCAGATTACCGCAGCGGAAGGGTGTCCGCAACAATAGGCTGCCGCTGCCCAACAATCAGGCTGCTGCTGCCAATGCTTAGCAGCGGCAGCAGCCATTTCCCGAGCATTCCCGCTTAGAACGGCAGCTTGATATCGCCCACCGACAGCGGGCTACCCGCCGCCATGAGTGCCGCAACCGTCTCACTGTCCTGTTGCCGGCGCTTCACCAAGCTGGTCAGCAGCCTGTCGAGGGATATCGCACCCGCGCCGGAAACGGCGAGGACGAACATGCCGCCGGCTATGGCAAAATCCTTTTCGAAATGCAGCAGCTCATTTTGACTGGCGAAATTGGTGTGGAACAGCGCTGCCGTTGCCAGGCAGAACAGTCCGAGCGCGACCGCG
>NZ_JBFUFX010000018.1:0-121024 GCF_056403215.1 Mesorhizobium sp. P2_H9 | reverse complement strand
GTGCAACGTTGCCGACGTTGGTGACCGTGTATTTCCAGCTGATAGCTTCGCCGGACAGAATGTTCAAACCGTCGCCCGATGTCGCGCCATCCACCGTCACCTTGTTGATGCTGATCTCGGGGTCCGCGCCGAAATAGGAGGAGCCGTCGTCGTCGGTAGCCGTAGCCGCCCCGCCAGAACCGGAAACGTGACCAATATTGGCATAGTTGCCGGCGATGGCCGTACCGGTGCCGGTGAAGCTCCAGATTTCCGTGAGGTCGAGCTTGCTGTCATTGTTGGTGTCGCCGATATTGTGCTGGTTGTCGGCGCCCAGCACTGCTGTGACAGTCACGTTCTGGTTGTCGGTGACGACGACGCCCGACAAGGCGACATTGCCGGTATTGCTCACCGTGTACTGCCAGGAGATCGCATCGCCGGCGAGTACCGTCAGACCGTCGCCAGATGCCGCACCGTCGATCGTAATCTTGTCGATGGCGATCGCCGGCTGGTCCTCGGCGCCGCCGCTGACCGTAGTGGTGCGCCACTCCTCGAAGCCACCATTCGACCCCGAGAAGCTCGAGAACAGCGTCACATAGGAGTCGCTGCTGACTCCCGCGAAGGAGCTGACCGGAATGAGCACCCGGTAATCGTCCGTTCCCGATCCGTGATTGGCATCGATCAGCAGATGCGGCGCGTCGAGCGAGTAGATTGTGTCGAAGCCGGCAAAATTGGCATTGAAGTCGGCAAGCGTAGCTTCGCCGGTAAGGGGGTCGGAAACATAGATCTTCAGGTCGGTGAGCGTGATCTCGCCGTTCGTCGTGTTGTTGCTTTCGTTGAGGTCTAGCCGGAACTCGATGTAGGCAACGCCATTGACGATGATCGGAACCAAGTCGCCATATTGCAGGCTGTGCGTGAAGGAGGCTTTGTTGTCGAGAACGTTGCCGTTCTGATCGGTGTTGAAGCCCTCCTCGACATTTGTTGCCTGCAGCCGCAGGAAGGAATCGTAGTTGCCGGTTCCCGATCCTACGGTCGTTGCTTCGAGAAGGGTGCCACCGCCGATACTGATCGCCATCGTCATTTCCTCCGTATTGTCATTCGGTCAGCGGTCGAGCCGCCGCCGTCTATCCAGTTTGAGCACAAGTCCTGAGCGCCCGGCTGCCGGCAAACGCGGCCTGCCGACGCCTGATCGCTTTCGTGAAAAGAATGCGGACAAATTTGGACACGAGTCCTGGGCGGCGGCGAAGTCTGAGCTCGCTTGTCCAAACGCAACTATTGCGGGATGACGGACAACACATGCCGTCGAACTGACTGCCACGCCCACGCCCCAACCCCCAAGCCCGTACGATCAACGTCGACCGGCAGAACCCTTAATATTCCCCTAACCATATTACGCAGGTTGTAATTGGCCCGTCCATATAACCGCGGTTATAGGCGCGATCACAAATCTAGCACCGGAAAAATCGACTTCATATTGAAATCAAACCTGGTTGGTTCGACCGAATTGTTTCTAAATTCGTCAAATTTTACTTTCCTTGACGAGACTGTTGGAACCAGTTCCGTGGTTTCATCAAGTGACTGACCGGCAATGGTGTCGCGGCATGTGGCCTGCTTTCAGTCAGGCGCCGGAACACTTGCTGCCGACGACGCATCGAGGTTGATTAAGTATTTGCTAATGCTTATGGGAAGCGCGATGCTGCTGTCGAAATGGGTTCTCGCTTGGGGAGGTGCGAGCCGCGTTCGAGGATCGTTTCCGGCCAGGAAGCGGTCAGGGCATAGTTCCGCCGCGCAGGTCTGCGCTTGGTGCGCGCCGTGGCACTTTTGATTCTCGGGTGGAGGATACTGTTCATGATCGAGTGTGGGCGACTGTTGTCCGGAGAGGGCCCGCCGTCCCTGGCAATCGGGCCGGAGGGGGACTGAAGATGGTCACCACGGTATTCATCGTCGATGACCATCCGCTGCTCCTGCGCGGCCTGGAAAACCTGATTGCCGGCGACCCCGGCTACATGGTGGTCGGGTCGGCGCTCGACGGCAGGAGTGCGCTTGCGATGATCCGGCGGGAGCCGCCTGATATCGCCGTAATCGACTTGAACATGCCGGGCTTCAGCGGGCTCGACGTTGCCGTCGAACTCGGCAAGGAAACGCTGGCCACGCGCTGCGTGTTGTTGACGGCTGGTGCATCACAAGGTCAGCTCTATGACGCGGTCATTGCCGGCGTGGCCGGGATCGTGCTGAAGGAGGCCGCGGTCGGGACGTTGCTCAACTGTATCCGCCAAGTGGCAGCCGGCGGCCACTGGCTGCCCGCGGAGATTGTCGGCCCAGCTCTTGAAGTAGAGGCATCGCGCCGGATCAAATGGCAGAAGCTGTCGCAGCAGTTGACAAAGCGCGAGATGGAGATCGCCCGATTGGCTGCATCCGAAATGCCGGCCGGGCAGATCGCCTCTGACGCCGGCATCTCCAAAGGCACGCTGAAAATCCATATGAACAACATCTACCGCAAGCTGCAGGTCGCCTCCCGGAGCCAGCTCTCACAACTGGCCGCCGGCCAGATCGCAGCGAATGGCCGCTTCGGGCGCGAATGACACCGCAGCAATGCCCGCGACGCGTCGGCAGCCCCTTGCCATGACGGGCAACGCTCGATGCCTGGCATGGCCTGACTAAAGTCCAGCCCGGCCAAGACAAAGGCAGATGTCACAAACGCCGTTCTACCTCTATAACAGGCGCAGGTGAGGATGGGTCGCGCGATTGCTTGAGGATTTCTTACGGCGTTGGAGCAAGCTGTCGCTTGCGTTGCAGTTCCTCGTTGCCGGCGGCGTCGGCCTGCTGGCGGTGATGCTGGTGGTCGGCCTGTGGGTGACATCGCAGATCCGGCAAGGCGTCACCCGCAACTCCGCCGCCACCACGGCGCTCTATGTCGACAGCGTGATTGCGCCACTGCTGCCGGATATGCGCAAGAGCCGCGAGCTCAGCGACAGCGTCAAGCGGGCGCTGGACGAGACGCTAGACCAGGGCGCGCTCGGTAAACGGCTGGCCTCGTTCAAGCTGTGGCGGCGCGACGGCACCATACTCTACGCCAAGGATACGACGCTGATCGGCAAGGTGTACGAGCCGAATGCCAACCTGGTCGCCGCCTTTGGCGGCAATGTCGTGGCTCAGTACAACAATCTCGACGACGATGCCGAAAGCCAGGACGAGCAAAGAACGGCGACTGGACCGCTGCTCGAAATCTACAATCCGGTGCGCGAACCGTGGTCGGGCGAAGTCGTCGCCGTCTCGGAGATCTACGAGGTCGCTGAGGACTTCGAAACGACGCTGAATGTTGCCCTGTGGCAAAGCTGGCTGGTGGTGGCCGGCGCCACGGCGGCGGCGCTTGCGCTGTTGTCCGGCATCGTCTTTCGCGGCAGCCGCACCATCGAGACGCAGCGCACGGCGCTCGAAGCAAAGGTCGCAGAACTGCAGGCACTGCTGTCGCAGAACTCGACGCTGCGCCAGCGCGTGCAGCACGCCTCGCGCCGTGCCACGGCCATCAACGAGCGCTATCTGAGGCGCATCGGCGCCGATCTCCATGACGGGCCGGCCCAGCTCGTGGCGCTGGCGGCGCTGCGCGTGGGCAGCCCCTTGCTGCTCGACCCCGCCGCCTCGGCCGAACAGCGCCAGGCCGAGGTTGCCGGCATCCACAACACGCTTGGCGAGGCGATGAGCGAGATACGCGGCATCTGCAACGGGCTGGTGCTGCCGCAGATTGAGTCCGCGGCCGTACCGGACATATTGCGGCTGGCCGTCGCCGAGCACGAACGGCGGACCGGGACCTCAGTTTCGCTGACGCTTCCTTCCCGCTTGCCTGAACTCGGCCCGTCAGAGAAGATCAGCATCTATCGTTTCGTCCAGGAGGGGTTGAACAACGCCTTCCGCCATGGAAAAGGCAGGAACCAGGCGGTGAAAGCCGGGATCAAAGCCGGCAAGCTTTTCGTTGAAGTGCTGGATGGCGGGCCGGGCTTCGATCCGGCAAGGACCGAAGGTCTTGGGCTCGCCGGCCTGAGGGAGCGGATCGAAAGCATTGGCGGGCATTTCGAAACACTGTCAGGGCCGCAAGGCACACGATTGGTAATCACACTGTCCGTCGAGGAGCAACCGTGACCGGTGTCATCCGCATAGCCATCGTCGACGATCATCCGATGTTTCGCGAGGGCGTCGCGCGCAGCCTTGGCGAAATCGGCGGCTTCGAACTGGTTGGCGAAGGCGCCAGCGCCGAGGATGCCGAAAGGCTGGTCCAGGCCGTGGCACCCGATATCCTGCTGCTCGACATCAGCATGCCGGGCGGCGGCCTTGTCGCCGCAGCGAACATCCTGGCGCGGTCCTCCGGCCAGAAGATCGTGATGCTGACCGTGTCGGAGGCCAATGCCGACATTGCCCAGGCGCTCAATGCCGGCGTGCGCGGCTATGTTCTGAAAGGCGTCGGCTCGAAAATGCTGGCCGAAATCCTGCATAACGTCGCCGCAGGCGAAAGCTACGTTTCGCCGACGCTGTCGGCCCGGCTGCTGTCCGGACTGCTGCAGCCGGCCAGCAGCAAACCCGATCCGATCCGCCAGCTCACCAGCCGCGAGGCGGAGATCCTGCGCCTGGTGGCGGAAGGCTTGAGCAACAAGGAAGTCGCGACGCGCTTGGCGCTGCAGGAAAAGACGATCAAGCACCACATGACGCGGGTGTTGGCCAAGCTCAATGTCCGCAACCGGACCGAAGCGGCACTTCTGATGCATGAGGCGCGGGACCGCACCGGCTGAGGGCCGGGTTTCGAGCCGGGGACCACGACAAGGCACCCGCGCTGCTGAGACGAGACGCGAGCGACTGTTGAATTGCCGCACTCTGCGTGGCCTCACAATCCTTTCAGGCGGGCCAAATCGGCGGCGGTCGCCGCGCGCTCGACGATCCTGCGGCCAAGCGCATCCTTCATTTCAAAACGCCCGTTGGCGACCTCTTCCCTGAAGCCGTTGGGATGGACGACCTTGATGGCATTGCCGATGACGCTGACGGTGTCGCCTGTCACCGCATTCACGTGGCTGCTGGTTCCGGTGCTGCCGCTGTTGCCTTTGCCATTACCGCCGCTGTTGCCGTTGCCGTTGCCGCCACCATTGCCACCGCCGTTACCGCCACCATTACCGCCGCCGTTACCGCCACCATTGCCGCCGCCGTTACCGCCACCATTGTTGGCGTGGGCGACAGCGAGCACAATCTTGGCAACGCCAGCATCGTCGAACGTGACATGGTAGGGCGCGACTGTGAGCGCCAACGCCGTCGAGGCCCGCAGGACGAACCGGCAAAGTCGAGGCAATGACGGCGCCATCATTCCTTATCTTCCTGCCAGACCAGGGCGTAACCGCCGGTGGGGTATTGTCATCATTGTCGTCACCGACATCGTGGTCCTCATCGTCGTCGATGCCATCATGACCCTCGCCGAGGCGGCCACCATTGCCATTGTACCACCTTCGCTCTCGGCGTGGGTGCAGGCGGAGACTACCTTTGCGACGCCGTCGCCGTCAAAGGCGAAATAGTAGGGTGCGACGGAGCATTCACCGGATCGCGAGGGCCTCACATGCGCATCTCTGCCCAGAAGGCCCGCTGCTCGGCCGTCTGTTTCAGGCTGCCGTGGCATTGATGGATGTCCAGGCCAGGGCTAGTGTTGGCCTCGACGATGACGATGCCGGCAGCCGTCAGGGCGACGTCCCAACCGACGAGGCCGGGAAACGGCAACAGGCCGGCAAGCCGCAGCACCGCCGATTTTACGAAACCCCAGTTGGGTATGGTGGCGCCGCGAATCTGGGTGCCGCTTTCGGGGTGCGCTTCCGCGCAATCGCGCCGCCCGGCCTGCACATTGTAGAACAGACCGGCGGCCAGCATGCCACTATTGACGTCGACCCAAGCGGCGATCCCGCCCCAGCCCGATTTCCAGTTGTCGGTGGGATAGGTTGCCGGCCGGCCCATTTTCATCGTCGCCGCGAGAACGACCGGGCGATGGTCCGAAAAATGCGTGCCGGTCAGCACGCGAAGGGTGTTCAATGTGCTGGGAAAGAAAGCTTCGCTCCATGGTCCCTGCGCGATGATGTCCGAGACCAGATAGCCAGTACGGTTCTGCCCGAAAAATCCGGCCAGCCATTGCCGCGGCTCGATGCTTTTGCCATTGGCGAGAATGCCGTCCGACGTCTGGACCAGCCTCATGGCACCAAATCCCTGGCCCTGGCCGGACGGTTTGAGGAACAATTCGCCCTTGCGCGCCAGTAGCACGAGGAGCGCATCCAGCTCCAGGATCTCGCCATTGCCGTCGAGGCTGACGAGCTTTCGGCCGGCAAGATAATGGGTGACCGGCGGCGCGACCGACGGCATGACGCAGTCGAGCCACACCTTCTGATCCAGCTTGCTGAAAAGCACCTGTGCGAGACGGGAATTGTAGGTTTCCCGCCGTCGCCTCTGCAAAGTGAAGTTGATGTAGTCGTGCTCGCGATAGGCTCGGTCGTCCAGCATCGCCAATGACCTGGATGGATGACCTCTCAACAGGCCGCGAAGCCGCCAGCCAGGCGTCGGCGCAGCTTCGGAAAATTCCTTCTGAAGATAGGCTTTGTAAGCCCCCCATCGACGCGCGATCGACATTGTCCCCCCTTTAGCCCATTGGGAGCCGATCTGGCAGGTATAGCGATTTTCGCAGGCAATTCACGCGCCATCGGCCGCCGGTTCGTCGACGGCAGCCGGCGCTTCTGTCGCAAGGCATAGGCCTTGCGTGCCGGACGTGCGACCCCCCTACCGCTCCGAAGTGTCGTCAGAACTGGTAAATGGCCGTGAGGCGAACGGTCTGGTTGGAGAGTTCGACCTTGTTGCCGGGGCTGACGAAGGAGTTGGTCGTGATGTTGCCGATGGTGCCGCCGAAGCCGGCGCCGCCGACAGCGATGTCGACCGACTTGTACTTGTCGTAGAGGTATTCGGTGCGCAGCCGCAGATGCTCGCTGACTTTGAGCTCGGCACCGCCGCCGATCGAAAGTCCATAGACGGTCTTCGACAGGCCCGCCCTGGTGACGGTTGCGGCGCCGGCCAGCGGCGCACTCGGCGATGAGGCGACAACACCGAAGATGCTGGCGCCGTAGACGTCCGAGCTCTTGCCGACGGCGAGGCCGCCGGAGACGAAGCCAAGCAGCGCCGGGGTGATCTCGTAACCCGCCGTCATGCGGACATGGCCGAGCGACTTGACGTCGGAGAAGAACAGCCTGCTGCCAATGCATTCGAAGTGGCCGACACCGAGCTGGACGAAATTGATCGGCGGTGTCAGGCAGTCCGGGCCGCCGATGGTCCGCTCGCGGCTGAAGGCGTTGTTGAGCTCAAGGTCGCCCTCGACGCCGAGGACGACATGCCCCCATTGATGCGCATAGCCGGCGACGAGGTGGCCGCCCGTCGAATCGCCCTCGTATTCGTTGGAAGGCTTCACATCGAGGAAGCCAAGGGTCACGTTGTTTTGCATATGCAGTTGATTGACGGCGTTGGGAAAACCGACCTTGTGGCGGCTCATCGACAGGCCGCCGCCGAAATAGACGCCCGACCAGTCGCTCTGCAGATAGGCAGGCGCTTCGGCCGGCTGGTCCTCGGAGAATTGGTAGATCGCGGAAAGCCGGACCGTGTGGCTCGAATAGTCGACGCGGTTGCCCGGGCTGGTGAAGGAGTTGGTCGTCAGCTCGCCGATCGTGCCGCCGAAGCCGGCGCCGCCGACGGCGATGTCGTGGCCCGGATACCGATCGTAGAGATATTCGCCGCGCAGCATGAACCCGTGGCCGACTTTGACCTGCAGGCCGCCGCCGACCGTGAAGCCGTAGATGGTCTCAGCCATGCCGGACCGCTGTACGGTGGCGGCACCCACCAGTGGCGCACTCGGCGAACTGACGATGAAGCCGCCGGCGCTGGCGCCGATCACCTCGGGGCTCTTGCCAATGGCAAGGCCGCCGGTCGCGAAAGCAAGAAGCGTCGGCGTCAATTCGACGCCGACCACGCCGCGCACATGGCCCAAAGTCTCGACGTCATCGAAGAAGGTGCTAAGGCCGACGCAGCCGAAATGGCCCGTCGTCGGCACCGGCACGTTGCCGCAAGCCGGGATGCCGGGCGTGCGACCGTCGGAGAAGGATGACCCGAACTCATAATCGGCCTCGCCGCCGAACACGTAACGGTCCTTCTGGAACAGATAACCGGCCAGCAGATGGCCGCCGACCGTGTTGCCCTGGTGTTCGAGATTGGGGACCTGCTGGAAATCGATGATGCCGGGCGCGGTGGTGTCGGTCATCCTCAGACTGTCGGTGCCGTTCGGAAAGTCGACCTTGTGCTTGCGGAAGGAGACGCCGCCGCCGACATAGACGCCCGACCAGTCGCCGGCCACTGCAGGATATGACGCACACGCCAGCAGCGCAGCGGACAATGCAACTCCAACAAAACCAGAATATCTCATGATGTCCCCCGACAATGCCGCTTGGTAGCATGCGCGCATTTGAGTCCGGTATGACGAAAATGCAACACGGGGCCGCAAAAACCCTTAGCGAACCTTGGATTCCTTTTACAAAATTGGAAAAGTTGCTCTGTTTGCCAATCGCAATATCAAGATAAGCTTAAAAATAATCGAACTATTTCGCTATGTATTTGGCAAACTGTATTTGATCGGCAAAGTAAAGAAGCATCCGCTTATTTAGAATTCTTGCATGTAAAGGGCGTGGCAGTTCATTGCAGTCACGCGGCGCCCATGTTGCCGCCCTGCATGGCCAGGCTTGCTGAAACAGGCCGTGGCAAAGGCCGCGCCGTCGAAATCACGACGCCGGGAGAAGTCCGGTCAAGACATGCAGTCTCTCGCGCCGAGGGCGCCGGCAAGCGCCTATTCGGGTGACGGCACCGGTGGTCTCGTCGTTATCGCCGCGCCGAAGGCGGCGACAACCACGGCGGCAATGCCTGCGCATTGCAGCCCGGTCAGCACCTCGTGCAGGAACACGAACCCGGCCAGCGCGCCCAGCGCCGGCTCCAGGCAGGTCAGCGTGCCATAGAGCCTGGCCGGCATGCGGGTCAGCGCCACCATCTCCAGCCAGAACGGCAGCGCGCTGGAGAACAGCCCGACGACGAGCGCGCCGACCAGGATCGACGGCGCGACCAGCGCTGGCCCCGCCTCGACCACGCCGAACGGCAACGCGAGTGCGGCGGCGATGGCGATGCCGTAGGCCGTGGTCTGGCCGCCGAGTTCGGCGCCTGCCTTTTGCGCGAAGACGATGTAGAGCGCCCAGCTGCCGCCGGCGGCGAGCGCCAGCATGACGCCGGTCGGGTCGAGCGCCTGGCGCGAATGGATGAAGGGCGACAAAAGCACGATGCCGGCGACAGCCAGCGCCACCCAGGCAAAGTCGCTGCCGCGCCGCGACGACAGCGTCGCCACCAGCAGCGGGCCGGTAAATTCGAGCGCCACGGCGATGCCGAGCGGGATGGTGCGCAGCGCGGCATAGAACAGAAGGTTCAGCACCGCGAGGTTCACCCCGTAGGCGATCAGCCAGGGCAGCACGGCGCGAGACGGACTGACACGCCAGGGCCGCAGCACGGCTGCCAGCATCAAGGCGCCGACGACCAGCCTGAGCGCCGTGGTGCCATTGGCGCCGACCTGCGGAAACAGGCCCTTGGCGAAGGTGGCGCCGATCTGGATCGACACCATGGCGCCCAGCAGCGCACCAATGGGCAACGCGCCTGCTTCGGGTCTGGCAATCGGCGTCGACGTCACTTTGGTCTGGTCCTCCCCTGGCGACTGAGCGTGGCAGCTATGGCTCTATCCGGCGCTTCTGTCGTGAGGCACGGCCGGCTGGTTGGGTGGGGCAAGAGGTGTCGTGCAAAGGTCCGCCACGCAACTCATGTCGACCGCCCGGCGTCAGATTCTGCGGAGTGCCTCGGCGGGGAGAAGGCGCGTGGCGCGCCAAGCCGGATAAAGCGCGCCGAGCGGGCCAGCGATGAAGACGAAGATCAGCGCCTGCGCGATCGACCAGCCTGACAGGTAAGGCACGATCAGACCCGCCGCGACCTTTGTCTTCGCCGCCATTTCCATTGTAAGGGCGCCGAGAATGATCCCTATGATCCCGCCGGCTGCGCTCATGATCACGCCTTCGATGAGAATGAGCCGAAGAATCCTCCGCGGTGACCAGCCAAGCGCTGCGAGAACTCCGATCTCGAACGTCCGTTCGTTCACGGCCATCAGAAGTGTATTGGCAACGGCGACAGAGGCCATCGCCATGACAACCAGTGAAATCGTCTGGGCAATCGCCCGAAGCAGATCGAAGATGCGGATGCTGTTGGCAAACTGCTCGGTGTCGCCGACCTCGAACCCCGGTGCGGCTGCGATGAGCCGGGTTCGGGCAACAGCGATGTCGTTCTTGTCGAGCGGGCGCTTCAACCTCACTTCGTACAAGGTAAACACGTCCTCGCGCGACAGGAGTTGCTGCAGCCCTTCGAGCGGAACGATCGCGCTGTTCTGGTTCAGCATGGACGAGAAGGACGCGATGCCGACAACCGTATAGGGCTGGAACTGCAGCTCGACCGTATCACCGACCCGCTTGTCCAAGGCGCTGGCGATCGACTCGCCAAGGATCACCGGCCACTGGTCGCCCGGTGCAGGGATTCGCCCCGCCACGAGGTGCATGTCCTTCCACAGGAAGCTGTCGCTCGGCCAGCCGGCCATGACGATATTTGCGGCGTCGTCAGCGGTGGTGATGTTCAGGAGAACGCCCGATACAGCCTCGACGTTTGGCACCGCGGAAAGCCCGGTGCCCAACGACCTGGGCACGGTGCTGCTCACCAGGTTGAACGCGCTGCGCTGGCTTACCACCAGGTCGGCGCCGTTCTCATCGATTCCCGACGCAAACGAGTGCTGGACGCCAGCGGTCAGGCCGGTAAGTGCCACAAACCCCGCGACCGCCAGAGCAATGCCGAGAACCGTAAGCAGGGTGCGAAGCGGACGTGCAATGAGGCCGCGCAAGGGAAGGGTCAACTCTGTCATGGGTTGGCGGATCGCGGCACCGGCGCCGTTCGGCTGTCCGAACGGATGCGGCCGTCGGAGATCTCGACGCGCCGCCCGCACAGTGCGGCCACGTCCTCGTCATGCGTCACCACGATCACCGCGGTACCGAACTCGCGATGCACGTTGCCAATGATGCTCATCACCGATTGACTCGTCTGCACGTCTAGGCTTCCTGTCGGCTCGTCCGCAACGAGGAGCTTCGGACGGTTGGCGAGCGCGCGGGCAATGGCAAGACGCTGGCGTTCGCCGCCCGAAAGCTCAGCCGGTCGGAGCGTGGCGCGCTCGGCAAGACCGAAATGTGCCAGAAGTTCGAGCGCACGAACGCGACGCTGCCGCGCTCCGCCGAGGTTCCCCAACAAAGCCACCTCGATGTTCTCGCGCGCCGACAAGGACTGGAGCAGGAAGAAGTTCTGGAAAACGATGCCGATCCTGCTGGCCCGGACGGCTGCCCATGCAGCCCTGCCGTTGACGGCCCGTCCTTCGAACCGAACTTCGCCGCGCGTCGGCCGGTCGAGCCCACAGACGAGGTTCAGGATCGTGGACTTGCCGCTCCCGCTGCGGCCGACAATGGCGACGGTCTCGTCACTCCCGATTGTGAGCGACACATCATCGACGGCGACAATGCGGCCGCCGTCAAAGTCGCGGCCGACATTGCTCAATTCGACGAGGGCGGACATGAGCACGAGCGAGAAGTCATACCCGGCCTTTCCTGAGATCGGCGACAAGTGCTGGGATCGAGCCGCCATTGCCGGCGAGCAGCTGGGCAACGCGGTCCCGCTGCTGCACGGTCACCGAGCCGCCGTCGACAAAGACATCGCCGATGCACAGATGTCCGCGGCAGTGGCGCACACGCCAGTCCACGGAGGTTGGGCCGTGGAGCGGCCGGCGGAATTCGCTGCGCACCAGGATGTCGCCGTTGGCCAGAGCCTTTGTGCCGAGCACGGTGAAAGTCTTGTCCTGCGTCCGCTCCAGTTTGTCGGCCAGCCTGTGTGCAATGGCATAAAGAAGCGCATCGACCACCGAGGCGCGGTCGTCCGCACTCGCGCGGCGCCAATACGTTCCCAGCACGGCCTGGGCGATTCCCCTACCGTCGAACGCCGCGGAGATCGAGCGGAGCTGCCCTTCGGTGGATCCACCATGCCCAAGCACAATCGCCGCCTGGCGCACAGTCTCAACCAACCTGACTGCTTCGCTCTGCTCATCGGCGGATGCCGAGAGCGGTGCGGCGCAGGTCGCGATCAACAGGGGGACGAGCAACAGCCGGGCCAAGGCTGCCCAGCTTGCGTGCGACCATCGGGCTGTCGTCATCATCCCATGTCATCCAATGCGCGGTTGGCTGTCAACATTGAGCGTCCCGGGAGCCTGGGCCGGCGCATGCCCAAAAGCGGCTGCCAGCGGTGCGAGGCGAGCTACGCGCGCCTTCTGCCCTTCCGTCAGGTCGGGATGGTGGCTACGCACCTGCTTGCCGAACGTCGCGGCGACCTGCAGCATCCGCTCCTCGCAGCCGCGAGAAAATGGCAGGCCGAGTGCGCCGTAGATACGCTTCATCTCGCCCACAGGGTCGGCAGTGAGATCCTGCAGCCGCACTTCCGCGAGGTCGGCGGCTGGAATCTGGACCCTGTCCGCCAGATAGTGCATCTCCGTCGCGAGATATTCGTGAGCGATGATCTCCTCCTGCTCGTCCTCGGGCAGTGGCGGCTGCAGGGCAAATGCACGCTGCAATTCGCGCGCCAGAAGGAGGTTGGACCGGAACACCACTTCCGGCGAACGGGAGATGTGGACAAACTTGGCGCCCGGGAACAGCTCCTGGAGGTAGCGGACGCGCGCCGTATGGCTCGGCGACTTGAGCAGAAGCCGTCGCCCGCCTGCAACCAGGGTGAGCTTCTGGACGAAGGCCAACTGATGTGAGCGCCAGCGGCTCAACTCGTCCGCCGAGAGCCCGTCGAGATCGTGGAAACGATTGAAGAAGGCTTGCCGGTGGGGAAGCACGGCGCGTCCGGCAAGGATGGACATCCCACCCAGATTGTTCAGCGCGAAGTCGTCCTCGGCCGGCAGCTTGGCGCCCATGGGCACGACTGCGTCGAGGCGCGTCAACGGCAGCAAGGGGACGAAGAGGTAGCGCAGCAGTGCCCAGCCAAGGACGAATGTCTGAGGGGCCAGGACCTGCGGCCAGCTCGGCGATCTCAGGTTCGGATCGGCTGCCAGCAGGTTCTGCAAGAACGTCGTCCCGGATCGAAAGTAGCCGAGGACGAACACAGGGGCTTTGTCCCGCTCCATCCGGGGAGGTCGCAGCCGCAGCCATGCCCAAAGGATCACGCGCTCCGGCAGGGAGGCGGCCGTGTTGATCCCCGAAAGCAGGAGCAGGAGCACCAGGCGCGGCCAGTAAGCGGGAGGGATCTGGCCTTCCGCGCGCCATAGGATGCGCACTACGGCGTCAAGAGGTGCCACGCTCATAAAGTGCGGATACGGCAAGTACGGCACCAACCAGCGGCCTGCGAAAGCTCGGATGCGGTGCCGGATGGTGTTCGATGGCATCAGGCAGTCCGGAACATCATGGTCTCTGTGGTCAAGCCCGGCCCAAACGCCATGCCGCAGCCGAGCAGGCCCGGCGGCTCCTTCAGCATTTCGGCCATCACGAACATCACGGTTGCCGATGACATGTTGCCGTAGCGCCGGAGCACTTCGCGCGATACGTCGAGCTCGGTCGGCTCCAGTTTGAGTGCCCGCTCGACCGCGTCGAGCACGGAACGGCCGCCGGGATGCACCGCCCACAGATCGATCTCCTTGGGGGGTCTGCCACCGAGGATGGCTGGATGGTCGTTGCGCAGTGTCTCACGCACCGCGCCGGGAACCTGGCCGGACAGCACCATGTCAAAGCCGTCGTCGCGGATGTGCCAGCTCATCAGCTCCTTGCGCTCCACTGCCACGATGGCGTGGAAGCTTTCGAGCAGGGCACCGTGCGGCTCGGCCGTGACCAGCGCGGCCGCGCAACCGTCGCCCCACAGGCAGAACGAGATCAGCTTCTCAAGCTCGGTGGCTTCCCTGAAATGCAGCGTGCACAATTCGATGTTGACGATCAGCACGCGGGCTTTCGGGTCGGAGCGCACGATATGGCGTGACAGCTTCAAGGCGTTGATGGCGGCATAGCATCCCATGAAGCCGACGATGGTCCGTTCCACCGACGTTGGCAGGCCGCATCGCTGCACCAGTTCGAGGTCGATGCCAGGCGCCGAAAAGCCGGTGCAGCTCGTCACGATCAAATGCGTGATCAGCGACCGGTCGTCGTCGGCCAGAAGCTTGTCTACGGCCTGTTGCGCGAGCTCCGGGGCGGCGGCTTCGTACATCTTCATACGGATTGCCGTGCTGGCGAACGAGCCCCTGACCGAGGTGCCGTCGCGATCGATTGCACCACCGCGCGGATCGTCGGCAGGCGCAAAGCAGGAATAGCGATGTTCGATCCCGGCGAGAGCGACCATTCGCTCGAAGAGTAGAAGGCGCTGGGCATCGTCTTCAAGCAGCAAAGCTCCATAGCGGAGGTAGAACTGATGCACGTCGTGTTCTGGAACTGACGTGGCAATGCGGTTCAGATACGCTTGAGGTGACAAAATTGCTCCGACAATGAGCCCAATCGGGTCTCACAAGAGGTCTAGGAATCTGGAAGCGTTCCTAAGGCAAACGCCGGCATGAAGTATTTTATTGCGCGGAGCCGATATTTCTCATTAGCAAGCTGTGATACCAGCCTCCGATCCTGTATGAAAGGGACCGACGTTCGGCTTCGCCATCCGGATTAAAGTCACATGCGCGTTCTGCCATGAACAGCGTGCGGCCATGAAGGTACGACCGAATTCTATTTGACGGATTGCCGGCTGAAGCCCTAGATTCCGATCCATCGCATGACCGACATAAATATCCGGCATCTGGAGCCAGAGCTCCTCGACGGCCTTCCGGCCGATGATCCTCGTGCGATCGCATCCCGTCGTGATCTCGTCCGCATCAATGCATTGATGTTCCAGGCCAGGTTCATGGCATCGCTCTTGCGGGCGAACGTGCAAACGCCGCCGCTGCGCATCCTCGAAATCGGTGCCGGGGACGGAAAGTTCATGCTGGCGGTGGCGCGGCTGATGGCGCGGCGGTGGCCAAACGTCGAGCTCGTCATGGTCGACAGGATTGGCCTGATCGACAAGGATATGTGCAACGCTTTCGCCAAATTTGGTTGGCGGGCGCAACCCGTAACCGCCGATATATTCGAGTGGACTGGGGACAGGCCCTTCGATCTTGTCTGCGCCAACCTTATCCTCCACCACTTCGACGACACGCGCCTGCAGGATCTGTTTTCCCGCATCATGGCGCTGGCCCCGATGCTCGTCGCGACGGAGCCGCTGAGGGCCAAGGTGCCGCTTGTCGCAACGCGGTTGCTGCCATTGATCGGCGCCTGCGCAGTGACACTGAACGACGCGGCGCAAAGTGTCCGCGCCGGTTTTCGCGGCACGGAACTTTCCCAATTGTGGCATCAGTCAGGGGGAACGCCGGTGATGGAGGGCCGCAAAGGCCTGTTCACTCAAGCTTTTGTCGGCGCCCGTATGCCCGGCACCAGCTGATGCACGACGCAATTGTCATCGGTGCCGGCCCTGCCGGCAGTTCTACCGCCATTGCGCTGGCCCAACATGGCTGGTCGGTGGCAATGGTGGAGAAAGTGGTGTTCCCGCGCCGAAAGGTCTGCGGCGAATTCATGTCGGGGACCAGCCTGGCCTTGCTCGACCGATTGGGCGTCGGCGACGTCTGGCGCGCGGAAGCCGGCCCCGAAATCCGTCGCGTCGGGTTCTTTTCGGGCGATGTTTCGGCGCAAGCGCCAATGCCGATCGCCAGGACAGGCCTCGGCCGCGCGCTCGGCCGCGATCGTCTGGATTACATCCTGTTGCAGGCCGCCGAACGTGCGGGTGTCGAAATTCTCCAGCCTTGCAAGGCCGTCGCCATTGATCGGCGCGATGATTTGCAATTTGTGACCGTGGAGGCGGGCCAGCACCAAAAGGTGTTGAGCGCACCTGTCATCATTGCCGCGCACGGATCCTGGGAACCCGGGAAACTCCCAAGCCAACTTGAACGAACAAGCCAACCCTCCGACCTTTTCGGGTTCAAGGCACATTTTAGAGGCTCCGCGCTGCCGCCCGACCTGATGCCGCTGCTGGTATTCCCAGGCGGCTATGGCGGGATGGTAACGGCGGACCGTGGCCGGGTTTCGATTTCCTGCTGTATCCGCAGGGATGTTCTATCCGAACTGCGCCAGCGCTTTGGAAACATCGCGGCCGCCGATGCACTATCGCGCCACGTCCAGGCCTCGTGCCGAGGCGTTGCGACTGTGCTGGCCGGTGCCGAACTGGATGGACCATGGCTTGCCGCGGGACCGATTCATCCCGGCATTCGTGCCGGCTATGATCAGGGCATCTTCCGCGTCGGCAACATCGCAGGCGAGTCACATCCTGTCATCGCTGAAGGCATTTCGATGGCGCTGCAATCCGGCTGGCTCCTTGCGAGAGAACTGGTTGCATCGGGGAAAGGTCGCGAGGGCGGCGGCGGCGTCGGACGCCGCTACGAACGCGCATGGCGTCGGCAATTCTCGGCTCGTCTGCGTGCCGCGGCCCTGATTGCCCGGATAGCGATTGGGCCTGGTGGCGCGACGGCCATGCGTGCCGTAATCAAGAATTTTCCGGTGGCTTTGACGCTTGGCGCTCGATTGAGTGGAAAGACCCAGCCTCTTCCGGGCTTTTGACGTTTAGCGGCGCTGCGGCGGTGGCGAGGGCAACTTCCCCTCGCCCCCGCCTCTTCAAGGACCAGTTGTCGCCGGCTCAGCCTGCTTTGCTGAGCTGGAGTTCGTCGGCAATCACCCGTTCGTTGGGATCGATTGGGCCCAGGTTCTTGACGACCCTGAAACGACCGCCCTGCGCCTGCGCGATGTACATGTTCATGCGCACATGGTGCTGGCCGGGGACCATTTCGGCCGGGCCACCCGGCCCCTCGCTGATCCTGGCGTGATCGAGCGCCCGGATGACCGCGCCCTGCTCGAGCGTGCCGGCTTCCTTCACCGCGGCTTCCCACATCTTGATCGCCCGGTAGTGGCCGGTGCAGCCGCTGCCCGCGGTCAGCATGGCGCTGCCGGGGAAGCGGTCCTGGTAGCGACGCAAGAGCGCGCGGCCGAACGGATCCTCGAGTTCCTGATAGTAGTCGAGGCAGCTGTAGAGGCCTTCGATCTGCGCGGACGGCACGAGATTGAAGAAGTTTTCGTCGAAGTAGGTACAGATGATCTTGCCGCCCCGTTTGCTGAAACCCGCCTTGTCCAGCTCATCGAGGAAAGGCATCAAGCCCGGCGGAACCAGCGTGTTGAAAACCACGTCGGCGCCACTCGCCATGATCTGCTGCACCGTGCGCCGGAAATCGACGGTATCGAGCGGGAAATACTCCTCACCGACGATCTCGCCGCCATTGGCGCGCACCACCCGGCCCGCCGCCTTGTTCAGCAGATGAGGCCAGATGTAGTCGGCCGATGGCAGGTAGAATGTCTTCGCCCCGGTGCTCTGCATCAGCCATGGGATCAGCGGTTCGACCTGCTGCGCGGGCACGGGACCGGTGCAGAAGATCAGGGGATCGTTTTCCTGGCCCTCATATTGCTCGGTGTAGATGTAGAGCGTCCTGCCGCGCACGACGGCCTCGCTTTTGATGGCCTGGCGGGTCGAGCTGTAGATGCCGCCAACGACCAGGTCGACCTTGTCGACGTCTATCAGTTTCGCAGTCCTTGCCTTGGCGACGCTGTCGGTGGTCTCGCCGTCCTCGATGACGACCTCCACCGGCCGGCCCAGCAGGCCGCCTTTGGCATTGATGTCGTCGACGAGCATGGTCGTCAGGTTGGCGTTGGCGATGCCCATGAAGGACAACGCACCGGTGAGTTCGGCTACAAGGCCGATCTTGATGGGTTTCGGGTCCATTTCAGTTCTCCGATCTCGGGGTTTTGGTGGGCGCGCCGCTGCCGGTGGCAGGCGGCGCGCGGCGCACATCAGGCCTCGTAGTGGCCGAGCAGCATCGCCGCCTGCGGCTTGCCCATGTGGCCGGCTTCCTGCAGGATCGCCGGCACTTCGGGGTCCGAGACGAAGTTCTTCCAACCCTCGGCATCCCAGTCGAAGATCGCCCAGATGCGGTCGGGCTCGCTGGGGTCGCGGAACACGGTTGCGCCGTTCGAACCGTGCAGCCGGCGCTTGTCGGCGCCCTTGGTCGAAAAGATACGGATGAAGCGGTCGACGTCCGCCACTTTGGTCGTTGCGAGAAGCATCTGATTATCCTCCTGTCGGTCGCGGCCACCATTGGTCCGTCGACAGGATCACGATGCGCGCCCCGAAGCGGGCGCACATGGGGTGGATTCCCTATGCCTGCGTTTCGCCGGGCCGGACAAGGCCGTGTTCGACCGCATAGAGCGCGGCGGCGGCGCGGGTTGTCACGCCGATCTTGGCATAGACGCTCTGGATATGGTGGTCCGCGGTCTTGGGCGAGATATCCAGCTTGCGCGCCGCTTCCTTGACTGTCAGGCCGGCGGCGATCAGGCGCAGCACCTCGATCTCGCGTGGCGTCATTCCGGCCAGTGGCCGGGGCGGCGCCCGGCGCGACGGCTGCCCGGCGAAGGACAGCACGGCCTCCGCCGCGTCGGGGCAGATACAGCCCTCACGAATGGCGGCGCGCAACTGCGTTGCCGCCGCCTCGCTGGACAGCGCCCGGCGATGAGGACGTTCCTCTCGCGACGTCTGGAAGGCTTCGGCAGCGGCAAGGATCCTCGCCGCCGGGGACAGGTCGGAGCCGTGGACCTTGCGATGATAGCCCGAACCGTCCAGGCGTTCGTGATGGCGCAGGACGAGTGCTGCCATCGCCTCACCCTCGCGACCGAACGAGGCCAGCGCCCGCTCGCCGTAATAGGCGTGCAGTTGTGCTGCGTCGCGCTCGCGCACCGACAGCGGACCGTTGCGCATCCAGGTTGCTACCGGCACCACGAGTTCGCCGATGTCATGGATGCAGCCCGACCAGCGCAACGCGCGGACGTCGGCGGCTGGCAACCCCATCTGTCCCCCCGCTCCCTCGGCCAGTTCCGCCACCATCCGAGAATGGCCGTAGGTAAACGGCATGCGCATGTCGATCATGTCGGCAATGGCGAGGAACGCCTCGTCGCAGGCCGCCTCGTCGAGCGTCACCGGCGGGTCGGGCTCGAGCGCCAGGATGGTCTCGCGGTCGACCGTCGCCCCGATGCCTTCCATCAGCGCCGGCGCGTTGGCCGAGACGAGCCGCGCCAGATCCGCTTCGTATGGGCCGTCGGCGCGGCTAGCGACGATTTCGGCCATCCCTTGGATACCGACGGCATCGCTGAGCGCTATGGCGTCCTGCGCCAATGTGATCAGTCGCACAGCCGGCAGGACATCCTCGCCGCTCAGCCCACGCGGCAGACCCTTGCCATCCCAGCGTTCGTAGATTTGTCCAAGGTTGCGCCGGATGTCCTCGGACAGGCCGAGCCGCTCGCCGATCCGCTGCGCGACCTCGCAATGCGCGGTCAGGACCGGGCGGGCCACCGCGATCGCCTGCGACAGCCCGGCCTCGATCGCCTTCGCCTGGGCGTCAGGCTCGAGATCGTAGTAGAACCGCTTGAAGGCCTGGACGAAGACCCTGCCCAGTTCCGCACGGTTGCCCATGTCGAGGCCGACGAGATCCTGACGGAGCGCGATTTCGTCGCCAAAGGTGGCCGACATGAGGTCGGTATCGGCATTGCAACCGGCATAACGGAGCATCGATTGGTGGTAGGCGTTGCGCCGATCCTGCTCGGAAACGCCGGCAAGATCGGCGATCCGCATCGCAAGCACGCAGGATTTCAGCGCGAAGTCGCGAGAATGGCCGGTGGCAAGGTCCGACGCATAGGCGAGGACCATCATGAAGTCCGCCCGGCGGATCGCGACGTTTGTCATCCCCACCTCCCAGTGACCCTATGCTAGCCCCGGGTGCCGCTAATATATAGGGCAAAAAATCGCGGGTCGGCGCAGTGGCCTGCTAGGTGACAGCAAAGCTGCAGCGCGCTGTCAGACCCTCCTCCGGGCCAAGCACTACCAACCCATTCCATGGGTCGATCGAACCGCGGTTATGAGCATCCACGACATGGCTGACCGGCTCGAAGCAGAAGAAATCGCTTGCCCGCGATGGCGAATAGACGAGGTAGAAATTCAACGGCGGGGACGCTTCGACCCTGACACCGCACTTTTGCTCCGGCCAGGATATGGTAGCGACGCGGTCCCAACCTGCAAAGGCGCTGTTGATCCATCCGCCGGGCAAGGCGGTCGGCGTGCTGAAATCCCAATCGGGACGGGTTTTGACGTCGACGAACCTGTCGGGGAGATGATCGGGCCGTTCGAGACAAAACTGCGACGCCGGGGCGTGAAGCGTTGTCCGTGCCGTTCGTGGCAACCAGGGATGGATGCCAAGCCCGAACGGCAGGCTGACCGGCGCGCGGTTGACGATCTGAAGTTTTAGGTCGAGCGCCTGTGCGGTCAGCGTGTAGCTCACCTCGGCGCGATAGCGGTACGGGTCAGGTCCGTCGCTGACGAGCGACAGTTGCGCCCTGTCCTGTGTCACACTGTCGACATCCCATTCGCTCGAAAATCCATTGCCGTGAATGGGATACGGCTCGCCGGCAAGGTTGGGAAGCAGTTGGTGGAATTTGTTCTCGAAGGTGAAGCCGCCGCCCGAGATGCGATTTGACCATGGCAGCAGCAAATTGCAGGCGAGATCGAATGGGTTCGTGCTGCCGCCGTCAGGCCATGGCCTGAACAGCGGCACGCGCCCGCAATCGAACCGCGCCAGACCTGCCCCAAGCGATGGGACGATTTCGGTGGACAGGTCGCCGCTTCGAATTTTGATGGTCTCGATCATCAAACTCAGACGGTATCGGCCCTGGCAGCGGGAGCCGGCTGTTGATGGCGGCCCTTGCGGGCGACCGCGAGCAGGTCGTTCGAGGCGATGCCGATCAGCGCCTTCATCTGGTCGTGGGCCTCGTCGACCCTGCGCATGCGGATGGCCTCAAGCACGTCGCCATGGGCGCTGAGCGTCTGCTGATAGTTGGCGGTGGCCGATGTGGTCAGTCGGAAGGAGAAGCTGAGGGCTGCCGCAAGCATGTTGCCGAGATTGGCGAAAACCGGGTTGCGGCTGGCGCGCAGGATGGCCGTGTGAAACCGCACGTCTGCGTCGAGGCAGGCGGCGAGGTCATCCTCCGGCGCGATGCGCATGGCCTCATAGGCGGCTTCGATGACTGCGAGATCGCCCGAGGTCGCCATCTTCGCCGCAAGCTGGGCGGCAGCCGGCTCGATGACCAAGCGCGCCTCGATCAGGCCGCGGACGAAATCGAGATCGGGCTCGATATCGCGCATCCATTCGAGAACCTGCGCATCCAGCCGGTTCCATTCGCTCGACACGCGCACACGGGTGCCGGCGCGCTTGCGCGCCTCAATCAGCCCCTTGGCCGAAAGGGTCAGCAGCGCATCGCGAAGTGCCGTGCGGCTGGCGCCGTAGATGACGCACAGTTCAGCCTCCGTCGGCAGCACCGCGTGCTGCGCGTAGGTGCCGGCAAGGATGCGCTGTCCGAGATCGCGGGCGATGCGATCCTTGAGCGACGACGTCGCGCCATCCCCGGAAGACGGGTCCGGTTTGCCTTGATCGATTGCAGCGGCGGCCGCTTCCATCGTCATGTCCTGTTCAAGTGATACTCGGCAATTACGACAGCCAGTATCAGCAGCGAGCCTTTTGCAAGCAATTGATAGAAGGTTGGCACCGACGTCAGTATCATTCCGTTGTTGAGCACGCCAATGATGGCGACGCCGAGCAGCGCGCCGACGATCGTTCCCTTGCCGCCCTGTAAGGCACAGCCACCCAGCACTGCGGCTGTGATGGCCTCAAGCTCCAGGCCCTGCGATCCGGATACGGGCTGGCCCGAACCGGTGCGGGCGGCGAGCAGGATCCCGGCCAGCCCGGCGGCAACGCCGCTCATGATGTAGATGCCGACGCGGTAGCGGTTGATGTTGATGCCGGAGAAGCGGGCGACAACCGGATTGCCGCCGAGCGCATAGATGTTGCGGCCGACGATCGAGCGCGCCAGGAAGAGGTGGAACACGATCGCGGTCAGCACAAGAATCCAGATCAGCAGCGGCAGGCCGAGAATCCGTCCGATGCCGATGAAGCGGAACGTGTCGCTGAAGATGGCGATCGACTGGCCGTCGGACATGATGAAGGCGATGCCGCGGAAAATGGCCATGGTGCCGAGCGTGGCGATGACCGCGTTGACCCGGCCGTAGGTGATGATGATGCCGTTGACGAGACCGGCAAGACCGCCAAGCACCAGGCCGGCGATGATGCCGGCCGCCGGCGACCCGGTCGCCTGGATGGCCATTGCCGTCGAGACGGTGGTCAGGCCGACAGTGGCGCCGACAGCGATATCGAGACCGCCGGCGACAATGACCACGGTCTGGCTCATCGCCAGCACGCCGAGGATGGTAATGCCGAGGCCGATGTTGAGCAGGTTTCGGCTGGAGAAGAACACGTCGCCGCGCAGCGAGCCGAAGATGACGACGAGAATGGCGAGCGCGACCAGAAGGCTGATGTTGTGAACGCCAAGGCGCTCCACCAGGCGCGCGGAAGCGCCCCTGGCGTCGGTCTGCGCTTTCGAGGCGCGAAGCTCGAGGCTGTTCATTGGATGTGGTCTCCGGGCGCAGGTGCGGATTGCGGCATGGCGTGTTTGAGGATCGTCGCCTCGTCGATGTCGGGGCGAGACAGTTCGGCCGTGATGCGGCCTCCCGCCATGACCAAAACCCGGTCGGCAAGGCCGATCAGTTCCGGCATTTCCGAGGAGATCAGGATGATACCGATGCCGCTTGCCGCGAGCTCATCGATCAGCCGATAGATTTCCGCCTTGGCGCCGATGTCGATGCCGCGCGTCGGTTCGTCGAGGATGAGCAGCATCGGTTGCCGGGCAAGCCAGCGCGCCAGAACGACTTTTTGCTGGTTGCCGCCCGACAGTTTCGAAACCTGCTCGTCGAGATTGGGCGCCTTGATCGACATTTTCGCTGCCAGCGGCGAGACGATCTCCAAAGCCTTGCGCCGGTTGAAGAAGCCGAAGCTCGATGTCTTGTCGGGCACGCAAAGTGCTGCGTTGTCGAGAATGCTACGAAACAGGAGCAACGCCTCGTGCTTGCGGTCTTCCGGGGCAAAACCGATGCCCGCGACGATCGCCGCATGCGGACTGTTGGGGAGAACGGGCACGCCGTTCATGGCTATGGTGCCGGCGAGGCGCCGGTCATAGCCGACAATCGCCTTTGCCAGTTCGGAACGACCGGCGCCCATGAGGCCGGCGATGCCGAGCACTTCACCGCGGCGAACCCGGAGGCTGACATCGCTGACGCGGTCGGTGGTCAAGCCCGTCACATCCAGCAATTGTTCGCCCGACCGCCAGGTCTCGCGGGTGAACAGATCGGCAATGTCGCGGCCGACCATCAGCTTGGCTATGCCCTGTTCGCTGGCACCCGCCGCCGGGGAATTGTCGACCAGCCTGCCGTCGCGCAAAACGACGATGCGGTCGGCCAGTTCGATGATCTCGTTCAGCCGGTGCGAGATGTAGATGACCGACGTGCCGTCCTCGCGCAGCCGGCGGATGACGGAAAACAGGCGGCGCGCTTCATCATCGGTCAATGACGAGGTCGGCTCGTCGAAGGCGATCAGCCGGCCGCCGGCACGGATGGCGCGCATGATCTCGATCATCTGGCGTTGTGCCGGACCGAGCGTGCTGCACAGTTGCCGCGGCCGCATGTCCTGCTGCATGCCGAAGGTCGCAAGCACGCGGTCGGTCCGCTCCTCGAGCTTGCGCCAGTCGAGCAGCACGCCCGCCAGCCGCGGCAGTTCGCCAACGAAAATATTCTCGGCCACCGTCAGGTTCGGCACGATCTCCGGCTCCTGATGGATGACGCGTATGCCGGCTCTGTGGCTGTCGCGCGGTTCGCCGAAGACGATGGGCGTTAATCCGTGCAGCACGGTGCCGCTGTCGGGAGCGAACACGCCTTCGAGAATGCGCATCATCGTCGATTTGCCGGCGCCGTTCTCGCCGACCAGAGCGAGCACCTCGCCTGGCCGGAAGGCAATCGAGACGTCGTCGAGCGCCTGCACGACGCCGAAGCGTTTTGAGACCCTGTCGAGCGAGAAGAATTCCGGTTGCGTCAAAGCTCACTCCCTGGGGGATAGATCCCTGCGACTGGAAAGCGTCATGCGCCTTTGCGACGCATGACGCATGTCCGGTTCACTTGCAGAGCTTGGCCTTGTAGTCCGAGGCAAAGTTGTCGGCGGTGATGTATTCCGGGTCGGTGAAGGACTGAACCGGCAGCGGCGTTCCATCCTTGATCGACGCCAGCAGGATCTTCACCGCCAGCGCGCCGTGATTTTCCGAATTGAGCCACATCGTACCACGGAATGCCGAAGGTTTGCCGGATCCGAAGGCATCGCAGGCGCGGCTGCCGTCAATGCCGATGCCCATGCCCTGGTCCGGGCTGTAGCCGGCGTTTTCCAGCGCACGCGCTCCACCCAGCACGCCGTCATCATTGCAGGAATAGAAGATCCAGTTGGTGACGCTTGGGTTGGCCGTCAATGTGGTGGTCATGACGTCGATGGAATTGACCATAGTGTTGTCGTAGGGGACGCGAACGATGTTTGCCGGCTTGAAGTCGGGCACCGCCTTCAGGAACGCTTCTTCGGCGCCCTTGTTGCGCTGCATGCAGGTGTCGGCCTTGCGGTCTTCGATCGAGGCGATGCGCACCTCTTTGCCGGCCCAGCCGTCGGCCTTGTAGAGCTTGGCCAGCTCTTCGCCGACCCGCGCACCGATGTTGTAGGCATTCATGCCGACATAGGGGACCTGGGTGCCGTCCTGATAGTAGATGTCGTCGTCGACCGCCACCAGGGGGATTTTCGCCGCCTTTGCCTTCTCGGCGATGACCGGTCCCAGCGCCTTGTCGGGAACGACGATGGCGATGCCCTTGACGCCGTCGCCGACCATCGTGTCGAAGGTGGTGATGGTCAGATTGGCGTCGAACTGGACGTCCTGCGACACGAAGCTGGCGCCGGCCGCCTCGGCCGCTTTCTTGGCGCCGCCGACTTCGGCGACGAACCATGGATGGTCGCCCATCTTGTTGATGTAGCCGATCTTGATGTCGTCGGCGCTTGCCGCGCCGGCCATCAGTCCGGCAGCCAGTATCGCCAATGTTGCCAATGCCTTGGTCGTGGTTTTCATGTGGATCCTCCCTGCTTGGTGGTTATCAGTCGTGGTAGAGAACCGAGCGTCCACCATCGATGGTGATCGTCTCGGCATTGATGAACGGCGCTTCGTCGGAAGCGAGGAAGACCGCCGTCATCGCAACTTCGTCCGGCCGGCCAATGCGCTTGGGCGGATGAAGGTCGTAGGCCCGCCGCTTCTCCTCGGCGGGGTCTGGAAATGTGTTCCAGTAGGCTTCCGCGATCGGCGTCTCGACATAGCCGGGCGCGATCGCGTTGACGCGGATGCCGCGCGCCGCATATTCGATGGCGAGCGAGCGGGTCAGGCCGACAAGCGCATGCTTGGCGACCGGATAGGGGAATGTGTGCGGAATGATCTTGAAAGCGTGGCAGCTCGCTATGTTGACGATCGTCCCCGCGCCTTTGGCCAGCATGGTCGGCAGAACCGCCTTGGCGCAGAACCACGCGGCCTGCAGGTCAAGTCTGAGGCAGCGGTCCCATTCCTCGTCCGGCATCGACAAGGGTTCGTAAAAGACGTTGGCGCCGGCATTGTTGACGAGGACATCGACGCCGCCATAGGCCGCGATCGTCTTGGCCACCATGTCGGCGACCGCCGCTGCGTCGGTGACATCGGTTTCGACAAAAAGCGCGTCGGCGCCCTCTGCCCGCAATGCGTCGGCGATGGCCTTGCCGCTTGCCGCATTCAGTTCGGCGATCACGGTCTTTGTCCCCTGTGCTGCAAAGGCCCGCGCGGTGGCGGCGCCGATGCCCTGCCCGGCGCCGGTGACGATTGCGATCTTTCCCTGAAGTCTGCCTGTCATGGCGCTCACCAATCGACCACAGTGCCGTCGGGCATGACGGCGTTGCGGGCATGCAGCACTTCCTGCTTGAAGGGGTGGCGCGAGATGACATCCTCATTGACGGTGACGCCGAGGCCCGGCAGTTCGGGCACGTCCCAGCGGCCCGGTTTGCGCTGGATCGGCCAGGTGACGACGTCGTCGTACCAGGCGACCGCGCCGGACATTTCCTCCTGGATGATGACGTTCGGCGTCGAGATGCCGAAGTGAAGGGCGGCGACGCCGGCGATCGGGCCGAGCGGATTGTGCGGGGCAAGGCCGATGCCCGCGGTTTCCGCCAGGGCCGCGATCTTCTTGGTCTCGAGCAGGCCGCCGGTATGGCAGATATCGGGCTGGGCGATGTTGAAGGCGCGCGCGGCGATCGAGTGGGTGAATTCGCGACGGCCGATCAGCCGCTCGCCGGAGGCGATCGGCACCGTCGACCGCGCGGTGATGTGCGCCAGGCCGGCGACATCTTCGGGCGGCACCGGCTCTTCGGCGAACATGATGCGGGCCGGTTCGATGGCCCTCAAATAGTCCATCGCCGCGTTGACGGAGGCCGGGCGGCCGTGGAAATCGACCATGATGTCGATATCGGGACCGACGGCCTCGCGCAGCGCGCCAACCATGTTGGCAACGGAGTCCACCGCCTTCGCCGGCGAGACATAGTGGGTGTAGGGAATGCAGACGACCTTGACCGCGTCATAGCCAGCCTGCGTGACGATGCGTCCGCGTTCGACGATGGTGTCCGCCGACCCGCTCTCATAGACCGCCTTCATGTCGCCGAGGCCGAGATGCGTGTAGGTGCGCAGAAAGTCGCGGACCTGGCCGCCGAGAAGCCGCCAGACCGGGACGCCCAGCGACTTGCCCAAGATATCCCAGAGCGCGATCTCGATGCCGCTGACGGCGGACATACCCTCGACGCCGAGACGCCAGAAACCGTGCCGCGTCAGGATCTGGTAGCACTGTTCGACATTGCGCGGATCCTGGCCGATGAGCAGGGCCTCGAGGTCCTGCAGCGCGCCGACGACGGCCCGCGTCTTCCATTCCAGCGTCGCCTCACCCCAGCCAAACAGACCGGGCTCGTCGGTTTCAACCCGAACGAAAACCCAGTTGCGCATTTCCGCATTGCAGACCAGCGCCTTGATGGCCGTAATTTTCATCGGTCCTCCCAGACACGCCGTCTTTTTTCACGGCATTATGTATGATTTATTCCTGTTAATATGAACAAGTCAAGGGGGACGTCACGGTTGCACCCGGCATCGTGTGGGGTCTGCAGCCTGCACATGCGGCGGCGGAGGCTTTCAGGGGATGAATGCAGCGGCGGACGGGACGGGCTCCCCACCTCCCCCTTGTGGGGAGGTCGGACCGCAGGTCCGGGTGGGGTGCTTGGCGCCGCCCGTGCAGGATTTCCTCGCCCCAATAAAATAAGGACGGGCTCGACTTCAAATGAATTCAGAGGAACCGTCGGCRGGACAGCGCCCCCCTCTGTCCTGCCGGACATCTCCCCCACACGGGGGGAGATTGGCTGTCATGGCGGCCTTCGCCAATCGCCAACGTTGCAGAAATGAGCAAGGCGCCGAACCTGCCGATCTCCCCCCAAGTGGGGGAGATGTCCGGCAGGACAGAGGGGGGCGCTTGGCGCCGACCCCACCCCGATCCGCTTTGCGGATCGACCCTCCCCACAAGGGGGAGGGTAAAGCTCACCCCGCCATGGCCAGCGGCACAGCACTTTTGTTGGGGATCTGGATGTCGATTTCCAGCGTCGACATGGTCTCGCCGCGGTCCATCGAGACCTGCAGATAGTCCTGGTCGATCTGCACATGCCGGGCAATGACCGCCATGATCTCCTCGCGCAGGATGGAGACGAGGTCGGGCTGGCTGCGGCTGCGGCGCTCATAGGCAAGCAGCACCTGCAGCCGTTCGCGCGCCACCGGCGCGCTGGAGCGCCGCTTGAAGAGGTCGAGCAGGTTCATGCCGCCCTCCTTCCCAGAAGACGATCGAGAAAACCCTTGCGCTCGAAGGGCACGATGACAGGCAGTTCCTCGCCCTCGAGGCGCCTGGCGGCATCGATATAGGCCTTGGCCGCGGCGTTGAGCGGATCCGAGAGCGTCACCGGCGAACCGAGGTTGGAGGCGCGCAAGACATCCTGGCTCTCGGGAATGATGCCTAGCAGCGGCGTCGACAGGATTTCCAGCACGTCGTCGATCGACAGCATTTCGCCACGAGCCGCGCGGGCGGCATCATAACGTGTCACGAGCACGTGCTTGGCGATCTGCTCGCCCCGCTCGGCCCGCAAGGTGCGGGCATCGAGCAGGCCGATGATGCGATCGGAATCGCGCACCGAGCTCACTTCCGGGTTGGTGACGATGACCGCCTCGTCGGCAAAGCGCATGGCGAGCTGGGCGCCGCGCTCGATGCCGGCCGGGCTGTCGCAGAAGACGTAGTCGAAGACGGAGCGCAGCTTGTCGATGACCTCGCCGACGCCCTCCTCGGTCAGCGCATCCTTGTCGCGCGTCTGCGAGGCCGGCAGCAGGAACAGCGTTTCCACCCGCTTGTCGCGGATCAGCGCCTGCGAGAGTTTGGCCGAGCCCTGGATGACGTTGACCAGGTCGAACACCACGCGACGCTCGGCGCCCATAATCAGGTCGAGGTTGCGCAGGCCGACGTCAAAATCGACCAGGGCCACCTTCTTGCCGGTCTTGGCGACCGCGGCACCGAGGGCCGCCGTCGAGGTCGTCTTGCCGACGCCCCCTTTGCCCGAGGTGACCACCACTACCTTGCCCATCAAACTGCCTCCATTATTGTTCGTTGAATTGCCTGATATTTTTTCGTCGATTTGCCGTCAGCCGAGCATCGTTCAGCCGAGCGGCGCGATGCGCAGCATGCCATTGTCGAGAAAAGCCTGGACCGCCTTGCCGCGCACGGACGGGTCCATCTCTTCGGCCGTGCAATACCAGCCGTCCACCGACAGCAATTCGGCTTCGTTCTTGCGGCAAAAAATGCGCGCAGCCGCATTGCCGAGCCCACCTGCCGAAGCCCTTCCACGAAGCGTGCCATAGACATGAATGGAGCCGGCGGCGACGATCTCCGAACCGGAGGCGACGGAGCCGAGCACGATGACATCGCCATGCGGATGAAAAACCAGCTGTCCCGAGCGGATCGGCGCCTTGATCATCAGCGTGGCCGGAGCCTCCTGTGGCTTGCCCTCCTCCGCCTTGCTCGTCGCTTCCGGGGCCTTGCGGCCGGGCTGCGCCAGCAGGCCATCGGTGGTGGCCTCCTTGGCGCCGATGAGTACCGGCGGCAGATTGGCTTCCAGCGCCGGCTTGCCGTCGAGCTCGATGGCGTAGATGCGGATGCCGCGCTGGCCAAGCACGGCGACCAGCGAACCGATCGCCGCGACATCAGGCTTCAGCGTGTTGAGATCGAGCAGCACCGGCCGGCCCGAGAAATAACCCGGCGAGTTGCCGATCCAGCGATCGAGGCTTTCCAGCCAGGCATCCAGCGGCGCCTCCGGCGTCAGCGTGAAGGCGACGAAGGAGCGGGCACGAAAGCGAATGGATTTGGTCTCGACGGGGGCGGCGAAGGTCACGGACAGCGATTCCTTACTGATCGGTAAACGCTAGCCAGCCATGGTTAATGAAAGGTTAATGGAGGGGGTGGAATGAGGGTCTGGAAAGGGCAGGCAACGCGCGCGAGTCTGCAGCCTTCCGAACTGCGCTGGAGATTCGCTGCCCCTTTCAAACAAGATGCGGCGACATCCGGGAAGGGCGTGGTATGTGCAACAGGAGGCGATCCCGCCAGTGGAGGGGCGGCGTAGGGCGAGAGGCAGGGCGCTGGAGCTGCTCCAGAACTGCAACGCTCAGGCGAGAAGATCATCCGCGTGATCATCATGGGATTGTACATCACGCTGGGGCTGATGGTGGCGGGCGTGGCGGCGGTGTTTGTGGGGCTGTGATAAGCGCCGGAGTAGCGGTACGGTTCCCGCAGTTTTCATTTGCCAAAGCTGTGCAGCTAACTCGCATGGCTGGTCTAGTTATTCTCTGATGGCCTATCGTCGACTGCAAATGCGAAATAGGATTGTACCAAAGATGGCGTTGATATTATCATATTTGTTGCACGGGAAGAAGTTGGGGGCGAATGCTGCTTGAGGTTAGAATTGCGGGAGATCCGCCGACGAGTGCGTTTCCATGGGAGCAAATACTCGCGTGGGCACCCCACCTTTTCTGGGCGGCCGTCGCTCTAACCATATTCTTCATCATCGGCCCATCGCGAATCCGCGAAGCTTTCTCTCGAGCAACGAAGGTTGGCTTCGGGGGGTTAGAGGTGGAATTTAAGTCGGAGATCGAGCAGGCGGCGAAAGCCAAGCAGATCGATCTTCCAACTCAGCTCCGAGATCAGTTGGCAAGGCGGCTCGATCGACTCCAACATCTCATCGCTTCAGCACGCATCTTGTGGATCGACGACCATCCCGGTAGCAACGGGATCGAGATCGGCATGCTTCACAAGCTCGGCGCGACGATCGACCTGGCAAGCTCCGACCGGCATGCCGAGCAGCGCCTAGAGTCGGCAATTTATGATCTGGTGTTGTCTGACATGGCGCGCGGAGATGACCCTCATGCCGGACGAAAATTTCTTTCACAGGTAACGAGCGCTACACTGAGCCCGCCACTCATTTTCTACGTCGGAAAACCGGAGGCCTTGCCAGCAGGTGCATTTGGCCTGACCGCCCGCCCAGACGAGCTTTTCCACCTCATCTTAGATGCCCTGGAACGACGGAAGAGCTAAATGTACATCCAGCGCTGCGTCAAGGGTATTGCGGGCGAACTCCATGGCGGCGACGGCCTCACCGAGGCCGAAGCGCAGGATTTCGTGTTGGGAGCCCATGGTATTGCTTCGAATTGGTGGCGCAAAATGCAGAGCATTACGCCCCCGATGGTTGCTGACGTGTTGACCGATCACAATCTCGACCGACACCTGCACGACTATGATGCCTATCGTGATGACACTCCCTTCATCTCATTAGCCTGTGGCTCGGTTGAGCGTGATACTCTCGTCAGAAACAACTTCATCTATTCCGCGGTCGACACCGCTCTGATGTTCGCGACAGAGGATTGGACAAGGCCGGGCGCCCTCTTCTACTGTTGGGTGCCCACGAGCCACAACAGGGCCGTTGCCCTCTCGGCAGTTGCCGAACCGGTGCGCGACCTCAACATCTATCAACGCTGGTCGCCCTTCCAGCTCGAAGGGGAAATCACGGCCAAGGTCAGCATTCCAGCGAACCAGATCGAAAAGGTTGAGTGGTGGGACGGAGCGTTCAGCACGAAGGATCCAAAGTTCATCTGGGACAACCCTGACCATATAAAACCGACGCCTCTCAGCAATATCCGGGATCTCTTTTGATGGCCGCCCTATTTCCTGGCGTCGAGCCCGAGCGCCTGCATCAGCGCATCAAATTCCTCCAATCGAGGGCCCAGGCACATCTGGACACTCCTTCAGAAGACATACTGCATAGAGCATGCGCCGGTACGCTGCTTCGGGATGCCGCCTGCGTTGCGTTGATGATCGGAGCAACGGAGGAAGCCCGCAACCTCTTGCTTCAGTCCGGCCACCTTTTTCTGCAACTCGGCCTGACCACAGGATCGACATATATCGCGCTCGCGCAAACAAAAACGGCGCGCGAACAGCTCTCGCCATATCAAGACCTGATCGAGGGCGTTAGCCGGCAATGGGATCGGCAGCAGGCGAGGGAACGCGCCACGCCCGGCGGCCCGATGGCTGAGATGTCGCGCAACGCGCCACGCCAGATGTTCTCGCTAGTGCAGGCCGAATGGCTGATCAGCGAGACGCCACAGCCCACTCTGTTCGTCGACGGTTTCGCAATGCGACGCGCCCTAGAACGGAACGGCGGCCATCCGGTAGGCACGACCGGCCTTTCGACGGCGACCTATTCCAACATGGCCGAGTGGATGGCGAGACAGCGTGAGTCCAAGGAGGCGCACACGCCTGAATTCGTTGCGCGCGGCTTTGCCACGATTGCGGCGACTCGGGCCGAAAATATTCGTGCCGCAATGAAGGACAGCTATCACTGGCAATTGCTCGCACGACCGGCCGAACTGCTCGATCTCGATGCGGTTGTCCTGTCTTCGATTGCGCTTGGTAGCGGTATGGACAGGGGGGCTATCGAACAGATCTTTTCCGATGACGTTCCGCTAGAGAGAGCGCCGATCGAGGCAGCCGCCCTCCTTCGGAACGATCATGCGGATGGCGCGGTTCTCGTGTAGCGCCGATCGCGCCTGCTAGAAGGCATTTTGTCACCCTTCACATCGGCGCGTGGTTGCCGGTGCCAGCAGTCGGACTGTTTCAAAATGACGTTGGTGATGCGGCCCCGACATGGCGGCGGCAATTCAATTCGCTGGCTGCCTGTTTGGAATGTGTCCCGCGCTTCGACCAAGTCGAACTCGCCGATCGACCGTTATCGTCGCGTAAGTCTTTCCGGTGACTGCCTAACTTGCTATTTATTTGGCTATGGCGAATCCAGATGAATTGAAACACCTTTTCCAGCTTCAAGAAGAAACCCTTTCTACCGAATTCAAGGCATGGCTGGACCTCTCCACAGCAGAGGGGCGGGCCACCTTGGCAAAAGCGACAATTGCCCTCGCGAACCATGGCGGAGGAACGATCGTCATGGGTATGGCCGGAAACCCCCCTGCATCGACCCTCCGCGCACAGGAAGTTCCTCGGTACACGTCAGACGCGGTGAACGCCGCGGTCAACAAGTACTCGGACCCACAAGTTCATTGCGAGGTCGTACACCTCAACCATCCTCAAACCGGTCACGAGCACGCCTTCATAGTCGTTCCCGGCCCGCATGGCGTACCGATAATGTGCAAGAAGGATCTACAGGGCGTTATCGCCTCTCAGAAAACCTACATCCGTAAACCTGGACCCAAGAGCGAGGAACCTTTCACCGCCGATGAGTGGCGGGGCCTTTTCGCGCAGAATATGCAGGCGAGCAGGGATACGATGCTGGAGAGCATCCGAACGGTGTTCTACGGGCTATCGACTGCCCCCCAGCTTCCAGTCGATCGACTTCAGGAATTCAGTGAAGAGTCGCGAGCAAAGTGGGAGGCGTTGATAAGTCGGCTCCCGTCAGACGACATCGCGCGGATGCCCTACGGCCGCTACGAGTTCACTTTTGAGATCGTAGGTGTCCCCCCGGCCAAAACCTTGGCAGAGCTGAACCAGCGGATGGAAAAAGCCGCGGAAATCAAACACACGGGCTGGAGCCCGTTTATAGTCCTCTCCCGACAGCCCATCGCGCCAGCGGCAGTGGACGGCGTGATTCAGACTTGGATCGGAACTCCAAAGGAAATTGGCCGGAACAGCAAAAACGTCGATTTCTGGCGCGCGCATCCCGATGGTCGGCTGTTCCAGGTCCGAGCCTATGACGAGGATTCCAATGGCCGCTTCGAGCCTGGTACAGTTTTCAGCCTGACGACTCCAATATGGCGACTGGGAGATGCGCTATTGTTCGTGGCGCGCCTCGCCCGCCAATGGAGCGACGACCCGACCATCCTCTTCAAAGCGGAATACCACGGCCTAAATGGGCGCGAATTGCGTGTTCTGGACCGTAACCGGGGACCGCTGAGCTACGCTCGCATCAGCCAGACGGAAACGGTGGTCGTGCGTGGCGAAACCAGCGCAAGCCAGATACTTGACAACACGGAAGAAGTTTTGCGCGAAGCGCTTACTGCGGTCTACGAGGCATTCGATTTCTTCGTTCTGCCTTTCCAAGTCATCGTCCAGGAAGTGGCAGACCTTAAGGGTGGGCGGTTCTAAAGGGCCGTGCCATCGAGCAGCGCCGGGCGGATCGTGGCCGACGCCGCGCGGCGCGCCTGCTCTCACGCCGCCAGTTGCACCTCGCGGCGGCGGCGATCATGACACTTGCGAGCAGGCCGTAGGCTGCCTCCCAGGCCTCGCGCACCGCCGGCGTGAAGGCCGGGCCGAGGCCGGTCGCTAGCGTCTCGATCAGCGCCTGGCTGACGATCGGGTAATGATGCTCCTCGACACCGTAGCCGACGTGGCGTTTGGCGAACTCGAGGATGGACTATCCAGCCCATGCATGACGAAGCCCAGGCTCAGGCCAATTTTTTTGCGTTCTGAGCAGCAACGATTTTGGCAGGGGGCGAAGAACGCTCTGCAACGCCAAAAACTTGTCATGTCCCGCCCAAGTTGTGGACACGTCCTTTTCAAAGGCGCACTCTTAGATTGCGAAACGCAAGCTAGAGTTTCGTCCAACGCTTCACATGCTTGAGGTGCGTCGGTGATCGTTTGACCTGTCCGGATACTTCCGGCTGGGCATAACTTTTATTGTGTCGCCTACCCGTGATCAGGCTTCGGCCTAACGCACGTTGCAGCCTGCTCCGGATCAACTGGGAGGTAAACAACATGCATGGCATTCAACGCAGAGAACTTCTGGTTCAAGGAAGTGCTGCTCTTGTCGCAATCGCTCTCTCGCGTCGCGCCTACGCTTTTCCAACGCAGGCGGGCGAGGAGGTTGTTCCGTGGCTGGATCAGCCGACAGAAAATCCCAATCCGGATGGGATCAAGACGCAGCTCGTCTGGGAGGATCTGGATAGCTGGATAACACCAAACGACAAGTTCTTCAGCATCTCGCATTTCAATCGGCCAACGATCGATGAGAAGAGCTGGTCCATGGAGATCGATGGCCAAGTCAAAAAGCCGTTGAAGCTGACGCTCGCCGACATCAAGGCGCGGCCACGCCAGGAGGTCGTTTTCACGGTGGAATGCTCGGGCAACCACGGTTTTCCGTTTTTCACCGGCGGCATCGGCAATGCAAGCTGGGCGGGGACGCCGCTGGCGCCGATCCTCGAGGAAGCCGGCGTTCTGGAGAAGGGCATCGAGGTGGTCTTTTTCGGTACCGACGAAAGCGAGGTCGCCATACGCGACGTCAAGATGAAGCAGAATTTCGCGCGCAGCATGTCGCTCACTGATGCGATGAACCCCGACAACCTGCTCTGCTATGAAATGAACGGCGCCGCCCTGCCGGCGGCCAATGGTTCGCCGCTGCGGCTCATTGCTCCGGGCTGGTACGGGATCGCCAACGTCAAGTGGCTGAAGCGCATCGAGGTTCGCGACACAAGGTTCATGAGCCTGCTGATGGCGCGTGACTATGTCACCATCCGGGAGGAAGACCACAATGGCGAGACCGTATGGGCCGAGACCTCGGTGGGCCGGGCGCTGCTGAAGTCGGCACCCGCAAAGGTCACCAAGAAAGGCTCGGACTACGCCATCGTCGGGGCAGCCTGGGGAGCGCCGATCGACCGGGTCGAAGTGCAGATCGATCAGGGGCCCTGGGCGCCTGCGACCATCGACCACTCAGAAGAGGCCGAGCACGCCTGGAAGATCTGGTCCCTGGCCTGGCCAAACCCCACGCCGGGAGAACACACGGTGACCTCGCGCGCGGTCAGCACCACGGGACAGGTTCAACCGGCAATGGACGACCCGTTGATCGCCAAAAAGCACACCTACTGGGAGAGCAATGGCCAGGTCACACGGCACGTCAAGATCGCTTGACGCCCGCAAGAGGCCAGTGGCGAACATTGTCATGCCGTGCGGCATGACAATTCGTCAGCGGTGCATCGTGCCTGCCTGCCCTCACGCCGCGAGCTGGACCTCGCGGGCGGCCGCGATCATGACACTGGCGAGCAAGCCGTAGGCTGCCTCCCAGGCTTCACGCACGGGCGGCGTAAAGGCCGCGCCGAGACCGGCGTCCAGCGTCTCGATCAGTGCTTGCCCGACGATCGGGTAATGGTGCTCCTCGACGCCGTAGCCGACGTGCCGTTTGGCGAGCTCGCGCACGGTGGGCAGGATGGTCTCGGCACGATCCAGCCCATGCACGACGAAGCCGAGGCTCGCCATCAGCTTGGCGCCTTGCTTGGTCATGTCCCGCACCGGAAACAGCGCCCGAAGGTTCTCGTCGATGGCAAACAGGCGTTCATAGAAAATGGCGGCGGCAGCCGCGCGGATCGGGACGACCTCGCGAAAGCTGTCCTGGACAAGTTTGATCTGGTCGGGTGTCATCGGTGACGCTCCTCGTGTTTCTGGCCTGAGCTCGACCATCCCCCCGGGGCGTTTCGCAGGCATGTCGCCTGTCGCCACAGATGTTTCAATCTGGTTTCAGGTTGCATTCGGTTGCTTTCACACTCGTCTGCCCTGACGAGCCAAACCGCCCGGCGCACCGTCTGCCTGCTTCCCAACCGCCTCTTGTACCCTCGCCTTCCTGGCCCGCATTCAACCGCCAAACCGCAACTGCAGCAGCGAATCATGCTGCATCGCCCAAAGCCAACGGTTCAAATTCATTCGTCATGAGGCAAGTGTGTAATCGACCCGCCTTAAACATATTTCAGTATAACTTCTCGCGATTTGTCAAATGTTGAATAATTTTCGCCCGCCAATCCTGGGATGTTCTGAGCAACCACTTTCAGGCGAAACCAGTGCGCCTTATGCGACAGGAGGAAGTCCGCAAAAATCGCCATATCGGTGAAAACCGAACTGTTTTCGTTGATTTTTTAGCATCTGCTCACGCAAGTATTTCAGCGGGGTAGATTTTTTGTGTTGCGCTGCACAATGCCGTGGCCGAAGCATTCCCGGGGGACTCGTTTTGCGACTGGAAATATGCCGTGAAGGATCCCGCCAGGTTGACTGCCTGTCCGTTCGTCGATTGCGAGCCCGGCCCGCCTGCAAAGCGCGGGTTTGATGGCACCGGCGTGCTGGCGAGCCACGCCTCCCCTCGCGTGCTGCTCGAAACGACCGGCTGGCGGCTCGGACATGGCGGATGCCGGTGATGGAAAATACCCGCGACACCCAACTGGATGCGCTGAGAGCCGTCGCGGTGACGATGGTGATGTACTCGCATTTCTTCGCGGCTGGCGGATCTTCGTTCTGGGGCCATATCGGCGTGCGGCTGTTCTTCGTGCTGAGCGGCTTCCTGATCACGCGCCTGCTGCTGGAAGCGCGCGCAGCCGCCGCGTTTGAAACCGGCCCGGCGCTGCGGTCCTTCTACATCAGGCGCGGCTTGCGGATATTCCCGCCCTATTTTGCCGTTCTGGCCTTCGTCTGGCTGGTCGACCTGGAGCAGTCCAGGGGATCGCTGGTCTGGCATGCGCTTTACCTCTCGAACTTCTGGTATGCGCTGCACAATGACTGGAACCCCTGGGTGCTGTGCCATTTCTGGAGCCTGAGCATCGAGGAGCAGTTCTATATTGCCTGGCCGCTGGTCGTGCTTCTTGCGCCGCGCCGGCGCTTCGAACAGATCTGCATCGGCGTCATCGCGCTGTCACTGGCCTATCGCTTCTACTGGCCGCTCACCGCCAACACGGCGCTGGCGCGCGACCTGCTGCCGCCGGCATCCATGGATGCGCTGGCGACGGGCGCGCTGCTTGCCTGCTGGCGCTCCAGAGGCGCGGCCGTGCCGCAATGGATGCGGCTGGGCTGGCCGGCCTTCGCGGCCGCATTTCTTGTCATCGAGTGGTTTATCCCGGCGCCTGCCGATCCGATGCTGGAATGGGCCCATTGGCTGGTGCGGCAAATCCTGCCGCTGGTGCCCCTGATGGTCATCGTCGCCGCCTGTTCGAACGGCCTTGGCGGCACAATCGGCAAGCTTCTCGACCTGCCGCCGCTGCTTGGTCTCGGCCGCATCAGCTACGGCGTCTATCTCTATCATCCGATATTACTGTCGCTCGCCGTCAAGTTGCAGCCGTGGATTCCGCTCAACGTCTCGGAGCAAGGACCAGGGCGGTTCCTGGTTGCGGGCGCGGCCACGATTGTCGCGGCCTCGATTTCCTGGGTGGTGTTCGAAAGGCCGCTCAACAGCCTCAAGCGCCACTTCCCCTATGTCGCGCGCGCCCCGAAAGCAGGCGCCGGCCATGCCGGCAGGTTCGCGAGGGCGGCGGATACCAGCGGGTCGCGCGACGGTCGCACGCCAGCGCTGCAGCGAACGGATGCAAGTCGATGACCGCCGCGCCGCTCGTCTCCGTCGTGCTGCCGGTCTACAATGCCGGGCCGTATCTTGCCGCAGCCCTGGGAAGCATCCTGCGGCAGGACTATAGCCGCCTGGAGGTCATCGCCATCGATGACGGCTCGACCGACAATTCGCTCGAGATCCTCGAGCGGTACCAGAGAGACGACAGCCGCATCTCGATCATCTCGCGCGAAAACCGCGGCCTCGTCGCCACGCTCAACGAAGGGCTGGGAAAAGCCCAGGGCGAGCTGGTGGCGCGGATGGACGCCGACGACGTCGCCTATCCGTGGCGCCTGTCGCGCCAAGTGGCGCTGTTTGAGCGCCGGCCCGAGCTCGGCTTTTGCGGCGCCGGCGTCGACATGCTGATCCGCGGCCGCATCGCCAGGGGCAGGCCCGATCCGGTGTTCCAGTTCGGCCAGCTGCCCATATTGGCGAAGTTCTTCACGATCTTCATGCACCCGACGGTCGTCTACAACAGGAAGGTCATCGCAGACGACGATCTCTTCTACGACAAGACCTACAGGCACGCCGAGGATTTCGATCTGTTCAGGCGGCTGGCCGGCCGCTACCCGGCCGCGATGATGCCCGAAAACCTGGTCATCTACCGCACCCATGAGGGGAGCGTGACGCAGCGGCACAGCAAGGAGATGCGCAGGACGCATTTGCGGATCGTGGCCGAGAACCTCGAGCGCGAGGGCCTTGCGGACTCCACGCTGGACCTGCGCGACATCGGCGAGGCGGTCAGCCTCGACACGGTTACCCGTGCGGCCGACTTCATCGTCACGCTGGAGCGGCGGATTTGCTCGCTGCCGGCCGAGACGCAGCCGAGCTTCGCGGCCGGCGCGCTGAACCTGTTCTATTTCCTCTACCAGCTCGTCGCCGACGAAAAGCAGCCGCCGCTGACGCATGAACTGCTGACGCGGACCGGGAAGTGGAACGTCATCCGGCGACGCGAGAAATATGCACTGCGGCCCGGCGCCTGGGCACCCTGGCTCAGCCTCGCCTCGCTGGAGGCCGGCAAGCAGGCGGACGCGGTGGAATATTTCTTCAAATCCGCGCCCGCTGCGGCGGTTCTCGCACCTTATCAGTTGAGCTAGGAGATGACCGTCAAAGCCCACCACCCCCTGCAGCGCGCTCGCTTGACCTCGCTTGAGCCCGTCCCGGCCGATCCGCGGCCGGAGCGCTCGGCGCCGGAAGTCAGCTTCATCATCTGTACGCGCAACCGCGTCGCCGTGCTCGAGGCCTGCATCAAGTCGGTGCAGGCCGCATGCCGCGCCCATGCCGGCTTCGCGGCCGAACTCGTGGTCGTCGACAACGGCTCGAGCGATCCCACGGCGGAACGCCTGGCCAGCATCGCCGAAACGTCGGACATTCCGTTCACGGCCGTCAGCGAGCCGCGCCCCGGATTGGCGGCGGCCCGCAATGCCGGGTTGCGGCGGGCGCGCGGCCGTGTGCTGGTCTTCGTCGATGATGATTGCGCCGTCCATTGCGATTATCTCAGCGATCTGGAGCGACACTATGCATCCGGGGAACAATGGCTGATCCGGGGCGGTCGGGTCGAGCTTGGCGATCCCAGGGATCTGCCGTTCACGATCAAGCGCTCGCGGGTGCGCGAGCGGCTGACGCCGGATGTCCATCCCGGCGGTTTCGTGCTGGGCTGCAACATGACCATGCACCGCGATGTCGCGGCCCGCATCGGCTGGTTCGACGAGCGCTTCGGCGCCGGCGGGCCATTGCGGTCGGCGGAAGATACCGATTACCTCGTGCGAGCGATGCTGCTCGGCATCGCGGTCGAGTATGTGCCTGACATGACGATATTCCATCACCACGGCCGGCGGGATCGCAAATCCATCGAAAAGCTCCACCGCGACTACAGTATGGGCAATGGCGGGCTTTGCCTGAAACATGTTCGCCATGCGCCGTGGCTGCTGCGCCATTTCTACTGGGCCGCGAGAGGCGCTTTGCGGGAACGGGCGGGCGGGCCTGCGTTCGATCGCGAGCTGAAGCTGTCGCACTGGCCGATCGTCACCATGAATTTGCTCGGCGCGGCCAAATTCGCGGTTCTCGTGCTGGCGAGACGGCCGCAGCGGGCGCCGGTGCGGCAAGATCAACACGCAAATGCCCAGGCGAGGTAACCCACCATAATGCCATTGCTACCGCCAAGCCTGCCCATGCTGTTCCGGGCGTTCGGAAAGCGGCAACTGCGCCTGCTTCCGGCGGTGGTGGTTCTCGGCCTGGCCAGCGCTGTCCTCGAAGGGTTCGGCATCGGCCTGATCATCCCGCTGCTGGGCATTATCATGGGACATGGGGATGCGGCCGGAATGGCCGGCTTCTCCGCCGTCCTGCAGCACGTCGGATCGGGCTTGAGCGAGCGCGACCGGCTTATCGCCATTTCGGTCGCCATCCTCGGCTCGATCATCCTGAAGAACGTCTTCGCCTTCGCCAACACGCTGCTGACCACCTTCATCTATGGCAAGGCCAGTCACTCGATCCGCAGTGCGTTGTCGGAGCAGCTGCTGAGAGTGGGCTATCCATTCTTCCTGCGGCAGAGTCCGGGACGGCTGCTCAACATCATCTCCAACGAATCCTGGCGGGCGTCGGATGCGATCCAGATCATGCTGTCGGCCATCGTCAGCGCATCGGCGGCCATCATTCTGCTGGCTTTTCTGCTGCTGCTTTCGTGGCGCATGACGCTGCTGGTCACGCTGGGACTAGCGCTCGTCCAGATCGCGCATGCCATCCTCTCGGCCAATCTGAAAGAGCCCAGCCGCAGCGTCGCCTCGCGCAACAGCCACCTCGCGTCACAGATGCTGCATCTGGTGCATGCCGGGCGCCTGATCCGCATCTTCGGACAGGAGAGCCGGGAGAAGGCGATATTCGATGCGGCATCGGACGGGGTTCGCCGCGCCGCTTTCGTGCTGCTCGTGCGCCAGGGAGCGCTGCCGCCGCTGACGGAGGTTCTCCACGCCATGCTGTTTCTGGCGGTGGTGATCGGCGCCTGGCTCGCGCAAGTGAGTTTCCCGCTGATCATCGCGTTCGTCATACTGCTCTACAGGCTGCAGCCGCATATGCGGGCCCTGCAAGGCTCCTGGAGTCAGCTGCAAGGCCTGAGCGGATCGCTGGAAGAAGTGACATGGATGCTGGATCCCACGGGCAAGCCCAAGCCCCCGCAAGGCGACGGGCCGTTCCACGGTTTGCGCCAGGGCATCAAGTTCGATGACGTGACGTTCACCTATTCCGGCACGGACCAGCGCGAGGTGGTGCTGCATGCGGCGACGTTCGAAATCCGCAGCGGCCGCTCGACGGCACTGATCGGCCGCTCGGGCGCCGGCAAGACGACGATCGTCAATCTTCTGTGCCGCTTCGTGGAGCCGGATACCGGCAGGATTCGCGTCGATGGATCACCGCTCGATCAGATCGACGCCAGCCAGTGGCGACGCCACATCGCCCTGGCCAGCCAGGAGCTCGAACTGGTCGACGGCACCATTTTCGAAAACATAACCTACGGCCAGGACGCGGCGACAGCCGGCGACGCCGAGCGCGCCGCCAGACTGGCCGAAGCGCATGAATTCATCGAACGGCTACCCCTGGGTTACGACACGCTCGTCGGCTACCGGGGTGTCAATCTCTCGGCGGGGCAGAGGCAGCGGATCGCGCTGGCGAGAGCCCTGGTTCGCGATCCCGATCTGCTCATCCTCGACGAAGCCACCAATGCGGTGGACGGACTGTCGGAGGCGGCCATCGTCGAGACCCTGAAGTCGAGAGCCGGCCGCCGCACGACCATCGTCATCAGCCATCATCACAGCACCATCTCGTTCTGCGACGACGTGGTGATCCTCAGTGGCGGCCGGGTGAAAAAGCAGGCACCTTTCGGCGCCCTGGCATCGCTGAGCATGGACGAGCTTTACCAGCACGAGCCGCTCGACTGAGTCGCCATCCTGCAGCGCGGTATTCGAGATCGCTGCTGCCGGCATCTTCCGCGATCGCACCAATGCCATGCTGCTCGGACGCGTTATCTTGCCTGTGCGGCGGACCTGTCGATCCGCCTGGCCGGCGCCCATCAACTTACTCTCCTGGTGTGGCGCCGGCTCTCTTTGCTCTCGTCGCTTGCCCGCCGAGCCGTCCCCCTCAGGACGGACCAAGTGGCATCCGCCTTGCCAGCACCCGACGGGCGCGCGCAAATCCTTGTTCGGCATCGTCCGGGCGTGATAGCGGTGCGCCGGCGCGATGATGGAGGCTGAAAGCGTGAGCGACGAGACACTGATTGCAGAACTGCGCAAGGAGGCCGGCACTGTCTGGGACCAGGCCGAGCTCGCTGGCCGCGATCCCGGCTTTGACCGGCGCAATTTCGGCGCCTCCGCCCTTGTGCGCCCCGCCGATACCGCCGAGGTGGTGGCGCTGGTGAGGTTCTGCGCCGCGCATGGATTGGGCCTCGTCGCCCAGGGCGGGCGCACCGGGCTCACGGGTGCGGCCAGCACCGTGCCCGGCCAGATCATTTGCGACCTTGGCGGCATGGCCAGGGTCGAGGAGATCGATCCGCTCGCACGCGTCGCGATCGTTCAGGCCGGCACGCCGCTCGGCACGCTGCAGGAGGCGGCGCTGGCGCAGGGCCTCGATCCGGGCATTGATCTCGCCGCGCGCGGCAGCTGCACCATTGGCGGCATGGTTTCCACCAATGCCGGCGGCATCATGGCCTTTCGCAACGGCACGATGCGCCATCGCGTGCTCGGGCTCGAAGCGGTGCTGCCCGATGGCAGTGTGTTTTCCGATCTCACCCGCGTGCTCAAAACCAGCGCCGGCTACGATTTGAAACATCTGTTCATCGGCGCCGAGGGCACGCTCGGCATCGTCACCCGTGTCGCCCTCAGGCTCGATCCGGTGGCGGGCGCCAGTGCAACCGCGCTGGTCGGCGTACCGGATGCGGCGAGCGCGCAGCGCATCGTGCGCTTTTTCCTCGGCTCTACCGCCATCAGCCTGCGCGCCGCCGAGATCCTGTGGCACCGCTTTGCCGCGGCCATGAACAGGATGCTCGGCTTCGCGCCCGGCCAGCTGCCGCTCGACGCGCCATGCCTCTTGGTGCTGGAACTTGGCGCCGACAGCATCGAGGGCGCAACAAATGCGCTGGAGGAAGGGCTGGCGGCGATCTGGGAGGAGGCCGGCATCGTCGACGGGCTGGTCGCCAGCTCGGTCGCCCAGACCGAGGCGATCTGGCGGCTGCGCGAGGAGACCGAGATGATCGAGCGCATGCACAATTTGCCGCCCTCCTTCGACGTGTCGGTGCCGGGCGGCGCCATCGATGCCTATGTCGCGCGCATCGAAGCCGGTCTCAAGCAAATCGACGCGTCGTATGCGCCGTATGTGTTCGGCCATCTCGCCGATGGCAATTTGCATATTTCGATCAACACCGACGGGCCGGTTTCGCACACGCTGCATGAGGCGATCGAGGACGTGCTCTATGCGGGTCTGCGCGAAAGCGGCGGCTCGTTCTCAGCCGAGCACGGCGTCGGCATCGAAAAGCTGGGGGCCTGTGGGCGCTACGCCGATCCGGTGAAGCAGGCGCTGGCAAGGGCGATCAAGGGCATGATTGATCCGGGCAATATGATGAATCCGGGCAAGGTTATTTCCGACAAGTGATGTTGCCGGCGGAAGGCAATTCCAGGCGGCGGTCCGCCGCCTGGAAGTCTGATGTCAGCGGCCCCAGATGCCCTGGCCATAGCCCCATACCGGGATATCGTAGGTCGAATTTCCCGCTGCCTTGCTGTCGGTAGCGATGCTCTTCGTGGTCTTCATGTCGACCGCCTTGGCGCCGGACACCATGGAGTGGGTGTTCGGATGGTTGCCAGCGGCAGCGATGGGGTCCGAGCCAAAGTGGTCGCTGCCGGCAAAAGCCATGCTGGAGGCAAACAACAACGAGGCAATGGTAAGTACGATCTTCTTCATTTCAGTTTTCCATCTTTGAAAGTTGACATCTGGCCTCAACGCGCCGCCCACCGCGTTCACGAGGCCGTCTCTTGTTGCTCCTGGGCGAAACCGGCCGGCCACATCCTTCTGGATACGCGGAGGCCGGTTGCTCAGCGCACGGTCGTCTTGGTCCGTCCGTTTGCTGTTGGGCCGCTTCATAGGGCCGTGGTGTTTGGCCGAGCGTGGGAGCCGGCGTGGGAAGAGGTGCGAAAAGTGTGGGATTTTGCATTGAATGCGGCCGGAAGTGCTGCGAAACGCGCCATCGCGGGCCTGTTCGAGCCCAGGAATATGCTCAATTGCGGAAAGGTTGTTCCCGGTCGCTGAAGTCGACAGGCGGCGCCGGAGCCCGCCTCATTGGCACTGCCTGCGCGGGCCGCCGGAATAGGGCTGGTAGGTGTTGTCTTCCGGCCGATAGGAGCGGTAGCGGCTGAAGCAATAGTCTACGTGGTCGGGCGAAAGCTGGGCGCCGCCCTCGTCTATCGCTCTCTCATCCGTCGAGGCGTAGCCATCCATCGAAGCGTCGTCTGCCTCGACGTAGTTGACGGCATCGAGCGGCTGCGAGGCGCGCCCGGCGGCGGCGACGTCGAGATAGGGCGAGATACAAGGGCGCTGCTGCCCGCTGTAGGACATGTAGCTGTTGTCGTCCGGACGGTAGGATCGGTAGCGGCTCGCGCACCAATCGACATGGGCGGCCGGCAGTTCGGCCGAGGCCTGTACTTCGCCTGTCGAAGGCTGGATGGCCGAAGTCGCAATCGCGTCGGTGGCAGCCGGGGTCTCCCGCGGTGCAACGCCCGCCTCCGCTTTGGCCTCCGGCACGTCGGCTTGCTCGACCGGGATGCGCTCCAGGGTCTGCGCCGCCTTGTTCACCGGCTGCGCGTCCCTGGTCCAGAGTTCCGCGACCCCGATGCCGGGTGTCGCCTGGTGCACGGGCTTGGCGACGAGAAGCCAGGTGGCGAAGGCAAGGCCGCTGGCGAAGACCGCAAGCGTCAGTACAAAGCCACCGACTATTCCCAACAAGGCCTTCACGCTGCGCTCCTCCAGCGTTCCATCCAAGAGAGAATGCGGAGCGTTGAATCCGGTTCCAAGAAAGAGTTCTGGGGTGACCATGAACGCCGCTTGGCGCCCTGCCTTATTCGCCAACAACCTCCGTATACGCCCTCACCTCGCCATCGAGCCCGCGCATCCGCCAGCTTTCCCCGTTCTGCGACTCGACATAGCACGGCCCGATCGGCACCTTGCCGCCGCCTTCCGGCAGGTCCAACACATAGACGGGGTTGCAGATGCCCGACAGGCGGGCGCGCAGCGCGGCGGCCAGTGCCTGGCCCTGCGCAATGGTGGTGCGCCTGTGCGCCATGCCGCGCGCGAGGTCGCCGTGGTGCAGGTAGTAGGGTTTTATCCCGAGGCGGTACATCAGCTCACGGCAGAGCTCCTCCAGCACCTCGACCGTGTCGTTGACGCCTTTGAGGAGAACGCTCTGGTTGAGCAGCACGAAGCCGGCTTGCCGCAGCATGCGGCAGGCCGCTTCGGTGGCGTCGGTGATCTCGCGCGCGTGGTTGAAGTGGGTGACCACGGTGACCATCAGCCGGCCCTGCAAGGCGGCGACCAGCCCTGAGGTGATGCGTGATGGCAGCGCCACCGGCACGCGCGTGTGGATGCGTAAGAGCCGCACGTGCGCGATGGCCTCGAAGCGCGTGAAGATTTCGGCCAGCGCCTTGTCGGGCAAGGACAGCGGATCGCCGCCGGTCAGGATCACCTCGCGGATCTCGGGATGCTCAGCGATATAGGCAAAGGCCGGCTCCAGCGCTTCGCGCGTATAGCCGCGGCCAATCGCGGTCAGCGACTCCTTGCGAAAGCAGAACCGGCAATAGACCGCGCATTGATAGGTCGGGAACAAAAGCACCCGGTCGGCATGGCGATGCGTCAGGCGCGGCACCGGGCTGAAGTCATGGTCGGCGATCGGGTCGTCGAGCTCGCCGTCCTGCTCCTGCAGCTCGTCGGGCGACGGGATGACCTGCGCCCGGATGGGGTCGGTGGGGTCGTTCCAGTCGATCAGGTCGAGATAGGTTTTCGGGATGCGCACCTTGTGGTTCGCGGCAGCAGCTTGCGACGCCGCGCGCTCGGATGGCGAGAGTGGCAGAGAGGCGAGATCGCGCACATGGCGCACGCCCGCGCGAACGTCGTCCTGCCAAGCGGCGTCGGGGGACGGGATGCACTCGATTGCGTCGTGAAGGTTGGAGTCTGAAGTCATCGGGGTTCTCGGGGGCAATTTCCGGCGGTGCTATCGGCCGGATGGCCGAGCGGGTCAACCACCGTGGTTGCCGCAGAGCGCACCCGTCGCATTCCGTCGCGCCCCACTCTGTCCTGCCGGACATCTCCACCACGAGAGGGAGATCGGACCTCGCGTCGGCCACCCTACCCTTCTTGGCCCATGCGGGCCAGGCAGCGGGCCTGGTCGCGCGGGCGGCCAAGCTCCTGGTAGCGCGAGGCCGCCTCGTCGAAGGCGGCGAGCGCGCGGATCTCGTGGTTCTGCGCCCGCCGCTGCACGCCGCGCGCTTCCCAAAGGGCCGCCGCCCAGGGACCGCCATGCCACATGCCGGCGATGCGCTCGGCGTCGTTCAGGCGGCGGTCGACCTGGTCCAGCTCGCCCGCCTCGGCGAGTGCGATTGCCGAGGCCGTGCGCAGCGCCATCGAACAGGGCTGGCAGGCGCCTGGGGTGAGCAACCGGTCGCCGGCCAGGATTTCTTCCGCCACCATCTTGGGTGTCGCCGCCGCGCGCACGGCCAGCGCCTGCATGCGCATGATCAGGTGCGGCGACAGCCATGAGCGTTCGGCGTCGGTGAGACCGCGCTGGATGAGCCGGCTGGCGCGCCACTTCTGGCCGCGCTCCAGCGCAATCTCGGCCAGCCGCTCTATGGCCAGCACGCGGCCGGCCACCGCATCCGCCTCCAGCAGCAGCCGCTCGGCCTCGGTCAGGTGGCGCTCGGCCTCGTCGAGGTCGCCTGAAAACAGCGCCGCCTCGCCCAGAAGCAGGCAGGCAAGCCCGCGGCCGGCTTGCGATCCGGCCAGCTCGGCGACGGTAAGCAGCTCGCGGGCGAGGCCTGCCACTTCGGCATGGCCCGAGGCGCTGCACAGGCAGAATTCGGACAGGCACAGGTGACCATCGAAGACGTGCTGCACAAAGGCCGGCTTGGCGCGAACCCATTCGATGAATTCGGAACGGAACAGGTGCGGCCACTGCGCCCGCATCATCGAGGCGAGGCCGAGCAGCGCGCTCGCCTCGCCGACTTCGCGCGGCAGGTCGGCACCGAGCGCCAGGTCGCGCGTGTGCCGGGCGATCTCGCTTGCCTTGTCGAACTCGCCGCTCTGCAGATGCACCAGGCCCCAGGCAAGCGAGGTGCGGATGCGCTCCGACGGGCTGACGGTCTCGGTGCTGGAGAGGGCCAACGCCTTCTCGTAGAGGGCGATGGTCGCCGCACTCGGCCCGACGCCGAGCTCGGCGTGCAGGTTCTCGCGCAGCTGGTTGAACTGGCGAATGGCCTCGACGCGGTTGCCGGCATCGAGTGCCACCTGCATGAGCGCGCACTGGGCCTGCTCGTCGGCGGGGTCGAGCGCGATCAGCCGCTGCCACAGGCCGCCGGCGCGCAAAAGGTCGCTGTAGCGCTGCTGCAGGTGCGCGCGTGGCGTGTCGAGCCACTCGACGAAAAGATCGTCCGGCAACAGCCTGCCGCCATAGAAGTCGGCGGCACGCTCATAGGCGCTCCTGTCACCACCGTGTAGCGCCGCCTTGGCGGCGGCCTCGAAGCTTTCGGCGTCGATCTCGAGCTCGGCATGCGGGGCCAGCGAGACGATGTCGTTGCCCACCTCGATCAGGTCGTGGACGCCGAGCGTGCGGCGCGCGAAATGAATGGCCTTGCGCAGATTGGCGCCGGCCGCCTCAGGATCGGCGTCGGGCCAGAAAATTTCCATGGCCTGCTCGCGGTGGATGCGATGGCCAGGCCTGAGCGCCAGCAGCTTGACCAGGGCCGCGGCGCGATCGCGCCGCCAGTCGGCCGCCGGGATCGGGCGGCCATCGACGCTGACGGCGAAGCGGCCGAGCAGATGGATCGAAACGCGCATGCAGGCACCATCAGGAAAGGTCCGGCCATGGCGGCGCCAGAGCCGTCACCAACGAGGGGGCGTCGGGGAACGCTGGCGGAACATAGATTTCCTAATATGCCCCCGCAATCGAATTCCAACCGGAAAGGAAAGCAACATGTCACTCCGTATCGCAGACATCGCCCCCGACTTCACCGCCGAGACCACTCAGGGCAGCATCAGCTTCCACGAATGGCTGGGCAAGGGCTGGGGCATCCTGTTCTCCCACCCCAAGGACTACACGCCGGTGTGCACGACCGAACTCGGCTACATGGCGCGCCTCAAGCCCGAGTTCGCCAAGCGCGGCGTCAAGGTCATCGGCCTCTCCGTCGACCCGGTCGAGAAGCATGCCGGTTGGGCCAAGGACATCGCCGAGACGCAGGGGATGGCGCCGAACTTCCCGATGATCGGCGACCCGACGCTCGCCATCTCGCAACTCTACGACATGCTGCCGGCGTCGGCCGGCAACAGCGCCGACGGCCGCACCGCCGCCGACAACCAGACGGTGCGCAACGTCTATGTCATCGGTCCCGACAAAAAGATCAAGCTGGTGATATCCTACCCGATGACCACGGGCCGCAACTTCGACGAGGTGCTACGCGTGGTGGACTCCCTGCAACTGACAGCCAAGCACCGCCTGGCGACGCCGGTCAACTGGAAGCCCGGCGACGACGTCATCATCGCCGGGTCGGTGTCGAACGACGAAGCCAGGCAACTCTACCCGCAGGGCTGGAAGGAGCCGAAGCCCTACATCCGCATCGTGCCGCAACCGGTCCTGACCTGAGACATCCAAGGCGGCAAGGCCAGCAATCAAGCGCCTCGCCGCCCGCCTTTTTCCGAGCAACCCGGCGACTTCAGCCTCCGGCAAGGCGCCAAGACAGATCCGAGGGGACTTGAGATGAACACCGCAAGCAAACCGCGTATCGTCGTGCTGGGAGCCGGTTTCGGCGGCCTGGAGCTGACGACGCTGCTTTCCGAGACGATGGGCGACAGCATCGAGGTGACGCTGATCGACCAGAGCGATTCCTTCGTGTTCGGCTTTTCCAAGCTGGACGTGATGTTCGGCCTGAAGACGCCGCAGGCCGTGCGCCTGCCCTACAAAAGCTATGCCAAGCCGGGCGTCAGGATGCTGAAGCGCACGATCACAGGGATCGATCCCGAGAGGCGCCGGGTGACCACCAATGACGGCGTGTTCGAGGCCGACCACCTCGTGGTTGCGCTCGGTGCGGAATATGATTTCGACGCCACGCCAGGGCTTTCGGGAACCAACGAGTTCTACACCGTGGCGGGAGCGGAGCGGCTGCGCGACGTGCTGCCCACTTTCAAAAAAGGCAAGGCGATGGTCGGCGTCTGCGGGGCACCCTACAAGTGCCCGCCGGCGCCCAGCGAATGCGTGCTGATGCTGCACGACTATCTGGTCAGGCAAGGCGTGCGCGCGGACTGCGAGATATCATTGGTGCTGCCGCTGGGCAGCCCGGTGCCGCCCTCGCCCGACACCTCGCGGGCGCTGCTGGCGGCCTTTGCCGAACGCGACATCAAGTTCATCCCGAGCCGCCGCGTCGCCTGCGTCGACAATGCCCGCAATTTGGCGGTGCTCGACGACGGCACGGAAATGCCGTTCGATCTCTTCCTCGGCGTTCCCAAGCATCGCGTGCCGCCGGTGGTGCTGGAAAGCGGCATGGCCGAGAACGGCTGGATCCCGGTCAATCCGCGCACGCTCGAAACAAAATACGAGAACGTCTATGCCGTCGGCGACGGCGCCAACACCGGCACGCCCAAGGCCGGGGTGTTCGCCGAAGGTGCGGCGCGCGCCGTTGCCACCGGGCTCATCGCAAAACTGCGCCAGAGCGGCAGCGGCTCGCTCTATGACGGCTTCGGCACCTGCTATATCGAGTTCGGCGGCGGCCGCATCGGCAAGGTCGAGGTCGATTTCTTTTCAGGCCCCGCGCCGACCGGAAAATACCACGAGCCCTCGGTAGCGCTGCGCGCCGACAAGGAGACTTTTGGATCGAGCCGGCGCTCGCGCTGGTTCGGCCTCTGAGGCCGGAGGATGAAGACCGCTCAGGGGGCTGAGAGCCCCCGGGGCGGTCCTGGCTCCTCATCGACCACGAGCGCGATCTTGGGTATCCTGCCGGCCATGACGATGGTCCACAAGGAGGTGGACGCCGCTACGGGAGGAATGCCGCGATGGTTGGAGCTTCGACCGGCTTGCCGCGCTATGAGGATGCCGTTCAACGCTTTCGCATCGAGGATGAAGTCGCGCGCCTTGATGGCGACCCCGCGACAGGCATCAACGCCTATCTCGAATGCTGCGGCCGCTACACCGGCCAGAATCGTCTGGCGCTGCGCGCCATCTCGGCCGGCGGGAGCCTGAGCGAATTCAGCTTCGACGATCTCGCCGACATGTCGGGACGCGCAGGCACCCTGCTGAAGGATCTGGGCGTCGGCCCCGGCGATGTCGTCGCCGGCATGCTGCCGCGCATTCCCGAACTGGTGGCGCTCATTCTTGGCACCTGGCGCATCGGCGCCGTCTACCAGCCGCTGTTCACCGCCTTCGGCCCAAAAGCCATCGAGCACCGGCTGGGCTACAGCGGCGCGAAGCTGGTGGTGACCAATCCGGCCAATCGCGGCAAGCTCGACGAGGTCGAGAAGCACCCGTGCGTCGCGACCATCCTCGGCGCCGGCGACACCCAGCCCGCAGGCGACATCGATTTCCGCGCCGCCCTTGCCGCCGCCTCGCCCGATTGCCAGCCGGTGCTGCGCAAGGGCGACGACCTGTTCATGATGATGTCGACCTCGGGCACGACCGGCCTGCCCAAGGGCGTGCCGGTGCCGCTTAAGGCGCTGATGTCGTTTGGCGCCTACGTGCGCGAGGCGATCGGGCTGAGGCCCGGCGACGTGTTCTGGAACATTGCCGATCCCGGCTGGGCCTATGGCCTCTATTACGCCATCACCGGGCCGCTGCAGCTCGGCATCGCCACCACCTTCTATGAGGGCGCCTTCAACGCCAAAAGCACCTACGACATTGTCGAGCGGCTGGGCGTCACCAGCCTCGCCGGATCGCCCACCGCCTATCGCCTGCTGATGGCCGAAGGCGCCGAGGCCGCCGCACGCATCAAGGGGAAGCTCAGGGTGGTGAGCAGCGCCGGCGAGCCGCTTAACCCGGAAGTGATCCGCTGGTTCAACGCCCATCTTAACGCCCCCATTCATGACCATTACGGCCAGACCGAGAACGGCATGATGGTCAACAACCATCACGGCCTGTCGCACACGGTGCGGCCGGGCTCGGCAGGTTTCCCGATGCCGGGCTATCGCATGGTGGTGCTGGACGAAGCGGGCAGGGAGCTTGGCCACAACCAGCCCGGCATTCTCGCCGTCGACATCGCCAATTCGCCGCTGCGCTGGTTCGACGGCTATCACCAGGCGGAGACGCCGGCGATAGCAGGCGGCTATTACCGCACCGGCGACACGGTCGAGTACGAGCCGGACGGCTCGGTCTCGTTCATCGGCCGGGCGGATGACGTTATCACCTCGGCCGGCTACCGCATCGGCCCGTTCGACGTCGAAAGCGCGCTGATCGAGCATCCGGCGGTCAATGAGGCAGCGGTGGTCGGCGTCCCCGATCCGCAGCGCACCGAGATCGTCAAGGCCTTCGTGGTGCTGGCGTCGGCCTACCAGGGCAGCGAGGCGCTAGCCGAGGAACTCGCGCAGCATGTCAAGAAGCGGCTCTCGGCACATGCCTATCCGCGCGAGGTCGATTTCGTCACCGAATTGCCGAAGACGCCGAGCGGCAAGATCCAGCGGTTTTTGCTGCGCAAGGCGGAGGTGGAGAAGCGCAAGGGCTGACGCTGCGCCTGAGCGCCAATCTCCCCCCTCGAGGGGGAGATTGGCCGGCAGGCCAGAGCGGGTCGCTGCGCGTGAAGCGCCGGCGTCCTCGGCGGCGATAGACGACGCTGGCGAACTATGTGAGACGCCCCCCTCTGTCGCCTTCGGCGACATCTCCCCCTCGAGGGGGGAGATCAGCGGCTCCAACGTCGGCGTTTCCAGCCTTGTTTTAGCCTGATCTTGTCTTCAAACGTTCGTATTGTCCTTGGATACAACGTAGAGCGGAGAGCTACATCATGCGGCTGGTCTGGACATTTCTGTTCGCGCTCGCGAGCAGTGCTGCTTTCGCGGCTTCGCCGGAGGACGACTATATCGCGGCGCGCGACAAGGCGATTTCCGCAATCGCGGCGCTGGCAAGCTCGAACGCACCCGTGGAAACGCTCGATGCCGCCGGCGCAAAAGCGCTGGCCGATCTCGAAAAGCGTCTTTCCGCCCTTGTCGGCCCCGTGACGGTCAAGGATTTTCCGGCAACCGGCACGATCAATCTCGAAAGCCTCAGCGATGCCGATATCGGTTTCGGCATGCTCGACGGGTTGAGATACGCCAAAGGCGACAACGGCCCGAGCCTGGTGGCAACGACCCGGGGCCTGCTCGAGCGCTGGCTGCAGTCCAGAGCCGCCGAGACCGACGAGAGCTTCAAACTGCCCGCCGGCATCGATGCGGCGCTGAAACTCGACGCCTTCTACACGCAGGCCATCAACAGCGACGCCGCATTCGAGGGGACGCTCGACTTTCCGCTGAAGAAGCCTGAAGGCGCCGACCTGGCTTTTGCGCGGCTCGGCGGCTGGACGCAGGATTTGGGGCCGATTGACGACCAGCAGGTCATCGTCACCCTCGTCAAGGGCAACAGCGTGATGATCGCCTCGGCGTCTGCGGCACGCCCTGTTCCGAAGATCGCGGCCTGCGACGCCGTGTGGACTGCTGCGAACGCTGCCGCCCAGAAATTCCAGGAGGCCTACCAGGCTTCGGACCTCAAGGACGAAACGGCGTTCGATGCCGCCAACGCCGCCCTGGAAAAAGGCGACGCCGACTATCGCACCTGCATGGGCGAGCACCTGCCTGATGACCCGGCCTTCCCGGCGCTGCTCAAGCAGGTTCAGGAGCTTGCCGATCACATGGCCGGCAAGTAGGCTCTCGCTGATCCTGGTCGGATCATCGCCACGGCACCAAACAGCTTCGCATCTATTCGGAAGAATTCGGAACTATTGATGCCGCCTTTGAGACGCTGTCTCGAGGCTTCTCCAATCTGGAGCCTGCCGTCATGCAGACGGTGCAGGACTTCAAGGAGGACGCCATGAACATCGTCACGTCAATTCCCGAAAGCGATTTGGCCGTCAGCAAGCAGGCGGCGTATGAGCCTCTTTTCAAACGGCCACCCAGCTTCGAAAACCTGGAACAGGAGCGGCAACACCGGAAGGAAAGACTTGCCGCAGGCTTCCGCATCTTCGGAGCGCTGGGCTTCAGCGAAGGCGTCGCCGGACATATCACGGCGCGTGATCCGGAATTCACCGACACGTTCTGGGTCAATCCGTTCGGCATGCATTTCGCGCATGTCACGGTCTCCGACCTCATCCGTGTCGACGCCACGGGCGCGGTGGTCGAGGGCACGATGCCGGTCAACGTCGCCGCCTTCGCCATTCATCATCAGATCCACGCGGCACGGCCGGATGTGGTGGCGGCCGCGCACACGCATTCCATCTATGGCAAGGCGTGGTCGGCGGTCGGCCGGCTGCTCGACCCGATCACGCAGGACGCCTGCGCCTTCTACGAGGATCACGTCTTCTTCGATGACACACGGGTGATGGTCACGGAGGCGAGCGAGGCGGCGCGGATCGCCGAAAGCCTCGGCGGCCACAAGGCGGCGATCCTGCGCAACCACGGCCTGCTCACGGTTGGCCAGACCGTCGACGAAGCCGTCTGGTGGTTCATTTCGATGGAGCGCTGCTGCCAGGCGCAGTTCCTCGCCGAGAGCGTGGGCACGCCGCTGCAGGTCGACCCGGAAAACGCGCGCGCCACCCGCGCGGTGAATGGAACGGCGCAAGCCGGCTGGTTTCAGTGCCAACCGCTGCACGACCGCATCCTCAGGCAGCAGCCCGATCTGCTTGGATAGGCTCTCGCGGTCAGCACCTGGCCGACGAAAGCTGGCCATCGGCGTCAAGAGGCTGATCCATTCACGATCAGCCTTTTGGCTGCGGCGGCCGCGGCAGTGCAATAGTTTCGGTCGCCATGGACCAGCATCATTACCATTGCACCCTCGACCAGCAGGAACAACTCGCGCGCCCGCTCGCGCGGCGACGCCACCTTCGCTTCGGCGAGAAGGGTTGCCAGATGCTGTTCCATCAAGGCTTTGTGCTGGCGCGCCATCGAACGCGCGGGATGCCCGGAGAGATCGGCAAGCTCGATTGCCAGCCGGGTAAATCCCGATCCCGCCCAGCGCGGTTTGGCCGACCACGCGGCCAGTCCTCCGAACAGCTTGTCGACCAGTTTCTCCGGACCGCCAGACAGGTCGATGCCATAGGTCTGGAACTCGGCGAACGCCCGTTCGTGCTGTGATGCAAGCACCGCGGTCAGCAACGCGTCCTTGCTGTCGAAGTGATAGTAGAGTGTCTTCTTGGTGACGCCGGCGGCACTTGCGATCTCATCCATACCGACGCGAAAGAATCCTCGCTGGCGAAAGAGCTTGTACGCCGCCTGCAATATCACTGGCCTGGTCTGGTCGGACGATCTGGGCACGGGACTGACGCCGATGAAAGTATACTCGCTAGTGAGTTTACATCCGCGCGATCGCGACATTCAATGGACCAGAATTGGCTAATATTCGTTGGGAGCCGACGATGGACAGGCTGATCACCGCAGTGCCCGATCTCCAACAATTCAGGGAAGCCACAACCTTGGGCGACCGGGCCAAGGCGCCACCGGCGCCTTCGCTCCTGAAGACCAGGACCTGCATCGAGGATCTGCGGCAGGCCGCCCGCCGCCGCGTTCCCCGGGCCTTTTTCGACTATGTCGAGGCAGGCTCCTACTCGCAACAAACCTTGCGCGCCAACAGCGCCGATCTGGCGCGGCTCACTTTCCGCCAGCGCGTGCTGGTCGACGTTTCGCAACGGGATACGGGGACGATGATCCTCGGCGAGAAGGCTTCGCTGCCGATCGCGTTGGCACCAATCGGCATTGGCGGGATGCAGTGGGCCAATGGGGAAATCCTCGCCTGCCGCGCCGCACAGGCGGCCGGTGTTCCCTACACACTCGGGACAATGGCGATCTGCTCGATCGAGGACGTTGCCGCGGCGGTCGAGAAGCCGTTCTGGTTCCAGCTCTATGTGATGAAAGACCGCGGCTTCGCGCGTTCGCTTGTCGAGCGGGCGCTCGCTGCCCGCTGCAGCGCGCTGGTGCTAACCGTCGACCTGCAGGTGCTGGGACAGCGCCACGCCGACGTCAGGAATGGGCTGTCGGTTCCGCCGGCGCTGAAAGTACGAAATCTTCTCGACATGGCGACCAAGCCCGCCTGGGCCTGGAGGATGCTCACTGCCAAGCGCTGGACGTTCGGAAATCTCGCCGGCCATGTGAAAGGCGAGCAAGGCGTCAAGGAGCTCGCGGACTGGGTGTCGCATCAGTTCGATCCCACACTCAACTGGAATGACGTCGAGTGGATCAGGAGCATCTGGCCAGGCAAGCTGATCATCAAGGGTATTCTCGACGTCGACGATGCGCGCGCCGCCAGCAAGGCTGGCGCAACCGCGATCGTGGTGTCCAACCATGGTGGCCGGCAGCTGGACGGTGCGCCATCGACGATCTCCAAGCTGCCGAAGATCGTTGAAGCGGTGGGCTCCGAAATCGAGGTGCTGTTCGACGGCGGCGTTCGGTCAGGCCAGGATGTGATGCGCGCGCTCGCCCTTGGCGCCAGAGGCTGCCTGGTCGGGCGAGCCTATATTTACGGCCTCGGTGCCGGCGGAGAGGCTGGTGTGGCGACCGCCATTGAGATCCTTCGCAAGGAACTGTCCGTCACCATGGCGCTGACCGGCACGAGAAGCATCGACGAAGTCGATGAGCGGGTGCTGAACTAGCCGAGTCGTCCTGGATGGGGCTGTCGTTGTGGCATTGGGCGCCGCTGTGGTTTCCGTTGCCGCGGCGTTTCTGGCAGGCGATGTAGTCCGCCACATAGCGCTCGAGGGCGGCGCGGAATTCTTCGTCACGTGGGCACGTCCTGCTCGCTGGAACGGCTTGCTCGGTCTCCGTCTCTAACTCTACACGGTCAAAAACAACAGCAGACATTTCCGGCTCTCCTGTCTCAAAACGTGGTGACAGGGTGAGCCCAGCGGGCGGTGGCGTCGCGGGCGCCTGCCCGAATACTTCCGAAAAGCTCCGAAAAGATGTTAGTTTGCGCCATGGTGGGGAAGCGTTTTGCCTTCGGTCCGTTCGAGCTCAACCCGGAAGCGGGAACGCTGCTCCGGCAGGGCCTGCCCGTTCCGGTCGGCTATCGCGGCGTGCTGCTCCTGGCGGCGCTGGTGGAACGACCCGGCGAAGTCCTGTCCAAGGCGGCGCTGATGGACGCGGCATGGTCGCAAGCGGCGGTCGAGGAAAGCAATCTCTCGGTCCAGATCGCATTGCTGCGCAAACTGCTTGGGCCAGGACCCGACGACGCCGAGTGGATCGCGACAATCCCCCGGGTCGGCTACCGCTTCGGTGGCGCCGTGGAGTGCCTCGACACCGCTGCTGCCCCATCCGACAGTGCCGAGGCCGGGCCGTCCATCGCCGTGCTGCCCTTTGCCAATCTCAGCGACGACGCCGAGCAGCAATATTTCGGCGACGGCCTCGCGGAAGACATCATCACCCGACTGGCGCGGCTGCGCTGGCTGTTCGTGTCCGCCCGCAACTCATCATTCACCTATGGCGGCAAGGCGGTCGACGTGAAGCAGATCGGGCGCGAGCTCGGCGTGCGCTATGTGCTCGACGGAAGCGTGCGCCGTTCCGGGCAGCGGCTGCGCATCAACGCCAGGCTGAGCGACGCAGACCACGGGCGCCAGATCTGGGCTGAGCGCTACGATGCGGAAATCGCCGATTTCTTCGCGCTGCAGGACGAGATCGCCCAAAGCGTCATCGGCGCCATCGAGCCCAGGCTCTACATTGCGGAGCAGGAGCGTTTCCAGAGCCGGTCGCCCGGCAACCTCGATGCCTGGGGCTTCGTGATGAAGGCGATGCCCTATGTCTGGACCTGGGCTTCGCTGCAGGATTTCGAGATCGCCGAGCGGCTGCTGAAAAAGGCTGTCGACATCGACCCCGACTATCCGCGCGCCAACTGCCTGATTGCCTGGGGCCTCGCCGCAAAGTCGATGCTTGGACTGGCTGATTCGGAAGCCGCCCTGCCTGCTGCCCACGACATGGCGCAACGGGCGATTCGCAGCGACCCGGAGGACCCGTGGACGCACTTCGCCACGGGCTTCGTGCATATGGCCTCGCGCCGCTTCGACCCGGCCGTGAAGGCCCTGTCCGAGGCGATCACTCTCAATCCGAGCCTCGCCTACGCGCATATGATCCTCGGATCGACCTATGCCTATGCGGGCATGCCCGACGACGGCCTGCACCATGTCGCGCTGGCCGACCGGCTCAGCCCGCGCGATTTCACGCAAGCAGGCAGCCTTTCCGTCGCTGGGCTCTGTCATTTCATGGCCGGGCGTTACGCCGAGGCGGCCGAATTCGAGCGGCGGGCGGTGGATCTCAGGCAGAATTTCGGGACGGCGTGGCGCACATACGCCGCCTCGGCCGGCATGGCTGGCGACCGCCCCACCGCCGCCCACGCGTTGTCGCAGACACGGCGCCTGCATCCATCCGTGTCCGTGGACTGGGTCGAGAAATACCACCCCATCGTGCACGAAAGGGATCGGGCACGCTACATCGAGGGGCTGCGCGTCGCCGGGCTCGACTGATCGAGGAGGCCGGGTCAATACCGGTCATGGCGAAGCAACCTTGGTAGACCGAGCTCCCATCCGCTTCCCAATCCGTCAGCTCCGCAACCACGGCGCTTCCAGCGGTTTTTGCTGCGCGAGACGCAGGTGAGACGCGCAAGCAAGGCTGACGTTTGAGCGCGCGGGTTGCGATCTCGCGCCCGACTTGGCATAATTGTCCGACCATTCGCAGCAGGAGAGTGAGATGAGAACCTTCATGTCCAACCGGAAAGGAGAGATCGATCAACAGGACATGAAGCTTTATGCAACGCCACTTTTCCCGGGCCAGGACGCATGCCGACGCGCGCCATAGCCAATCCCTAGGTAAACCTTCACCGCCTTCGGCCGGATTTTCCGCGCGGGCTGAGCGCAGCCGGCGGTTCGCACACGCGCGCAAATTCCTGTCGTACTACAAGCCGCATCTGGCTCTGCTGGCGGCGGACTTGGCGTGCGCCGTGCTCATTGCCGCGACGGCGCTTGCACTGCCGGTCTTCGCCAACCATGTCACCAGGGGTCTGCTGGCTTTGCCGCAGGCAGCCGAGACGCTCAGCCATATCTACGTCTCGGGCGGACTCATGCTCGCCATGGTGGCCATCCAGGCACTCGTCGTGTTCTTCGTCGACTATCAGGGCCACGTCATGGGCGCCAGGATCGAGAGCGCGATCCGCCAGGAGCTGTTCGAGCATTGCCAGAAACTGTCCTTCAGCTTCCATGACGGGCAGCGTGTCGGACAACTGATGAGCCGCATCACCAACGACTCGCTATCGCTGGGCGAACTCTACCATCACGGCCCCGAGGACCTGTTCATCGCAGCGCTCAAGTTCCTCGGCGCCTTCGTCATCCTCACCATCATCGACCCGGTGCTGACCGCGCTGATTGCCATCATGACGCCGTTCGCGGTGATCTATGCCCTGCACTTCAACCGCCGCATGAACGGGGCCGTGCGACGCAGCAAGGAGCGAATCGCCGCCATTAACGAGCGGCTGGAAGATTCTCTGACCGGCATCAGGGTCGTCCAGTCCTTTGCCAATGAAGATCTGGAAATACAGCGTTTCGCGCAGGCAAACGCGATGTTCCTGGAAAGCCGCCGGGACGGCTATCTGAGCGAGGCCTATTTTTCGCTGGGAACGGCGACCTTTGCCCAGATGATCACCGTGCTGGTCATCGTCGCCGGCGCCGTTCGCGTGCTGAGCGCTGAGCTCAGCGTCGCCGACATGCTGACCTTTCTGCTGTGCGTAGCGGTGCTGGTCGACCCGGTGTCGCGCCTGGCCAATCTGGCGCGGCTCTGGCAGGAGGGTCACACCGGCTTTGTCAGGGCGATGGAACTTCTGGATACCGCTCCCCACATCGAGGACCGGGACGGCACGGTCGAACTCGGCCGCCCGATCGGGGCGGTCAGCTTTCGCGATGTCGGCTTCCGCTACGAGGCCGAGGGCGCTCATGTACTGAAACGCCTGACCTTCGACATCGCGCCGGGCGAATTCGTCGCGCTGGTTGGCTCGTCAGGCGTCGGCAAGAGTACGTTGTGCGCGTTGATCCCCCGCTTCTACGAGGTCAGTGCCGGACAGATACTGATCGACGGCATCGACGTGCGCGACATCAGCCTCGCATCGTTGCGGCGCAGTATCGGGGTGGTACAGCAAGACGTCTATCTGTTCAGCGGCACGGTGGCGGAGAACCTGCGCTATGGCCGCTTCGACGCGACGGACGCCGAGATTGCCGCTGCCGCCGAGGCGGCCAACGCGCATGATTTCATCACCGCCCTGCCCGACGGCTACGACACCGACATCGGGCAGCGCGGCGTGAAACTGTCCGGCGGCCAGAAGCAGCGGTTGACCATTGCGCGCGCCTTCCTCAAGAACCCGGCCATCCTCATCTTCGACGAGGCGACAAGCGCGCTGGACAATGAGAGCGAGCGGGCCGTCCAGCAGGCGCTGCTGGAACTGACTAGGGGACGCACGACCATTGTCATCGCGCATCGCCTGTCAACGGTGCGCCATGCGGACCGCATCCTGGTGCTGACCGAGGACGGGATCGGCGAAGAAGGAAGCCACGACGCGCTGATGGCGGCCGGCGGACTCTATGCCGCGCTCCACAGAGTGCAAGCCAGCATCTAGCACACCAGCGGCCCGCTTCCCTCTTGCGGAAACGGGCCGAGTGTTGCGGAAGTCGAAAAGCGAAAGAGAGGATGAAATCGGAGCTGAATGCTGGGACGCGATGCCGAGGCCCTTCCCCTACCCCCTGAGCCCCGGCGCTTCCTGCCCTGTGCGCTCGACATATTCGGTATAGCCGCCGCCATAGGTGTGGATGCCCTCCGGCGTCAGTTCCAGCACGCGGTTGGAGAGTGCGGCCAGGAAATGGCGGTCGTGCGAGACGAACAGCATGGTGCCTTCATACTGCGAGAGTGCGGTGATCAGCATCTCTTTGGTGGCGATGTCGAGATGGTTGGTCGGCTCGTCCAGCACCAGAAGATTGGGCGGGTCGAACAGCATCAGCGCCATCACCAGCCGCGCCTTCTCGCCGCCTGAAAGCACGCGGCATTTCTTGTCGATCTCGTCGCCGGAAAAGCCGAAGCAGCCGGCGAGTGCCCGGAGCGGCGCCTGGCCGGCCTGCGGAAACGCGTCCTCCAACGTCTGGAACACGCTGCGCTCGCCTTCCAGCAGCTCCATGGCGTGCTGGGCGAAATAGCCCATTTTCACACTAGGTCCGCGCGCGACCGTGCCATTGTCGGGCTCGGACGCACCGGCGACCAGTTTCAGCAGCGTCGACTTGCCGGCGCCGTTGACGCCCATGATGCACCAGCGCTCGCGGCGGCGGACCTGAAAATCCAGCCCCTCATAGATTGTGCGGCTGCCATAGCCCTTGTGGACGTTCTTCAGCGTCACGACATCCTCGCCGCAGCGCGGCGCCGGCTGGAAATCGAACGACACCGTCTGGCGGCGCTTGGGCGGTTCGACGCGATCGATCTTGTCGAGCTTCTTCACCCGGCTCTGCACCTGCGCGGCATGCGAGGCGCGCGCCTTGAAGCGCTCGATGAAGGCGATCTCCTTGGCCAGCATCGCCTGCTGGCGCTCGAACTGCGCCTGCTGCTGCTTGTCGGCGATGGCCCGCTGCTGCTGGTAGAATTCGTAATTGCCGGAATAGGCGGTCAGCGAACCGGCGTCGATCTCGACCACCTTGTTGACGATGCGGTTCATGAACTCGCGGTCGTGCGAGGTCATCAAGAGCGCGCCGTCATAGCCCTTGAGGAAGGATTCCAGCCAGATCAGGCTTTCGAGATCGAGATGGTTGCTCGGCTCGTCGAGCAGCATGACGTCGGGTCGCATCAAAAGGATGCGGGCCAGCGCCACGCGCATCTTCCAGCCGCCGGACAGTTTGCCGACGTCGCCGTCCATCATCTCCTGGGTAAAGCCGAGGCCGTCGAGCACCTCGCGGGCGCGGCCGTCCAGCGCGTAGCCGTCGAGCTCCTCGAAGCGGTGCTGCGCTTCGCCATATTTTTCGATGATCTCGTCCATCCGGTCGGCCTGGTCGGGATCGCCCATGGCGTGTTCGAGCTCACGCATTTCGGCGGCGACGTCACTCACCGGCCCGGCGCCGTTCATCACCTCGGCCACCGCGCTGTGGCCGGCCATGTCGCCGACATCCTGGCTGAAGTAGCCGATGGTGACGCCACGATCGACCTGCACTTGCCCCTCGTCGGGCTGCTCCTCGCCATTGATCATACGAAACAGCGTCGTCTTGCCGGCGCCGTTGGGGCCGACGAGACCGACCTTCTCGCCCTTCTGCAAGGCGGTCGAGGCCTCGATGAAGACGATCTGGCGACCGTTCTGTTTACTGATGCTTTCGAGACGTATCATGCCTGTTCACGAGCCCTGGAGGATTTTCCCCGGCCTTACGCGATAGGCGGCGTCAGAGGAAGCGCACAAGCGCTACCCGCGCGAAAAAGCCGCTGCGGAACCCTGCCTCCTGAAGGCAGAAGCCCACGGCGGAGGCGCGGAAGCGCCAGTCACAAAAACAGGGCAACCAACCGGTTTTGACGGGTAACCGGCCGTCAGCCCTCGTCCTTGGTCTTGCGGGCTTCCTGCTCGCCCTTGGTCTTACCATGCTCTTTGGCGAGATCCTTGGCCTGCTGCGGTGAAACGTCGGTCTGCTCGGCGATACGCAAAGCTTCCTTGTCGGAAATGCGGTGGTTCTTGGACGGTGTGTCGGTCATGGCGAGCTCCAAAAAGGCGGCCCGCCGGAGACCGGCGGGCCGCGGTGTCCGTCAGGCTGCTTCGGCCTGCTGGTTGACGACACTCGTCGCGATACCTGTCAGGGCCTCGTCGGTCGCCTTTTCTTCCTTCAGCGTCGCTTCAAGCAGCGCAACCGCGTCGTTGAGGCCAAGCTCCTCGGCCCAGGTCCGCATCGTGCCGTAACGGGAAATCTCGTAGTGCTCAACCGCTTGCGCGGCTGCCAGCAGGCCCGCGTCGAGCGCCGGCGAGCCCTTGTATTCTTCCATGATTTCCGCGCCCTCGTCAGTGATGCCGACGATGGCCGCGCAGGTCTTGCCCTGCGGCTTCTTGCCGATAACGGCGAACACTTTTTCGAGGCGGGCGACATGGCCTTCGGTCTCGCTGCGATGCTTGGTAAAGGCCGCCTGCAACTCGGCGCTCTGGGCTGCCTTGGCCATCTTGGGCAAGGTTGCGAGAATTTTCTTCTCGGCAAAATAGATGTCTTTCAGCGTGTCGTGAAAAAGGTCTTCGAGAATTTTCTGTTTGGCCATTGTCTACTCCTGTGGGTTTCTTTTCCCTCGAGTGGACAATGAGCGGCTAGGCGAATTGTTCCGCGCTTGGCTAGCGCATCAACCCGGCTGCGCGTAGCGCGTCCTCGATGACCTTGGAGATGCCGGCAGCCGAGTCGCGCGCGTCAGGTCGCGGTTCTCCGGTGTGGTCGATGCGTCCCGCGCGCGGCTTTTCAGGCACGCTGTAAATCTTCAAGGCGGCGCCGGAGACAGGCGCCGCTGACGTGGCGTCTTTTTTCGCGTCGCCCCGCGCAGCTGGCTTCGCGAGATCCCAGAAGCGAGCTATGTGGCGTGTCGAGGAAATCCCGACATCCAGCATGAACGGCCCTGCCCTGCCCAGGCCATCATCGCCGATCGTCTGCAGTGGCGTGCCATGGCCCATGCCGGCCACGCTGTACTTTTCGATCAGCTCCCGGCCAGTGCCGTCGCACCAGACCTGTCGTGTCTGGCCATCGACCGTCTCGACGCGCGTCGGGCTGGTGCCAACGCCATGCACTCCTTGCCATTGCGCGACGAGGGCATCCGCGTTGGATGGCACGACGGTGTTGTCGGCCGAGCCCTGCCAGACCGAAATCGTCGGCCAGGGACCCCTATGAGACGAGGCCCCGCTCAAGAGCCGTTGCAGGTCGGCCTTGGACGGGCCGCCATGGCCACGCATCCGGTCGAAGGCTTCGGGGATCGTCACCGCACTGCCGTAGGCCAGTCCGGCAACGATTGCGCCGCCGGAGAACATTTCCGGATAGGCCGCTAGCATCGCCGTCGCCATGGCGCCGCCGGCGGAAAGGCCGGTGATGAAAATACGCTTGCGGTCCATACCATGGGTGGCAACCACCGCCTCGATCATCTGGCGGATGGAGAGCGCTTCGCCGCCGTCGCGGCTGATGTCTCCCGGGACGAACCAGTTGAAGCAGAGATTGGCATTGTTGGCGCGCTGCTGCTCCGGGAAGAGGACTGCAAACCCCTGCTCCGCCGCGAGTTCCGACCAGCCGGAACCGTGATCATAAGCGGCCGCGCTCTGGGTACAGCCATGCAGGACCACGACCAGTGCTGCATCTTCCTGCAGGTTTGCGGGCACGTAGAGGCGTGCACGCAAGGCGCCAGGATTGGAACCGAACCCGGTCACATCGGACAGCCGATTGTCATGATGCTGCCCCGAAGCGACTGGTCGGCCGCGCATCGCGCTCAGCCGCGCGATCGTATCTGACATGTTTCGCAAAATCGGTATCCTTGCTAGCCGGGATGGCGTCGCACACAACGCGCTGGCAGCAATATCGTTGCTGCACTGCACAATAACAAGCTGAGACGCGACGGCAGCGTTGGACGCCTTGCCGCCTCGCTACTTGGCGTCATGAAAAATGATGCCGACGGTATGCCGTATCCCCGAGCGCAGGCGGCTGACGCCGTGGCGAAGATTGACCCGGTAATTGCCCTTCGTCCCCTTCACCGGACGGTTGTGGACGGCGAAGACGACCGCGTCGCCCTGGCTGAGCGGCACCACTTCTGCGCGGCTTTGCATGCGCGGGCGCTGCTCGGTCAGCACGAACTCGCCGCCGGTGAAATCCTCGCCGGGTTGGGAGAGCAGGATCGCCACCTGCAGCGGGAAGGCGAGATCGCCGTAGAGGTCCTGATGCAGGCAGTTGAAGTCGCCGGGCACATATTGCAGCAAAAGCGGCGTCGGCCGGGTCTGGCCCTGCTCGTGGCATTGCCTGAGGAACGCGGCGTGCTCGCCGGGATAGCGCTGGGCGATGTCCATACGCTCGTTCCAGTCATTGGCGACAGCGGCCAGCCGCGGGTAGAGCGCGGTGCGCAAGGCGCCGATCAGGTCGGGCAAGGGATAGCGGAAGTAGCGATACTCGCCCTTGCCGAAACCATGCCGCGCCATGTGGACATGGCTGCGGAAATGGCTTTCGTCGGGATAGAGGGCGGCAGTCTGCCGGCACTCCTCGGGCGTCAGCAACTTTTCGATGACGGCGCATCCATGGCCGCTGAGCTCAGTGGTGAGCGCCGGCCAGTCACGGGCGGCGACGCGCGTCTCGGCCGCGCGGGCCGCCTTTGCCGTATCGAGGGAATGGGTGGTCATGGGTCTTGCCTCCGATCTCGCCATCAGGGTCGGCGAAAGACGGCGCGTCAGCCACCCGTTTCCTGCCAGGACGGCTGCGGAGCGCCAGCGCCGGCCAATCATGCACGCCGCCGTTGGCAATTCCCGCTTCTCGTGCACAATGGCGCCATGCGTGAGGCTCTTGTCGGAGTGACGATCTTTGTCTGTCTGGCCGGGGCGGCACTTGGCAGCCTGGCGATCTACCATCGCTTCCCCGACAGGCACCGCCAGGACGACACCAACGCCATCGTGCGCCTGATCGCCAATCTGTTCGTGGTGATGACCTCGCTGGTCATCGGCCTGATGATCAACTCAGCCAAGAACACCTTCGAATCCATCGATCTCAATGTGCACGCCTATGCGACGCAACTGATCCTGCTGGACAGGACGCTCCGGCAATACGGCGCCGAAACCAGCGCAGTCCGCGAGCCGCTTGTCGCCTATGTGCAGCGGGTGGTGAGCGACGTCATGCCTCAAGGTGAAACGCCGGTTATCGCCAACAGGCTGTCGGAGCACCTGCTCACCGAGATCGGCGGCCGGCTGGGCACGATGACGCCGCCGGATGCCGCCCATGGCGCTCTGCTGCAGGATGCCCGCCAGCACCTGCAGAAGGTTCTGGAGCAGCGCTGGGTGCTGGTCGAACAGTCTGAGGGCGCCATTCCGCTGCCGCTGATCGTCATGCTGGTGCTTTGGCTGATGCTGATCTTCGGCAGCTTCGGCTTCCGCGCACCGCGCAACGCTGTCGTCGTCGGCTCGTTCGTGCTGGCTGCAGCGCTGATCGCGAGTTCGCTCTATCTGATCCTCGACATGGAATTCCGTTTTCCGGACCGATCCAGATATCGCCGGCGCCGCTCGAGCGCGCGCTGACCGAGATCAGCCGGTAGGCTGGATCGCCGCGACACCGTCAAGCGCCTCGGCCGCAGGCGGCAAACCAAGGCCCTCGCGGCACCGATTTGTCGCTTTACCGAATTTTCAGCAAGGTCTCGGATGCTCGCGGCGGCGTTGACGCGCCGCGAAGCTGGCATAGAGGCAGGACGCCGATGGACCGGAACCTTATCGACGCACCGCCATTGGCGATGGACGCAGACAGCATCGAGGCGGGACGCCTTGACGCGCTCGACCGTTTTGACGTGATGGATACGCCGCGCGAGGAAGCGTTCGACCGCATCACGCGCCTGATCAGGAATATCTTCGACCTGCCGATCGCCATCGTTTCGATGATCGATGGCCACAGGCAGTGGTACAAAGCCTATGACGGGCTGGGCAACCGCGAAGTCGATCGCAACGAGACCTTTTGCAAATACACCGTGCAGGAACTGCTGCCGGTCATTGTTCCCGATGCGCGCGACGATATGCGTTTTGCACACAATCCGAGCGTCACCGGCGATCCACATATCCGCTTCTATGCCGGCGTGCCCTTGCGCACAGGCGATGGCCACAACATCGGCACGGTGTGCGCCATTGGTTACGAACCGCGTCAGTTCAGTGCGCGGGAAACCGCGATCCTTTCTGATCTCGCACAGCTGGCGATGGATGCGCTCGAACTGCGCCAGCTTGCCGCCGTCGACGGCCTGACCGGCGTCCTGTCGCGTCGCGCCTTCAAGGAACAGGGCGCCCATGCCCTGGCGCTGGCGCAACGCCACAAGCACAATCTGGCGTGCATCGCCTTCGACCTCGATCATTTCAAATCGATCAATGACCAATATGGCCATGCCACCGGCGACAAGGTTCTCACGGCCGTTGCCAAGGCATGCCGGGAACACCTTCGCGGCAGCGACCTGTTCGGACGCCTGGGCGGCGAGGAATTCGCGCTGTTGCTGCCGCATACCGATCGCCACAGCATGATCGGCGTCGCCGAAAAGCTGCGCACCGCCATTGGCGAGATCGTGGTCACCCAGGGGCTGTCGAAGATAGCCGTCACCGCCAGCTTCGGCATGGCAGGGCTCGATCCACTGACGCCGGAAATCGACACGCTGCTCGCCAATGCCGATGCAGCGCTCTACGAGGCCAAGGCCGCCGGCCGCAACCGATGCATTGCCTGGCGCCCGGCAACCGACGCCCCCAAAAGCCCGCGCCGTCGCGTGCTTAAGGCTGGACGCATCGTATTCAACAATCGCATGTCGTCGATCGACTGCACGGTGAGGACGCTGGCCGAAGATGCCGCCGGCCTCGACGTGACCAGCGCCGTCGGCGTGCCCGAGGTCTTCAACCTGGCGATCAGGTCGGACGGGTTCGAGACGCGCTGTCGCGTCGTCTCGCAGACCGAGCGGCACATCGAGGTGGAATTCTGCTGAGACGGGCGTGATCGCCGCAAGCCCCTTTTTGCCCTGCCATCACGGCGCGTCAGACTCTAGTCTCCTCCCGCCCGCCTGATCGTTTCCCGGTTTGCCCGGAGAACGTCGAGATATATTTGCTTTGCCTTCGCATCTGCAAAACAGAAGAACCTGAGCAACTCGTTGGCACGATCTTCCAAAGCACGGAACGCGGGAGCCTCCTTGGTTCCCTCACTTGGCGCGATCGAGCGCAAAAACATCGTGAAACGGCCCTCCATCCTTTGACGACGAAACAACTACTCTTTGCATTTTTCCGGCGACATAGAAGGTCGATACCCTCGACCGCCCGCCCCTGGTATTTGCGTCGCTCGTTTCCAGAAGCCCGTCTCCTGCCTGAGCAGGGCATTCGACAGAGACCCTTAGGAAGTCGCTGTCTGCAAAAGACGACCCCCCTCCCGTCGCTGAGAAAACTAGCAGGAATGCCAGCTTTTTCAAATTCAGTTCCGAACGGTTGGACATCTTCAACATGCCTTCGGTTGCCGCCTCGCCTCATGCCTTCTTCCGATAAGGCTCCAACTCCGGGTCGAGGTCGACCCGCATCGCATTGGTGCACACCATGGTCGCCACCATGATGTCGTCCATTTGATGAAGATGCCGGAGCGGCGACTTTGCGCCCGGCCAACGCCTGCTGCGGTGTGCTGGTCGGCGGCGCCGCGTTTCGTAAGAACCTTCTAAATAATAAATAGCTTATTAACCAAGATCGAACATATTTCGGTTCGGCCCATATCTACGGCCTCGTTGCCTCCAACCCCGCCTCACCTCTCCCTGAACCTATCGAAAAGGACCTCGTCGAATGTGGCGGAAAACAGCAGCATGCCTCGCGATCATGGCACTTTTCGGCGGCGAGGCGCGCGCCACGACAACAACCGCTTCCATGGCCGTGCAGATGACCATCACCGCATCCTGCACCATCGCCGGCGCTTCAACGATGAACTTCGGTTCGTCCGGGGTCATTGCGGCCAACGTCGACCAGACATCCACGGTCCAGGTTCAATGCACGAACACGACACCCTACAACATTGGTCTGGACGCGGGCATCGGGTCGGGCGCGACTGTCGCCGCACGCAAGATGACCAACGGCGCCGCCACGATCACTTATTCTCTTTTCAGCGACAGCGGCAGAACGACTGTCTGGGGCAACACTATCGGGACGAACACCGTGTCGGCGACCGGTTCCGGCGCTTCCCAGAGCTATACCGTGTATGGACGCGTGCCGGCGCAATCAACGCCTGCGCCAGCCGTCTATACGGACACCGTGACGGTCACCGTAACGTACTAGGACGTTCTACATTTGGGGGGCTACAGATGAAATGGGCAAGGCTGGCTTCGGCTTTGGCGGGAGTACTGCTGTTCGGCGGCACGCAGGTCCGCGCGGATTCCCTCCAGGTGCAACCTGCTCTCGTTGATGTCGTCGCTCCCGGCGCGGCGTCGACGATCACGTTGCGCAATGGGGGAGCGACGCCGAGCAACGTGCAGATCCGGGTCTTCCGCTGGTCGCAAGTCAATGGCCAGGAAACCCTGCAGCCGACCGAGGATGTGGTTGCCTCTCCTCCCGCCGTCACGCTCCTGCCTGGCGCCGACTACGTCGCACGCATCGTGCGCGTGGCGAAACGCCCGGTGTCGGGCGAGGAAACCTATCGCCTGTTCGTCGATGAGCTCCCGGACGCCCGCGGCGCCAAGACCGGCACCGTGAGATTGCTGGTTCGCCAATCGATCCCTGTCTTCTTCGGTTCGCCGCAGAGAACGCCACCGGCCGTCGACTGGACGGTGTCGAAGCAAGACGGCCGGCTGATCGTTTTGGCCAACAACAGGGGCGGCACGCATCTGCGCATCTCGGCACTCTCGCTGCGCGACGCAAGCGGACACAAAATTTCACTTGGAGCTGGGCTGATCGGCTATGCGCTCGGCCAATCGACCATGCGGTGGGTGGCACCAATTGGCGGACGCAAGTTTGCCGCCAAGGGATCGGTCTCCATCTCCGGTCAAGGCAATGAAGGCCCTTTCAACGCTGTTGCGCCGGTTGTCGCCGCTCCGTGAACGCGGCGCCGTTTCTGGCACTATCAATACTCGCCGCCACACTGACGCTAGCCAATAGGGCCGACGGGGCGGTCCAGCAGCTTCAGCTGGAAGTCTTCATCAACGGCGCTCCAACCAATCAGATCGCGGCATTCGTATCCCCCGACGGGCAGCATGTCGGCGCCAGGCCGGATGAGTTGCAAGCCCTCGGATTGGACCTCGGCAAGGGCCGATCCGCTGCCGCCACCATCATGCTCGACACGATACGGGGTTTGACCTACCGCTACGAGGTGCGGGAGCAGCGTATCTTCCTGACCATCAACGACGGCCTGCGCGGGACGATGTCCTACGACGCGGCGCCTAGCCATGAGACGCCGCCTGCCGTTCAGGCGGGGTTAGGCGGCGTTCTCAACTACAATCTGTTTGCCGCATCGCGGCAGGAGCCCGACGCCGGCGGCTTCGCCTTCAGCGGCTTTTCCACCACGCTGGACGCGCGGGCCTTTTCGCCGGCCGGCACCTTCGGCCAGTCGGCGATCCTGCGGCTGGAGGATAACGGACGCGCCGATGCATTGAGGCTCGACACCTCCTACACCTATTCCGACCCGGCGACGCTAATGACATACCAGGCTGGCGATGCGATTTCCGGCGGGTTCGCCTGGACCAGGCCGATCCGCATCGGTGGACTTCAGGCGCGCCGCAATTTCGGGCTTCGCACCGACCTGATCACCCAGCCGCTGGCATCGATCAGCGGCAGCGCGGCGGTACCGTCGACGGTCGACGTCTATGTCAACGACCTGAAGACCTATTCCCACGCCGTCGACACCGGCCCGTTCCAGATCACCGACATTCCTGTCACCACCGGCGGCGGACAGGCTGTTGTCGTACTGCGCGATGCGGCCGGCCGTGAAACGCGCACAAGCGTACCGTTCTACGCCTCGCCCAGCCTGCTGAGACCAGGGCTTTTCGACTTCTCGCTGGAGGCAGGCCTGCCCAGGCTCGGATACGCGACAACGTCCGATGCCTATGCCGTCAACCAGCCCGTCGTGTCGGCAAGCCTGAGAAAAGGCATCTTCGACTGGCTGACGCTGGAAAGCCACGCGGAGGCCAGCAGTGATCTGGTCAATGGCGGTCTCGGCATGGTGATGCGCACTGGTTCGCTCGGCGTCGCCTCGTTCGCGGTGGCCGGTAGCCATAGCGGTCCCGGCAGCGGACTGCAGTCCTATGCCTCCTACGAGATCAGGATCGGGACCTTGAGCATAAATGCCAGCTTGCAAATGACCTTCGGGGCCTACGACGATCTCGCCTCGGTCACCGATCGGCTTGAGAACAGCGGAACGCCCGGCCACGCCTTCTTCAATCTGCTGTCACTCGGGCCAGGCGCCACGGATGCATCGACCCAATCCAGGCCGCCGAAGATGGTCAACAGCATTTCCGTCGGAACCCCGCTGTCTTTCGGCGGCGGCAGCATCAGTGCAAGCTACATCGATCTGACACCGGCCAGCGGCGAAAGCTCCAGGATCGTCACCGCTTCCTATTCGCGAACGCTGCCATTCGGCTATCTCAACGCCACCGCCTTCGCAGAACTTGGCGGACACAGGAACGCCGGCCTCTTCGCCGGGCTATCGGTCCCGATCGGCGGCAATGCGATGGCATCGACGGCTGTTTCCGCCGACAAGCATGGTGTCGACCTGATCGCCGATGTGAGCAAGCCACTCGGCGAGGAACCGGGAAGCCTTGGCTGGCGGACGAGCTTCAGCCAGGACAGATCTACCGAGGGTTCCGCGGCGGTCTCCTATCGCTCTTCCCATGGACGTGCCGAGGCCGCCGTCAGCCATTCAATCTCAGGCACCACAGCGACAGCCCAGTTCGACGGGGCAATCGCAACGATGGGATCGGGCATCTTCCTGACGGACCGGATCGACGACAGTTTCGCCGTCGTCGAAACCGGCTTGCCTGGTGTCGGCGTGGTCTATGAAAACCGCCCCGTAGGTGTCACCGATGCAAGGGGCCGACTGCTGGTGCCGGGGTTACACGCCTATCAGAGGAACCAGATTGCCATCGACACGACACACCTGCCCGTCGACGCCGATGTCGCGACAACGCAGGACGTCGTCGCGCCGGCCGACCGGGCCGGTGTACGAGTGGATTTCCGGGTTCGCACCAACATCGACGCCGCGGTCCTCGTGCTGTCAGGACCGGACGGACAACCGCTCGAAGCCGGGTCACAAGGCACGATCAACGGCAACCAGGAGTTCGTCATCGGCTATGACGGGCGCGCCTATGTAAAGGGACTGACGCGTAAGAACACTGTCGTCGTCGAAACCGCCAAGGGCTCGTGCCAGGCATCGTTCGGCTACACGCCAAAAGCAAACCAGCAGGTGGTCGTCGCGGTCGCCTGCCGCTGACGCCGCAGGGGTCGCCTGCGACCCGTCAGTAGGTGACGGTCACGACGATCGTATCGCTGAACGCTCCGGGCGCAGGCGTGGTCTGCGCGGGGGCGCGGGCGTATACGGTATATGCCTGGTCCAGTCCGGTGCCGGTGCCGGCATTGGTGTCTGTGCCGATCGTGTTTCCCCAGACGCTGGTCCTGCCGCTGTCGCTGTAGAGCGAATAGGTCACGGTCTTGATGCCGCTCGTCATCTTCCTGCTGGCGACCGTGGCACCTGATCCGGTACCCGCGCTCAGCCCGATGTTGTAGGGCGTCGTGTCGGTGCAGCGAACCGTGACCGACCCCGTCGAATCTACATTGGCCGCCAGCACTCCGACGGAACCAAAATTCACATTGCTAGCGGAGACGTTGCAGTTCGCATTGATTGTCGCGGTCCAGGTGGAGCCGCTGGACGTGGCTTGCCGGGCGCCTGTCGGGCACGCCGCCGCGGTCTTGTAGTCATAGCCAGCGGCCGGAGCCGTGGTCATGGTCCAGGTATACGATCCGGGTCCCGAGGTGGTTTGGTTGGCGAACACCCGACCGTAGACCGTCAGCGTGGTCCCGGCGCTGCCGGAGGAACCCAGGCCGAGATCGTAGGTCGTCCCAGTGGGATAAAGGCCGTAAGCGGTCGTCGCCAGGCCCCAGGATCCCCAGATTGTCGTTCGCGACGGGTCGCTGTAAAGTTCATGCACCAGTCGTTCGGAACCGGAAGCCAGCCGCCGATTGCCGGCAGCGTTGGTCTGGCCGGGAGACAGTTCGACGCACAGGCGCACGGTCTGGTTGGCTGTGCCCGTGCAATTGATCGAGAAGGTCGCCGTCGTATCGTCGACGGCACCACTCAGGATGTCCACCGCTCCGTACGATCCGTTGGCGGCCGTGATGGAGCAGCTCTGGGACCAGGCCGCCTGCAGACCGAAGGCGAGAACGAGCACGACCAGCGTTGCCTGCAGGGTGCCTTTGGCAAGTCGGGTTGCCCATTGCGGCGGCCCGAATGGCTGTCGACGGTCTTCGCGAGCTGCGGCGTTGGCTTCCATTCTGTCTGCCTATCACAGCCTGTTGACGGGCAGAACGCGAAACAGCGTCGATTCACGGAAGAACAACCGGCCGCCGCTCAAGCCTTCTTCCGATAAGGCTCCAGCTCCGGATCGAGGTCGACCCGCACCGCATTGGAGAACACTGTCGTCGCCACCATGATGCCGGCGAAGGCGACGAGGTTGACCAGCACCGTCTCGTCGTAGCGGTCTTTCAACGCGTCCCAGAGCGCGTCGGGAACGGCGTTGGAATCGGTGGCGATGGCCTTGCCGAAGGCGATCAGCAGCGCCTCGTCTTTCGTCGGCGCGACGGCTTCGGGCTCGAGCCCGGCGCCGATCAGTGCACGGCGAAAGAAGGTAACCGGTATCTCGGCATGGGCGCTTTCTGAGATCGCCAGTGACAACAGCCACACCGCGCGATCGTCGAGCGCAGGCCGCAGCAAGTCGCGCAAGGTGAACCATTCGGCATAGATGCGATGCGCCACCGGCGAATGCAGCAGGATGCGCTTCATGTTGGTCATCCGGCCGCGCAGGCCGATCTCCCGGTCATGCTCGGCGCGGATTTCGGGCGAAGCGGTGGCGTAGTCGATCGGGGAGATGCGTGCCATGGGGTGGTCCTGGGTTGTCGGGCCTCAGCCACCGAGCGTGGTGTGAAGCTCCGGCGGCGTGCGCAGCGTATTGCTGACCGTGCAGATCGTTTCGGCGCCTTCCACAATCTGCCTCTTCGTCGCTTCGTCGAGATCGCCCTGGACGTCGAGCACGATCGTGAAGCGGCCGACCCGCGAGATCTCACCTTCCGCCTTTTCGCCTGAGACCTCGGCGCGAACTTCGCCGAGATTGGCGGCGACGCCCAGGCGGCTGGCGGCGACGCGGGCGCTCAGCACCATGCAGGCGGCGACCGAGGCATAAAGCAGGTCAAGCGGATTGAAGCCAGGCGCGCTGACCGCGGTGACGACATCGACACTGCCGCCGGTCGGCGTGGTGACCACAGGCAGACCGCCCGGTTGCAAGACGGCCAGCGCGCCGGTAGCCCGGGTCCTGATCTTGAGTTCACTCATCTCATATCCTTTTGGCAGCCGGGCAAACTCTCCGGCGCACACCGCGTTGCGCTTATATGGTATCGCGCTCTTTGGACATCATCGATCTCTTTCCTGCTTGCTGTGGAAGATGGCCAAGCTGTTGCGCGGCTGATCGATCGCGAGCTCGCGCCCGAGGCGGCCGAACTCCCGTTCTTGCTTCGGTATCGCAAGCGACCATCGGCTGATCCGGCAAATAAAGGCGCTCTCATTAGCGCTTCCTAAACCGTACCGCGGTATTGCTTGCCGATTGACGGTGGGAACCGCGGATGAACGCCTTCAGGCGAATGGTCGGATCTGCTCTGATCCTGCTTACCGGCACGGTGATGCTGGGGGCGCTGCACATCGACGCTCAGCGGGACTTCGCGCTGGCCAAGGAGCGCTATCTCGAAAATTCCCAGGCGACATCCAAGGCGACCGCCAAGACCGTCGAAGACGCCTTGCGGGCCATCTACGAAAACGTCCGGACCCTGGCCTATCTGCCAAGCGTGCGAAACCTCGACCGGCATGGCACGAACCTTGGCGACGAAGGCCGCGCCACGATCCAGCAGATCTACAACAACCTCGCCAGCAATGTTTCCATTTCCGAGGTCTATTTCCTGCCACTGGATTTCGACCCCGATCGCTTCGATCCGGCGACGGGCAAGCTCGAGGAGCCGATCCTCCAGTTTGACCAACTGATCGTGAATGCCAGGGCGAGGTCCGACGCCGCTGGCGACGCAAAACCTCGAAAGCTGGATGAGAATACGCTGGTCCGTCCAGCCGAAGAGGTTGAAACCTATGAATATCATGAGCTGGCCAAACAGCTTGCCTGGCTGAAGGCGAACTATCCGAATTCGAGCAACATCGACGGGCTCAACGTGCCGATCATCGGCACGAAGGAGTTGATCACCTGCGACAACACCGATTTCATCCACAGCGGCAATGACGCCGACCGATCCGGCTTTATCCTCTCGGTTCCGGTGTTCGGGCAAGATGGCAGCCTGCGTGGGTCCGTTTCGGCGATCATGCTCACCTCGGCACTCAGGAAACTGCTGCCTGGCAATGACTATGTCATCGTCAATTCGGGCTACGGCTTCGAATCCGACCAGCACCGGCTGTCCACGTCGCTGGCCGCGGATTCCAGCTCGTTCACGGCGCCCGACCAGAAGCTGATCTATTCCGAAGTCATCCCGCTTTCCCTCAATGATCCAAGAAGCGCATGGCGGCTCTGGGTCGGTTTTCCCAACAGCAGATTCGAAAGCAACATCGACGCCCAATCAGTGCGGGAGTTCGAGCTGGCAGGCTATGCCGCGGTCGCGATCGTCACCCTGCTGGCGCTGGCCTGCTGGTATGCGATCGGGCGGACGATGACGATGCAGGTCGATGCCGCCGAGACCCTGGAGCGGCGGGTGGAGGAACGCACCGCCGAGATCCAGCACCTCGCCACGCATGACATTCTCACCGGCCTGCCCAATCGCGGCCTGCTGGCCGACACGATGGACGAGGCGCTGACGAGCCTTAGGGACGGCGAGAAGCTGGCGGTCCATTGCGTCGACCTCGACCGTTTCAAGCCGGTCAACGACACGTTGGGACATCCGGTCGGCGACGAGCTTCTCGGCGCCGTGGCCAAGCGCCTGAAGCAGCAGGCCGGCGAAACCGCCATGGTGGCGAGAGTGGGCGGAGACGAGTTCGTCATCCTCCAGCTGCTGCTCGATGGCGACGAACAGGCCGGCGTGCTGGCAAGCCGGGTCATTCACGCCCTGGCAGCCGAATATTTTATCCAGGGCCACAAGGTCAACATCGGCAGCAGCATCGGCATCGCCGTTTTCCCCGACGACGGACAAAGTTCGGAAATCCTCATCCGCAATGCCGACCTCGCACTGTACAAGGCCAAGATGGAGGGACGCGGCACCTGCAGGTCGTTCGAGCCGGGAATGGACGCGCGATTGCAGGAACGTCGCCAGCTCGAAGCCGAACTGGCGCTCGGCGTGCCGAACGAAGAATTTGTTCTGCACTATCAACCGCTGCACGACGCAAAAACCTCGAAACTCACCGGCTTCGAGGCGCTGGTGCGATGGAACCATCCGCGCCTCGGCCTGCTGCCACCGTCGGAGTTCATCCATCTCGCCGAGGAGACGGGCGTCATCGGCGCGCTGGGCGAGTGGATCATGCGGCAGGCCTGCAGCGATGCGGCGAAATGGCCCCTGCCCGTCAAGGTCGCGGTCAATCTCTCGCCGGCCCAGTTCAAGCAGCAGGCGCTGCCGCTTCAGGTTGCGTCGGCACTCGCCGCTTCAAATCTACTGCCGTCGCGGCTCGAGCTGGAGATCACCGAGTCGGTGCTGCTGGCGCACAATGAGAACACCATTCAGACGCTCTACAGCCTGCGCGACCTCGGCATCAGCATCGCCATGGATGATTTCGGCACCGGCTATTCTTCGCTCAGCTATCTCAGGTCGTTCCCGTTCAACCGCATCAAGATCGATCGCAGTTTCGTCAGCCTGATGTGCGAGAGCAGCGAAAGCCGGGCTATCGTCAAGGCGGTTGCCGAACTCGGCACCACGCTGGGCATGACGACAACGGCGGAAGGTGTGGAGACCGAGGACCAGTACAGGCTGGTCAAGGAGAACGGCTGCACTGATGTCCAGGGATGGCTGTTTGGACGTCCAATGCCAGTATCCGAGGTCTACGCACTTTTCGAACAGCCGAAAGCCTTGTTGGCGTAGAGCCCGCCCCGAGGACGCTCTGCCAAGCAACGCCAACATATGGTAGTCTTGGGGCCAACACCGCAACATCGACCGACGGACAAACCGTCTGCTTCGAGGTGCAGCAATGAAGCGCCGTTTCGCTTTGGCTGTGATTGCCGGCGCTGGCCTGCTCTGTGGCGCAGCGTTTTTGATTGTCGGTCAGTCCGCAGTCTCGCCAGACGCAATCCAGTCCTCAGTCATCCGCACCCCTGAATTGATCGGCAGCGCCTGGAAGCTGCCCGTGGCCGCCACTTTCGGTGCCGACGTCACATGGCAATCGAACGGCTCACGCTGCGGTCCGGCAAGTGTTGCAAACACGTTCCGCTCGATCGGCGAAGAGGAGACGACTGAAGCCGAAGTGCTCAAGGGAACGGGAAAGTGCTGGACCGGCTTTTGCATCATCGGACTGACGCTGGATGAGCTTGCCGACGTCGCTCGGACGAACACCAAACGGAAAATCTCCGTGCTGCGGAATCTGACCGCCGACGAGTTTCGCGAGCACATGAAGCATGCCAACGACCCCGGCCGCCGCTACATCATCAACTTTACCCGAGAGATGATATTCGGCGCCGGCGGTGGTCATTTTTCACCGATCGGCGGCTATCTGGAGGCCGAGGACCTGGTTTTCGTTCTCGACGTGAATGAGCGCTACAAGCCTTGGCTGATCGAGCGTGAACGGCTGTTCTCGGCCATGGACACCATCGACAGCGATGGCGACAAGAAGCGGGGGTTGCTGCTGATCGAGTAACACGGTCGGTTTCGTAGCAAACGCGGTCCCGGCGCTACCACCCGCGCAAAATATGTTTCTGGATCTTGCCCGACGACGTGCGCGGCAGCGCTTCGGTGAGCAAAAACTCCTTAGGCACCTTGTAGCGGGCGATACGCGCCGCGCAGTGACCGGCCAGCGCCGCCGGGTCGAGGATACGGCCGGGTTTTGCCACGACGAAGGCACGGCCGACCTCGCCCCAACGCTCGTCGGCCATGCCGATGACGGCTGCTTCGGCGATGTCGGGGTGGTCGAGCAGCACCATCTCGATCTCGACCGGATAGACGTTCTCGCCGCCGGAAATGAACATGTCCTTGCGGCGGTCGACCAGGGTGACGAAGCCGTCCGCGTCCCGGCGGGCGATATCGCCGCTGCGCAACCAGCCATCGGCGGTGAAGGCGCGCGCCGTCTCTTCCGGCCGGTTCCAGTAGCCGGGCGTGACATTGGGGCCGGACAGCCATAGCTCGCCCGCCTCCCCCGGCGCGACGTCGCGGCCTTCGTCATCGACGATGCGCAGCAAGACCGATGGTCCCGGCAGGCCGGACGAACCGGCCTTGCGGGCGATCTGGCCGGCGTCGACCGGCATGCAGAGAACGGTGCCGGCCTCGGTCATGCCAAAACCGTCGGCCATGCGGATGCCTTGCTCCAGCCACCAGAGGATGTCGGCAGCCGGATTGGGTGCGCCGCCGGTGAAGATAGCGGTGAGCGAGGTCCAGTTCGCGGGCGCGAAATCCTGATGATCGCGCAGCATCCTGGCCATCTGCGGGACGCCGAAATAATGGGTAATGCCGAGTGAGGGATCGGCCAACCGGCGGTTGGTAAGGCCGGCGTGGAAGCCGGGCGAGATCAGCACCGTGCCACCCTGCAGCAGCGGCGGCCGCAGGCAGGTGATGAGACCGATGACATGGAACATGGGCGCATCGCAAAGGAAGATGCTGGCATTGCCGACCTGCCCCAAAACGCTGAAATTGACCGCGGTGGCCAACGCGTTGCGCTCGGTCAGGATGACGCCCTTGGGCCGGCCCGACGTGCCTGAGGTGTAGAGGATGATCGACGGCGCATCGTCCGCCGGCAAAGCGCGTCGTGGTGCCGGCGTTTGCGCCTCGACCGCCGCCGCGAAGGCCGCGACCTCAACCGGCGCGCAGCCTTTCGGCAGCGCAACGTCAAGAGCCGCATCGTGCAACAGCAGCACCGGATCGCAATCGGCAAGGATCGCCTGCTGCTCGGGCCCGGCCAGGCGCCAGTTGAGCGGCACGAAGATGGCGCCAAGGCGCATCGCCGCCTGCTGCAGGATCAGCAGATCGGCGCTGTTGCGGGCAAGCGTCGCGATACGCTGTCCCGGCTCGATACCATAGCCTTCTAGAACGGCCATGGCGCGCTGGATAGCCTCGTCGAGCCCGGCATAGGTCCAGCGCCGTCCGGATGCGAGATCGACGCAAGCGATACGCTCCGGCTGCGCGCTGGCGTGCAGCGCCACGGGGTCTGAAGTCCAGGCCGGCATTCGCATCTCCTCCCCGGATTGCGTCTTCACTCTCGGCTCAGTCGGTCCGGCTCATCGGGCCTTGTCGTAGGCAGCCAAGCCTGGCTTGTAGCTCTTCTCATCGATGAACTGGCGGATGCCTTCCTTGCGGCCGTCATTGTCGTAGGAGTTGGCCGCTTCCTGCGCCCGCACCAGATAGTCCTCGGCATTGTCGTAGGTCATCTCGGCGACGCGGCGGATAGCGTCCTTGGTCGCCTTCAGCGCAACCGGGTTCTTCTTCAGCAAAATGCTGGCGACCTCGGTGACGCGCGCCTTCAGGTCCACCAGCGGCAGGCTTTCATTGACCAGCTTCCAGGCGGCGGCCTGCTTGCCGTCGATGAGTTCGCCGGTCAGGGCGTGATACATGGCGTCGCGCATCGACAGGAGGTCGACCACCACCTTGGTGGCGCCGCCGCCGGGCAGGATGCCCCAGTTGATCTCGGACAGAGCGAACTGCGCCTCGTCGGCGGCGAAAGCGAGATCGCAGGCGAACAGCGGTCCATAGCCGCCACCAAAGCACCAGCCATTGACCATGGCGATGGTCGGCTTGCGGTACCAGCGCAGGCGCCGCCACCAGCCATAGGCTTCCGTTTGCGCCTTGCGCACGGCGCCCAGCCCCTTGGCCTCGGTCTCGCGAAAATATTCCTTGAGGTCCATGCCCGCCGACCAGGCGCTGCCCTCGCCCGACAGCACCAGCACGCCGACATCGTCGCGATACTCGAGCTCGTCGAGCACCTCCATCATGCGCCGGTTGAGCGGCGGATTCATGCAATTGCGCTTGTCCGGCCGGTTGAAGCGCACCCAGGCGATGCCGTTCTCGACGTCGAAGGCAACGGTCTCTTCGGTCATGGTCGTGTCCTCCCGTTCAGTCACTTGCATGGCTAATTGCTATGCAGCATAGCGATCATATCCGCTATGTCGCATAGTATTTTTTTCTTGACAAGAGCCTTGATCAAGGGGATCGGTTTCAGCATGGACGAGACAGACCTTCGCACCGATCCCGACGAGGCACTCGACGCGCAGATCGGCTACAATCTGAGGCGCGCCTCGGCCTTCGCGCTCAATGATTTCGCCGTCGAGATGGCGGAAGCGTCGCTGCGCCCGGTCACCTACGGCATGCTGGCGCTGATCGACGAAAAGCCCGGCATCCGCGCCGCCGAACTCTGCCGCCTGCTCGGCATGAAAAGCGCCAACATGGCGCCGCTGCTCGCCGAACTCGAAGAACGCGGCCTGGTCGAACGCGACGACCATGCGCAGGACAAGCGCGTGCAGGTGCTGACCCTGACCAGGGCCGCAACAGAAGCCATGCCGGCTTGGCGCCGGCAGGTGCGCCGGCACGAGGACCGCTTCCTCCACCGGCTGACGAAAAAGGAACGGGCGACATTGCTTCGGTTGCTGCGCTTGATCTGGACAGATGAGGACTGAGTTTTCCGACAAGCGGCGTCACTGGCCATTGTCGTGCCGCCACCGATCTCACAGAAGATTCTTTTCGAAGAAGACGATAGGGACGCATCCTGCCAGACTGATTCAGGTTGTTTCACCTCCATCTGTCAGGAGCCTTCGCCGGGACCGATTCCGGTTTTCATCGGCCCGCGCTAGACTGGCGGCAACCGCAACCGGACTGCCCCTCGCATGATTGTCCAGACCTGCATCAATGGCGCGCGCAGCGCCGACTTCCACCCTCGCCTGCCGCTAGACGCCGACGCCATGGCGCGCGATGGCGCAGCTTGCGTTGCCGCAGGTGCAGCCGAGCTGCATGTCCATGCGCGCGGGCTCGATGGGCGGGAAAGCCTGGCGCCGGCAGCGATGGACAGGACGGTGCTGGCGCTGCGCCGCGCCTGCCCGGGAACACTGATCGGCGTCTCCACCGGCGCTTGGATCGAGAGCGACGAGTTGCGCACGCTTGTGGCCATCGCCGGCTGGCGCGAATTGCCGGACTACGCCTCGGTCAATCTCAGCGAGCAGGCGGCGCCGCTGGTGATGGAGAGCCTGCGCCAGCGTGGCATCGGGGTTGAAGCCGGGCTTGCCTCGGTCGCCGACGCCGAGCGTCTGGCCAGCCTAGACCATGGCGGGCGTGTGCTGCGCATCCTGATCGAGATCTCCGAGCAGACACTGAACGAGGCATTCGCAGTGTCGGACGGCATCGAAAAGGTGCTGGAGCGCGCCGGCATCCGCCGCGTCATCCTGCTGCATGGCGAGAACGCCACAGTCTGGCCGTTCGTCGAGCGAGCGGCGGAGCGCAACTGGTCGACGCGTGTCGGGCTGGAAGACGGCAAGGAATTGCCGGACGGAACGATGGCCTCCGGCAATGCCGCGCTGACGGCGGCCGCGGTGGCGATTTTTCGGGCTGGGCGGTAGCGGCGGCGCACGCCAAGGTCAGCCATGCCAAGGCTATCCCACTGCCCAGACACTCGCTTGGGCGACGATCCCTGAACACGGGCGCGAAAAGAGTCCGATCAACAAGATAGCCGCCTCTGCTGCCACAATGATTCAAGTGCCGGCGCCCATTCGAGGCGACCGCATCCGCGGCCCGACCGATCCGCAACGAGGCACTAATCTCGTGCCGTCAGGGGCCTGTACCGTCAGCAATATGCGGCGACGCTCTTGCTGTTCATAAAAATTCCCAATAAGGTATTTTCATATCAGAAAGAAATTCCCATCAATTTTTCTCTTTTATGAAAGTGTTCGCCTTTGCGGGAACATCTCGATCAGACCGACCGGCGACTGGTCAAACTGCTGTCGCAGGACGCGCAGCTTGGCGTTAATCGCATCGCCGAGACGATGGCGATCTCGGTGCCGACGGTGCGCACGAGGCTGCGCAATCTGCTCGACCGCAACCTGCTGAAGATCGTCGGGTTGTTGAACCTGACCGAGCGCCCGGAGCTGATCTCAGCCATTGTCGGCATCAACGCGCAAGGGCGCGGCCGTGCTCGCGAGCTGGCGCAGCGCATCTCGGAACTGCCGTTCGTCAACTCGGCTTCCGTGGTCACCGGGCGCTTCGACATCATCGTCGACGTCACGGTGGCCGGCGATGTCGCCGACCTCTACCGCGTCACCAGCGAGCTGATCCCGGGTGCCGGCGAGCCCGGCGAAGTCATGCGCAGCGAGACCTTCGTCGTCATGGCGTCGTGCAACAAATGGGTCAGTCTGCCGGAAGGCTGCTGGTCCGAAGACGCCCCGGCGCGCAAGGAGCCGGCATGAAGATCGCGGTTGTCGGCGGCCTCGGCCTGCAAGGCCGGGCCGCCATCGCCGATCTCGTTGGCAGCGCCGGTGTCGAAGAAATCGTCTGCGTCGACACCGCCCCCGACGGCCCTGCGCGGCTCGGCGGCCTGACCGATCTCACCCGCGTGCGTTTCATCGTGCCCGAGGGCGCCATCGGCCCGGCGCTCGCCGCGGTGCTCGCGGATGTCGACGCGGTCATCGACCTGCTGCCGCAGCCGCTGATGCGCGAGGCGGTGCAGGCGGCGATCGCAACGCGCACGCCGCTGGTCACCACCAATTACGGCAAGGCCATCGCCGACCTGGCGCCTGCGGCGGAACAAGCCGGCGTCTCGATCATGACCGAATGCGGGCTCGATCCCGGCATCGACCTTGTGCTCTACGCGCGCGCTGCAAGGCAGTTCGACACCATCACCTCGATCGATTCCTATTGCGGCGGCATCCCCGAGCCGAAGGCGATGGCCAAGCCCCTTTGCTACAAGGTGAGCTGGAATTTCGACATGGTTCTGGTCAGCCAGAACCGGGACAGCGTGATGATCGAGGACGGCAAACACGTAGCGGTGCCGGCCGGCCGACAGCACGACAATCATTTCATCCACGAGATCGAAGTCGCTGGCCTCGGCCGGCTGGAAGCCTTCCCCAATGGCGATGCGCCGCACTATGTCGAGATGCTCGCCGCCGCCAAGGGGCTGCAGCGCTCCGGCCGCTACACGCTGCGCTGGCCGGGCTGGTCGGCGTTCTGGGCGCCGCTGAAGGAACTCGGTTTTCTCTCCGAAGACAAGGTTTCCGGCACTACCGTGAGCCCGCGCGAATTCCTCGGCCGGCTGCTCGGCCCGCAACTGCAATACGGCGCCGATGAAAAGGACCTGTGCGTGATGCGCAACGTCTTTTCCGGCCTCGAAGGCGGTCGCCGCAAGACGGTAACGTCGGAGCTGATCATCGAGCGCGACCTCGCGTCGGGCCTGTTCGGCATGAGCCTCGGCGTCGGCTATCCCGCCAGCATCGTGGCGCAGATGCTGGCGCGACGCGAGATCACCACACCCGGCCTGCTCAACCCGCTGCTGCATGTGCCCGATATCAGCTTCTTCGACGAACTGGCGAGGCGCGGCATCAAGGTTGCCGAGACGGTCGACTGGGACTGAGAATTTTCGAACGGTGGTCGCCGCCGGCAACGGCGCTGCCGCTCAAAAAGAGCCCAAGGATATCCGCGGGCAAAATAACAACGACAACAGGGAGGAATGCCCAATGAAGATTGCCAAGCTTTTCATCGCCGGACTTGCACTTGCCGGCCTCACCGCTGCTGCCAGTGCCGGAACACTCGACGAGATCACCAAGCGCGGCGAATTGCGCGTCGCGGTGCAGACGCAGGGACCACCCTTCTCGCTGGTTGGAGCCGCCGGCGAACGCACCGGCAGTTCGGTTGAACTTGCCGAGCTGATGGCCAAGGAAATGGGCGTCAAGATCACCTTCCTCGATTTCGACTGGGACGGGCTGATCCCGGCACTGCTTTCGGGCAAGGCCGATCTGCTGGTCGCCGACATGACACCGACGCTGGCGCGCGGCATGAAGGTCGCCTTCACCACGCCTTACATGTACACGGGCAGCACCGTCTTCACCAAGGCCGACAGCAAGTTCAAGACCACCGAGGACTGCAAGGCCAAGGGCACCAAGATCGCCGTGCTGCTCGGCGCCACCGGCGAGAAGGAGGCCAAGACCGCCTTCCCCGACGCCGACATCAAGAGCTACAAGGGCGGCGGTCCGCTGCTGCTCGACGCCGTCAACAACGGCCAGGCCGATTGCGGCGTCAATGACGTCTCGGCCGTGAAAGGCCAGTCGACCGCCTACCCGGCCGGCAGCTTCACCATCATGCCGGACCTGTTGTCGAAGGAGCCGCTGGCCTTCGCCACTCGGTATGACGAGCCGGACCTGCTGGTCTGGATGAACCTGTTCCTCAACCAGGTCAGCATTGACGGCCGCCTGCAGAAGAACCTCGACTACTGGGTCAATTCCGACGCCTGGAAGAAGGACCACTGAGGAATTAGTGAGTAGCGAATAGGGAGTAGCGAATAGGGAATGGCCGTTCCGGCCATGCTTCGCTGCTCCCTACTTCCCTACTCGCTACTCACTATTCGCTATTCGCCCTTCCCTCTCACTGCCGCGCTGCCATGCTCGAAAATTTCAGCTTCCGCACCATCGTCGAATATCTACCTTTGTTCGGGCAGGGCCTCGTCACGACCGTTTGGCTGTCGGCGCTGTCCTTTGCCGGTGCGCTTGCTGTCGGCATCGTGCTCGCCGCCATGAATTTGCAGCGCAGCCAGCTGTTTCGCGTGCCGGCCAAGGTCTATATCGACGCGGTGCGCGCCACGCCGTTGCTGGCACAGCTCTATTTCCTCTATTTCGGCTTGCCCCGGCTCGGCTTCGTGCTGCCCGAGCTCGTCGTCGGCATCCTGGCTTTGTCGCTGAACAGCGGCGCCTATGTCGCCGAGATCATCCGCGCCGGCATCCTGTCGATCCCGCGCGGCCAGGTGGAGGCCGGCGTCGCCTCGGGGATGACCTATGTCCAGCGCATGCGCTTCGTCATCCTGCCGCAGGCGTTCAAGGTGACGATCCCGCCGCTGCTCGGCCAGGCGATCGTTCTGGTCAAGGATTCCGCACTTCTGTCGCTGATCTCGGTTTCCGAACTGACCCGCGCCGGCCAGCTGCTCGCTTCCGACCGCTTCATGCCGGCGGAAGGTTTCATCACCATCGCCGCCTTTTATCTCGTGCTCTACTACTGCCTGAAAGGATTGGCGGCGCTGTCCAGCCGCTGGCTCGGCTTGCAGCCGGCAAGGAGCAGCACATGATCTGGCAGCAACTGCAAAGCCTCGCCGGCAGCTACCCCCTCGCCTTGCGTGGCCTCGGCATGACCGTGATGCTGTCGGCGATCAGCCTGGTGCTGGGCACGCTGCTCGGCTTTGGCCTCGGCATCTTGCGCACCGGCGGCAACCGGATCATCAGCAGCGCGATCGGCGCTTGGGTCGACCTGATCCGCGGCACGCCGTTCCTGGTGCAGATTTTTCTGATCTTCTTCATCCTGCCGGAATTCGGCATCGAGCTCGACGCCTTCACCGCCGGCATCATTGCGCTGACCAATCTGGCCGCCTGCTTCATCTGCGAGATAGTCGCCGCCGGCATTCGTTCCGTTCCGACCGGCCAGGTCGAGGCGGCACTTGCGTCTGGCCTGTCGCGCTGGCAGCGCATGCGCCAGGTGGTGCTGCCGCAAGCGATGCGCATCGTGCTGCCGCCGCTGGTCGGGCAATATGTGCTGCTGATCAAGGATTCCTCGGTCGTCTCGGCCATCGGACTGACCGACCTCACCCGGGTCGGCTGGCTGGTGGTGCAGCGTGTGCCGAACGGCCTGCTGGTCTTCTTCCTGGTCGGCGTCGGCTATTTCATCGTCTGCTACCCGCTGATCATGCTGGCCCGCCGGTTGGAGCGCCGCATGGGTGCGGCTCATGGCGAGGTGCAATTGTGACAGCGAACCCCAAAGGCTCAGAAAACATGACCAAAGCGGGCATGATCGACTTTCGCGGCGTCAACAAATGGTTCGGCGCGCTCAACGTGCTGAAGGACATCACGTTAAGCGTCGAGCCGCGCGAAGTGGTTGTCGTCTGCGGCCCGAGCGGTTCGGGCAAGAGCACCCTGATCCGCTGCATCAACGGGCTGGAGACGATCCGCGACGGCGACCTGGTGGTCGACGGCCAGCGCCTCGGCGATCCCGCCACCAACATGACGCGGCTGCGCACCGAGATCGGCTTCGTCTTCCAGTCGTTCAACCTCTATCCGCACAAGACCGCACTGGAGAACGTGACGCTGGCGCCGATCCATGTGCGCAAGATTCCTCGTGCCGAGGCCGAGCAGGCGGGGCGCGAATTGCTGGCCAAGGTCGGCCTTGCCGACAAGGTCGATGCCTATCCGGCGCAACTCTCCGGCGGCCAGCAGCAGCGTGTGGCGATCGCGCGCTGCCTCGGCATGCGGCCCAAGATCATGCTGTTCGACGAGCCAACCTCGGCGCTCGATCCCGAGATGATTTCGGAGGTGCTCGACGTCATGGTCGCGGTGGCCGAGGAAGGCATGACCATGATGGTGGTGACGCATGAGATGGGCTTTGCCCGCAAGGTGGCGCAGCGCGTGGTGTTCATGGATGCCGGCGCCATCGTCGAAAGCGGCACGCCGGAGGAATTCTTCTCCGACCCCAAGACCGACCGCAGCCGGGCTTTCCTGAGCAAGATTCTGAGGCATTAGAGTAGAGTAAAACTCAATATGTTGGCTGCTGCCGATGGCTGAGTTGGGTGAAGACGGCCTAGCGAAGCGACTAGTCTACCATCGCGTGACGGGCTGGCGTCACCGCGTCGACTGAATCTGTTTGCGCCCTGACGACTCCGGCTTGTGGAGCAGCACTCGGTTGCGGCCGGTTTGCTTGGCGAGATAAAGCGCCGCATCCGCCTGACGCTGTAACTGCTCCGGTGAGATGGCCTCGTCAGCCCTCTGAACGGCGACCCCGATGCTTAGGGTGACGCGGCGCGACACGCGGGATGCTGGATTGGGAAAAGCGGCGGCCTCAACGCTCTGGCGAATTCTCTCGGCCACAGAGATGGCCTCTTCATCGTCTACGCCAGGCAGGAGCACCAGGAATTCCTCGCCGCCGTATCGGGCCACAAGATCGTTATCGCGCCTGACATTTTCCTTGATAATGCGAGCGACCTCGACCAGACAGCGATCGCCCTCGGCATGGCCGAGGTGATCGTTCAAATTCTTGAAATCATCAATATCGCACATCAACATGGCGGCACCGCCGGGGCATGCTCCGCCATCGGCCCAAAGGAGGTCGAGCAGCTCTGTCATCCAGCGCCGGTTGGCAATGCCGGTGAGCGGATCGGTACTCGCCAGTTGCTGAAGCCGATCGTTCGCTTCCGCCAGTTCGGTGACTCTGCGTCGGTCACGAAGCTCAAACAGGAAGGTCTTCTGAGCGAGAATTGTCATGATGCGCCGCGCGGCGATCGTTGCGATGATCCCGCTGGTGAAAAACAGCGTCGCAGCCGCGGCGCTTCCAAATTCGATGCCCGGGTTCTGCAGCTGAAAAACGAGATAGAGACCGAGCGCCGAGGCGGCAATGGTCGTCGTCCAGGCCAGCGGGATGCCGAAGATGATGATGGCTGTAATGGCCACGAACAGCATGATGTTCAGGTGCCGTTCGTAGAACTCGCCACCAGCGCTTACGCCGACCAGTGCGATTGACAACAAGATGAGGAACATGCCTGCAATCAGCGAAGCCCCCTGTAGCCAGTTCGCCTGCGGTTTTCGCCAGAGAAGGACGACAATTATGACGACAGGTGGAATGATGGCGCCAGGCAGGAGCATGGAGAGCGCGATCGCCTTCGGAAGCATCACCATGTTGAGCGCCAGGGTCAGCACATCCAGAAATGCCACCCAGATCATCCAGGCCCGGATGATCTTCGCCGTTTGCGACCAGACACGGGCTCGAAATAGACGTTTGATCTCGCCCTTGAGGCGGATATCGCGCGTGCGGCGCGCCAGTTGCCGCTCGACTTCCGCAATTATGGCAGGATCATCCTGCACGTCGAGATGAATCCTATCCGACACAGTCGGCGGACCCATAAGCTGGTTTCACCTGGACATTCATCCGAGCCATCCGGTCGTCGGCCATGGGCAAGCATGTCAGGTGATCCTGAAGATTTGATTTATCAGGCCATTACAAAGCCGCTCAGGCTTCCAACCGAGGAAATATCTCCTGCCTGCTGTCAGAACCGGCGAGGCAGCAGAGCAGGATTCTGAGGCACTAGAGCAGCGACAGAAACTCTTCCATGCGCGCGCATACCGGGTCGACCGCCAAAAACGCCTGGAAATGATTGCATCCGGCGAGTTCGAAATAGTCGGCGCCGGCAAAGGCTGCAAAATCACGAACCTTCCGACACATCGGATCGGCCTCTCCGCTGATGGCAAGTATCGGTCGATCAAAGCTGACGAGCGGTGCCGACCGATCGGCCCGATCAAGCGCTACGCATGCCCGCAAGGCCTCAAGATCATTGCATCTGAGCTGCCTGACGTTCCCGTCTGTCAACGGCCAGTTCTCGGTGCGCAGATACGAGATCCAGGGTTCCATGCCAACGTTCACGGCTGCCCGCAGCAGACGCAAATCCTGCCCGAAGGGATGCGCGCCGTTGACAACAAGCGAGCGCACCCGGTTCCGGTAGTGGGCGGCAAACGCCAGGGCAATCGTACCACCCAGAGAATGCCCGCAGATGTCTGCATCTACTGCCCCGATGTCATCCAGAACGGCCGCGACGTCTGTTGCGCATCGCCCGAGATCATACCAGTCGGGCACGTGCGGCTTGTCACTTCTGCCGTGACCGCGCCCGTCGATCAGTATCAGTTGCCGCCCAAATGCCACCAACCGCTCGACGTAGCCCACTTCACGCCAAATCGTGTGATCCGCTGTAAAGCCGTGCAGCAGCACCAGCGGTCTTCCAGTCCCGACCACCTCATAGGCAATGCGGGTTCCGTCTTCAGAGACAGCAAACATGATCGCTCCTTTTGCCGGGCGCGCAATAACCTCTGCTTCACAACTGACATCAAGAGTTGTGAGCGCTACCCTGCACAGGGGGTGTCCCCTGATCGTCCCCGGCTGAGCGATCAGCTGCGTCGTGCAATCGCGCCAATGCTATCGAGCAGCGGCTGCTGGTCGCCGACCCAGAACCAGTGATCGTTGCCGGCGACCTCGATGAACTTCGCGCCTGGGATGTTGGCGGCGAGGAAGCGCCCGGCTTCGATGCGCACGGCGCGGTCGCCGGAGCGGTGCAGAACAATCGTCCTTGCCGAAACTTTTGCAAGGAGATGACGGACATCGGTATCGCGTAGCGCTTCCAGCAGGCCCGCGACCGCGCCGGGACTGGAGGCTGCCCTGAGCAACCCAGCCCACCAGCTCTGCGCCTGGCGGTCTGCGGTCAGGCTTGGGGCGAAAGTTTCGATTTCCGCCGGGCCACCCCAACCGGCGAGCAGCCGTTGCTTCCACAGATCGTATTGCGCGACGGTCAGGGCAAAGGGATAGTCGGGTGCGCGACTGCCTTTCGCCAGGGAGCCCCACAGAACCAGACCGATCAGGCGATCAGAGTGGTTTACGGCAAAACGGACACAACCCGGGCCACCTTCTGACGCGCCGATGAGCAAGGCCCTTCGGCTGCCGGCCGCGTTCATGACCGCCAGAATATCCTGCGCTGTCGCTTCGACGGTCGGGCGGGCACCGACACGGTCGGAAAGTCCCATGCCTCGCCGGTCGAAAAGGATCAGGCGGCCAAGACGCGAAACCGCGGTGATCCAGGCACGGCAGCTCCTGTCTTCCCAGACCCTTTCGACATGCGAAATGAACCCCGGAACAAGCACGATGTCCATCGAGCCCTTGCCGACGATTTGGTAGGCGATATGGATGCCACCCACTTCGACATAGCGCGTTCTGGGCATGTCCAAGGTGGCATCGTGAGTTGGCCCATGCAGCATGGCAAGCGTTGTGGGGTCCGGCGCGATGCCGAGTTCGTCCCGCAGCAGCCTGACACAGGTTTCGGCCTGGCGCTCGGCTGCCGCCCTGTCCCCGGCCGTCAGGTGCGCACGGATCAGGTGACGGTGCGCGCTTTCGCTCAAAGGGTCCAACCTCGTCAGGCGCGTCGCATGCACTACCGCGGCGCGAGGCTCACCGCCGGCAATCTTCGCTTCGACGAGCCGCTCCAGCGCCTGTACCAGCCGGCTGCGCAGGGCCTCGCGCCTGAAGAATACCCACTCCTCGAATTCCATGCAGTCCGGCAGAGAGAAGCCGGCGAGATAGTCGCCCTTATAGAGGTCAGCTGCCTGGTCGAGGGGACCGAGATCACAGGCATGCTCGAAAACCCTTGAGTCGACCTCAACGGACAGCGACGGATGCAGGCTTAGCGATGTTCCGCTGGCAGCGATAACCTCGCTGCCGAACGCGATGCGAATCTTATACAGCGTGCGCCGAAGTCGTGCGCGTGCGGCTTCCTCGTCGGTTTCGGGCCACAGGAGCGTGGCTGCGACCTCACGCGCCACAGGCCCAGCGGCCTCGGCGAGGTAGATTAGGAGCGCTGCCGCCTTGCGCAAGGCAAGTTCCACCCGCCGCCCGTTCAGACGGAACTCCGGAAAACCCAGAAGTCGGAACTGCAATCGCTCCATGGATCCGTATGTGCCGGGCGGGGACGTTGAGGGGACGCAGACCTTCTACCTATCCCCACGACGTTGGGCCGATGTGGCCCGTCTGAAGACAGACTTGGAGCGATAAATGTCACTGGTCAATACTCTCACCCATCATTGCACGTCCGCGGCTGTTGCCGAAGATGGCGGCCTTATCGACGCTCGACAGGGAGGCTGAGATATGTGCCAATCCTGTCTCTCCTGGTACGCACGCTGCGTTGCTCCCTACTTCGTCCACGCCGGCTGTTCGGCCAACGCATTCGCGCACATGCGAAGGCACATGATCCCACAGGCAGAGGGCATTGTTGTGGAAGTCGGCTTCGGGTCCGGCCTGAACCTTCCCTACTACGATTCCGCCAAAGTGGAGCGGCTGGTGGGCGTCGATCCCGACGGCACGATGCTCGGCTTGGCCGAACCGAAGAGCCGTTCCATGCCGTTCGATGTCGAATGCCTCCGGGCCCGCGGCGAGACCCTGCCATTGGCCGATGATTTTGCCGACACGGTCGTCGTCACCTACGCTTTCTGTACCATTCCGGACCCTGAGGCGGCGCTGAGCGAAATCCGGCGCATCTTGAAGTCCACGGGCCGGCTGATCTTCATCGAGCACGGCCAGGCCGATGGGCCGCGTTGCCGCAGGTGGCAGGAGCGCCTGAACCGGATGTGGGGAGCGCTTGCCGGCGGCTGCCACCTCAATCGCGACCCATTAGGTCTGATTGACGGGGCCGGCTTCAGGCTCGTTCATGAGGAGCGAACGCGATTTCCGCTGCTCTTCTGGCAGCTCGGAAGTCACTACGCCGGGGTCGCAGTCCCACCGGCAGGTTGACTGCGTCTTCAGCCGAGCCTTGCCAAAGGCTCGGCTTTGATCTCGACCCACTCGCAGCGCCTGGTGTCGTGGTAGAAGGATTGGAAGGGCGGCGGGAAGGACGGATCGGCAAAGGCGCCTACCGGAATGGCGATCACGCCGGGCTGGGTGTCGATCCGGTAGTGAACATTGGTGCCGCAATCCGGGCAGAAGCTGTAGATGATGCGACCGCCCTGGTCGCCAGTGCGCATGAATTCCGCAGCTCGCCCCTGGACTGATACGTCACCCTCCACGAAGCGGACATTGTAGCTGAAGGCGCTGCCCGTGCGGCGTTTGCAGTCCAGGCAGTGACACACCGAGATACGGACCGGCTCGCCCGAACAGGTGGCTGAAAGCTGGCCGCAGGAACATTCGGCGCGGCGCGTTGTCATGGCTGGCTCCTTTCAGCTCCGCCCGTTTCTCATGGGAGACCAACGAGAGATCGAGCAACCTTATGCAGTTCGGCGGTGTGGCGGAAGGACGCTTTGGGGCCGCTGAGCTTCGCCTCGTCAGGCGCGTCGGCGCCCTCCCGCACACGAGTCGACAGCGGCCTTGTCAAGCCTGCCAGGCCGCCAGATCCGCCAGACTTTGCGCCTTCACCGCGGGATCGGCATAGCTTGCGCGCAGCGATGTCGCAGCGAGCTGGCGGATGGTTTCAGCGTCCCACGCGAAGGCCTCGGCGCAGGCGGCATAAGATGCTTCGAGGGTCGTGTCGAGCAGCGCCGGATCATCGGTGTTGATCGAGACGGGGACGCCGGCCTTGCGCAGGGCATCGATCGGATGTTCGGCAAGCGACGGATAGACGCCGAGCGCCACGTTGGAGATCGGGCAGATGCCCAGGGGAATCTGCCTCTGCGCCAGCAAGTCGACAAGCTCCGGGTCCTCGATCGCCCGGACACCGTGGTCGATGCGGTCGGCGCCAAGCAGTTCGATTGCGTCGCGAACGCCCTCCGGGCCGCTCGACTCGCCCGCATGGACGGTGCGCCGCAGACCCGCCGCCGCAGCACGGCGAAACGCCTCGGCGAAGCGTGGGCCGGTGCGGCCGGCAGCCGCCTCATTCCCGTCGACCGAAAGCGCAACGACCCGCTTGTGTCTGATCTCGCTCAGCAACTCCACCAGTCCGATGGCCTCCGCCGCCGACTGGGTGCGAAGCAGGCTGACGCAAAGCCCGACCGGCGGGTCCCCGTCCTGCTCGGCGGCCGCAAAACCGGCATCGAACGCGTCGATCATCCCGGGGATGTTGCCTTGCCAATGCGGCCAGTGTGTCGGGTTGACGATGACGTCGGCGTAACGCACACCGCTCTTGCCCATGCGCTGCGCAAACTTGTAGGCCGTGGTGGCCAGTTGCTCGCGCGTCCGAAATGTCCCGCACAGCCAGTCGAGCATCTCGAGGAAGCTCTTCAAATCGTGTGCCTCGAAGAGCCTGTCACGCGGTGCACGCAGCGGAATGCCCGCTTGTTCGCAATTCCTGATCACATCGTCGGCCTCGAAGCAGCCCTCGACGTGGATGTGCACTTCGGCTTTCGGTAACCCGATGTAGTCGGTCAATGACGCCTCCCGTGTTCGCAGGCGCCATCAGATCATGAAACGGCTGGTTCCCATTTCAAGAAATGATTGAAAGAATTGCGCGTGGTCCGTGAGATCGGCGCCGCCTCGCCGAATCCAAGCCTACTGCGTGTCGGCGTTTGCCCTCAGTTCAGTCCGCTTCGCGTCGGAGACGACGGCAAGGTCGAGCACCTTCTGCAATTCGGCCGCATGGTGGAATGATGGTTCGGCCTGGACACCGCTGTTCACCGCATCGACAAAGCGCTGGTAGTTGGTCGGCACCGTGCCGGCATCAAGCACCTGCCATTTGGCCGTCTCGATGTTCTCGCCCAGGCACGCTTTCAACTCAGAACCCTCCAGATTGTGCACGACTTCGATGCCACCCTTGTCGCCATAGATGCGCAGGCGCAGTTCGTTCATATGGCCCGTCGCCCAGCGGCTGGCATGGACGACGCCGAAGGCGCCATTCGAAAAATCCAGCGCCATGGTGAAACTGTCATTGGCGTCGAGGTCGTATTCGCCGATGCGGTTACCGGGCGCCTTGTCAAAGGCTTTCAGCCGGCAGAAGACGTGGTCGATGTCGAGCGCGGCGCCATAGCTGGCGAAATCGAGGATGTGGATACCGACATCGCCGAGAACGCCATTGGAGCCGTGGCTGCGCGACAGGCGCCAGAGCCATTTCGGATCGGTGCGCCAGTCGCCCCAGAATTTGGACACCAGCCAGCTCTGCAGATAGGACGCCTCGACATGCCTGATCTCGCCAATGTCGCCGGCAAGCACCATGGCGCGCGCCTTCTGCAGCGCCGCGACATTGCGATAGGTCAGGTTGACCATGTTGATGATGCCGGCCCGTTTGGCGGCGTCGGCCATCTCACTGGCCTTCTCGAAGTTTTCGGCCAGCGGCTTCTCGCACATGACGGGCTTGCCCGCCGCGATCAGCGCCATGGTGGTCGGATGGTGGATGCGATCGGGCGTCACATTCGTCACCGCGTCGAACTTGCCCCATGCCAGCGCGTCCTCCAGCGCGGTGAAGCGGTTGGGGATGCCGAAGCCGTCGGAAAATTCATCGACGCGTTTGGCGTCGACATCGACGGCGCCGACCAGTTCAACGCCCTTGATCTTGCCGAATTGCCTGGCGTGTTCCTGAGCCATCCAGCCGGTGCCGAGTATCAAAAGTCGCATTTTGTTGCACTCCGAGCGAATTGGTTCGATTCAATGAGATGGGACGGATGTGGTCTAGGTGTTATTTTGACGCAAATCCAGACGGAAAGCCGCTGTTCCCTCTTACCGGGTTTAGCGGAAGCCGGCCTCACCCGAGGCGTGCAGCTTGCCGCCGCGCTCGACGATTGGTTCCAGCGCCTTGTCGACCGGCACGTTCGGCGCGTCCAGGATCGCGGGCTTGGTGCCCTGCGGGTTGTGCGCCCAGTTCACGGCGTTGCGCAGCACCTTCTGGACATTGGCGTCGTGATAGGTCGGATAGGTCTCGTGGCCGGGCCTGAAATAGAAGATGTTGCCCGCGCCCCTTCTGTAGGTCAGCCCCGAGCGGAAGACTTCACCGCCTTGGAACCACGAGATGAAGACCGTTTCCAGCGGCTCCGGCACAGCGAATTGCTCGCCATACATTTCCTCGTTTTCGAGTTCGAAATACTCACCCACCCCGGCAGCGATTGGGTGGCTCGGGCTTGTCACCCACAGCCGCTCGCGCTCGCCGGCCTCACGCCATTTCAGCGTGCAGGGCGTGCCCATCAGCCGCTTGAAGATTTTTGAGAAATGGCCGGAATGCAGGACGATCAGCCCCATGCCTTCCCAGACCCGGCGCGCCACACGCTCGACCACTTCGTCGGCGACGGCGCCATGGTCCTTGTGGCCCCACCACACCAGCACATCGGTTTGTGCAAGACGGTCGGCCGGCAGACCATGTTCGGGCTGCTCGAGGGTTGCCCAGGACGCGGAAATGTTGGGGTCGACCTTCAGCGCATTGGCGATGGTCGCGTGCATTCCCTCGGGATAGATGCCGGCGACCACCTCATTGGTCCGCTCATGGATATTCTCGCCCCAAACGACAGCGCGTATTGTCATGACATCCTCTTGATTGTTTGAAGCCGGGAGCCGCCCTGATCACTCATAGTATCCCCAGCCGGAATTGAAAACGCTTTCAATGCCGGCTGCTGACAATCGGGTGGAAAGGCGTTGGATGGAGACCATGAAATATCATGGTCAAACAGGATGATAGCGGATCACCCTGCCAAAATGATTCAGGCGCCGCGCCCGTCCTGGGCGACCTGCGTCAAGGGCTTGGACATGCGCGGCACCACGACGAGGCGCTTGATCTTGCCCTTCTTGTAGGCGGCGAGGAAGCGGGCATAGTCCTTGAAGACGACGCAGCCATTGGATTCGGCACGACCGCCGCGCAGCATGTAGGTGTGGGCAAGCAGGCCGTTGCGGCCATATTTGTTGTTGCCGCCCACCGGTGTGAGGCGGATCGCCTCGACGCCGTGGAAGCGCGATTCACGCAGCTTCAGGTCATATGTATCGGGCGGCGTCGGACCAGTGTTCTTGCGGTCGACATAGCGCGGCTGGTCGACCATCGCACCCAGCCCGGAATGCGCCTCGAGCCGCGAACCATCGGGCATGTAGACGGTCTTGGCCGAGATGTCATAGATGGCGACGCCATTGCCCATGCTGGGCTTGGTGAACAGGTTGCGGAAGACTCCACCCGAGCCGCGCTCGGGCATGTCGGGCTTGGCATAGGCCAGCATCTCGGCGGCCTGGGCCTTCGACCGCTTGGTGGGCTTGCCCTGGCTGCTCTGCTTGCCCTGGCTGCCTATGGTTGGCACGATCGGCTGCGACGAACTGCGCATCGACTGCACGCCGGGCAGCGCGTCGACCGTCGGCGCGTCGGCGGTCTGGACCTTGGTTGTCTGGGCCTTTGCCGCCTTGGGCGATTGGGGCTTGGCCGGAGCTTCGGCCTTGGGGGCCTTGGCCGGCTGATCGATTTCCGCCTGCGGACGCCGGCCCGGCAACGTGATGCTGTCAGGCAGGTCATCCTGTGGCGGCAGCGAGGCCAGCTGAACTTCACCCGGCTGCGGCTCCTGCACAGCGACGGGTTCGACTGCCGCCAGCGCAACCGATGGCGTCACATCGACCGTCACTTCCGGCAAGGCTTTGGCGAGCGCCAGCGCCAGGCGCGACGAGCGTTCGATTTCCGCGACCTCCGGCCCGAAGCGCGCCGGTGCCGGCCCGTGCTTGTCCGGCATACGCACCGGCTCGGCAAATCGAGCGTCCGTCGGCAGGCTGGCAAGCATGAAGGGGGCGCCAGAGGGGTGGGAAGCGGCGCGGGCGAAGGCGTCAGCCAGCTTTTGCGGCGACAGTTTCGCTTTTGCCACCACGCCGTCGAAGCGCGCGTCACGCGGCGTGACAAGTGCAATCGCATTTGGGGCCGCAATGGCATTTGGGGCACCAGCGTCAGGGCCGGTTGAAGCCGCCCGCCTCAGCCGCGCCATCTTGCCGTCATGCGCGAAGCTGGACGCCAGGCGCAGGCAAGCGGCGTCACATTGATTGAGCAGGGCCACCTGACGCTGCCGGCTTGCGGCCAGCGCCGGTGCCCATGAATTGGCAAGGGCGCGCCGGGAATCGGCGAGCGCGACGGTGCGCGGCAGAGCCAGGCTTTGCGGAAGACTGTCTGAAGCAGCGGTGAGCGAGGTCCCCACCGAATAGAGGCCGGCCATGGTCGCCACCGACCATAGAGCGACTGCGGCGCCAACGGCCGGAATCGCGACCCAGCTCAGGCGGGGCCTCATCGAAGTCAATCCGGATACTGGATTGTCACCCCGGTCTTTCAAACGCACAAACGCCATACAACCACTCTCAATCGGCTGCCGGCTGCGGTCTTGCAGCCGTGACGATCACAGTTCGCCTTGGTGCCCCCTGCACCCTTCGCGTCTGTTGCCGATTGATTCAAAAGATGGACAAGTTTGGTTAACCAATCACTCTATCGGTCGCCGATTGCACTGCGATCGATGGCAAAAAGCGTCCTCCCCGGCCGTCAAAATGGCCTAAATCCTCTCCGTAGCCGACTTTGCTGCCCGTTTTTGCGTCCCGAGTCAAGGAACCGCAGCTGTAGGATTTTTGCCGGAGCCATTGCAGACGGACAGCATCGAGGCTCGTGAGGAGGCCGCTGCCACGGCGGATGGGGCGAAAAATGGCGGCTTGATGACGCTGAAGAAGACCGCGACGGCGCGTTGACCTTCCAGTGGCTGGAAGGTCTATTCTCCTCGGCAAAAGGAGATTTCCAGCCATGAACATAGGCCTCGCGTCCGAAAAATCCGGCCTGCCTTCGAAGACGATACGCTACTATGAGGACATCGGCTTGCTGCGCCCGGCCCGGACAGACAACGGCTATCGTGACTACTCGGCGGCAGATATCCACCGCTTGCGCTTCCTGCAGCGCTCGCGCAGCCTGGGGTTTTCGGTCGATGAGTGCCGCCAACTGCTGTCGCTCTATCAAGACAAGGACCGCGAGAGCGCCGATGTAAAGGCCGTCGCACAAGCCAAACTGGTGGAGATCGACAGGAAGATCGCCGAACTGACCGGACTGCGGCATCTGCTGCATCATCTGGTCGACCACTGCCACGGCGACGAGCGGCCGGACTGCCCGATCATCGACGAGCTGGCCGGCCTGGTTCAGTGAGACCTGCCGCCATCGCCGCGATGTTGGCGTTTGCCTGCGCTTCGGTGGCTGGCGCCGCTGCTGGCAGCGAGGCAATCGTCATGGCGCGCCAAGCCTCAATGAAGGAGATGGCAGCAGCAGCCAAGACGATCGCCGGGATGTTCGATGGCAGACAAGCCTATGACGCTGCGGCCTTCAAGGCGGCGGCGGAAACCATCCGCGCCCGCACCGGCCCTGCCCTCATTGCCGAATTTCCCGGCGCCTCATTGGGCGCGCCTTCGGGCGCCAGGCTGGAGATTGATCAGGCACGACCGGAGTTCGAGGCGCTGGCCCGTCACATCGGGACGCTGGCAAGCGCCCTGGCCATCAAGGCCGGGCGAGCTCCAACCGGCATCACCGAAGACATGAGGATGGGTTCCGGTCTGGTAATGGGCGGCGGCAGCTTGCTCGGCAAGCGGCCGGGCGCCGTGGAAGCCGATCCCGCCAAACTGCCGGCGGAGCATCTCCTGCACCTCATCCTGCAGGATTGCTCGAGCTGTCACTCAAAGTTCCGGCAGAAAATTGAATGATGGTCGATCTTGCGAGACCCAGCGAGCTGACCGTCGCAACAAAAAAAGCCCCGCCGTTCAGACCCGGCGAGGTCAATGCGAATACAGCACCCTTGCCCTCAAGCTACGCTCAAGGCACCTTCGATGCGCCGCCGGCAGCAAGCGATCCGAGCTTTCCCGCCTTGCGCAGCTCAGGCTTTTCGTAGGTTCTTTTCACAGATTCTCTCCTCGAATATGCAGAGAGTCTCCACTTCTGAGGCCCTTGTGTCAATGTAGCGGAGTTCGGAAGCCCCCTCAGGCCGGTTCGCGCTTCAGCGCCTGCGCCATGCAGTGGATGCCGCCGCCGGTCTTCGAGATCTCGCTCATGTCGATCGCCGCCACCTCGAAGCCGCGCGCCTTGAGCTGGCCGATCAGCGCCTGGCTCGAGGTCGGCGCGATTACCCTGTCCTTGCCCAGCGACATGAAGTTGCAGCCGAGCGCCATCGTGTCCTGGAACGGCACGTCGATGATCTCGTGGCCCTTGCCCTTCAGCCAGTCGACGATGCCGGGCTCGGTGCAGGCGAGACAGACTGCGGTCAGTTTTTCCGCGATCGGCACCACCATCAGGTCGATATGGACATAATATTCGTCGATGAAGGCGATGCGGGTTTCCCAGCCTTCCTTGTCGAACCAGGCCTGGACCTGGCGGGCGCCCTCTTCCTGCGTACGGGCGCCGCCGCAGCCGATCAGCACCACGCCCTCCTCGATGACGTTGAAGTCGCCGCCCTCGAAGGTGCCAGCGGTCACCATGTCGTAGATCGGGATGCCGAGTTTTTCATAGGTGCGGATGGCGGCATAATTCTCGCCGCGCCGCCACCAATTGGCCATGGCGGTGATGAAGGCGCCGTAGGGCGTCATGACGCTGGAATCTCTGGAATAGACCTGCATCGGCAGTTCCGGCGTCGGCTCGTGCCAGTGGATGTTGACGCCGAAATGCTCGTAGGCGGCGACTAGATCCTTGTGCTGCGCCTGCGCGATCTGGACGTTGCAGGGAGCTTCGCGCAGATGCTTGCGCGACAGTGAGCTGGTCGAGAGATGGCGCAGGAAATTCGGCGAGCCGAGCAACACGTCGGTCAGCACATCGGTCTCGTTGGCAAAGCCCCATGATGTCAGCGGCTTGGTGCCGCCGGCCGGGTTGCGGCGCTGCAATGAAAACGGCTCAGTGACGATGCGGTCATGAACGGTCATGGGGTTCTCCTCGTGTTTTGATCAGGTGGCTTGGTCGGGTTGGCTGCTCGGTATCCACCAGTCGCGTCCACGCGCGGTGGTGACATATTCCGGCCAGCGAAAATGGATCGGCGGGTCGTAGTCGCAAAGCGGCGCGATCCAGTTGGCGCCGCCAATGCCGCCGCCGGTGCGGGCCACGAATTCATCCATCGCCGCATCGCGGGCGGCCTTGTCTTCCAGAAGGCGAAGGGCTGAAAGCGCGACCGTTTTGGCAGCGCAACTGACCATTGGATCGATCGTCGCCGAAATGCCGCCCAGCGCATTCATTGCCCAGGCCGGACAGGCGTGGCCATTTGTCGAGCGCAGCGCCGGCCGGGCGACGTAGAAGCGGGCCGTCGGCGCGTGCCAGCTCATGTCGGTGTAGTCGTCCGAGGTCGAGTTTGTCTGCGACGGCGGCAGGTCGCGGCGCAGGATCGCTTCCGCCGCCTGCGGTTCGATCAGCCGCTCCAGCTCTTCGATGAAAGGGTTCTCCGTCGCGGTGCCACCGGCACTGACCTGGATTTCACGCGCGAGCGCCTTGGCCGCCTCGTCCCAGCGCGGCGGGCCGACGCTCGACAGCGCCTCATAGGCAATCGTTGCCATGGCGTGGTTGGCCAGCCCCGGTCGCGACTTCGACACCCAGTGCCGCTCGTGCCGGCAGCCGCTCATTGCGGCAGCAGCTTCGCCATTGCGGTCGAGCACGGCGGTGACCTGCTCGGCCATTGCAAGCGTCGGCACGCGGATCATGTACTGGATTTCCGCCAGCCCAGCCGGCAGATTGTCGGCGGTGGCTTGCCCCGCGGTCAGGATCGCCTCGCTAATCGACCAGCCACCCTGATGCGGCAGCATGGAATCGCGCAGCGCTTTGGAGGCCATGTACATCATCATCAGCGCGTCGTTGGCGCCCGGCGCCCTCACCGCCGAATGCGCCTGCGGGATCGGTGCGCCGTCGCCCGCCGCGCGCGCCCAGTTTTCGGGTTTGTCGCAGACAAAGCGGTAGATCATCGCGTAGGCGGCGCCACAATGCGTGTCCCAGCGCGCCGTGTTGCAGAGCGGCAGCATGTAGAAGGGATGGAAGGAGATCATGCCGGCGAGGTCGTTATAGTAGCCTTTTGCCGCATGGATCGGCTTCGATCCCCTCACCTTTTCCGCCGGCTCGCCGGTGAAGCGCAAGGTGCCGGCAATGCCCTGGCGCTGCATCGCCGCCTTGGTGGCCAAAAGTCCGCCGAGGCTGGCGATGCCGAGGCCCGAATGCGGGTCGGTATGGCCGCCGGCCTCGCTACCGAGGCCCGGTCGCGGTCGCTTCACGGTGGCGGCATCCTGGCAATTGCCGGGCACAGCATCATATTCGGCATACATGCCGACGGTCGGACCTGGGCCATTGGTCCAGTGGGCGCAGAACGCGGTCGGCATGCCGCCCGAGCCTTCCTCGACGGAAAAGCCCTCGTGCTTCAGCCGCGCCACATACCAGGCGGCGGACTGGTATTCGCGCCAGGCGGTCTCGCCGAAGTCGAAGATGGTGCGCGTCCATTGCGACAGCGACGGCTGGATGCCGTCGAGGCAGGCAAGCGCGGTGGCTTGCGCCGAAGTGGTCACCGCTTTCTCCATGGCCAAAAGAAAGCAGTGAAGCGGCCTGTCAAAAAGTGATATGTTTTCCCGGCTCGTGCAAATTCGGTTCACCTGAGGCCTCTTGCGAATACCGTCCACTCAAGCGCTGCGCGCTCTCGACAGYTTYGCCCGYCACGGCAGYGTCTGGCGCGCCGCCGASGARCTKYACCTGACCCGCAGCGCCGTCAGCCACCAGCTTCGCCTGCTGGAGCGCGACCTCGGCTTCGACCTCCTGGAGCGCATCGGCAAGGGCGTGGCGCTGACGCCGCGCGGCCAGCGCTATGCGAGCGACGTGCGCAAGGCGCTGACCGTGCTGGGCGACGCAGTGACGCGCCATGCCGGCACTGGCGTCGGCGGCTCGTTCAGCGTCTCCTGCACCCCGGGCTTCGCTTCGCTGTTCTTATGCACCCACATCGGCGAGTTCCGGCAGATGTACCCTGACGTCGCGCTGCGCATCCTGACGCCGCGGCGGCTTGACGACGTCAGCAATCCGGACGCCGACGCCTTCATCGCCTTCGGCGTCGGCAACTGGCCGAACCGTGCGGTCGAGCTTCTGTGCGAGATTTCCTTCACGCCGCTTTGCAGCCCGACTTTGCTCAACAAGGTCGGCGGCTTTGCCAAGCCGGCCGACGTGCTGCGCGCCAATCTCTTGCATCTCGGCGATACCGAGGACTGGGCCCGCTGGCTGGCGCTGTCCAGGGTCGAGAACCCCGATACCGAGGGCGGCATCTTCTTCTCGGACATGAACCTGGTGTTTTCGGCGGCGATCGCCGGCCAGGGCATCGCCATGGGTGACGAGTTGACCAGCCGCCGGGCACTGAGCGAGGGCCGTCTGGTGCGCCCCTTCGACATCGCGATCAAATCGCCGCGGTCGTATTTCCTGGTTTCGGAGCACGCCAAGGCGAGCCATCCCGTGCTGGTGGCGTTCGGGGGGTGGCTGAGGTCGAAACTGTCGGAGAACAGGGTCGAGCCGTATTGAGGCGGGCCGGCGCTATTGCGACGGATGCGGATTGGCAGGGTAATCTCGAACGTACTTTAACACGCTGACAGGCATGACACAGAAACATACGCATCGCTTCTCGCCCCATCCCTGGATCGACAGGGTTTGGCAGACGGTCTGCCTGACGGACGGGATCTACAGAGCGACTCCCGATGGCTCCTGGGACCTGATCCTGAGTGTCTCGCCCGATGGGCGACCGACGATCTTCCTGAGCGGGCAGGCCACCGAGCCGGTCGATGTTCCCTACCTGGCCGGCGAACATTCAGTGGTCATATCCTTTGCAGCCCATGTCTACCTTGCGACGGACAAGGAGGTCAGAACCGGCGCAGCGATACGCTTGCTGCCGGTCGAGGGCGAGGTCTTTCGGCTTGACGGTGTTGAACTTCCGTTGCCGACCTTCGGTAATGCCGAACAGCTTACCGAGATGATGGTTGCGGCAAATCTGTTGCAATCCAATGACCTGGTCGCCAAGGCATTCACCGAGAGGCCCAAGGCTGCCTCGACCCGGTCGGTTCAGCAACATTTCAAGAAGACGACCGGCATCACCCAGAAGGATTTTCAACTGATCAGGCGAGCGCAGGAGGCTGTAAGGCGGCTGAAACTGGGCGACGCCTCAGCTTCCGTTGCAGCTGATCTCGGCTACACCGACCAACCGCACATGATCAAGTCCATCAAGAAAATCATGGGTCACCTGCCCTCTAATCTCGACCCGGTCCATAAAATCTGAACACCGGAACAAGACAGACTTGCCCCGGTGTCCACAAGCACGAAACCGCGCGTCATTTGTTGAGAAGCGCCGCGAACCGCCTGATGTCGCCGGCATAAAACGCCGGGTCCTCCCAGGCTGCGAAATGGCCGGCAGTCTCCATGTCGTGGAACTGAACCACATTGCCGGAGGTCTGACGGTCCGCCCATTCGCGCGGCAGCCGCACACCGCCCGGGATTGGCGCCTCGGTCGCCACGGCGACCGGAACCTTGGTGTCCAGCCCCTTGATGGTTGGCGGCTGCATGGCGTTCTGACTGTAGATGCGAAACGATGAGGCCGCTGTTTCGGTCAACCAGGTGATCATGATGTTGGTGAGCAATTCGTCACGTCCGAACCGCGCATCCGCATCGTCTCCCAGTCCCATGCCGGCCATGAAGCTCATGATCCATGCGGCGAGGCCAACAGGTGAATCATTCATGGCGAAGGCCAGACTTTGCGGTTTGGTGGCCTGCACGAGATTGAACGCGCCATGGGCGAAGAACCATCGCTGAATTGCGCCCGCATAGGCTTGCTCCGGCTGGCTCAGCGAGGCGAAATCGGTCGTGTGGTCGGGATAGCCGATATCCGTGACGTGATAACCCAAAAGCTTTTCCGGATGCCGCTGGGCCAGCGACATGGCAATCACGGAGCCTCCATCGCCGCCGGCGGCGATGAATTTGCCATAGCCAAGCACTTCCGTCATGAGCTTTGCGAAGATGTCCGTGACCTTGTCCATCGGCAGTGCGGTCTTGCCGGAGAAACCGGTTCCCGGGATTGACGGCACGACGACGTGAAAATCCTCCGACAGCGGCTCGATCACCTTATGGTAGCGGTAGAAGGTATCAGGCCAGCCGTGCAGCAGAAGCAGCGGTGTTGCATCCTTCTTCTTCGAAGGGTGATGCACGAAGTGGAGTTCGACTCCATCGACGTCGACCTTGAAATTGTTGAGCGCGTTTATGGCTGCCTCGGCCTTGCGCCAGTCATAGCCATTGATCCAATGGTCGGTCAGCCGCTTCATGTAGGCCAGGTTTGGACCGAGCATCCAGCCGGCATCCGCAGGCTCATCCGGCCAACGCGTATGCTCAAGGCGAAACTTGAGGTCGGCAAGCTGCGATTCAGGGATGGCGACGGTGAAGGGGGTCGGGGTGGCCATGGACGTTTTCTCCTCTTGAAAATTCTCGCCGTTTCCGCAGTCGTTTCTCGGCTGCGTTGATGTGACCAACCTATGGGCAATGGCGGAAAACCGATTGTAGAAATACGCAAACTTTCAGTGCGCCCTCGAGGCAAGGGACATTCGACCCAAAACCCGCCACCCGTGAATCAAATTTGCCGATGAGGCGAAAACTATTCGGTTGCGGTGAGGCCGCGCCCTGCCCTACGATTTCGTTCAACGCTAGGGAAAGGGCAGGATGCAGCAACCCGGCCGGGCCGCAGAGATCAAGGCAATCGGGATCGGCAAGAGCTTCGGCTCGTTCCGTGCGCTGGACAATCTGTCGCTCAATATCGGCCGCGGCGAGTTCCTGACCCTGCTCGGCCCCTCCGGTTCGGGCAAGACCACCTTCCTGATGATCCTTGCCGGCTTCGTCCAGCCGAGCGATGGCCGCCTCTATAGCGACGGCGTCGACATCACCGACCGACCGGCCGAGCAGCGCGCCGCCGGCATGGTGTTCCAGGGCTATGCGCTGTTCCCGCACATGAGCGTCGAACAGAACATCGCCTTCCCGCTCAAGGTGCGCAAGAAATCGGCGGGCGAGATCAAGCGGCGCGTCGGTGAGATGATCGATCGCGTCGGGCTGGTCGGCCATGGTAAGAAACTGCCGGCGCAATTGTCGGGCGGCCAGCAGCAGCGCGTGGCGCTGGCGCGCGCGCTGGTGTTCGAGCCCGGCGTGCTGTTGCTCGACGAGCCGTTCTCGGCGCTCGACAAGGGGCTGCGCGGCCAGATGCAGGCCGAGATGAAACGGCTGCACCAGGAGACCGGCACCACCTTCGTCTTCGTCACCCACGATCAGAGCGAGGCGCTGGCGCTGTCGTCGCGCGTCGCCATCTTCAACCACGGCAAATTGCTGCAGGTCGGCGCGCCCGACGAGGTCTACGACCGGCCGGACAACCGCTTCGTCGCCGAGTTCCTCGGCGAGATCAACATGCTGCCGCTGAAGGGCGTCAGGCCCGCCGACAATGGCTCGACGGGCCTGTGCGAAGACCGCGCGGTCTCCATGCACTGCAAGGCCGAAAAAGTTCGTGGCGACGCCATCCTGGCGATCCGGCCCGAATACATGTCGATCGCGCGTGAAGCGACCTTGGGCGAGAACGGCATTGCCGCGACTGCGATCGCCTCGACCTATCTCGGCGCCGCGACGCGGCTCGACCTGACCACGAAGCAAGGCGCCAAGGTGACGGTCTCGGTGCCGAACGAGGTTGCCGCCGCCGCGCTCAGCAAAGGCAACTCCGTCTGGCTCACCTGGCCGGCAGAAAAGGGTTTCCTGCTTCCGGACGGAGGACAATGACGATTTGAGTGGCAAGCCTTCGAGCGATGATTCCAAGGTTGACACTAACCAACTGAACGACCAACGAAAAAAGGGGAACTGACATGACAAATGAAACCAAGAAACACTCCATCGAAGCGCTGTCGGCCAGGACCGTGCGCGGCGAGATCTCGCGCCGGCAATTCACCCAGCTCGCCGCACTTGTGCTGGCCGGCACTCCGATGCTGCTTCGCTCCTCCGGTGCCTTTGCCGCGGCGAAGGAATTGGTGCTGGTGAACTGGGGCGGCGACGCTATCACCGCTTATGACGCGGCCTACGGCCAGGCCTTCACCAAGGACACCGGCATCACCGTCAAGATGGACGGCTCGGGCCCGACCGAAGGCGCCATCGCCGCACAGTTCAAGAGCGGCGCCCCGACCTGGGACCTGGTCGACGTCGATCCGTTCTCGGCGATCACGCTCGGCGCCCAAGGCATGCTGGAGCCGATCGACTACGCCGTCGTCGACAAGAAGAAGATGCGCGAGGGTTTTGGCTGGGAATACGCCGCTTCGACCTATTTCTTCTCCTATGTCATCGCCTACGATTCCGAGAAGTACGGCAAGGACGCCCCGACCGGCATGGCAGATTTCTTCGACGTGAAGAAGTTCCCGGGAAAACGCTCGCTCTACAAATGGGGCGTGTCAAGCTGGGAAGCGGCGCTGCTCGCTGACGGCATCGCGCCAGCTTCGCTCTATCCGCTCGACCTCAAGCGCGCGCATGACAAGATCGCCGCCTTCAAGGAAAATGTCGTGGCCTATTGGGGCGGCGGCGCAGAGAGCCAGAGCGTGCTGCTCAACGGCGAGGCCTCGATGGCCATCGTCTGGTCGACCCGCGCCTCGCTGATCGAGCAGGACTCCGGCGGCAAGATCAAGTTCATCTGGGACCAAGGCCTGATCTCGCCCGGTGCGCTCGCCGTGCTCAAGGGCAATCCCGGCGGCAAGGACGCGGCGATGAAGTTCATCGCCAGCGCCCAGGATCCGCAAAAGCAGTTGGTGATGTTCGACAAGCTGGGACAGGGTCCGGCCAATCCGGCCACCGACGCGCTGATCCCCGCCGACAAGAAGCGCATCAACCCGGTCGACCCCGAAAACATGAAGAAGCAGATCGCGCTCGACATGGATTGGTACGCCAAGAATTACGGACCGGCGCTCGACGAATACACCAAGATCATCTCCGCCTGATAAGGGCGAAGATGAGAGGTTATCTCTCCGACAGGATGGGCGCGGCGCTGTTGATGGCGCCGCTGCTCCTGTTTCTGGTTTTGGCCTATGCCTGGCCATTCCTCGGCGTCGTCAAATGGAGCTTTACCCTGCCGACGCCAGGGCTTGGCCAGTATGGCGCGCTTGCCACTGACGAGCTGGTGCAGTCGGTGTTCATTCGCACGTTGCGCATCGCCGCCATCGTCACGATCGTCTCGGTCACCGCTGCCTACGCCATCACCGTGGTTTGGGTGCGCGGCACGCCGGTGCAGCGCGTGGTGGCCGAATTCTGCATCCTCGTCCCCTTCTGGATCTCGGTGCTGACGCGCGCCTTCGGCTGGGTGGCGCTGCTGTCCAATCGCGGACTGATCAACACCTGGCTGCAGGCGATCGGCTTCATCTCCGAGCCGCTGGCGCTGGTGCGCAACGAATTCGGCGTCATCGTCGGCATGACGCATTTCCTCATCCCTTTTGCCGTGTTCCCGCTGGCTTCGGCCATGCGCAGCCTGGACGACCGCGTGCTTTTGGCGGCACGCGGGCTAGGTTCCAGCCGCATGCGTACCTTCTGGTCGGTCTTCGTGCCAATGACGCGTTCCGGCATCATCGGCTCGGCGATGATCGTCTTCGTCTTTTCGCTTGGCTTCTTCGTCACGCCGGCGATTCTCGGCGGTGGCCGCAGCGTCATGATCGCCGAACTGATCTATCTCAGGATTTTCCAGAGCCCGGATTGGGGCCTGGGTGCAGCGATCAGCGTGGTGCTGGTGCTGTTCGTCGGCGCGCTGATGGCGATCTTGTTCCGCTATGTCAGACCGAAGCAGCTGATCTGATGCCGACCTATCGCCCCGGCCCCGCCTCGCTGATCATCGCCGCCTTCGTCGCGCTGTTCCTGCTGATGCCGCTGCTCGCCGTCATCCCGGTTTCGCTGACACCGAGCCGCATGCTGGCAATGCCGTCAGGCGAACTCTCGTTGCGCCACTACCGGGCGCTGATCGAGGACCCGCGCTGGATCGACGCCATCCTGCTCTCGATCCGGATCGGCATCGTCAGCAGCGCCTTCTCCACCGTGCTGGCGCTATGCTTCAGCCTCGGCGTGTGGATGTTCCAGCCGCGCTTCACCGCGGTGCTGGTCGGCTTCGCGCTGCTGCCGATGGTGGTGCCGCCGGTGGTTTCGGCGATCACGCTCTACTTCCTGTTGACCTCGATCTCGGGCTTCAGCTCGTTCTTCGGCTACGACACCTGGCTGGGTGTCGCCATGGCGCATGCGGTGATGACGGTGCCCTTCGCCACGGTGCTGATCCTGGTGTCACTCAGCCAGCTCGACCGCCGCATCGACCTCGCCGCGCGCGGCCTGGGGGCCACGGTGTGGGAGCGCGCCACCCGCATCATCATGCCCAACATCAAGTTCGGCATCATCACCGCTGCCCTGCTCTCCTTCGTGCTGTCCTGGGAAGAAATCGGCGTCACTTTGTTCATCACCTCGGTCAACGCCATCACCTTGCCCCGGCTGATGTGGATGGGCCTGCGCGATAACATCGACCCGGCGATCGCCGCCCTATCGGTGATCCTGATCATCATTACGGTGCTGGTACTGGCGGTGCGCAGCGTAGCGGTCAGGCAGCGGCCGCACTAGACAAACCTGACCGAGACCCTGCCAAACCTGCCCAGATCGCCGGTGACTTCGTCACCGGCCTCGACGCTTATCGGCGTCACGCAGGTGCCGGTAATAACCACCTGTCCCGGCTGCAGGGCTATGCCCAGGCCCGACAGTTCATTGACGATCCAGGTGAGCGCGATACGCGGGTCGCCCAACACAGCTGCCCCTGTCCCGTTGTACCGCGACTTTCCGGAAACGAAAGCGACCACCGGGTGCTTGGCGAGGTCCACGTCGCGCCAATCGTCGTCTACCGCCTCGCCGATGACAAACAGATTGGCGCAGGCGTTGTCGGCGATGAGTTGTGCCGCCCCGACGGCGCAGAAATCATCATATCGCGAGTCCGGTATTTCGATCGCCGGGTGCAGGCTCGCCACCGCATCCATCACCTCGGCGATTTCATAGGGTACCGCACGTGGGGGCAGCTGGCGGCCGAAACGGAACGCAAATTCGATCTCGGCCACGCGCATCTTGCTCGTCGCCAGGGAAACGGCCCCGCCAACCTCAACCGCTTTTTCGGCCAGCAGACGCCCGGCCATCGGGCCGTCGACGTTGATGTGCCTTTGTCCAGCCAGGCTGGTTGCGGCAATCTTCCAGCCGAAAAGCGGCGCCACCGAGCGATCCATCACATGCGCCTGGATGGCGTAGCCTTCGATCCGCGTTTGCGGCCGCAACGCCTGGGGTATGGCGTCGAGGCGGGTGCCGTTGTCCCAATGGTCTACCAGCAAACGCGACGCGGCCCTGGCCTTTTCTGGGTCGAACATCGTCAGCTCCGGAAATCCGTGGGGTGAATGATTTCGTCGAGATGCGGCACGCTAAGCGAAGAACGGATGCGGCGCGCCGCGCGTCCCTCGTTGTTCCATATGAGCGACGGCCGTTTGCAATTTGGTCTCGGAAAGATGGAGGCCAAACTCGTTCGCAAGCACATCGCGAAACCCCTCGATGCCGTTTATGGTACGCCGTTCTACCTCACCTGATGGGTATCGCCTATTGAAGCGCGAATTAAACAGGGTCAGTCGCGTTCTGTTTGGTCCAGGACGCGCCGCGATCAGGTTGTTGAGGTATGGGCTCTGCGGATGACTGGCGGTAAACCAGTTGCAAATCTCGTACTCGGCATCGACACGAGGAAGAAAGACAACCCTGTAGATATGCTCCCATCCGGTTCCCAGCCTGGACTGCAGCACCAACTCATCCCCCATCTCCAAAAACCGCATGATCTCGTGGGGAGTCTCTTGCTCCTCCTGCGTAAAGAGCTTCAGCGCGGTCGTCGGCGCAAGATTTCCAAATCCCACATCTGCAAGGAACGAGCCCTCCGGTAGTTCCACCCGCAAAACCATATGCAGCATGGGTCGAGGCGCATCGATCTCCAATCCGCGCACCACGCGAGCCTGAAGGCTTGTCACCTTGTATCCGAGCGCCAGCAAGCCGGCGCGAAACAGCATGTTCTGTTCAAAACAGTAACCGCCTCGTCCGCCAAAAATTATCTTGGCCTGCAGCGACAGGGGATCGAGCGCGGGGGGGATATCCAGAAGAACGTCGATGCTCTCGTAAGCAATGGCCGTCGCGTGCGCAGTCACCACCGCTTTGAGCGTTTTCAACGTCGGATCACGCGACCCATCGTATCCGATACGGGAAAGCCAAGCGTCGACGTTGAACTGGCTATCTGGCATTGGACCCCGCCCCTCGCTCGCATCGGCCAAGGGTGCCAATGAAACACGCCTCGTTCAAGGCAAATCTGTCCCGGATCCAGACAGGATCGAAGCTGCGGCCATCGGCTCGGAACGCTCCTCCAGCCGTGCCGATGACGCAAGGATCAAGCTTGGGCGGCGATCATCCGATTGCCGGCCCGGGCCGTTCCAAACCGAAGCTCATTGCGGCAAAATCGATTGCGATATTCGCTCGCGCAAATCTCCGGTCCGGGGCATGCTTGCAGCTTCAAGCGGCGCGCTGGCTTTCTTTCGGCCGCAGATTCTGGTTCATGCGGAACAGGTTCAGCGGGTCGTAGCGCTGCTTGATTTCCAGAAGCCGGCGATAGTTGCCGCCATAGGCCGCTTCGACCCGGTCGACCTCATCCTCCGGCATGAAGTTCACGTAAGCCGTGCCGGCGGCATAGGGCTTGACCGCCTCGTAGATACCACGAGCCCAATCGATGCAGGCCTTGTCCATTGCCGGTTCGCGCCAGCGGGCGTGAACGTTCATGACGAAATGCGAGCTGCGCTGCGGAAACGCCGTCGCATCTGCTTTGACGCGGCCTGCCGCACCACCGACATGGCCGAAGAAGATTTCGCATTCGGGGCCGGGAAGCCTGGTAATCGCCGCGGTGGTGACGCCAATCGCGCCGTCGGCAAGCTCGGTCAGGTCATGGCTCTTCCAATAGTTGCGGGCGCCGGGCGCCAGCAGCGGGTCAAACGCCTGCTGCCAGCCGGTGAACGGGTTGGGGCCGACGACGTCGGCAATCGGCTTGCCGATGGCGCGAAGCTTCTGCGTCGCCTTTTCGCCCGCCTGGATGTCGCCGCAATAGCACATGGCCAGAACCAGCACCTCTTTGCCATGCCACTCGGCCGGCAGGAAGGGCAGCGGCGGCGCCTGCCGCATGACTATCCAGCAGGTCAGTTCGTCGGGTGCGGTTTCAAGCGCCTTGCGATACTCCGGCAGCACCTTTTCGGCATCCGCGAAGGGATGGACGACGAGCCCCGACAGAACCTCCGGACCCATCTGGTGAAGCTGGAACTCGAACGCGGTGACGATGCCGAAATTGCCGCCGCCGCCACGCAGCGCCCAGAACAGGTCCGGATTGTCCTTCTGGCTGGCGCGCAGCAACTTGCCATCGGCGGTGACCACATCGGCTGAAACAAGATTGTCGATGGTCAGGCCGAATTTGCGGGTGATCCAGCCGAAGCCGCCACCCAGCGTCAAGCCTGCTATGCCGGTGGTCGAGTTGATACCCGTCGGCACCACCAGGCCAAAGGCCTGCGTTTCCCGGTCGACATCGACGAGCGTGGCGCCGGGTCCGACCCATGCCCGCCGCGCCGCGACATCGACCCGCACCGACTTCATCGCCGACAGATCGATCATCAGGCCGCCATCGCAAACGGCACTGCCGGCAATGTTGTGGCCGCCGCCGCGCACGGAGACGAGAAGCCTGTTTTCCCTGGCGAAATTCACGGCGCTGATGACGTCGGAGGCGCCGACGCAACACGCGATCAGCCCAGGCCGCCGGTCGACCGTGGCATTCCAGACGGTGCGGGCGACATCGTAGGCGGCATCGCCTTCTCTCAGTAACGTGCCACGCAATTGCGCCGAAAGCGCTTCAAGGGCTGCGGCGTCGACGGTCGTCTTGCCGCGGTCAAGCGTGGTGAGGCTCATGCTGTTCATGGTTTCCTCCCGATTTGCTTTGTGAGCCGTTCTCCCCCCAACGCTTCGAACTTTGCTCTTATATTAGAAATCGCGCAAGTTCGACGCTGGCCGGCGTAGCGGCCATGTCGACGCCCAACGATGTGCGGTTTGGCCGGCCTGGACGACCGAGCGCTGGGGAGGCGCAAAGTCCATGAAAATACGATCGGCGCCGGCATGGCGCCGACGTCAATGTCGCACTTAAGGGTAACGAAGCCCGGCCGTGAGGCCGGTCAGCCAATTCAGGCTTGTGGCTGCCCTCAGGCTGCCTGCACCCGGCGCAGCCTCTCGGCGACGTAGCGCGGGGCCTGCCCCGACAGCGGTTTTTCCGTCGCCAGGAAGCCATCCAGCATCGCAAGCAGTTCGCGCGCCGCTCCGGACGACGAGGAGTAATAGACCATCTGGCCATCGCGACGGGCATCGACAAGCCCGAAGGCCCGGAGCTTGGCAAGATGCTGCGACAAGGCCGATTGGCTGAGTTGGACTTGCTCTGCAAGAACGCCGACCGAGCGTTCGCCGGCGGCCAGATGGTTCATGATCAAGAGCCGCTTCTCGTTTCCCATCAAGTTGAGAAAGGTTGCGGCAGTATCGGCATTGGCGACAAGTTCTTTCGAGATCATCGATTTCCTATGCTTTCGCGCTCGTGTGACGCCATTGACGCGATGGCGCCTGCAGACCTGTGGATGCGCCGTTGCGATGGTTTCGTCGTATCTCGCCCGCCGGCACCAATCAGACTAAAGTCTTAGAAAGTGTCAGACCAAAGTCTATCAGCGCTGCGTTCTTTCTACAAGACCGTAACGATTTCCGCTGGCGACCTGCCTTGCAAAGTAGCAGGCAGGAATGGCGCAGACGTCCACTTCGCACTCCGTGGAAAAGCGGAAGACGTTGGAACTTTTGAACGACGCCTGAGCCAAACCATTGAAATATATGGCGATCCCGACAGGATTCGAACCTGTGACCATCGGCTTAGAAGGCCGATTTTAAACCGCTTCCCCTTGCTGACACACACTTACTTTCCCACACCAAACCCTTGCAAACAAAGGCTTTGACGCTTACCCTTGCGCCGATTGTCACGTCTAACGCTTACCCTGACTTACCGCGTTGTACTGACATGGCGCTGACACAGACCGTTCATGTCAGCAAATCGGAGGCGGGAAAATGCCCAAGATCACCAAGCGCATTGTCGATGCCACAGACCACGACAAGGACCGGAGATTCTATGTCTGGGATGACCAGATCAAAGGGTTCGGCCTGCTCGTCCTGCCAAGCGGCGTCAAGTCCTACATCTACCAATATCGCACGCCGGAGGGCAAGGAACGCCGGGCAACGCTCGGCAAGCACGGATCGATAACGCCCGACGAGGCGCGCGACGCGGCCGACGAGATGCGACGCTTGGTCAAGGCCGGACGTGATCCCCTGGACGAAAAACGAGACCGCCGGTTGGCGACTACGGTCAAGGAGGTGCTGGAGGCGTATCTCGAATCCGACGCGTTCAAAAGCAAAGCAGTCGGAACCCGCGCCACCGACAAAGGCAGGATCAATCGCCACCTTATCCCCCTGCTCGGCAAGCAACACGTCGACAAGCTTCGACCGGGCGATATGGACAAGGCCTTCGCGTCGATCCGCGATGGCAAGACGGCGGTGCGAGAGAAAGTCGGTCCGCGTGCTCTGGCGCGGGTGCGTGGTGGCGAAGGCGCGGCCAGGAAATCCCTTCGTTTGCTGCGCAGCACATTGGCATGGGCGGTGCGCGAACGGCTCATCACCAGCAACCCCGCATCGACTTATCAAACCGGCGCCGATGGGACGCGCGACGTAATTCTTGATGATGCCGCAGCCTATGGCCGTCTGTTCAAGACCCTCGACCTCATGGAGGCGGAGAAACGCATCAGGCAGCCAGTGGCCGACGCCATACGCGTCATTGCTCTCACAGGCGCTCGGCGGGGCGAGATTGCCGGTCTGTGCTGGTGGCATGTGGATCTGAAATCGGGGCTCGCCACCCTTCCCCCATCTGCGCACAAGACTGGCCGCAAGACGGGCAAGCCGCGCATCATTGGCCTGCCTGCCGCAGCACAAGCCTTGATCGCGCGCCAGCCTGCCGGAGAGCTCGATGACTTCGTATTCTCCCCAGCCAAAGGTGACGGGCCGGTGGTCTTGTCGAAGGTTTGGAACAAGGTGCGCGTCGAGGCAAAGTTACCGGAGGGTATAGGCCTGCACGGACTGCGACACTCCCTCGCCTCTCACATGGCAATGGCTGGCGCACAGGCCAGCGAGATCATGACCGCACTCGGCCATCGAGACATGGCGACCTCCGCAAAATACGTTCATTGGGCACAGGAAGCCCGGCAGGCAATCGCAGAAAAAGGGGCGGCGGTGGCCCTGGCCGGCATGGCCGTTTCCACCGATAAACAGACTGCGGAAGTGGTGCCGTTGAAAGGCGGTGCAGCATGAGCGAGGCCAAGCCGTCATGGCAGGAATTGGGAAAAAACCTGCAACAGTATTGGATAGACGTTTTCCAGAAATTTCGCAAAAATGGTCCCGCCGACTTCCGGCGGCACGAAGCGGAGTTGGCCGATCAGCACCCGTTCCTAAATGCGGTTGTGCAGTTGAATCGTGGCAATCGCCAACCGATCATTGATTATCTTCGTTCGGACAACCCGATTTCATCAGACGATCGAGCCGACCTAGCCTTTTACTTCGAGGGCGGTCTGTCCCACAAACCGCGCAAGGGCCGCAAAAATGGAGCAGAACATGAGGCAGGCTTGATTGCGGTGAAGTTCTACAAGGAATGGAAGGATATGAATCGCCGGCATAGAGTCACTGATCATGGTAACTCTGACCACATGAAGGATGAAGCCGCCCGGTTCGTCGTTGAAGATTATCTGCCGCACTGGCAAGCGGATTACGAAACCACGCGCGAGAATATGGAGCGTGGGAAAAACCGCCAGAAATAGCCTTGAATTCTGGCCGTAAATTCGCGGCTCAAAATACGCAATTCCTTTCCCTCGCAAACTTCAACAACCCTAGCGAGGGAAATGGAATGAACTCCCCAACCTATCGCGACCGTCGCGAGGCCGCACGCCTCCTGACGGATCGTGGCTTGAAGACAAGCTGGAAGACGCTTCAGAAGCTGGCGACTGTCGGCGGCGGCCCTGAGTACCGTATCTTCGGAAACCGCGCCGTCTACACCGACGAGGCCCTTGACGCCTATGTCGAAGGCAAGCTGTCCGCGCCTCGCCGCTCGACATCGGAGGCCGCATAATGGCCGCCGCCCTTCCCTACGCCATCAGCGCCGCCGCGCTACTCCTCCTGCTCGCCATAGTCTTGGGATGGCTGCCATGAGCGTCGACCTCCAACCCGATGAAGCTGTCGCCGCTGCCGCACGGTGGCTCGCAACTGATCCCGACCATGTTGGCAAGGCAATCGTCCCGACGATCAAGACCAGATTCGGCCTAGACACGCCGTCTGCAATCGAAGCCATCCGGCAAGCCAACATCCTCCGCCGACAGGGAGGCGCCGATGGCTGCGGCTCGTGAACGTCGAAAGCCGGCCGCGCTGGACACGCGAACCGGCTCCAAAGTCTCAAGCACCGTGGCAGGATCTGAGGTTTTCGAGAATAGCCCAGCCCGTTCCACGCCGCAAGCACGGTGGCGGCAGCGCAACCCCCTCGCTCACTGGTGCCACTCGGCCACCCGTTCTGCGATCAAGCGGGGAATCATCGAACGCCAGCCATGCGAAGTCTGCGGCGATCCCAAGACCGACGCCCATCACCCGGAATGGAAAACCCCACTTTTTTGTCAGTGGCTTTGCAGGAAGCATCATAAGGCGGCCGAGCGCGAACTGAAGCTCTCGATGAAATGCGAGGCCACGGCATGAGCGCCCGCAGCTTCACCAAGGTATCGCCGGCAGTATGGCGGTCTCGCCGGTTCATCGGACTGGCCGAGGAAGCGAAGGTCGGTTTTCTCTACCTCCTGACCAACGCGCATGTCACCAGCGCCGGTGTGTATGAACTTCCACCAGGCTATGCCTGCGCTGATCTCGGCTGGCCGGCGGCAGCCTATGAGTGCGTGCTGGTGGAATTGGTCAATGCTGAACTCATCGACCGCGACGGCGACGTGATCCTTATTGAACGATGGTTCCGACACAATCCACCGGCCAACGATGATCACGCCATAGGCACCCGCCGCCGGCTCCAGGCAATCGAGAGCGACAGGCTACGCGAGAAGGCCGTTGCCTCATTCGATGAGGTCAACGCGGCTCGCATAGAACGAGAGGCACAGAAGGCAGCCGAGCGTGTAGAGAAGGCCCGAGGGACCGTCAAATCGATCGCGGAAACCATCGGCAGCACGTCGAGGCTGATGGACACCCGATTGATGCGAGGTGGCCGCTCATGAGGCAGCGACACCGTGTCGAGACCGTGTTCACACCGTCTGTAGGGGTAGTTTTACACCGTGTGACACCGTGTGCACATACCAAGACCAAGACCTTAGACCAAGACCAAGACCGAGACCTTAGACCGGAGGAAATCGCGAAGTTCGAGAACGTCACCAACGCCGCAGGGCTTTGGAGGGAAGAGGCGCCAAGATCGAACGTCAGCGCTCTACATGCCGATCATCTGCACAGACGGCCGAATAGCTTCAGCAAACAGCTCTGCCTCGGCTTCAACCTTGTCGGCCGCTTCATCGACCCTGTCGAACCGCTTCAGCATTCGATCGTGAAGCATCTGCAGTCGAGCGGCATGGTAAAGCACGCTTCGCTTATGGCCGTCCCCGTTGAGTGGTTCGAACAAATTGGGCATCGTGAGAGTGCCTCAGTGCGCTGTCCGGGTAGAACTTATCTTCCCCAAGCACGCTTATGCGCCGTATACTTTCGGTTTGCGGCCCATTCAAAGGTGGAAAGGTCGCTCACCACTTTTGTTCCAAGGCGCAATGTCGTGCTTCGACGCTGCCGCCTCCGAAACGGTGGCAACCAGAAAACCTCAGGGAAGCGACGGATTCAGAGTGGCCAAGCGCTGCTTGGCTTCGGCGACCCGCCGCTGCTCGGATCTGATCCGACCGCAAAGGGCCAGATTGAGACACACGCCGGGGTTTTCGTCGTTCAACAATTCGTTGGCGCGATCGAGAGAACGTTCGGCACGTTTCAAGCGCAGGCGAGCCTTTGCCAATTCAAAATCAAGAATTTCGACCATCGTTCCGAATCCTTTCGGTGCGAGGTCCCTTCGATAAACCAACCCCGGTCGACCGCTTTGGTTCCTGCGACCGTTTCGCAATCTCGGAAGGCGAGCGGAATGAGAGCGCTAAAACTGCGACTCGGGGAGCCTGTAATCGGGAGGTTCGGACCGCACCGGGCCACGATATCGCACGAGAGGGGCGGGACCGATAAGGTCGCGCATTGGCGGCTGCTGCTCCGCTGGGCGCACGTCCACGTCGACCGCCTTTCGGCTGAGCCAGGCCGGCAAGAGTTCTTGGAGAACCGATTTGAGAAAATCGACCATGCAAGGGCAACGCATGTGGCCTTCTGCGGGTTCCGTCGCCTGGCAACACCTAAGGCCGGCATCTAGGGCGGCTGAACATGAATTCGCCCCCCGATGAGATTGCCCCCGATCGACGTCGTGGCCGCCGACCCATTGGCACGCCTGAGGAGCGCACAGCGCGAAAGCGTCGGCATAATCGTGAGCGTCAAGCACGGCTCAAGGAGCGTCGCCCGTATGGCGGGATCTATCTTCCGCTGCCAATCGATCATGTGCTTGCCGGCTTGATGCTGGAGGCCGGCGCCGTCGACGAGGCTGGGAGCCGGAACCGCAAGCGGCTCGTCAACGCGATCCTCCGCATTCTGAATAACGCGTTATCCGAAGCCGTCGCCGCGGGGCGTAAATTCCAACCTGAGAAAGAGGAACCGACAAATGCTCGCACGCACTCCGAGGACCGAAATGGACTTCGCCAGCATCCTGAAAATCCCGCCAAAGCCAGCGTCGATCGCCGAGGCCGAACGGAAGTGGCGGGAGGCCGTCGCTGAACGCGAGGCCGCTCAGTCCAAGCACGCCGAGCTTCACCGCCTCTACTTCGGCCAGGTGCCGGGTCAGCCGCCTAAGGCTACCGCCGCAGAGGTCGACAAGGCCGGTCAGGAAATCATTCCCCACCAGGTTAAAGAACGGGAAGCGATGGTGGCCTTGGAAGCCGAGCGAGCCGCCTTCGATGCGGAATTGGCGTCCCTGACACCGAAGATCGCTGAATACCGCGCTGCCATTGGAAGGAAGCTCGACGAACTTGAGGATCTGCTCGGCGTAGGCGTCTTGTTCTACGGGGCCGCAGTTCAGGCGAACGTCAAGCTTCAGAGCAAGTTGCCCGGGCGATGCCAGGGCATGTTGGAGCACGGCATCGCAATGACTCGGAAAATCCTCAATGGCGCTGAGTGAGCAAAGGAGAAGGCGGAGATGCAATACTTGACGAGAGATATGTCCAGCCAAGGGAAGATGCAGCGACCCGACGCAGCCACGAAGACCGCTGCGCCGTTGCGCCCGGTGAAACTCACCGCACCGCTGAAGCCGGTGTATCTCACAAGCGTCCGGCCTCAGCAGAAACCGGTTCGCGTCGTAAAGCTCTACGATCCGAAGAAGAAGGCGGATGATCTCTACTGGATTCGCCGGCTGGAGCGCGCGGGCTTGACCGAACACAACTCCAAGGCCGTTTCGCTCATGAAGTCGAACTATCAGCGCCGCTACGGCGAGCGGGTCTAAAACGGCTCGATGGATGTGGTGACTTTCATGGCGGACCTAGACAGCCATATTGCCGGTGAGCTTTCAGTGCTCCAGGCACGAGGCGCCGATCGTCTCGCCATTGAGGTGCGGCATAAGGAACTGTGCGACTGGGCGATCGACCAATGCGTCAAGGCAGAGATCACAAAGCCCCCTGCCGTCATTGACCTTCAGCGGGTCGCGCCGTCGGACGAACTAGAAACGCTGCGCTACATGTGGGCGCGCATCTTGCCGGGCGTTAATAGCGCGCTGCGCGAGGGCATGTCTGTCGACTGGGTCTCGGTGGTGCGATGCGAGGACGGGGTTGCAATCCACATGAACGTGGAGATCGCCGAAGACCCAGATATCTGCATCTACATCGGCTGCGATTACTACGCACACTTTGAGCCGTCTAGGTGGGAAGATGCTCTTGCCAGCATCGCCATCGACTACGATGCCCCTTTGTACGTCGAGGACCTATACCCGCAAGCGCTGATGGATGGCGCAGAACCTCCAGGGCCGTGGAGGCGAATGTTTTGAAGCACTGCGAAGACACTCATCGGGGGGGAGATCTCGACCCAGGCCGACCACTTCCTAGACCGCCTGCGATACCATCACACGCAATAACGCTCCCCCGGTTCATCCCGTGCGCGCGAGGCTTGCACGATGGGCGCTAGAGGACCGGCTTCGGCTGCATCGTTGAATGTCGTCCCGATCGGCAACCAGTCGAGTGGCAAGGTTGTCCGTATCCCAAAGGTGCCGGCACCGGCCCATCTCTCGGCCGCGTCAAAGAAATGGTGGGACGAGGTGAACGCCGAATTCAGTTTGGAGCCTCATCACCTTCGCCTGCTCCAGGCCGCGTGCGAGTCGTGGGAACGCATGCAGGAGGCTCGCAAGGCGATAGCCAAATTCGGACTCACCTTCACTGACTCCCAGGGCAATCCCAAGGTCCGGCCTGAGGTGCCAATCGAGCGAGACGCCAAAGTCGGTTTCGCCCGCTTGCTTCGCGAACTGGACCTTGACGGGGAACCGGCACCTGATGCCCGGCGCCCTCCCGCAATTCGAAGCAACAGGGATTGAACAAATGCCGGTAAAGCGACGTGCAGGAAAGAAGCGCATAGCGGCTGAAGTCCAGGCCTGGGCCGAGTTATTCCAGACCGGGTATGACGGCTTCGGCGATCTCACTGAATTCGGCTACTCCATCGAACACAACGACCCGCAGAAACTGAGAGACGCGCCTCAAGCCTGGGCCCGTCTTGGCACCGCTTTCCTCAACAGCCGCCCGGAGTGGTGGCCATCGAAGCCGGCATGGGCGTTGGAACAGTTCGGAGATCCGCGATGAAGCGCCGCGTCCCGAAGTCGAAACGCCGGCATCCGATCACGGCGGAAGCGATCGAGGCCTACCAAGCGCATGACTACCTCGCCCTTCATCGCGCCTTGGGTCTGTACCCTTGGGAAATGTCACCGCTACCGAATGACCCGCTGGGCTGCAACCCGGACTGGGAGATGCCGGAGCACACCACCAACCTGTTCGAACTTTCTTTCCCCCAGGCAGTCGATTTGCAGCGCGAGCTGGAGGCCGCTTGCAAATGATCAAAGGACGAGGATGAACCATGTCAACAATGTTGCGCCTTACGCTTCAGATGGCGGGTTCACGGCACCAACAGCGGCCTTCCCGCGAAGCTAGCCGGCTACTGTCAAACCATCGCTTCAGTTGAACTTGCCTTCGTAGCCGTATTTGATCTCGCTCGGCAGACTGATCGCCACCTGATGGGGAAATTGGAAGTTCCATATCTGATCCGCGTACCGGCCATTGTTCAACAGCCCGTCCCATGTGAAGAACGCGGCAACCACGACGAGGATCAATATTGCTGTTCGCATAGGAAATCCTCCCTTCGGAGAGGAATTAGGCCGGCTGAAGGTTCCCGACCGAGTGCACGCGCATCCTCAGCACAAGCAGCCGCGTCGCGGCGAACGGCACCAAAACAAGAAGCGCCAACGTGGTGTTGGCCAAGAGCGACAATAGACAGATCTCATTTTGGACGTAGCAAACGGATTCCATGACGTTCCCCTTTTCCACCGTTACCCTGGTGGCCTCCTCACGCCGTGCTCCAAGCATGATCCTGCTCTTTTCTAAATGCAAGGCATTGCTAATATACCTTTGAGGGAGATGGGCGTGGTGATGCAGAAGCCGAAGAAGTCCCAGAAGGCCTATCCGAACAGCGATCGGTTCGGAGACGACGGCCGGCGCCTCTATAGCGCCTATGACGCAGCCAAGACCGCGAAGGCCACCAAGGCCGGGAAGTTTGCTAGGGCTATCGAGGCTGCCCATGCTGAGGCTACGAAAGGGAAGAAACCGATCAATCGCGTTAAACGGCGGCGCCGGTCATTGCTCATAGGCGGCGCGTCACTCGCTGCCGTTTTGGGCCTTTTGATGTACTTGATAAGCGCGGGCTGAACCGGGGCGCAGCCAAGCCACAGGCGGACACCAGGACGCGCGAGGCGCTTCGTCGGTGTAGGTAGGAGGCCAGCGCCAAGCGAGCCAAATAAGCATTCACCTGGTCGATGTCCCGCAACGGATCATTTGCGGTTGGCATCGAAATTGCTCGGTTCGTCAAAATGGCGGGATACCCATCGAGATGATCGAAAGCGCTCCTCGGATTGCCTGCAAAAGATGCAAAGTGCCTCTAGGCGTCGGTGAGCCGCACGGGTCGGACCTCTTGTGTTGCCCCAATTGCGGCATTTCCGACACATACGAGAACGTCATGCTTGAACTCGACCGGCGCACTGCCGAAGCACTTTCCCGCGCGCTCTGCCGACCTGTCAGACAAGAGGCCAAGCAACCTGCTTTGAAGGTCTATCGTTTCGCCCTTCTCTCTCCGACAGCAGGATCCGAGTCGACAAGGAGCGCAACTATTGACGAGG